>CAMDGF010000052.1 GCA_945897555.1 Klebsiella pneumoniae | reverse complement strand
TGTACGAGGCGTGGCATGGGGTGGAAGCGGTGGCGCCGCGCGCTGGCGATACCCAAGAGTGGGACATCGTCGGGCCGGTGTGCGAGTCGGGCGATTTTCTGGCGCGCGGGCGGCATTTGGCGCTGGCCGAGGGTGACCTGCTGGCCATCTGGTCGGCGGGCGCCTATGGCATGAGCATGAGCAGTAACTACAACTCGCGGCCGCGTGCCTGCGAGGTGATGGTGTGCGGCGATGCGGTACAGGTGGTGCGCGAGCGCGAGACGCTGGCGCACCTGATGGCCGGGGAGCGGGTCTGGGGCGGTTGAGCTAGGTCGCCATTCCCGCTAGCCGGCGCAAGGCGCAGCCGACGATGCGCCATTCGCCGTCGGTCTGTCGCTCGACCTGGTAGGTGGCGACCCAAAAGCCGCCAGAGGAATCGGTGATCTCAACTCCCTGCAGCACGACGCCTTCCCCCTGGCCCGCTGGCCATGACGGCTGCAAAAAGTTGAGCGACTTGGGTCGGTATACCGCGGCGTAGGACTTTCGCACCATGGCCATGAAGCTCACCGGGTCGCCGAAGCGCTTCTGGATGTCCGGCGCGGCGTAGGTAAAGGCACGCTCGCCGTCGTCCTTGCCAAAGGCGGCGATCTGCTCGCGGATCAGGGTCTCGACTGTGCGCTCGTCGGCGGCAGTGTCGGCGCGGGCCGGAGTTGCCGCGAGTATCGCGAGGCAGGCGAAGGCGAGTACTAGGTTGCGCATGGGGTCAAGGGTGGTCCCGGTGCGGCCATATCGTCAACCCCGTGCTTCACAGCGGGTAAGAGGATTGGTCATTTGCTGGATTCCGTTCGGAGTGCGTGCGCGTCAGCATCAAGCCGGCGCGATCTCGCCCTTGACATTGTGCAACTGTTGCACAAACATCCATCTTGCCTACTGTCCATCGCCTTCCCAACATGTCCATCCGGGTGAATGTGCCGGACCATCCTCCGCCTCACGTCCACGTGGTGCTTGCCGACCGCCGGGATGCGCTGGTCGATGTGGCTACGCTCGTGGTGACCAGCCGCACTGTTAAGGACACCGAGATTTCCGAAGCCCTCATCTGGATCAAGGCCAACCGGGAACTCTGCGAAAAGGTGTTCGGGGCTTACAACCCATGATCCACGAACCACAGCACACCATCGCCGCACTGACCGCGTGTCCCTCCATGCGGCTGGATCTCACCTTTGCCGATGGAGTGGCGCTGCCAGTGGACCTCGCGGCCGTGGTTCGCAAGCACCGATCTCTGGCTGCGTTGTCCGACCCGGGGTTGTTCGCCCGTGCCCGCGTCGATGCACGCGGGGGCTACGTGGTGTGGATCGAGGACGAGCTGGAGATGGCCGCCGACAATCTGCGCAACCTCGCCGTCGAGCAGGCGGGTGGGATCGGCGCCGAACGCATGATCGGCTGGATGGCGCGTCACGGCCTCACCCAAGCGCATGCCGCGCGGTCCATCGGCGTCTCGCGACGCATGCTCAACTACTACCTCAGCGGCGCCAGACCCATTCCCAAGACGGTGTGGCTGGCATGTCTCGGCTGGGAGTCTTTGCAGAAGGCGTCGCGGGCGGCTTGAAGGGCTTCAGGCGTCGAGCGTCCGGGCGGGTGCCTTGAACACGTTGCGATGGTTCCAGGCGAGGTAGGACTCGCCGGGGCGCATGTTGCGTTGCTGAGGCGCGAGGAGGGGGCGGCCGTGATGGCGGAGTTCGCCATCCAACCCCCGATTGCCGGCGATGGCGTGTTGGCTGAACACCACTCGCAGATCGGCATGCTCCACCGTGAATGCGCCGAGATCGAACAGCTTGTGATGCAACGAGCACAGTGCGAGCCCGTTCGACACCTCGTCTGGTCCGCCGATGTTGTGCCACTGGATGTGCGCAGCCTCCAGGCCGGCAGGCATATGTCCGACCCGTAGATCGAACCCGCACACGCAGCACCGGTATTCGTAAGCTCGCAAAACCTCTTGTCGAAATGCGGGGTTGCGGGAGCGCCGCGATGATATAGCGGCGTCGATATGTTGGCCGGCAGCGACGCTTTCCGTGGCGTCTTGCAGGTCAAGACCGACGGCTTCGGCGATATCTGCGTGCAGTGAAGCCGGAAAGTTTGCGTCCAAAATTTCCCGCGCGGCTTGAACCACCAGTTGCCGGTCTCCGCGCAGGGCGTCGTAGATATGTGGGCTGAAGCCCGCCCCGACATCGGAGGTGCGCAGCACTGTTAGGGCGGGTGGATCCACCGCGCTGGTGTGCATTTGCCCCGCAGAGTCGCGCACCTCCCAGAGTCTTCCGGCGTGATCGTTCTTGAGCCGCCAGTAGGGCAGATGCCGGGTTTTCTCCGCATCGCTGCGGGCGAATTCCTGGAGCAGGCCCTTCAACTCAGGCTCGACCTCGCGAAAGGTCGTCAGACGGTTCTTGCCCTGCTGGACGCGGGCGAGCGCTAAAAGCAGCATCAGCGGCTTGTGCGGCGCATAGTCGCCCACCTGTCCAGGCGCGCGCCTAATGCTACTGAGCAAGGCGAGCGTCTCCTCTGCCTGTTGCGACCCTGGTGTTGTGCTCACGACCAGTAATCCGCCTTGTCCGGAAAGATCCAGCGCACGCCGCCGCGCGGGTCGGGCTGGTCGCCTTGGTAGCGCGGTATTAGGTGGATGTGCAGGTGCGGCACCGTCTGGCCGGCGGCAGCGCCGTCGTTGACGCCGATGTTGTAGCCGTCCGGCTGGAACTCACGGTCGAGCGCGGCCTTGGTCTGCGCCAGCAGTTGCAGTAGGTCGAGAAGGTCGCTGCCGGGGATGCCGAACAGCGAGCCGACGTGCCGCCGAGGGATGATCAGCGTGTGGCCGGGCGAGATGGGGAAGGCATCGCGGATGGCGAAGGCGGTGCCCTGCCGACCGACGATGCGGTCGCTTGGGATGTTGCAGAAGGGGCAGGGAGCGGGTTCGGACACAGGCATCGCCTCAACCGGGGTTTCGCAATCTTAACCCCGTCGAAACCGGCAACCCGTGCGCCCGAAGACGTCGGGCTAGAGCGCCTTGTAAACCTCCCCCCCGCCCTTCACAAACTCCACCGCCTTCACCTCCATCCCCTTCTTCAGCGCCTCTTCCTCCGCCAAGCCCTGGCTCGCAGCGTAGTCGCGCACGTCCTGCGTGATCTTCATCGAGCAGAAATGCGGCCCGCACAT
>CAMDGF010000051.1 GCA_945897555.1 Klebsiella pneumoniae | reverse complement strand
TGCGCGTCATCGGCGTATCTTACGCCGCGCCGCCACGCCCCCGCCCGAGGAGCCTCTCATGCCCACTGACCGATTGCGCCGCCTACTCGACGACTTCGAGGCCGAGCGGCTCGACGTCGACCGCTTCTGTCTGGAATGGCGACGCGTCCTTCTCGATCTGGGGCCCGGTCTGCCAGTCGAACTGGCCGAGACCGCGGAGGCACTGCTGATGCGCATGGAGAGCGCACGCTGGTTCAGCGGTGAGGCCTGCGGCTTCTCCAGCAAAGATCTTGCCCTGGCGCTCCGCCGCTGGCTGGCCGCGGTGGAGTCAAACCCACTGGCGCGTCCTACCGCCAACTGACAGAGAGCTGGCCATGGCACGCCCCAACGCTCACTCACACCCTCTGGAGAACCCGCCTTGAAGCCCGTTGCCATCTTTCGCTTTGCCACCATCGATGGCCCTGCTTACTTTGCCGACTGGCTCACCAGTCAGGGCATCCCCTGGACGGAGATCCGCATCGACCAGGGCGCCCCGGTACCATCCAGCCCCGAGGGCTTCAGCGGGATCGGCATGATGGGGGGCCCGATGAGCGTCAACGACCCACTGCCCTGGATCGCCCCCCTGCTCGAACTGATCCGTCAGGCACATACTGGCGGCATGCCGCTGATCGGTCACTGCCTGGGGGGGCAGCTCATGAGCCAGGCGCTCGGCGGCACGGTGAGTACCAACTGCAGCCGCGGAGAACCCGCCAAGGAGATCGGCTGGCACACCATCCATCCTCAACCCAACGACGCGGCGCGGCAGTGGCTAGGCGATGCTTCCGAGTTCGACGTGTTCCAGTGGCACGGCGAGACCTTCAGCATCCCGCCGGGAGCAATACGCCTCGCCAGCAGCCCGCTCTGCGATAACCAGATGTTCGCCATCGGCCCGAGCTTCGGTATGCAGTGCCACATCGAGATGGACGAACCGACCATCAGCGTGTGGTGCGAGAGCGGCGCACCCGAGGTCGCCGAGGCGATGAAAGGCACCCGCCCCGAAGGGGTTCAGACTGCCGATCAGGTGCTCGGACTCACCCGGGAACGGCTGCCGCGCATGCGGCGGCTGACCGAGCGCGTTTACGGCGTTTGGGTCGGGGGGCTCCGCCGTGACGAATCGGGCGTCTGAGCATCGGCTGACTCGACCACCCACACCGACATTCCGACCTCGACCCAACCCGCACGCAGCACCTTGGCGGTGATGCCGCCGTGGCCCCGCATGGCGTTGTAACCGCCGAAGCCCAGTGCCGTCTCCATGGCAGAACAGGGCTCGCAGGGGCCGGTGACCTCAAAGACCACGGCGTCGGGGGCGTCCGGAGCTCTGCCGAATACTAGCCGCAGCGCCTGATCGCGCATCGGCGAACGCGCGGCGAGCAGGTTGAGCCCTGAGACAACGATGTTGCGACGCAGGTCCGCGGGGTCGATCGCCGGCTTTTCCAAGAAAGACGCCACGGCAACCAGATGCTCGGCCTGGATCAGTGTGACCTGCCGGCGGCGTTTTGAATCAGCCTGCCGTGCCGCGGCGGAGCGGTCGCCGGCGAGCCCGAGGCCGACCATGGCCTCCGTGCGTTCCACTGCGACCGCGCGTTGCTTTCGGCCCGGCCGCAAAAAAATGGCATCGACCCGGCCGGGCTTACCAAAATGCGTAACGAGTTGGCGCAAGGTGATCATGAAGTTGCCTGAAGCCCCAAAGCTTGGCTATCCGGATCCTCAGCCGATCGAGCGTTGGAGGAGCCGCCAAAAGACGGAGCATCAGCCCCAAAAAGAGGGTCCGATGACGCAAGTCACCGGACCCCTTCAGACAGAACGCTCAGCGCGGTGGGTTAATAGACCGCCACTGTGTTTGCAACAATCACCACCAGCACACCCGCGGCCAGAACCACATAGGGCAGTATGCCTGCGCGCTTGGCACCGTCGTCGTCGCCCATATGCATGTCTTCGGCCATCTCCTTCGGAAACACGCCCTTGTCCTGCGCATAGTGCCGGTACAGGAAGACCGGGATGATCAAGGCCGCAAACACCAGACCCGCTGTCAGCGTGCCGGCACCGTAGATGTCCGCACCGAGACCCATCAACGCCAAGTTGACGAAGCTGAGTACGCCACCGATCGCGAGGATGACGGTCGGCGCGCGGAACGGTCGTGCCCAGTTGGGACGGTCCATGCGGTGTATCCAACCGGCGTTCAGATTAAGGAAATTGAAGATGATGTAACCGACATTCGACGCCGCAAGCACGAACACGTAGTCGGATAACATCAACAGGATCAAATTGAAGCCAAGGTCGGTCCACATCGCACGGGTCGGTGCACCGTGTTCGTTCACATGCGAGAGATAGCGTGGCAGCCAGCCATCTACCGAGGCTTGGTAGAGGGTGCGCGAAGATCCAGACATCGAGGTCATGATCGAAAGCAGCACCGCCAACACGAGCATGACCACCAGGACGTTGGCCACCACCTCGCCACCACCGACCATCTGCGACATGACGTTCGCCACACCCATACCGCTGTAGATGTCTGGCGCGAGCATGCCGTCGTAGACAGCCGGGGTCACAACTGCACCAGCGTCATCCAGCACCGCCGCGGTCACCACCTTGCCGAGGCCAAGGTGGCCCTGAAATGCCAACGGCACCAGCGTGAAGACGACGATGCACAACAGGCCGCAGAAAAGGATCGCCTTGAAGGTGTCGCGCTTGGGATCGCGGAACTCACGGGTGTAGCAGACCGCGGTCTCGAAGCCGTAGGTCGACCACGCCGCGATGAACAAGCCACCAGCCATCAGCGTTATGCCGGCCATGTTCCACTCGCCGTCGATCACGTTTCCGGCGGCGTCATGAGCGATCGGCACCATCGGCGAGAAGTGTTCTGTCGGCAGGCCGCCACCGAGCAGCGGCACCAGCGCGATCAGCATCAGCGGGATCAGCGCGGTGATGCCGAGGATCATGGTGGTGCGCGCCGAGCGCAGGATGCCGCCGTGCTGCACGGCGAAAACGCCGAGCAGGATCACGGTGCCGAGCACGAAGGTGGAATTGATGCGCAACAGCAAGCCAGCCTTGATGAAGCTGAGGTCCATCAAGGTGATCTGCCAGGTATTTATCGCTGCATCGGCCGGGAACAGGGCCCCGAGGATGTAGCCACTGGCAAGGCCCGAGCCGATGGCCAGAACCGGCGACCAGGCGAACCAGTTGCACCACACGGATATGGGCGCGATGAACTTGCTGTAGCGCACCCAGGCGACGGC
>CAMDGF010000050.1 GCA_945897555.1 Klebsiella pneumoniae | reverse complement strand
CTGGCGCGCAGCCAAACGGAAAGCGCTGGCGAGCGCATCGTCAACCTCGATGCCCTCACCTACGCCGGCAACCTGCAGACGCTGGCGCCGCTCGCCAACGACCCGCGCCATGTGTTTGTGCACGGCGATATCTGCGACCGCGCGCTGGTCGAGCGCTTGCTGGCCGAATACCGGCCGCGGGCCATCGTCCACTTTGCTGCCGAGAGCCATGTTGATCGCAGCATCCACGGCCCCGGCGCCTTCGTCCGCACCAATGTCGAGGGCACCTTTGCGCTGTTGGAAGCGGCGCGGGCGTACTGGGGCACCCTTGAGGGCGACGCCAAGAGCGACTTCCGCTCCTTGCATGTGAGCACCGACGAGGTCTACGGCAGCCTTGGTGTGGACGACGCGCCCTTTGCCGAGACGCACCCCTACGAGCCCAACAGCCCGTACTCGGCGAGCAAGGCGGCATCTGACCACCTGGTGCGTGCCTGGCACCACACCTACGGCCTGCCGGTGCTCACCACCAACTGCAGCAACAACTACGGCCCGTACCAGTTCCCCGAGAAGCTCATTCCGCTGATGATCGTCAACGCGCTGGCCGGCAAGCCGCTGCCGATCTACGGCGACGGTATGAACGTGCGCGACTGGCTTTATGTGGCCGACCATTGCTCGGGCATCCGTCGCGTGCTCGAGGCGGGCCGGGTGGGCGAGACCTACAACATCGGCGGCTGGAACGAGATGCCCAACCTGCACATCGTGCACACGCTGTGCGACCTGCTGGATGAGCTGCGCCCCGACCCGGCCGGCAGTTACCGGCGGCTCATCACCTACGTAACCGACCGGCCCGGCCATGACCGCCGCTACGCCATCGACGCGCGCAAGATCGAGCGCGAACTCGGCTGGCGGCCGGCCGAGACCTTTGCCAGCGGCATCCGCAAGACGGTGCAGTGGTATCTCGACCACCCGCAGTGGGTGGCCGATGTGCAGAGCGGGGCGTATCGGGAGTGGGTGGCGGCGAACTACGGTGACCGCGGCTGACTCGGGCCCGCTAGCGAGCGCCGGTGCGCTCGATGGCGGTCGGCTTGCGTGGGCTGCCCGACAGCCGTAGACTTGTACCATTACCCGTACAATATCGAGATTACGTCAGATGCGTGTGGTGAATTTTTCCGAGGCGCGCAGCAGCCTCAAAAGTGTGATCGACCAGGTCATCGACGATGCGGACTACACGGTCATCGCGCGCAGGGATGCCCCGGATGCGGTCGTGATGTCTCTCGACACT
The DNA here is from genome assembly GCA_945897555.1 of Klebsiella pneumoniae. Lineage (GTDB taxonomy): Bacteria > Pseudomonadota > Gammaproteobacteria > Burkholderiales > UBA3065 > UBA3065. Next base: position 2,222 of record CAMDGF010000050.1, on the reverse strand, counting down.
TTTAATGGCCTGATGGAGACCGTCCATCTGCTGAAGTCGCCGGCCAACGCCGCTCATCTTGCGCGCTCGATCGAGCAGTATCGGCAGACGCAGGTGGCGGAGCGTGATCTGGCCGATGCCGGCTGACGGCGGATGTCGGGTGAACAGGGCCCGCTCAGGCTGACATGGACTCTGGCCGCTTGGGGCGATTACGAGTACTGGCAAGGGCAAGATCGCAAGACCTTGCGGCGCCTGAATGCGCTGATCTGGGACAGCCTGCGCGACCCGTTCGAGGGCATCGGCAAGCCGGAGCCGCTGCGCGAGAACCTGTCCGGTTTCTGGTCGAGGCGCATCGACGAGACTCATCGCCTTGTCTACTGTGTGGATGCCGGTGCGCTGGTGGTCATTGCCTGTCGCTATCACTACGAATGATCACCGCCGTTCAATCTCGCATGGTGGATTTCTCACGGCCGCGTCATGCACATGTTTAAGGCCAATTGGTGATGCGCGTACTGCTTTTGGGCGCCAATGGGCAGGTCGGGCGGGCGTTGCGACGGGGCCCTCTCTCCGGCCACGAACTGACCGCTCTAGATCGCAACGGACTGGTACGGCCGAGAGTTGGTGCCAGCGAGTGGGCTGCAGATCTTGCTGCCCGAGCGGGTGCACTTTGCGGTGATCTCTGTGATCCGGCCAGTGTCGCCTCGACCGTGGCTGCGTTGCAGCCTGATGTCGTCATCAACGCCGCGGCCTACACCGCTGTAGACCGAGCGGAGTCGGAGCCCGACCTCGCTCGCATCGTGAATGCCGATGCGCCGGCTGCCATCGCGCAGGCCGCGGCCCGCGTGGGTGCCTGGCTGGTCCATTATTCGACCGATTACGTATTCGACGGCAGCGGCGAACGCCCATGGCGCGAGGACGACGAACCGGCGCCGCAGTCGGTCTACGGCGCCACCAAGCTGCTCGGCGAGCAGGGCATCCGTGCCAGCGGCTGCCGCCACGTGATCTTGCGCACCAGCTGGGTGTTTGGCCAGGAGGGCGGCAACTTCGCCGCCACCATGCTGCGGCTGTTCACCGAGCGCGAGGCGCTCAAGGTGGTGGCCGACCAGGTCGGCGCGCCGACCTCTGCCGAGTGGCTGGCGGCGCTCACCGCGCATCTCCTCACCCGCCTTGATGACCCCACGGTGCACGGTACTTACCACGCCGCGTTGGCGGGCGAGACCTCCTGGCATGGCTACGCCACGCATCTGTTGGAGGGCGCGCGCCTCAGGGATATTCCGTTGGTGACCCGTGCCATCCACGCCATCCCCACGGTGGACTACCCCACGCCAGCCCGGCGACCGCTCAATTCTCGGCTGGACTGTGCCAAACTCGATTCCGTATTCGGTTTTGCCCGCGCGGACTGGCGCGATGCTGTGGATGCCTGGCTGGCAGCGCGGGTTGAGCTGCAGGGTCGGCCTCAAAGCTGAAGCGCGTATCCAAGCGGGCCGATGAGGCTCCGGATAGGCGGTCGAAGTGGCCGGGCGGTGGGCAAGATGAGCGGGAAGTGACCACAAAGTGACTGCGACAGAACGCAAAGGCATCATCCTCGCTGGCGGCGCTGGCACCCGGCTGCATCCGGCCACGCTGGCGCTCTCCAAGCAGCTGTTGCCGGTCTACGACAAGCCGATGATCTACTACCCGCTCAGCACGCTGATGCTGGGTGGCATGCGCGAGGTGCTGATCATCAGCACACCGCAAGACACCCCCCGCTTTGAGCAACTGTTGGGCGATGGCAAGCAGTGGGGCATGCGCATCGATTATGCGGTGCAGCCGAGCCCGGACGGGCTGGCGCAGGCCTTCATCATCGGCGCTGACTTTGTGGGCGATGGGCTGAGCGCGCTGGTGCTCGGCGACAATGTGTTCTATGGCCACCAGCTGCAGCAGCGTTTGCAGGCGGCCGATGCGCGCGCCGATGGCGCTACCGTGTTTGCCTACCCGGTCACCGACCCGGAGCGCTACGGCGTGGTGGCCTTTGACGCCGAGGGCCGGGCGGTGAGCCTCGAGGAGAAGCCGCCGCAGCCGAAGAGCCGCTACGCCGTCACCGGCCTCTACTTCTACGACGCGCAGGTGGTCGAGCGGGCGCGAGCGCTCAAGCCGAGCCCGCGCGGCGAGCTGGAGATCACCGACCTCAACCGCGTCTACTTGGAGCACGGCGAGCTCGACGTGCAGGTGCTCGGCCGCGGCGATGCCTGGCTCGATACCGG
>CAMDGF010000049.1 GCA_945897555.1 Klebsiella pneumoniae | reverse complement strand
GGCGCGCAGAACCTCATCGAAGCGTGTCTGGATGCTGGGGTCAGGCGGGTCGTTGCGCTTTCTACCGACAAGGCCGCTGCGCCGATCAATCTCTACGGCGCGACCAAGCTCTGCTCCGACAAACTTTTTACCGCAGCCAACAATATCCGAGGCTCGCGTGATCTACGCTTCAGCGTGGTGCGCTACGGCAACGTGATGGGCAGCCGCGGCTCGGTGATCCCCTTTTTCATGGAGCGCGCCAAAACCGGCGTGCTGCCAATCACCGACCCGGCGATGACGCGCTTCAACATCACGCTCCAGGAAGGGGTAGACATGGTGCTCTGGGCACTCGAGAACGCGCAGGGCGGGGAGATCTTTGTGCCGAAGATCCCCAGCTATCGCATCACCGACGTGGCGACGGCCATCGGCCCGGAGTGCCGGCAGGAGATCATCGGGGTGCGCCCCGGCGAGAAGATCCACGAGGAGATGATCACCTCGAGCGACAGCCTCAACACCGTGGACCTGGGGCGCTACTACGCCATCCTGCCCTCGGCCGGCGAGCACTGCGTGTCGACATACTGCAACGCGCGCGGAGCCCGACCGGTTCCCGTGGGTTACGCCTACAACAGCGGCACCAATCCGGACTTTCTCTCGGTGGGCCAGTTGCGTGAACTGATCGCTCAGCACATCGGGCCGCTACCGAAACCATGATCCCTTACGGCCGGCAAGACATCACGCAGGCCGATATCGAGGCGGTGGTGGCGGTGCTGCAGTCGGATTTTCTGACGCAGGGGCCACAGGTGCCGGCCTTCGAGCGGGCTGTTGCGGACTATTGCGGGGCCGCTCACGCCGTGGCCGCCAACAGTGCCACCTCGGCGCTGCACATCGCCTGCATGGCGCTGGGCCTCGGCCCCGGCGATATCCTCTGGACCAGCCCGATCACCTTTGTAGCCAGCGCCAATTGCGCGCGCTACTGTGGGGCGCAGGTGGATTTTGTCGACATCGACCCGCGCACCTACAACATGAGCGCGGAGCGGCTCTCAGCCAAGCTCGAGGCTGCCGAGCGCACGGGCACCTTGCCCAAGGTGGTGGTGCCGGTGCATCTGACTGGCCAGCCCTGCGACATGGCTGCCATACATGCGCTGAGCCAAAAATACGGGTTCCGCATCATCGAGGATGCCTCGCATGCCATCGGGGCGCGCTACTGCGGCGAGCCAGTGGGCAACTGCCGCTACAGCGACATCACGGTGTTCAGCTTCCACCCGGTCAAGATCGTGACCTCGGCCGAGGGCGGCATGGCCACCACCAATGCCCCTGAACTGGCCCAGCGGATGGCCCTGCTGCGCAACCACGGCATCACACGCGAGCCGACGCACATGACACGCGAGCCGGACGGCCCCTGGTACTACGAGCAGACCGACCTCGGCTACAACTACCGCATGACCGACCTCGAGGCCGCACTCGGCCTGAGCCAGATGTCGCGTTTGGACGAGTATGTCGCCCGGCGGCATGCCATCGCGGCGTATTACAACGAGCATCTGGCCGGCCTCCCGCTCACGCTACCGTGGCAGCATCCTGATACCCACTCGGCTTATCACCTCTACGTGGTGCGCTTGCGGACGAACGGAGTGGCGCCCTCCCACCGCAGCGTGTTCGAGCGTCTGCGCAGTGCGGGCATCGGGGTGAACCTGCACTACATCCCGGTGCCACGGCATCCGTACTACGCTGCGCTGGGCTTCCGCTCTGGGGACTTCGAGGAAGCCGAGCGCTACTACGCCCAGGCCATCAGCCTGCCGATGTATCCGGGGCTCAGCGCGGGGCAGCTTGGTAGCGTGGTGAGCGCATTGCGCGACGCGCTCATGCCATGAATATCGCGGTGATCCCCGCGCGCGGTGGCAGCAAGCGCATCCCGCGCAAGAACGTCCGGCCATTCGCCGGCAAACCGATGATCGCCCATGCGATCGCCACGGCGCAGGAGAGCGGACTGTTCGAGCACGTGGTGGTCTCCACCGACGACGACGAGATCGCAACGATCGCGGAAAAGTGGGGCGCCGAGGTGCCGTTCAGGCGTGGATCAGCGCTCGCCGACGATCACACGCCCACGGTACCGGTCATCGCAGATGCGATCCTGCGCTGCGAGTCACTGGGTTGGCGGTTCGACTACGTCTGCTGCATCTACCCATGCGCGCCATTTTTACGTGCCGCAGACCTTCAAGATGCTTTCGCCGCGCTCAGGACATCCACGCATGACTACTGCTTCGCAACGACCGAGTTCCGGGCCGCAGTGCAACGAGCGTTGCGGCGTGACCCGGACGGGACGATGTCGCCGATGTATCCGGCACACGAACTCACGCGCACGCAGGACCTCGAACCGGCTTTTCACGATGCCGGACAGTTCTACTGGGGGCGGCGCAACGCCTGGATGAGCAACCCGCGGGTTCACGACCGGTCGCTGGGTCTGCTGCTACCAAACTGGCGCGTGGTGGACATCGACACCGAAGCCGACTGGGTACGCGCCGAACTGCAGCACAGCGCGTTGATGTCGACCCGCGAGTCTGTCTCACCCGGCGAGGGCCTGCCCTCGAACGCAGATGGCCCCCCACTCTGCAGAGCAGCTGGAACCGCAGCGCCTGGGGCGGCTTCCGGCACTAGCGCGACCTGATCAGGACACGCAGAGTGGCGAACCCCTCCTTTTTGTTCAGGGTGGACGCTTCTTTGCTCATAGGCGCCGGGCACGTGATGCGGTGTCTCACGCTCGCCGACAGGTTGCGCGTCGAGGGTGCCGATTGCAGTTTTGTATGTCGTGAACATGTCGGCCACCTGTGCGACCTGATTGAGGGCCGCGGCTACACTGTGCACCGCCTGCCGGTGGGCGAGAGCCTCTCAACCCATAGAGGTGCCGACGTCTTGCGGAGCGACTACGGCGGATGGCTAGGCACCAGCGAGGAGGAGGATGCGGCGCTGACCGCCGGTCTGATCGCTCCCGACACCCCACTGGGCTGGATCGTGGTCGACCACTATGCCTTAGGCGCCAGATGGGAGCGCGCGTTACGCTCGTCGTGCAGGAAGATGTTTGCCATCGATGACCTTGCGAACCGGGCCCATGACTGTGACGTGCTGCTCGATCAGAACCTGGGGCGCAGCTCAAGCGACTACGACGACCTCGTGCCGCCCCATTGTCAAAGGCTCATCGGCCCCGAGTACGCCCTGCTGAGGCCCGAATTCGCAGCATTACGCGCCGCCAGCCTAGCTCGACGCAAAGATGGCCAATGCCGCGACATCCTCGTTACGATGGGTGGCGTGGACGCAGACAACGTCACTGGAGTAGCCTTGGCCGCGCTCGACTCAGCGGCCCTGCCTGCTGATACGCGGGTGACGGTGGTGCTTGGTGCAAGCGCCCCGTGGATTGAGGCGGTGCAGACTCAGGCGCGAGGCATGCGGCTGAAGACCAAGATCATGGTGAACGTGAACAACATGGCGGAACTGATGCGCGATGCCGATCTTGCGCTCGGGGCGGCGGGGAGCACCGCTTGGGAACGTTGTTGCATGGG
>CAMDGF010000048.1 GCA_945897555.1 Klebsiella pneumoniae | reverse complement strand
TTACTCGATGATCTTGGCGACGACGCCGGCGCCGACGGTGCGGCCGCCTTCGCGGATGGCGAAGCGCAGACCCTCTTCCATCGCGATCGGCGCGATCAGCGCAGCCTTGATCGACACGTTGTCGCCAGGCATCACCATCTCGGTGCCCTCCGGCAACTCGATCGCACCCGTCACATCCGTCGTGCGGAAATAGAACTGCGGGCGGTAGCCATTGAAGAACGGCGTGTGACGACCCCCCTCGTCCTTGCTCAGCACATAGATCTCAGCCGAGAACTTGGTGTGCGGCGTGATGCTGCCCGGCTTGGCCAGCACCTGACCACGCTCCACATCCTCACGCTTCGTACCACGCAGCAACACACCCACGTTGTCACCCGCCTGACCCTGATCCAACAGCTTGCGGAACATCTCAACACCCGTACAGGTGGTCTTGACCGTCGGCTTGATACCCACGATCTCGATTTCCTCACCCACCTTGACGATGCCACGCTCAACACGACCCGTCACCACTGTGCCACGACCCGAGATCGAGAACACGTCTTCGATCGGCAGCAGGAACGGCTTGTCGATCGCACGCTCCGGCGTCGGAATGTAACTGTCCAGCGCATCCGCCAACTTCATGATCGCGCCTTCACCGATGTCCGACGTGTCACCCTCCAGCGCCTTCAGCGCCGAACCGATCACGATCGGAATGTCATCACCCGGAAAATCGTACTTGCTCAGCAGCTCACGGACTTCCATCTCGACCAGCTCAAGCAACTCAGCATCGTCGACCATGTCAGCCTTGTTCATGAACACGATGATGTAAGGCACACCCACCTGACGCGCCAGCAGAATGTGCTCGCGCGTCTGCGGCATCGGACCATCAGCAGCCGACACCACCAGGATCGCACCGTCCATCTGCGCAGCACCCGTGATCATGTTCTTCACATAATCCGCGTGACCCGGACAGTCAACGTGCGCGTAGTGACGCGCGTCCGTCTCGTACTCCACGTGCGCCGTGTTGATCGTGATCCCGCGCGCCTTCTCCTCCGGCGCCGAATCAATATCCGCGTAACCCTTGGCCTCACCACCATGCTTCTTCGACAGGATCGTCGTGATCGCCGCCGTCAAAGTCGTCTTGCCATGGTCCACGTGACCAATCGTCCCCACATTCACGTGCGGCTTGGTCCGCTCGAACTTTTCCTTTGCCATGATGAGTGCTCCTGGGTACTTGGGTGATTACTTCTTGTTGATGATGGCGTCGGCAACATTGCGCGGCGCTTCCGAGTAGTGCTTGAATTCCATCGAATACGTGGCGCGACCCTGGGTCAGGGAGCGCAGCGTGGTGGAGTAGCCGAACATCTCCGACAGCGGCACCTCACAACGTACGGCCTTGCCGCCACCCGGCATGTCGTCCATACCCTGGATGACACCACGGCGGGACGACAAATCGCCCATCACATCGCCCATCTTTTCCTCAGGGGTCTCCACCTCGACCGCCATGATCGGCTCGAGCAGGACCGGCTGTGCCTTGCGGCAGCCGTCCTTGAAGGCCATCGAGGCGGCCATGCGGAATGCGTTCTCGTTGGAGTCGACGTCATGGTACGAACCGTCGAACAGAGTCGCCTTGATGTCGACAACCGGGAAGCCGGCGAGCACGCCGTTGCCCAGCGAGTCGATCAGGCCCTTTTCGACCGCGGGGATGTACTCGCGCGGTACCGTGCCGCCCTTGATGGCGTCGACGAACTCGAAGCCCTTGCCGGCTTCGGCCGGCTCGAGCTTGAGCCAGACGTGGCCGTACTGGCCGCGGCCGCCCGACTGCTTGACGAACTTGCCTTCGATCTCGACCGAACCACGGATGGCTTCGCGGTAGGCCACTTGCGGCGCACCGACGTTGGCCTCGACGTTGAACTCGCGCTTCATGCGGTCGACGATGATCTCGAGGTGGAGTTCGCCCATCCCCGAGATGATGGTCTGGCCGGATTCTTCGTCGGTACGCACACGGAACGACGGATCCTCTTGCGCGAGGCGGCCCAACGCCAAGCCCATCTTCTCTTGGTCGGCCTTGGTCTTGGGTTCGACAGCGACGTGGATCACCGGCTCCGGGAATTCCATGCGCTCGAGCGTGATCACGCGGTCCGGGTCACACAGCGTCTCACCGGTGGTGACTTGCGACAGACCGATGGCTGCGGCGATGTCGCCGGCGCGCACTTCATCGATCTCCTCACGCTTGTTGGCGTGCATCTGCACCAGACGGCCGATCCGCTCCTTCTTACCCTTGATCGGGTTGTAGACCGAATCGCCGGTCTTGATGACGCCCGAGTAGACGCGGATGAAGGTGAGCTGCCCGACGAACTTGTCGGTCATGAGCTTGAAGGCCAGCGCCGAGAACTTCTCGGCATCGTCGGCCTTACGACTGTCCGCATTGTCCTTCTCGTCGGTACCCGACACCGGCGGGATGTCCACCGGCGACGGCAGCAGCTCGACGACGGCGTCGAGCATGGCCTGCACACCCTTGTTCTTGAATGCCGAGCCACACAGCATCGGCACGATCTCGCCCTTGACGGTGCGCTCGCGCAACGCCTGCTTGAGCTCTTCCTCAGTCAGGTCGCCCTCACCGAGATACTTCTCCATCATCTCCTCAGAGGCTTCAGCTGCCGCCTCGAGCATCTTCTCCCGCCACTCCGCGGCCTTGGCCTGGAGTTCGGCGGGGATCTCGCCGTATTCGAACTGGGTGCCTTGGTTGGCTTCGTCCCAAATGATCGAGCGCATCTTGATTAGGTCGATGACGCCAGTGAAATTGTCTTCGGCGCCGACCGGGATCTGGATCGGGATCGGGTTGGCCTTGAGGCGCGACCGCATCTGGTCGTGCACCTTGAAGAAATCGGCACCCTGACGGTCCATCTTGTTGACGAAGGCCAGACGCGGGACCCGGTACTTGTTGGCCTGACGCCACACCGTTTCCGACTGCGGTTGCACGCCGCCGACTGCGCAATACACCATGCAGGCGCCGTCAAGCACGCGCATGGAGCGCTCGACTTCGATGGTGAAATCGACGTGGCCCGGCGTGTCGATGATGTTGATGCGATGCTCGGGGAACTTGCCCGCCATGCCCTTCCAGAAACAGGTCGTGGCGGCCGAGGTGATGGTGATGCCGCGCTCTTGCTCCTGCTCCATCCAGTCCATCGTGGCGGCACCCTCATGCACCTCACCGATCTTGTGGTTGACTCCTGTGTAGAACAGGATGCGCTCGGTGGTGGTGGTCTTGCCGGCGTCGATGTGAGCCGAGATGCCGATGTTGCGGTAACGCTCGATGGGAGTGGTGCGGGCCACGGTACGGTCCTTGGAGGCGGGTGGATCGGTTCGGATGAATCCGGTCAGAATCGGAAGTGCGAGAAAGCCTTGTTAGCTTCAGCCATGCGGTGCACCTCTTCCCGCTTCTTGATGGCGCCGCCACGGTTCTCTGCAGCTTCGATCAGTTCGGCGGCCAAGCGCGCGTCCATCGACTTCTCGCCACGCTTGCGCGCGGAATCGCGCAGCCAGCGCATGGCCAGTGCAGCGCGACGGGACGGGCGGACCTCGACCGGGACCTGGTAGTTGGCACCCCCGACGCGACGGCTCTTGACCTCGACCATCGGCTTGGCATTACTCACGGCCATATTGAAGACCTCGAGCGGGTCCTTGCCGGTCTTGCTTGAGATGTTGTTGAGTGCACCGTAGGCGATGCGCTCGGCAACGGCCTTCTTGCCATCGAGCATGAGGACGTTGATGAATTTGGTGAGGTCAACGCTACCGAACTTCGGGTCGGCGAGGATGACGCGCTTGGGTACTTCGCGACGACGTGGCATGGTGGACCTCTATCAGGCTTTGGGCCGCTTGGCGCCGTACTTCGAGCGCGACTGCTTGCGGTCCTTGACGCCGGCGGTGTCGAGCGACCCGCGGACGGTGTGGTAACGGACAC
>CAMDGF010000047.1 GCA_945897555.1 Klebsiella pneumoniae | reverse complement strand
AGTGCCGAGAACTCGCCGTCCTTGCTGTGGATGGTGTAGGTGCACCCGATAACGGCCTTGGCCTTGTTGAGATGCACCATGGCCAGGGATTGCATGAGCAGACGGCTGTAGGAGGCGGTGGTGACGACACCGACCTTGTCCTTGCCGTCATAGATCGGCGCACCCGCCTCGACCGCGGCATGGTGGCGAACCAGCATGCCGGCCTGCTTGACGCGCTCCTTGCCCTTCGATGCCAGCACCGCGGCCTTGCCGATGTAGTCACCCTTCTTGTCGAGGTCGACCGCCCAGTCCATGTTGACTTCCCACGGCGTGGTATCGCCCTCTGGCATCTCGAAGGGGAAGAACAGCAGCCCGGCTTCGACCCGGGTCAGGTCCAGCGTGTTCCAGGAGCAGGCGATGACGCCGTGGGGCTTGCCGGCTTCCAGGATCGAGTCCCACAGTGACACGGCATCTGCTGCCTTGCACCAGACTTCGTAGCCGAGTTCGCCGGAGTAGCCGCCGCGGCCGATGGCCACCTTCTTGCCGAACAGAGTCGCCTCGGCGTGGTGAAAGTAGGCGATGTCACCCAGTTTGACGCTGGCGTGCGGCTGCAGCACCTTGGCCGAGAGCGGGCCCTGCAGCGACAGGATGTGCACGTCCTGGTCCGACTCGACCTTGACGTTGCGCCCGGCGGCCAGTTTGGCCAACGTGCTGGGCGTGGCGCCACTGCCGTGCGACAGGCGGAAACGGTCGGCGGCGTCGCGGATGACCATGATGTCGTCGACCAGCGCGCCGGCCTCGTTCACCTCGGCGGCGAGCCGGGCGCTGCCCGGCTTGAGACGGGTGACGTCGATGGTGACGAGTTGGTCGATCACCGACTCGGCATCTGGCCCGCTGACGTTGACGATGTTGAGCGCGCTGACGTCGTAGAGGCCAGCGCGGGTGCGGGTGGCGATGACCTCTTCATGCGCGTCCGAGTGGTAGCTCCACGGGATCGGCATGTTGTTCCAAGTGTCGCCGTCGAGCTTGGAGCCCAGCTGGCGGTGGCGTTCGTTGAGGATCGAGTTGCGTTGCATGGACTGCCTCCTATGGGTTCCGCGTCTCTCGACGTCTTGATGTGGCAAGGATTCTGTTAAGGGCGAGCGCCTCGGGCAATCGCCCTGTGGGGTTACCCCCTACGGGTTACCTCTGCTGTAAGAAGTTGTCAGGCGCGCACACGCGTCTTCTCGGGGTCGTAATGCGGGAAGCGGACGACGTTGGCGCCGATACGCTTCTGCAGCCCGTCGAGCTTGCCGACCTCGACCGCTGTGCCGAGTGCACAGGCGCTGATGTCGAGGCGAGCCAACGCGATGTTGCGGTCAAGCACCGGCGAGCGCGTCGCGCTGGTGACCTCGCCGATCTTGGCGCGCCCGATGTAGACCGGGTCGCCGTGGTAGATGCACTCGTGGCCCTCGATGTCGAGCCCGACCAGCGCCCGCATCGGCTGCGCGCGGCGGCGCTCCAGCGCGGCCTTGCCCATGTAGTCGGCGGCCTTGTCGGCGGCCACGGCGAAGCCGATGCCGGCCTCGAACGGGTCGGTCTGGTCGCAGAAGTCGTAGCCGGCGAATACCAGGCCGGCCTCTATGCGCACCATGTCGAGGGCGGAGAGCCCCATCGGCGCGATGCCGTGCGGCTCGCCGGCGGTCATCAGCGTGTCCCAGATCGCCACCGCATCGTCAGGGTGGCACCACACCTCGTAGCCGAGCTCGCCGGTGTAGCCGGTGCGCGACACCACTACGGCGCGGTTGTCGATCTTGCCGACGGTGAAGCGGAACCACTTGAGCTCGTCGGCCGAGGCCTGATGCGGCGGCGTGACCAGCACCGTGCGCAGGATGTCGCGCGAGAGCGGTCCCTGCAGCGAGACGTTGTGCAGCTGGTCGGTGGAGCTGCGGACCCAGACCTTGAGCCCGAGCCGCTGCGCCAGCTCGCGCAGCCAGGTGCCGACGTACTCGTCGCCGCAGACGACGCGGAAGTTGTTCTGGCAGAGACGGAACACGGTGCCGTCGTCGAGCATGCCACCGTGCTCGTGGCAGAAGGCGGTGTAGACCACCTGGCCCACCGCTAGCTTGCGGATGTCGCGTGTCACCGCCGCCTGCACCAGCGCCTCGGCGTCCGGCCCGGTGACCTCGAACTTGCGCAGGGGCGACAGATCGACCAGTACGGCGCGCTCGCGGCAGGCCCAGTACTCGTCGATCGGGCCGTTGCCGGAGAACGATTCGGGCAACCAGAAGCCGCGGTATTCGACCATCCGCCGGGTCAGCGCGGTGGTGGCGGCGTGAAAGCCGGTCTCACGCGTCATGCGAGGTTCAGAGTCTGGGCTCATACGGAACGCGATGCCTTTGCTGAAGTTGCACGCGGCCGGGTAGGTGCGCACGTGGATGTCGGTCGGCTCCCAGCCGTTGGCCGGGTCGATGTCGTCGGTGCAGGACGAGGACGCGCAGACCAGGTCGGTGAGGGCCCGCAGCAGCACGTAGTCGCCGGGGCGTGACCAAGGCTCGTCCAGCGTGATGGTGTCGTCGGCCTGGTAGAGCGTGTTGTAGAAGAAGTTGATCGCCGGCCAGCCGGTGCGGGCAGCGATGCCGTGCCCGGCGAGTGCGCGGTTGAAGTTGTCGCTGCAGTTGGCGTGGCCGGGGTAGCCCATGTCCTCGTAGTACTTGGCGCTGCAGGCCAGCATGAAGGTGTCGTGGCGGCCGACGGTGTCGCGCACCACCTCCACCAGCGGTCGCTGCTGCCCGTCGTAGTACTTCGAGTGGAGACCCGGGCCCGGGTTGGCGGTGCCCATTAGGGTGCGGGTGGTGGTGGGGTCGATGCCATATTCGCGGCCGGCCTCAAGGTCGCCGGCGTGGAAGGCCAGGAAGTCCGAGCATTGCCGACCATCGACGTCGATGATCTGGATGTAGTCGCCGGCGCGCACCGTGTAGGTGGCGGCGGTGCCAGCAGCGATGCGCAGGTCGACCAGCGGCTCCGCCAGCGGTGCTGGTGCCAGCCCACGCTGAGAACTGGCATGCAGGATCTCGGCCAGCAGGGCTGTGGCGGTGTCCTGACTGTCGGGGTTCATGCGCGCACCCGGCGCACGCAGCACGACCCGCGCCGGGCTGCTGAAGGCGATCTCGATGCTGCCGCCGGGCGCGGAATCCTGTCCGAACAGGCTGGCCTGGTAGAGCACTGCGCCGGTCTGGGCCCGCAGCCATGCCGGAACTTGGTCGCCGGAGCCCGTGAGGGCAGACCAGGCGAGGCCCTCAGGCGGGCTCCAGCTGGCGGCGATCAGCAGCTCGCCGGGCTGTCCGCCCTCCGGGTCGACCACCCGCAGGCGGTCGCCGGCGGCCAGTTCGAGGCATGTCTCTCCGCCACCCAGTGCAACGTGCCGCAGCCAGCCCTCTGCCGTGCGCATGCCGGGCTACTTGCCGCCAGGCGTGGTGAGGTAGGTCGCCAGCGAATCGTCCAGCGCCTCGAGCCAGGGCGTGTGGTGCGGGATCGCCATCGATCCGGTCATCACCGAGCGGTAGCACTTGTTGCGGTAGCCCATGATGTCCTCGGCCTTGTCGTGCTTCCACTGCAGGAAGGTCTCGTTGACGGCGTCGATGTCGAAGGTCGGGTAGTCGGTGGCCTCGATCAGCTGCCGGATGTACTCGCCCTGGTACTCGTACATCTCCTTGGCGGTCTCGAGTTTCAGTTCTTCCTCGCGCCAGCGCAGGTCCTCAGCGTGCATGGTGTCGTAGTCAGGCAACTTGATGCGGCCCAGCACCACGTCGCGTGCGTACCAGGCCTGTGCGTCGAACATGTTGAAGCTGTACCACTGGTCCTGCATGCCGACGTACATCATCTTCGGGTTCTTCTCCCAGAAGATGCCCTTGTAAAGGTCGAGCGGCCAGAGACGGTTGTTGGTCTTCAGGCGCAGGTCTTCGTCGATGTAGGGGAAGTGGTGCAGGTAGCCGGTGCACAGGATGATCGCGTCGATCTCCTTGCTGGTGCCGTCCTGGAAGAACACCCGCTTGCCCTCGACGTGGGTCATGTTGGGTTTCTCTTCCCAGTTCGCTGGCCAGTCGTAGCCCATCGGGTTGGTGCGGTAGCAGCTGGTGATCGAGCGGGCGCCGTACTTGTAGCACTGCGAGCCGATGTCCTCGGCCGAGTAGCTGGCGCCGACGATCAGCACATCCTTGTCCTTGAACTCAAGCGCGTCACGGAAATCGTGGGCGTGCAGCACGCGGCCGCCAAAGTGCGAGAAGCCGGGGAATTCGGGCACGTTCGGGATCGAGAAGTGGCCGGTCGCCACCACCACGTAGTCGAACTCTTCGGAGTAGGTCAGGTTCTTGCTGTGATCGTGCACCGTGACGGTGAACTTGCCGGTCGACTGGTCGTACGAGACCCCGCGCGCCGGCGAGTTGAAGCGGATGTACTGGCGCACGCCAGCCTTCTCGACGCGGCCCTTGATGTAGTCGAACAGGACTTCGCGTGGCGGGTAGGAGCCCATCGGCCGGCCGAAATGCTCGTCGAAGGTGTAGTCGGCGAATTCCAGACACTCCTTGGGGCCGTTCGACCACAGGTAGCGGTACATGCTGCCGTGTACCGGCTCGCCGTGCTCGTCCAGGCCGGTGCGCCAGGTGTAGTTCCACAGACCGCCCCAGTCGGCCTGCTTCTCAAAGCAGACCAGTTCGGGGATCTCGGCACCCTGCTGGGCAGCGGACTGGAAGGCTCTGAGTTGGGCCAGCCCGCTGGGCCCGGCTCCAAG
>CAMDGF010000046.1 GCA_945897555.1 Klebsiella pneumoniae | reverse complement strand
CGGATATTGTTGGCTGCGGTAAAAAGTTTGTCGGAGCAGAGCTTGGTCGCGCCGTAGAGATTGATCGGCGCAGCGGCCTTGTCGGTAGAAAGCGCAACGACCCGCCTGACCCCAGCATCCAGACACGCTTCGATGAGGTTCTGCGCGCCCAGAACATTGGTCTTGATGGCCTCGAACGGGTTGTACTCAGCCGCTGGTACCTGCTTGAGCGCCGCCGCGTGGATGACGACATCGATCCCCTGCAGCGCGCGTTTGAGGCGGTCGCCATCGCGCACGTCACCGATGAAATAGCGCAAGCACTTGTAACGGGTGTCAGGGAACTGCTGAGCCATCTCGAACTGCTTGAGCTCGTCGCGGCTGAAGACCACAAGGCGCCTGACGTCGGGGAAGCGCTCGAGGACGGTCTTGACGAAGGCCTTGCCGAACGAGCCGGTGCCGCCGGTGATCAGGATTGTCGAGGCTGATAGCATCAAGCGATCGTATCGCAAGTCCTCGGGCGATGCCGTTTGTTGGTACGCCCCTTGCAAAGGCTTATCCTGCTGGCCGACACTCCTTGTCGTGACACCCACGATTTCATTGCAGAAGCTTCCTAGCGCTGCCTGGAGGCGACGATGACTGCCGACTCCTCGGAAGTGCAAGTCCTTATTACTTGCAAGCACGAGGCTGTCTTGCTACTGGGGTGGCTCAAAAAGACCCGGACCAGAGTGCAGTGCACCTCTGCGAATGCGTTCTTGCTGCTCTGCTCGGAGGGCTTGCGCGATTCCGTCGACTTGATCGATGCACCCCTGTCGAGTGACAGGGCGAACGACATTGCTGTCTTTGCGGAACAGCGGGCGCGCGAGGTCGATGCAGACATCGCCCGCCACCTCGCGGACGCGACGGGTCGTCATATCAGCCAAGGTTGGGATTTCTGGGACAAGCTGCTGTTCGGCAAATCTCTGTTGCCACTCCTTGAATGGCTTAGGACTTATGACCTGCATCGTCTCCCGAATCGCTTGGCCGTCTGCCAGTTTGCCAACGCGCAGGACTACCTTCATCCCTCGCTGATCCGTTCACAGATTCTCACCGATGGCCTCAGGCGGGCGGGGAAGCGCGTGGTCAAGATACCCATCGACTGCCCTTTCCCGCCGCCCTATGTCCCAGGCGTGTGGCGATCCTCCTTCCGCACATCAGCCCACCATCTGCAGGGTGCTCGTCTGGTGCATCTACCCTCCACTTTTTACGCACAGGCAGACCTTGCCGAGAGGTATGGAGGCAACGAGTTTCTTGCACTTGAAAGCCCTTACTACGAGACTGTGCTGCATGGACGGCGCATCGAACTGGATCGCAGCAGTCCAGTGGTTCGGGATCTGCCGTTCGATGCCGAGGTGCCTCGCGGCATCTACCGGGCATTTGTCGAAGAATTGGGCATGGCAGGCGTGGAAGGTAGCGTCCTGCAAGTGGAGCATTGGCTTGAGCGCTTGGCATTTCAGTTCCGCGCTTTCAAGATGCTGAGTCTGTTGCGCGGCAAGTACGGCGTCTCTCTGGCCGCGCTCTCAGACCATGATGGTGGTTTGTTCGGCCCGGTCTGCTCTGCCTTCTACGATCAGCGCGAGCCGGTGGCCATCGTTCCACATTCCACAATCTGCGTGGGCCCTTTGCCGAGATTGGCGAGCGATGTGATCGGCGTGATGCAGTCGGTGCGGCCCCTCGAGCCGTTCGACCGGGCGCCTTTGCCCGCGCCGACCCTCGTCCAAGGCTCACCCAAGGCCCTTGATGCGGGGGGCGCGTTCGTCATCGTCCTCAATGAGATCGACGATGTGAGCGGCCTCCCGGTGCACGGGCTCAGCGAGCTTCTCGATTTTGTGGAAGCGCTGGCCCTGGGTTTGGCTGCCAGGGGGCTGCGGCCGGTGCTGCGGGCGAGGCCATCGACCCCGGTTCGGGTGGTCGGCAGGTTGGCGATCGAGGCATGGGATGGCGACCTCGGCGAACTGATTTCAACCGCGGCGTTATGCATTGGTGTCGGGCAGGTGACCTCGGCGCTCACGCGCTTTTGGTGTGCCGGGGTGCCCTGCATGCATGTGCAGCCTGGCGAATTGAATGTCCACGGCAACTATCTGTTACCCGCGAAGGGTGTTGAATGTTTTACGGGCGAGTCATTCATGAAGTCCTTGCCCGACGTTTTGCTGTACATCGACCGTTTGATCGCTGAACAAAAAACCCGGATGGCCTTTCCTCTTCCGCGAGCCGCTACTGAGGTGGATTCATGACCGCTGGTGCCTACTACGACAACGTCAACCCCGACATCCTCCAGCGCATGCCGCCCGGCGCTGATCTGGTCGTGGAGGTCGGCGTGGGCGCTGGCAAGCTGGGCCACACCTACATGCTAGCCAACCCGGGTTGCACCTACTGCGGCTTCGAGTATGTCGAGGAGATGGCCGCTATCGCACGGGACAGGCTCTCGCAGGTCTTTGTCGGCGATGTCGAGCGGGCTGATTCGCTGGCGGAGTATGACCGCTGGGCGAACGGCCGGCAGGCAGACCTGCTGGTCTTTGGCGATGTGCTCGAGCACTTGAGGGATCCTTGGGGCTTCGTGCGTGCCTTCCGCGAGAGGGTGCGCAAGGGCGGAACTTGCATTGCCTGTATCCCCAACGTGTCCAATTGGTCGCTGCTGCTGGGACAGCTCAAGGGTGAATGGAAGTATGCTGATTCCGGCCTGCTTGACCGCACGCATCTGCGCTTCTTTACGCTCGACAGCGCTGTAGAGATGTTCAAGGACGCTGGCTGGTCGGTCGTGTCGGCTTCTGCGCGCATTGTTGACCGGGAGCAGACCGCCAAGGCGCTCGAGGCCTTCGAGCCACTCGTCAAGACACTTGGCGTGCCGCGCGAAAAACTGCGCCGCAACCTCGGCGCTTTTCAGTGGGTGATCGAGGCCAAGAACCCCGCTTAGAAGCGCAGACCACCGTCGGGATGGGCGCCTAGGTCAGGGACGGCAGGTGGACGGGCCCTAGTGCTTATTCCCCGGCCCAAGCATCAACCTGTCGCAATACGCGATGGCGATCGCCGACAGCAGGAACGTGATGTGGATCACCGTCTGCGCGATGAGCGTCTTCTCGTCGTAGGCCTGTGCGTTGATGAAGGTCTTGAGCAGGTGGATCGAGCTGATGCCGATGATGGCCGTGGCCAGCTTGACCTTGAGCACCGAGGCGTTGACATGGCTGAGCCACTCCGGCTGGTCCGGGTGGTCCTCTAGGTGCATGCGGCTCACAAAGGTCTCGTAGCCGCCAACGATCACCATGATCAGCAGGTTGCTGATCATCACCACGTCGATCAGGCTCAACACCACCAGCATGATCACCGTCTCGGTGAGGCCGACGGTGCCATCGGGCGCACCGACCGCTGTGATGATGTGCTCGAGCGAGCTGGTGCTGCCCAACGCGGCGCCGATCAGATCGACCAGCTCCACCCAGAACTTGTACACGTAGACGCCCTGCGCGGCGATCAGGCCCAGGTAGAGCGGCAGCTGCAGCCAACGGCTGGCAAAGATCAGACGCGGGAGCGCCGAGGGAGGGCTTGGGGGACGGTTCACGTGATTCACCAGGGTGCGAGGGTGGGGTTGGCGGTCGCCGTGGCTAGAGGCTGGCGCGACAACAGCGCCTGTCAGGGCATCATGCGGCGGAACACCCCGCTGTCGGAGAACAGGTGCTTGAAGGCAGCGACGATGTGCAGGGTGATGAGTGCGGCGAGCAGCAGCGCAGCAGCGCTATGGGTGTCGCGCAAGAGACCGTACACCTGCTCATTGGCCCCACCCCACGCTTCCAGGTGGAGGCTGTCGCTGTTGAAGAGCTTCACGCCGTACTGCTTGGGGTGGAAGTTGGAGCCCAGATAGCCTGAGACCGGCATGATGAACATGCACGCATAGAGCAGCCGGTGGCTCACGTTGGCCAGCCGCACCTCCCACTGAGGCACCTCGGGCGGCAAGATGGGTGGCGGGTTCTTGCTGCGCCACCAGTAGCGGTAGAGGATCAGCAGCCCGGTGATGATGCCGAAGGTCTTGTGCCAGTTGAACACCATGCCGCGCGGCGAATCCGGACCCTTGGGCAGATCGGTCATGGTGAAGCCCACCGCCATCATGCAGACAACGAGCAGCGCGATCAGCCAGTGGAGGCCGATGGCGCGGGGCGTGTACTTGAGTGAGTCGTGGCGAGACATGGCAGATGTTATGGAGGCGGTGCGCAGCCAAGCAAGCTGGGCACTGGCTGCTGGGCAGGCTTTGATTGTGCCAATCAACCGTGTCTTTGTGTGGGCACCACTGCGGCGTTTTTGCTGAGTGTTGTGTTTTTGCAACGAAACAGGCCCAAGGTGCGGCAATTGCACCCATCTCGGGAAATGCTCCCGGGCCTTGGAACAGGCGGGTCGGCACACTAATTGCCATCTTGAACACACCTTGTCCAGAGCAAAAATAATGTTCACCCGACACAGCATCAACCTTCGTTTGGCGGCTGCCGTGGCCGCCGCATTTGCCGCGCATTCGGCACTCGCTGCCGACAAGAGCGTCTCCGAGAAGACCGAGGCGCCCCGCGTCGATGTGATCAGCATCACACCGCTGCCTTCGCTCGGCACCGCCAAGGAGGAGATCGCCGCGCCGGTGCAGACCGCCACCTCGCGCGACCTCGACCGCAGCCAAGCCAGCGATCTCACCGATTTCATGAACCGCAACCTCGGCGGTGTGCACATCAATGACGTGCAGAACAACCCGGTGCAGCCCGACGTGAGCTACCGCGGCTTCACCCTCAGCCCGCTGCTGGGCAACCCGCAGGGCTTGTCGGTCTACATGGATGGCGTGCGCATGAACCAGGCGCTCGGCGACCAGATCAGCTGGGACCTCATCCCGCGGTCGGCCATCTCCACCATTTCGCTGATGCCGGGCTCCAACCCGCTGTTCGGCCTCAACACGCTGGGTGGAGCCTTGTCGATCCAGACCAAGAATGGCCGCACCCATGGCGGCACCCGCGGTCAGGCCTACTACGGCGACTACAGCCGTCGCGCGGTCGAGTTCGAGCACGGCGGCTCCAACGACAAGGGCCTCGATTGGTTCATCACGGCCAATGATTTCCGCGACGATGGCTGGCGCGACTTTTCGCCGACGCGTGTGCAGCAGGTGTTCGGCAAGATGGGTTGGGCCAATGCCGCCACCGACATCGACCTGACCTGGTCGTTCGCCAACAACAACCTCATCGGCAATGGCTTCACGCCGATCGAGTTCCTGCGCACGCAAGGCTACAGCAGCATCTTCACCCGCCCCGACCAGACGCAGAACAACAGCAATTTCCTCAACCTGGCGCTCAAGCACCAGTTCAACGACAACGTCCTGTTCAGCGCCAACACCTACTA
>CAMDGF010000045.1 GCA_945897555.1 Klebsiella pneumoniae | reverse complement strand
CCGCGGCCGATGCCGCTGCCGGCGCCGGTGACAATGGCGGTCTTTGAGCTTGTTGCGTTCATGGTCTTCGCCCGTGGTCGGTGGCTGTCAGTCTAGCGCTGGACGAAAAAAAACCGCGCCGGGTGGCGCGGTTGCAAGTCCCTTTGGGGGACGGGCCGCCAGGGGTGGCGGCCGGGGGATCCAGTTGTCCGTCAGACGACTCAGGCAGCGGCAGCGGCGCGCTTGGCCGGTGCAGCCTTGACGGCATCGGCGGTTGCGGTCGCAGCGGCCTTGACGGTCGATTCGGTCATCTCGGCGACCTGCTTGGCAGCCTTGGTCATGTTATCAACGGCAGCCGAGGTGGCAGCAACGGTCGACTTGACGGCCGACAGGAAGGCGTCGGTGCCGTTCGGGGCCGACTTGGTGGCCGATTCGACAGCGGCGGTCAGGTCGCTGTTGAGCTTGGCGAAGCTGTCTTGCATGAACTGGTTGACTTCAGCTTGGGCCTTGGTCGAGGTCTCGTAAACGGCCTTGCCGTAGTTGACCGACTTTTCGATCGAGGTCTCAGCCCACTTGCTGCGCATGCTCATCAGGTCGTTCATGTCCTTGGCAGCGGCGATGGTCTTGGCGGCTTCGGTGAAGTCGGCCACGGTGGCTTCGGCAAGCTTCATTTGCAGGTCGACCAGCTTTTGGGTGTTGGCCAGCGAGATGTGGGCGAGGCGAGCGCCTTGCTCAGCAACGGCTTTTTGTGCATCTGCGAACTGGGTGTTGATGTTCAGCATTTTCAGACTCCTTTACAGGTTTGAGAGGTGGCGACGAGGCCGTGAATGTTGCATTGCACAAATATGCTAGCGAGGGCTGCTTCGGGCTGTCAACAACTTTTTTGCATCGCGATGTGTAGCGTCGTGGTGGAAAGGAATAAAATCCACGAATTAGGCACTTAGGCCGCGTGTCGCAGCGCAGCGAACCCGTATGACGACGATGCCACCCAGACTGATCAAGAAGTACCCGAACCGCCGGCTCTACGACACCCAAGCCAGTGCCTACATCACGCTCGGCGACGTCAAGACGCTGGTGATGGATCAAGCCACCTTCCAAGTGGTGGATGCCAAGTCGGGCGAGGACCTCACGCGCAGCATCCTGCTGCAGATCATCATCGAGGAAGAGGGCGGCGGCACGCCGATCCTCTCCAGCCAAGTGCTTGAGCAGATCATCCGCTTCTACGGCCACACCATGCAGGGCTTCCTCGGGAGCTTTCTTGAGCGCAACCTGCAGACCTTCATCGACCTGCAGTCCAAGCTCAAGAACCAGCAGGCCGAACTCGGCGACACCGCCAAGATGAGCGCCGAGATGTGGCAGCAGTTGCTCGCCATGCAAGCGCCGGCGCTGCAGGGCATGGTGGGCAATTACCTCGAGCAGAGCGCCAAGTTGTTCGCCGACATGCAGGGCCAGTTCGAGAGCCAGACGCGCAACATGCTCCAAGGCTTCCCCTTCCCTCCGTTCCCGGGCAAGCCCGAGACCAAATCGGACACGTAGGGCGTGGCAGATTCGACCACGGCATCGCCGCGTGTCGGCTTTGTGTCGCTGGGCTGTCCCAAGGCGCTGGTCGACTCCGAGCGCATCCTCACGCAATTGCGCGCTGAGGGCTACGACATCTCAGCCGATTACGATGGCGCCGACTTGGTGGTGGTCAACACCTGCGGCTTTATTGATTCTGCCGTCGAGGAATCACTCGACGCCATCGGCGAGGCGCTGGCTGAGAACGGCAAGGTGATTGTCACCGGTTGCCTTGGTGCCAAGCGTGATGTGATCCTGAATGCCCACCCGGCTGTGCTGGCCGTCACTGGGCCGCATGCACTCGACGAGGTGATGGGCGCGGTGCATGAGTACCTCCCCAAGCCGCACGACCCGTTCACCGACCTCATCCCCCCGGCTGGCATCAAGCTCACGCCGCGCCACTACGCCTATCTCAAGATCTCCGAGGGCTGCGACCACAAGTGCAGCTTCTGCATCATCCCCTCGATGCGCGGCGGGCTCGACAGCCGGCCGGCCGGCGAGGTGCTGCGCGAGGCCGAGAAGCTGGTTGAGAGCGGCGTCAAGGAGCTGCTGGTGATCAGTCAGGACACCTCGGCTTATGGCGTGGATCGCAAGTACCGCACCGATTTCTGGGGCGGAAAGCCCGTGAAGACGCGCATCACCGAGCTGGCGCGCGAGCTCTCTACGCTCGGCGCGTGGGTGCGCATGCACTACGTCTACCCCTACCCGCACGTCGACGAGCTGGTCGAGCTGATGGCGGAGGGCGGCAACCTGCTGCCCTACCTCGACATCCCGTTCCAGCACGCCAGCCCGACGGTGCTCAAGGCCATGCGCCGCCCGGCCGCGGCCGAGAACACGCTGCGCCGCATCGAGCGCTGGCGCGAGATGGTGCCCGACCTGGTGCTGCGCTCCACTTTCATTGTCGGCTTCCCCGGCGAGACCGAGGCCGATTTCGAACAGCTGATGCAGTGGCTGGAGGCAGCGCAGCTCGACCGCGTCGGCTGCTTTACCTACTCACCGGTGGAGGGCGCCACCGCCAACGTACTACCCGGCGCGGTCGACCCGGAGGTGGCCGAGCAGCGACGCGAGCGCTTCATGCACCTGCAAGAGAACATCTCGGCCAATCGGCTCATCGCCAAGGTGGGCGCTGAGATGCGGGTGCTGGTCGACGAGGTCGGCGAAGAGGGCACCGTGCTCGCCCGCTCGGCCGCCGATGCACCGGAGATCGACGGCGTGGTCTATGTCGAGGGCGCTGAGAACGTGGCCGTTGGCGACTGGCTCGATGTCCGCATCACCGACGCTGACATCCACGACCTTTGGGCGGAGCCGGTTTAGCGGGGCAGCCGACCACGCGTAGTGAGGGTGCCCAGCGGCCCACTACCTGCGGTGAGGGTGTCAGGTGCCGGGCAGCCCACTACCTCGGGTGTCACTTGCTCTAGCTGCACGCTTCGCGAAGTCGCTTCGAAAAGGACACCCGACGGAAAGCCCCGCCCGCCACCATCAGCAACCGCCCCAAAACAGTCATCGACCTTGTGTCAGAGCCCCAAGCGCTGCCAGACGGTGCTGGTGGGCCCGGCGCGGTTCATCGTGAAGAAGTGCAGCCCGGGTGCGCCGCCGGCGAGCAGCCGGTCGCAGAGATTGGTCACCACGTCGAGGCCGAGGGCGCGGATCGACGCCGAGTCGTCGCCGAAGCTTTGCATCTTCATGCGCAGCCAGCGCGGGATGTCGGCGCCGCATGCCTCCGAGAAGCGCACCAATTGGCTGAAGTTGCTGATCGGCATGATGCCCGGCACGATCGGGATGTCGAGCCCCTCGCGCTGGCAGTCTTCGACGAACTGGAAGTAGGCGTCGGCGTTGTAGAAGTACTGGGTGATGGCCGAGTTGGCGCCAGCTTGCACTTTGCGCTTGAAGGCCATGAGGTCGTCGCGTGCGCTGCGCGCCTGCGGGTGGACCTCGGGGTAGGCCGCGACCTCGATCTCGAACCAATCGCCGGTCTCGGTGCGAATGAATTCGACCAGGTCAGAGGCAAAACGGAAATGGCCGAAATCCATGGTGCCGGAGGGCAAGTCTCCGCGCAGCGCCACGGTATGACGGATGCCGTGCGTCTTGTAGGTCTGCAGCATGGCGCGGATGTTCTCGCGCGTCGAGCCGATGCAGGACAGATGCGGCGCCGCCTCGCAGCCGTGGTCCTGAATGTCGATGGCTGCTTCGAGGGTACGCTCTTGCGTCGAGCCGCCCGCGCCGTAGGTCACCGAGAAGAACTTGGGCTTGAGCTGGGCGAGCTGGTTGCGCGTCTCCTGCAGCTTCTGCATGCCCTCGGGGGTCTTGGGCGGAAAGAACTCGAAGCTGTAGATGCGCTCGATGGCTGCGGCGTTCATGCATCGCCCCCCT
Source organism: Klebsiella pneumoniae (assembly GCA_945897555.1). Lineage (GTDB taxonomy): Bacteria > Pseudomonadota > Gammaproteobacteria > Burkholderiales > UBA3065 > UBA3065. The sequence continues at coordinate 2,350 of CAMDGF010000045.1, read as the reverse complement.
TGCGCGGCGGACGACCACCGCCGCCGCCACTGCGCGACCCGCCACGGCTACGGCCACGTCCGGCGCTGGGCTTTGCACCCCCACCGGTACCACCCCCTGCACCTCCGCCGGCCTTGACCATGCGCGGCCCGTCGACGCGGTTGCCGTCGGCCTCCATGCGTTCGCGCGGGGCGCTGCGCTGGCGCGCCTTGCCGATCGGCATCTTGGCTGGGTCGACGACGATGCCGCCGGTCTTGTCGCCAAGCGCCTTGGCGACCTTGGCGGCGATCAGGTCGATCGCCATGTCGAGGTCGACCGCATCCGGCTCCTCATCCTTCGGGATGGAAGCGTAGACGTCGCCCCACTTCACGTAGGGGCCGAACTTTCCGCTGCCGGTGGTGATGGGGCGGCCATCCTTGGGGTGCATGCCGAGGATCTTGCCGACGCCGGCGCCACCCTTCTCTGCAGCGAGCAGCTCGAGCGCTCTCGCCAGCTCGATGCCGAAGATGCTGTCGGTCTTGGCCAGCGACTTGAAGATGCCGTTGTGCTTCACGTAGGGGCCGAACTTGCCCGAACCGAGTTCGATGGGCTTGCCGTCCGGGTGCAGGCCGATGACGCGTGGCAGCGAGAGCAGGTAGACGGCGTCGTCCAGCGTCGCGTCCTCAAGCGGCTTCTCCTTGGGCCAGCTGGCGCGCTTGGGCTTGGGGACCTCGGCGCGGTTGCCCTTCTCCACCTTGTCTTTGCCCTTGGCATCTTTGGGCGGGGGCGGCGGCGTCTCGCCGAGCTGTACGTAGTGTCCGTAGGGGCCCTTGCACAGGTAGACCTGCAGCCCGCTGTCCGGGTCCTCGCCGAGTGCACGATTTGCCGGCTCGTTCTCGTCGCGGCCCCACGGCTTGGTGTAGTCGCAGTCGGGGTAGCCGGTGCAACCGCAAAACAAACCGCGGCTCGAGGCGCGCAGGTGAACCGGCTTGCTGCACTTGGGGCAGGGTTCGGGCAGCGGGATGCCGGGCAGGACGTCGGCCAAGCCCTCTACGGTGCCGTGGAAGCCGCTCCAGAAGCGCTCCATCACCGGGATCCAGTCGACCTCACCCTTGCTGATGCCGTCGAGTTCAGCCTCGAGCTTGGCGGTGAAGTCGTAGTCGACATACTGGCGCGCGTAGTGCACCAGGAAGCCGCACACCAGCCGGCCGATGCCGGTCGGGGTGAAGCGCTTCTTCTCCAGCACCACGTATTCGCGGTCCTGTAGCGTCTTGACGATGCTGGCGTAGGTCGACGGGCGGCCGATGCCGAACTCCTCGAGCGCCTTGACCAGGCTCGCCTCGGTGTAGCGCGGCGGTGGTTGGGTGAAGTGCTGCTCGCCGTAGATGCGCTCGGCTGGCAGCGCGTCGCCTTCGGTCAGTGCCGGCAGACGCGATTCGCCCTCTTCAGCCTTGTCGTCCTCGCCCTCCAGGTAGACCGCCATGAAGCCGGGGAAGACCAGCGTCTGGCCGGTGGCGCGGAACACGCCCTCGCCCACGGCGATGTCGGCGGCGACGGTGTCGTACTGCGCCGGGCTCATCTGGCTCGCCAGGGTGCGCTTCCAGACCATCTCGTACAGGCGGAACTGCTCGGGCGAGAGGTACTGGCGGACGCTGTCCGGCGTGCGGCTGATGGCGGTCGGGCGGATCGCCTCGTGCGCCTCCTGCGCGTTGGCCGCGGCGTTGCTGTAGACGTTGGGGCGCTCGGGCAGGTAGGCGCCCCGGTCATTGTCCTTGCCGCTGAACTCGCGCTCGATGTAGGCGCGGATATCGGCGATGGCCTCACGCGCCAGCGTCACCGAGTCGGTCCGCATGTAGGTGATGAGGCCGACCGTGCCCTCGCCGATGTCTACCCCCTCATAGAGCGACTGCGCCGTGCGCATGGTGCGTTCGGTGGTCATGCCGAGCTTGCGCACCGCCTCTTGCTGCAGCGTGCTGGTGGTGAACGGCGCGGCGGCACGGCGGGTCTTGGCACTCTTCTCGACCGAGATGACGGCGGCCGATTGGCCCTGCAGCGCGGCGACCACGGCGGCCTGCTCGGCCTCGGTGGTGAAGCTGAACTGCTCGACCTTGGCGCCCTGCCACTTGGTCAGCTTGGCCGTGAAGGCCTGCCCGCCCTCGTTCGTCTCAAGGTGCAGGGACCAGTACTCGCGGCTCTGGAAGCGCTCGATCTCTTCTTCACGCTCGACGATCAGGCGCAGCGCCGGGCTCTGCACACGTCCCGCAGAGAGCCCTGGCTTGATCTTGCGCCACAGCACCGGCGACAGATTGAAGCCGACCAGGTGGTCGAGCGCGCGACGCGCCTGCTGGGCATTGACCAGGCTCACCGAGATGTCGCGCGGGTTCTCCACCGC
>CAMDGF010000044.1 GCA_945897555.1 Klebsiella pneumoniae | reverse complement strand
GAGCCGGCCGAGGTGCGGCGCTGCAACGCGTTCCTGGCGCACGACCTGGCGGCGCATCCGGCCGACGGCGTGGTCATCGCGCTGGGCACCATCGCCCACCAGGCGGTGCTGGATGCGCTGGGCTTGCAGCGAGCGGCATATGCCTTTGCGCATGCGGCGCAACATGCCCTGCCGGATGGCCGGCTGCTGATCGACAGCTATCACTGCAGCCGCTACAACACCTCGACCCGTCGGCTCACGCCGGCCATGTTTGCGGCGGTGTTCGCGGCAGCCCGTGCGCTGCTGGATGCGCGCGGCGATGCGGGGGCCGGCTGATGGCGCGCTCCCGGCCGCGTGACCCGGCCGCTGCCAAGCGCAGCTACACGCGTTTGCCACGCCCGGACGACACATCGGGTGGTCCGGCGGGCGCCAGCGGGGCAGGGCCGGCTGACGCGCACGAACCCGCTGCGGTGCACTGGCAAGCCCGCGACACCCTCGAGGCCCTCGAGGCTCAGGTGCGAATCGATCCGGCCATCGGACTTGGCGCGCTGCCCAATGCGCCGGGTGTCTACCGCATGATCGCCGCCGACGGCGCAGTGCTGTATGTGGGCAAGGCGCGCGACCTCAAGAAACGCGTCTCGACCTATTTCCAGAAGTCGGGCCATGGGCCACGCATCGCGCGCATGGTCGAGCAGATCCACGCCGTGGAGATCACGGTGACGCGCTCGGAGGGCGAGGCGCTGCTGCTCGAGAACAATCTCATAAAGAGTTTAAGTCCCAAGTACAACATATTGTTCCGGGACGATAAATCGTATCCGTATATCGTCCTGAGCCAGCACCGTTTCCCACGGCTGGGGCGTTTCCGTGGCACTCCCGACCGCCGCCAGCGTTTCTTCGGGCCGTTTGCCAGTGCCGGGGCGGTGCGGCAGAGCCTGCAACTGCTGCAACGGGTGTTCCGCCTGCGCACCTGCACCGACAATGTCATGGCACATCGCTCGCGCCCCTGCCTGCTCTACCAGATCAAGCGTTGTAGTGGGCCTTGCGTCGACTTCATCACGCCAGAGGATTACGCGGCTGATGCCAACGCTGCAGCGATGTTCCTGGAGGGCAAGGCCGACGAGGTGACTGCGGCCATCGAGGCGCGCATGACCGCCGCCGCCGAGGCCCTGGAATACGAGCAGGCGGCAGTGTTCCGCGACCAGCTCTCGGCGCTGGCCAAGGTGCGGGCACAGCAAGCCATGAGCCGCGAGGGCGGGGCGGTGGGAGATGTCGACGTCATCGCCGTGGTGCAGGCCGGCGGCATGAGCGCGGTGTGTCTGGCCATGGTGCGCAACGGCCAGCATTTGGGCGACCGGGTCTACGTTCCGCAGCACGGACAGGACGCGACCCCTGCCGAGGTGCTGGTGGCCTTTGCCGGGCAGCGCTACGGCGATGGCGGCGTGCCGCCCGAACTGGTGGTCAGCGACGAGCCGGAGGCGGGTGAGCTCGATTGGCTGCAGACCATCGGCGGGCGCCCGGTGCGGGTGGGGGCGCATCCGCGCGGCGACCGCCGGGTCTGGCTCAAGATGGCTGAAGAGGCGGCCCACCGTGAGCTCGTCCTTCGCCTGGGTGATCGCGCCAACCAGAACCGCCGCTTGGCCGAGCTGGCGGAGTTCTTGGGGCTGGACGCGCCGCCACGCCGCATCGAGTGCTTCGATATCAGCCACACTATGGGCGAGGCCACGGTGGCGAGCTGTGTCGTCTATGAGGACGGTGCGATGCGTCCTGACCAGTATCGCCGCTACAACATCACCGGCGTGGCTGCCGGCGACGACTATGGCGCCATGCGTGAAGCGCTGGTGCGGCGACTCAAGCGGGCAGGGGAGGCGAGAGCGCTGGTCAATGAGGCGGAGAGGGCCTCGGTAGGCGACGAAGGCGAGGGCTTGGAGACCGCAGTCGCCGCGCCGGGAGGGGCCGCCAAACCGCCGCCGACGCTGCCGGACCTCCTCTTGATCGATGGCGGCCGTGGCCAGCTCAACATCGCTTGCGAGGTGTTGAACGAGCACGGCCTGGCCGACCTGACAGTGATCGGTGTGGCCAAGGGTGCGGAGCGCAAAGCCGGCATGGAGCAGCTCGTATTCCCGGATGAGGAGACGCCGCGCCGCTTGCCGGCCGACCATCCCGCCTTGCACCTGATCCAACAGGTGCGCGATGAGGCGCACCGTTTTGCCATCACCGGCCACCGGGCGCGGCGTGGCAAGGCACGCCGGTCAAGCAGCCTTGAGGACATCGAAGGCGTGGGGCCGGCGCGGCGCCGGCAGTTGCTCGCCCATTTCGGTGGATTGCGCGGCGTACAATCGGCCAGCATCGACGACATCGCCCGAGTCGAAGGCATCAGCCGCACCCTGGCCGAGCGCATCTACCTGGAGCTTCACTAGTCGTGGCCATGAATCTGCCGACCGCCATCACCTGGGTGCGCGTCGCCATCATCCCTTTGTTCATAGGGCTGTTCCACGTCGATCTCGGCTTGCGTGGATATCAGATCGATCGCATCGCGGCGGCGCTGTTCCTGCTTGCGGCGCTGAGCGACTGGCTCGATGGCTGGTTGGCCCGACGTCTGGGCCAGACCTCGGCCTTCGGTGCTTTTCTCGACCCGGTGGCGGACAAGCTGGTGGTGGCGGCAGCGTTGGTGGAGTTGGTGGCGCTGCAGCGCATCCCGACCTGGATCGCGGTGGTCATCATCGGCCGCGAGATCGCTGTGTCCGCGCTGCGCGAGTGGATGGCGATGCTCGGTCAGCGCAGCCATGTTGCGGTGAACGCGCTGGGCAAAGCAAAGACAGTGGCGCAGATGGTTGCCATCCTGCTGTTGCTCTACCACGCGCCCTTGCTTGGCATCGACCTGCCCGGCATCGGCAGCAAGCTGGCTTGGCTGGCCGCTGGATTGACCATCGTCTCGATGGTGGTGTACCTGCGCGCTGCGATGCGAGCCGAGGCAGCTGCCCGGAGCGGCTGAGGCGGGTGGGGCAGGCAAGCTGTTTGACTCAGGATTTTGCAGTCGCTATCATTGCGGACTTGATTGATGCGGGAATAGCTCAGCTGGTAGAGCGCAACCTTGCCAAGGTTGAGGTCGCGAGTTCGAACCTCGTTTCCCGCTCCACAGATCACCCGGGGGAAGCCAGCGCTTCCCTTTTTTGCAGGTGCCGGCGCCATGCCGGGCCTGCCGGTGTCGCGCCGGGGTCTGCCCGTCGCGGGGGAGCACGGCGCGATAGCAAAGCGGTTATGCAGCGGATTGCAAATCCGTCCAGGGCGGTTCGACTCCGCCTCGCGCCTCCACCAGATCCATCAAGGCATCAGATATAGGCCATTTCGGCTACCATGGGTGCCGGGCTTTTTGTCCGCCCACAGGCCACGCCTAGCCACAGCAACCGTTCGAGCCAGTCTATGTCTGTCACCCTGATTTGCGCGGGCCATGCAGCTCGCCAAGCCTCGACCATCGGCGCGGCCGCCCGACGCTCGTCGAAGCGCTGTCTGCATCTGGCTGGGTGCGGCGCTGCGCCGTCGTCCGCCCTCGCGACAGGGCGCAGCCCTCGTGGCCGCCGTTGAGCGGCCCGGTCTAGCCGCTTCGAGCCGAGCATTCTGATGACACAGTCCGACGGCAGATTGGGCGGCGCGGTCCGGCAATTGCGTCGTTTGATCAGCGCACCTCATGTGCTTGTGCGTCTTGACGGCACCATCGAGTTCGCCGATGCCGGTTTTGCGCAGCACATCGGCCGCGAGCACGAGGAACTGGCAGGCCGGTCTCTGCTCGATCTGGTGGCGCTGCCACGCGATTCGGTGCTCGATCAGATCTTCCTCTTCTCATGCAGTCCCGATTGGCTACCGGCACGCTTGCAGCTCGTCGGTGTGGATGGCGCCGGCATCGATTTTCCGTGTCGCGGCCTGCTGCTGGTGCCGAGCACGCAAGAACATCCTGCTCTGGTCTGCATCAGCCTTGACGAGCGCTTGCAATATCAACTCCTGCGGCGCAGCCTGCAAGCCGAGCGCATGGTCTGGCAGCAAGCCAACTTCGACACCCTGACGCGTCTGCCCAACCGGCAGATGTTCCAGTACCGACTGGAGCAGGAGGTGTTCTCCAGCGGCCGCAATGGCGCCACCTTTGCGCTGATGTTCATCGACCTCGACGAGTTCAAGGACATCAACGACACCATCGGCCACGCGCAGGGTGATCAGCTGCTCAAGGAAGCGGCTCAGCGTCTGCAGGCTTGCGTCCGCAAGACCGATCTCGTGGCTCGCCTGGGTGGCGATGAGTTCATCGTGCTGCTCAGCCAGATCAAGGGGCTGGAGGTGGTGGAGGGCATCGCGCAAAAGATCCTCGAGGCCCTTTCCCAGCCGTTCAACCTGGTCTCGCTGCCAAGCTATGTCTCCGCCAGTATCGGCATCGCCTGTTTTCCCGAAGATGGCGATAACCCCACTGAGCTCTTGCGTCACGCCGATCAGGCCATGTACGCCGCCAAGGCGGCGGGGCGTAACCAGTGCTTGCGCTTTGAGCCAGAGTTTGAGGAGCGAGCGCTCAATCGTGTGCGGATCGCGCGTGATTTGCGGCAGGCGCTCAACGAGAACCAGTTCAGCCTGGTGTATCAACCCGTGATCGAGCTTGCTACCGGTCGCGTGGCCCGTGCCGAGGCGCTGATCCGCTGGACGCACGCCGAGCGCGGGCCGATCCCGCCGTCTGAGTTCATCCCGGTGGCGGAGCGCAACGGCCTCATCGGTCGCATCGACGAATGGGTGTTTCGGGAAGCCACTGAGCAGTTGCGCGCCTGGCGTGCTCAGGTGAGCCCGGATATGGTGCTGTCGATCAATTGTTCGCCCTTGGCCTTCTCTTCACTGCCGCGAACCGATGCACCGAGCCCGTGGCGCGCGCGCCTCGACGAACTCGACCTGCCAGGCGACAGCATCGTGCTCGAGATCACCGAAGGCCTGCTGCTGGAGGCGGGCGCCCGGGTCACCGAGGCCTTGTCGAAGATCGCCGACGAGGGTCTGCATGTGGCCATCGACGATTTCGGCACCGGCTACTCGTCGCTGGCCTACCTGCGCCGGCACGACATCGACTGCCTGAAGATCGACAAGTCGTTCATCGACACCATCGGCGCCAACGATTCCGGCACCGAGATCGCCGAGACGGTGATCGCCATGGCCAAGAAACTCGGCATCGAGGTGGTGGCGGAGGGCGTCGAGACGCGTGTGCAGCACGACACGCTGATGCGCCTGGGCTGCGACTACGTGCAGGGCTACCTGTATTCGCGGCCGATCGCGGCAGCGGAACTGACACAGATCCTAGAGAGCGGCGAGCTGTTGGGACCCTGGGCGGCCTGAGTCGGGGCGGGCGCCTGGCGCCGGTAGAATGACCGGCACGCCAGGGTGGTGAAATTGGTAGCCACAGCGGACTTAAAATCCGCCGGCCGCAAGGCCTTGCCGGTTCGAGTCCGGTCCCTGGCACCACAGGTCTTGGCCATGGGGCAGTTCACGTCTCCGGCCGACGGGGCATCGCTACACGGCGTCGCGCGTGCGCAGCAACGCCGTCATGAAGGGCGCCGCGCACCGGCACCGCGAGCAGGCGGATGCCCAATGCGACCGCCTCGCGCTGAAAAGTGGCGGGTGGCGACCTTCCCATGAGTCGATGCGCCCAATGCGGCAACTCCATCTCGGCCGCGGCGTGCAAAAGCCGCATGAGCGGGCGTTTCTCGGCTTCAACAGGGAGCCGCGCGAGGAAGCCGAGCGCGGTCTTGGCGCGCGTGCCGTAGGCCAGGTGCGGAAGCCGGTCGAGCATGCGCTGTTCAACCTCAGCACGTGTCCGCGGTAGTCCTTCTGCGCCGAGCCGCGTTCCAAGCAGCGCCATCTCGTCAAAGTAGCGATCCTGTTGGGCGAGCGGCATGTCAGGCTCGACGAAACGCACGTAAGCGCTCAGAAAGCTCCAGCATTCGGTCAGGTGGACCCACTCGAGCAGTTCCGGCTCATCGGCGGAGTAGGGTCGTCCCGCCTCGTCGACACCTTGCACAGTGGCATGGATGGCGCGCACACGCGCGATCGCCCCGTCGGCCATCTCGCGCCCACCGTAGGTCGTCGCAGCGATGAAGAAGGCCGTGCGCGACAAGCGGCCCGACAGATCGCGACGAAAATCAGAATGGTCCCAGACTCCTGCCAGAGCCCGCGGATGCAAGGCCTGCAGCATGAGCGCCCGCATGCCGCCGACCATCATCGACACGAAGTCGGCGTGGACTCGCCAGATGACGGACTCGGGCCCGAAGAGGCCAGGGTCGCCCGGCGGTTCGAGAAAAGCGAGCGGCGGCCCACGGTGGCCTACGCTACGCCGGATCAGCCCCTGCAGCGCAGCCTCGAACACCTTGAGTCAGTGCGCTAGGGCCATGTAGATGGCCCAGCTGACGGTGACCAGCGCGACCAGATTGATGCCCACCAGAGCGCGATGTCCGATCGAGAACGCGCGATGCCGACCTTGGTCCCGCGCGCGATTGAGCGAGGGCGTGGCAAACAGAGAAATGGCCATCATGACCGCAACCGATCCTGCCAGCAACGCGACGTAATCGAAAGCGGCGATCAGGGCGGCGCCCAGTGTCAATAGGGCGATGACCGCGTAATAACGGGGCCAGAAAGCGCGTAATAGCGGCCCGGCCGTGTCAGCGCCAAGCTTTGCGAAGATGGTCGGCGCCACGATCGCACTGGAGAACAACATGATGCCGAGTGCGGCAGCCAGAAGTGCAGTGTCCACGATGTCCCATAAAGAGTGACGTGTTGCTTGGAGCGTTTTTTGGAGCGGGGGTTCGCCGAGCCTTGTGTGCTCGACACTCCGAGCC
>CAMDGF010000043.1 GCA_945897555.1 Klebsiella pneumoniae | reverse complement strand
GAGCGCGTGTTCCGCAGCATCCAGATGAGCTGGCGGCCCGAGGGCTGGGGCGAGCGCAGCCCGTGGGCGCGGATGTTTGCCAACGCACGCGTGTGGGTGGACTGACGGGTCCGGGGTGAGCCCGGCCAGAGTGACGCCGCCCAGCGATAGCGCGACGCCTTCAACTGTAGTTAGGATGGCGCCATGATCTCTCGCCAGCTGCTGCAGCAGTTCCCCATGTTCTCCGAGGTGGACGAGGCCAACGCCGTGCGCCTGTGCGAGCTGGCCCAGCTGGTGGATGTACCCCGCAAGACGCGCCTGGTCGAGGCCGGCAGCCACAGCGATGGCACGTTCTTGCTGGTGTCGGGGCGGGTCAAGGTGTTCCTGGCAGGCGACGACGGCCGGGAGGTGATCCTCTCTACGCTCAACCCCGGCGACGTGTTTGGCGAGATGAGCCTGATCGATGACCAACCGCGCTCGGCCCACGTGGAGACGGTGGAGCACTGCGTGCTGGCGCGCATCGGCAGAGAGGATTTTCTCGAATGCCTCGACCGCAGCCCACAACTGGCGCGCGCGGTGATGCGCAATCTGGCAGCACGGCTGCGCGCTGCCGACGAGCAGATCGAGCGGCTGGCGCTCTTTAGCGTGGAGGAGCGGGTGCTGCAGTTCCTGCTCGACCACAGCAAGGTGGTGGATGGCCGGCGGCAGATCGAGCCGCCCTCCAAGCAGGACATTGCACGCAACGTGGGCGCGTCGCGGGAGATGGTGAGCCGGGTGATGCGCAGCCTGGAGGAGACTGGGCGAATGTCTGTAAAAGGCAAGACCTTGGTCTTCAAGGAGCCGGTCAGCCTGGAATGAGCGCAGTGGGCTGGAGCCAGCTGTCCGGTGGACTTCAATAGAATGGCTCAGTGAACCCTGCCGACCACACCCCGATGATGCGCCAGTATCTGGCGCTGAAGGCCGAGCACGCCGACCGGCTGCTGTTCTACCGGATGGGCGACTTCTACGAGCTGTTCTACGACGACGCCCAGCGCGCCGCGCGCCTGCTCGACATCACGCTGACGCAGCGCGGCCAGAGCGCCGGTGCGCCGATCCCCATGGCCGGCGTGCCCTACCACGCCGCCGAGCAGTACCTGGCGCGGCTGGTGCGCGCCGGCGAGTCGGTGGCCATTGCCGAGCAGATCGGCGATGTGGCCACCGCCAAGGGCCCGGTGGAGCGCGCTGTGGTGCGCATCGTCACGCCCGGCACCTTGAGTGATGCGGCGCTGCTCGACGAGCGTCGCGATGCGCCGCTGCTGGCGCTGTGCCTGGCCGATGGCGCAGCCGGGGCGGCCTGGCTCACCCTCGCAAGTGGCGACCTGCGACTTGCCGAGCTGCCGGCGCGCGAGCTGCCGGCATTACTCGCCCGGGTGCAGCCAGCCGAGCTGCTGCTGGCGGACGGCGCCGAGCGGCTGCTGGACGGGTTGGCGGGCCGGGCACCATCGGTCACCACCCTGGCGCCGTGGCAGATGGACACCGACGCCGGCAGCCGCGCGCTGTGCCAGCAGTTCGGCGTGCAGAGTGTGGCGCCTTGGGGCTGCGAGGGCATGGCGCTGGCGCTGGGCGCCTGCGCCGGCCTGCTCGACTATTGCCGACACACGCAGCGGCAGCAGATGGGCCACCTGCGGCCGCCGCGGGTGGAGCGCAGCAACGACCTGCTGCACATGGACGCCGCCACGCGCCGCAACCTGGAGCTCACCGAGACGCTCGGCGGCCAGCGCGAGCCCACCCTGCTGAGCGTGATCGACAGCACCCGCACCGCCGCCGGCAGCCGTTGGCTGCACCGCGCTCTGCACCACCCGCTGCGCGCCGGCCACGAGCTGGACCACCGGCAGGCCACGGTGGCGGCGCTGCGCGCCGGGCCGGGCCCGGTGCGCGACGTGCTGGCGGGCGTGTGCGACGTTGAGCGCATCGCCGCGCGGGTGGCGCTGCGCAGCGCACGCCCGCGCGACCTGGCGGCGCTGCGCGACACCCTGCGCCTGCTGCCCGACATCACCGGCGAGCTGGCGCGGCTGGCCGCGCGCGGGCCCAGTGGCGAGCTGATGGACCTGCTGGCGCAGGTGGTGGCCCCCACCGACGCGCTGATGACACTGGCCACCACGCTGGCGCCGCAACCCGCGGCCAGCCTCAAGGACGGCGGCGTGATCGCCACTGGCGCCGACGCCGAGCTCGACGAGCTGCGCGCGCTCGACAGCGGCTGCGGCGACTTCCTGCTGGCGCTGGAGGCCCGCGAGCGCGAGCGCACCGGAATACCGAGCCTCAAGGTGGAATACAACCGCGTCCACGGCTTCTACATCGAGGTCGGGCGAGTGCACTCCGAGGGCCTACCGGCCGAGTACCGCCGCCGGCAGACGCTCAAGAATGCCGAGCGCTACATCACGCCCGAATTGCAGGCCTTTGAGGACCGCGCCCTCTCTGCCCGTGAGCGCGCACTGATGCGCGAGCGGCAGCTCTACGAGGCGCTGCTCGACGCCCTGCAGCCGCACCTGCCCGCGCTGCAAAGGCTCGCCGCCAATCTCGCCTGGCTCGATGCCGCCGCAGCGCTGGCCGAGCGCGCCGAGACCCTGCGCTGGGTGGCGCCGCAGTTCCGCCGCGAGCCGGGCCTGCTGCTGCGCGACAGCCGCCACCCGGTGGTGGAGGCAGCGGTGGAGCGCTTCATCCCCAACGACTGCGAGTTCTCCACGCACCGGCGCTTGCTGCTGGTCACCGGCCCGAACATGGGCGGCAAATCCACATGGATGCGGCAGGTGGCGCTGTGCACGCTGCTGGCACACGTCGGCAGCGCGGTGCCCGCCAGCCACGCCGAGTTCGGCCCTGTGGACCGCATCTTCACGCGGGTGGGCGCCAGCGACGACCTCGCCAGCGGCCGCAGCACCTTCATGGTGGAGATGAGCGAGGCGGCGGCGATCCTGCACAACGCCACCGAGAATAGTTTGGTGCTGATGGACGAGATCGGCCGCGGCACCTCGACCTGGGACGGCTTGGCCTTGGCTTGGGCCATCGCCCGTGCGCTGATCGCCGAGAATCGCTCGCTCACCCTGTTCGCCACGCACTACTTCGAGCTGACGGCACTCTCCACCCAGCACCCCACGCTCGCCAACGTGCACGTGGAGGCGGCCGAACACGCCGGCGGCGTGGTGTTTCTGCACAAAGTGCAGCCGGGGCCGGCCAGCCGCAGCTACGGCATCCAGGTGGCGCAGCTGGCGGGCGTGCCGAGCGCGGTGCTGCGCGAGGCGCGCTCAAGGCTCAAGCAGCTGGAGGCGATGGCCGCGGGCGGTGGATCTGCCAGCCAAGGCAACCTGTTCGATGCCGAGGGCGCGCACCACGGCACCGACATATCTGCCGATGCCCGGGGGCCACAAAGTTCACCTCTGGACGATGTCAATGAACAAACTGTTGGGCCTATGGACTCAGCTTCGAGTGCTGCGCGCGTGCTCGCCCGACTGCGCAACATCGAAGCTGACGCGCTGAGCCCACGCGAAGCGCTGGAGCTGGTCTATCAACTCAAAAAGGATCTGAACGAATGAAGCGACCGACACTTGCCAAGCGATCGACACCCCGCAGCCTGGCCAAGGCCGTGATCCCGGTCTTGGCGATCCCCGCCCTGATCGCGACCTCCGATGCGATGGCCGCCTGCCGGGTGACACAACTGTCCGGCGAGTATCTCTACTCCACTACTCTGCGGTCCAGCAACGGTGAGTTCTTCTGCCACGGCGCCGGCACAATGACGGTGACCAGCAGCACCACGGTGACGCTGGTCGACATCGACAAGTGCACCGAAGAAGGCCCCCGCCAGATCCAGTCGGAAACGGGCACCTACACCTTCGATCAGGCGCGATGTGTCATGAGCGTGCGCACCACTGACCCTTCCAGCGGCATCGAGATCTTGTCGACCGTCTTCTTCGACTCGCGCGGGGTCAAGTTCCGCGGTGTCCTCGGCCACAATGTGCCGGGCATCAGCGGCAGCATAGAGGGAGAGCGGCGTTAAGATCGCGCCGATAAGCTGAGCGCAGATGCTGGGCGCGGCATAATTCTGCTGTGGATACGCGCAACGAAACGCTCTGGTACCCGAGCATCACCATCGGCTACAGCGATTCGGAGGACCGCCTGTGGGTGCGGCTGAGCTCCGAGGATGCAGAGGCGATGCTCTGGATGACGCGCCGGCTGGTCGCTGGCCTGCTGAGGTCCGGCTTCGACATGCTTGGCGGCGGCAAGGCCTCGGCCGAACTGGTGGACAAGCACCACGAGGTGGTGGCAGCGGCCAGTGAACAGCCGCGCACCGAGGCACCGCCACGGGCGTCAGCTTCGACGCAAGTGCAGCAGCTCGGTCTGCTGCACTCGGTCGACATCTCAGTCGATGCGAAGCACATGTCCCTGACCTTCCGCGGAAGCGGTGGCCCCGCCGGTTTTGCCAGCGAACGCGTGCAGTCGCACCGTCTGCTGCAAGCCTTCTGGGACCGTCAGGCGGATGCCGGCTGGGGTCTGGATGCGCCTTGGGAGGGCGGGTCGTTGCCAGATGGTGCTGGCTTCGTTGCCAAAGACTGCGCATAAGCAGGCTCGGCTCACGTCATCGCCGTTCTGGCGTCGATCAAGCCAGCACTGTACGGATGGCGGCGATCACCGCCGCCTCCAGCCGCCCCTCGCGCACCGGGTCGGTGAGCTCGAGTTGCACGCCCATCCCGCGGGCGCCGCGGTTGCAGATGTTGCTGGGCTGACGGCCGGGAAAGCGGTGCCCCTCGGTTTGGCAGGGCACGCCTGCCGCGGCGAGCGCGGCGGCGATGCGCGCCTTGAGGTCTTGGTCCAAGCCGCCCAGCAGCACGTTGTCCTCTAGGCCGTTGCAGCCATGAATGGTGACCACGCGGCTGCAGGCCGCGATCAACTCGAGGCAGCGCGGGTCGTCGAAGCGGCTGCTGGCCAGATGCAGGTGCTCGTAGTTGAGCGCAGGCAATCGCCCCTCGAGCAGGTAGAGGTTGTGCTGCTCGCCGGCGATCTGCCGGGCGATGCGCGACACGCCGCGCTCGATCGGGTCGCCATGAATGGCCACCACCGCAGCGCTGGATGGCCGACGCTGCACCTCGACCACAAAATCGCGGCCCTCAGGGTGCCGGGCGCAGAGGTCGGCGAAGCCGGTGAGGCTCTCGGACGGGTATGGCATGCCGAGAGTGTGAGACGCGTCAAAGATCGTCTGCATGGCAGCGCGCGGTGCAGCGGCCACCTTACCGGCCTGCCATGCAATGACGTGCGTTGCGGCGCTTTAACGTGGCTGCTCAGCGGATGCCGAGCAACTCGACGTCAAAGATCAACGTCGCGTTGGGCGGGATCACACCGCCGGCACCACGTGCGCCGTAGCCCATCTCGGCCGGGATCACCAGGGTGCGCTTGCCGCCGATCTTCATGCCGGCCACGCCCTCGTCCCACCCGCGGATCACCATGCCGCCGCCGAGCGGAAAGCTGAACGGCTGGCCGCGGTCGAGCGAGCTGTCGAACTTCTTGCCACGGCCCTCGGCAGCGGCTGGGTCGTACAGCCAGCCGGTGTAATGCACCGAGACCATCTTGCCGGGCGTGGCCTCGGCGCCGGTGCCGACGGTGCGGTCGATCTTGGCCAAGGTGGTGACCGGCGCCTTGGGCAGGTCGGCGGGGCCGGCATCGGCATCGGTCACGGCGGCGGCGCCAGCCAGGGTGGCGAGTCCGAGGAGGGTGGAGAGCAGCTTCATGGGGGGCTCCGATGGGTGGCCGCGTGGCCGGTTGCAAGAGCCGGCATGATGCATCAGCCGGCGGCGCAATGGGGTGCGGACCGCATCTCATCGGCTCATGCCTTGCCATCCCGCTGCTGACCCGTATGCCCCACAGCGCAAGGCCACGCAAGCCAGACCGGCTGGTCGTCTGTCCGTGGCCAAATCAAAGCCCGCGGCACCGCCGGTGTGGCAGCATCCGCCCATGCAAAAGATCTTTGACGCGCTCGCACGCGCACTGGCCAGCCTTATGCACCCGCAGATGCTGCTGCTGTGCCTCGCGCCATTGCTGCTGGCGCTGCTGGTGTGGCTGGTGGTGGTGGCGCTGAGCTGGCACGACGGCTGGCTATGGATGCGCGGCGCGCTGGAGAGCGAGTTGGGCGCGGCCGGATCGGCCGCTGGCTCGCTGGCAGAACCCTGGGCCAAACGCGTCGAGCCGCCCGAATGGATGCACGGCATGATGGCCATGGACGGCGAGACCCTCGCTGGCGGGCTGCTGGCGGTGGCCACCACGGCCCTGCTGCTGGTGCTGCTGGTGCCGGCGGTGTGGATGACAGCGCTGCTGATCTTTGCGCTCATCGCCATGCCGTGGACCGTCAACCTGGTCGGCCGCCGCGACTACCCCGCCCTCGAGCGGATGGAGGGCGGCAACTGGCTGGGCAGCCTGTGGAACGCGTTCACAGCGGTGGCAGTATTCGTGGTGCTATGGCTGCTCACGCTGCCGCTGTGGTTGCTCGGTGGGCTGGGTGCGCTGCTTGGGCTGGCGCTCACCGGCTGGGTCACACAACGCCTGCTGCGCTACGACGCGCTGGCGCTGCACGCCACCGCCGCCGAGCGGCGGCTGATCTTTGAGCGCGCCGGCGGGCGGCTGTGGCTGCTCGGCATCGTCATCGCGCTGCTGGCCGTAGTGCCCTTGTTCAACCTCGTGCTGCCGGTCTACGCCGGGCTGGCGGTGACACACTTGTGCCTGCTGGAACTGGCCGAGGTGCGGCGCGAGGGGGTGGTGGTCGGCTGATAACCGGGAGCAGCCCCTCTCAGTGCCGGGTCTGCGTGCCGCCGAACAGGTTGCCGGCGCCAAACACCTCATCCAGCCCCGGCGCATCGAACAGGTAGGTCTGGTTGCAGAACTCGCAGTCGACGCGCAGCTCGCCCTGCTCATCGAGCACCGACTGCGCCTCGTCGCGGCCGATCATGCGCAGCATCCCGACCACCCGCTCACGCGAGCAGCGGCAGCCAAAACGTGGCTGGCGCGGGTCGTAGACGCGCAGGTTCTCCTCGTGGAACAGGCGGCGCAG
>CAMDGF010000042.1 GCA_945897555.1 Klebsiella pneumoniae | reverse complement strand
TCGGGCCCAGTGGCCTTCACGCTGACCCAGCCTAGTGGTAGTCCTCCTCCCGTTGGTGTCGGACGGCGAGCACAACGACCTTGGACCCACCCACGATCTCGTAAAGTGCGACGTACCCCGAGCGTCCCGAAGGGATGATCAGCTCGCGCTGATCCGGCCGTTGTGCTGCCTTGCGGAAGCTGAAGGGCGACGTCGACAACTGCTGCTCCAGGGCGCTTCGAAGCGCATCGATGGCAGCTTGAGCCTGCGCGAGGTCCTCAAGAGTCGCCGCTCGATCAAGCAGGAAGTCGAACAGGCGCTCCAGATCTGCCCGCGCGGAGGGCGCCACCTCGACCGCATACCTCATCGACCGAGTTGGTGGCGCTTGGCATCCAGTTTGGCTTGCAGCCCATCCAGCACCTCGGCGACCGGGATGGCGTCGCCGGTCTCGTGATATGCCTTGGACGCGATCTCGGCACGCGCGTGGAACTCGGCTTGCATCCGGCTATACGCCACTGCCTTACGGACGGCCTCTTCGACGAAAGCCGTGATTGTTTCGCCCGGTCGCAGCACTGCTTCCAGTTCGGCGCGCAACTCGGGCTCGACACGGATCTGGGGGATGGCGGCAGATTTCATGGGGTGATTGTAGGGTGGATCTTCCAAGTGTAGTGCGATTGCGTTGCATCAATCGGTCGTACTCAGCCAGCAGAGTGGGGCCGTTGCCGATCCGAGGAGCGACTGTCGCTCAACCGCTAAACGGCGCCACCCCGATGAGCATGGCGTGGCCGACAAAGGCGAACCAAATGCCAGCGCCGGCGCCGATCAGCACGGTGGCAAGCGTCGCAGCAGCGTTGGTCGCGGCTGCGGCGCCCGCGGCTGGTTGACGCCGACGCGCGGCGCGGAACACCAGCACCGCCCAGACCAGGACGGCGCCGAAGAGCAGCATCGAGACGCTGTCGCCATTGGCGAGCAGGTGCGCCAGTGCCCAGACCTTGGCACCGACGGTCATGGGATGGCCGATGCGCGCACGGATGGCATTGCCCGGGATCCCGGACGCTGCCAGGAGAACAAAGGCCACGATGTTAAGCACCGCCGAAGCGTGCATGAGGGCGACGGGCGGGTTCCAGATGACCACGGACTCTGGCCGGGCGTCGCCGTAACCCTGCACCAGGAGCACAAAACCGAACAGCGAGACCACGCTGTATATGCCCTTCCAGCCAAGGGCGCCGATGCGGGCGATGGCCGCCGCACGCAGGGTGGGATAGAGCGCCTGCGCCGAATGCATGGCGAGAAACAAGGCGAGGCCGGCGATAAAAGTGGTCATGGCGGGCTCCAAGGCGGGTGACGACCCGATTCTCGCATTCTGCTTGCGGCGCTGCTGCAGTGGAACCGCGCGGCGCGGCCCGCTAGAGTGCTGGCCATGTCGACCTCCTTTGATGGCAAGGCTGCGCAGCGAAAGATCGCCCGGATCGAGGCCGCAGCGGAGGCACGCGGCGCGGCAGGACCGGGCACAAACGGGCCGGAAGCCGAGGCCATGGGCGTCGGCCTGCGCGCGAGGCTGGTGCCGCTGCTGCCGATCTTGCTGGCCTATCGCAGCCAGTGCTTGTGGGCGCTGTTTTTCTTGCTGGCGGCTGCCGCCGCGACACTGTCGGTGCCACAGGCCTTTCGTCTGCTCATTGACACCGGCCTCACCTCTGCTGCCGTGGACGCGCGCTTTCTGCAGTTGATCGGCCTGGCGCTGCTGCTGGCGGTGTTCACGGCGCTGCGCTTCTACCTCATGAGCTGGCTTGGCGAGCGTGTGGTGGCCGATATCCGCGAGCGGGTGTTTGCGGCAGTGCTCACGCAACCTCCGGTGTTCTTTGAGACGCTGCGAGTGGGCGAGGTATTGTCGCGACTGACCGCCGACACCACACTGGTGCAGACGCTGGTGGGTACCAGTGTCTCTATGGCGTTGCGCAGCGGCGTGATGCTGGCAGGTGGCATCGCCATGATGGCGCTGACCAGCGCGTGGCTCACGGGGCTGATGGTCGGGCTGCTCACGCTGGTGGTGCTGCCGATGTGGGCGCTGGGCCGCCGCGTGCGCAGCATGTCGCGCTCGAGCCAGGACCGTGTGGCCGACACCAGCGCGCTGGCTGGTGAGGTACTGCACGCCATGCCCACGGTGCAAGCCTTCGTCCGCGAGGGCTATGAGTCGGCCCGCTATGGCCGCGCAGTCGAGGATGCGTTCGACACGGCGCGGCGGCGCATCGCGCTGCGCTCGACCCTCACAGCGCTGGGCATCAGCCTGGCTTTTGGCGTGATCGTGATGGTGCTGTGGCTGGGCGCGCGCGAGGTGGCTGCCGGGCAGATGAGCCATGGCGCGCTGGCGCAGTTTGTCCTCTACGCGGCGCTGGTGGCCGGCTCGATGGGCGCGTTGAGCGAGGTCTGGGGCGACCTGCAGCGTGCCGCTGGGGCCACCGAGCGGCTGGCCGAACTGATGCAGCCGGCGCTAGCCCGGAGGGCATCCGGTGCCTGGGGCCCGCTCGAGCCCGATCAGGCTGCGGGCCACCGGGCCGATGAGGCGCTGGGCGGCGACCGGCAGGATCATGGGGATGCATCTGCGGCCAGCGCGACCCCCTGTGGCCCTGCGGTCGACTTCCGCGATGTGGTCTTTGCCTACCCGTCGCGGCCGGACACGCGCGTCCTCGACGGCTTGGATCTTCGCCTGCCCTCGGGCGAGACGTGGGCGCTGGTCGGGCCCTCTGGCGCCGGCAAGACCACTGTCTTTCAGCTCATCCTCGGCTTCCATGCGCCGCAGCGCGGCGTGGTGAGCGTGGCCGGGCTCGATACGGCACACGGTTGCCTCGCGCGGTTGCGCGCCGGCATTGGCGTGGTGGCGCAGGAGCCGGTGATCTTTGCGGCGAGCGTGGCAGACAACATCCGCTACGGGCGGCTCAATGCCACCGATGCCGAGATCCGTGGCGCAGCGAGGGCGGCGCACGCCGATGGCTTCATCGAGGCGCTGCCGCACGGCTATGACACGATGCTGGGGGAGCGCGGACTGCAACTCTCAGGCGGGCAGCGACAGCGCATCGCCATCGCCCGGGCCGTACTCAAGGATCCGCCGCTGCTGCTGCTCGACGAGGCCACATCGGCGCTCGACACAGAGTCGGAGCAGGCCGTGCAGGCGGCGCTCGAGGCGCTGCTGCCCGGGCGTACAGCGCTGGTCATCGCCCACCGGCTCTCTACGGTGCAGAAGGCCGACCGCATCCTGGTAATGGATGGCGGGCGCGTCGTTGAGCAGGGCAAGCATGCCGAGCTGACTCGCGCCGGTGGGCTGTATGCACGGCTGGCGGCCGCGCAGTTCGCTGCTTAGCCGACGCGGGCCAAGATGAGGTCCATCAGCCGCGTTGGCAACACTCGCCGCAGCACAGCGATAAGGTGCGCCGGCAGCGTGACCGGGTAGCGCGCCCGCGGGTCGTGCGCCTCGCAGGCATGCACCAGTTTGCGCAGCACCGCCTCAGGGCCGAGCGTGAAGGGGTATCGCCGCTCGCGCACGGTGTTCTCGTGCACCATGGCCTCGCGCGATTCGAGGCGTGCCCGGGCTGCAGCGGCATTGGCCTGGAACCGTGACCGGATGGGCCCTGGCTTGATCAGGCTCACCCGGATGCCGCTGCCGCGCAACTCGAGCCGCAGCGTATCCGCGAAGCCCTCGACCGCGTACTTGCTGGCAACGTAAGCGCCGTGGTCGCGGATGGCCACGCTGCCGAGCACCGACGAGTTGAAGACGATGCGGCCGCGGCCGGCGGCGCGCATGGCCGGGATGAGGTGGGTGAGCAGGTCGATGTTGCCAAACACATTGGTTTCGAATTGCGCCTCTACCGCTCCGCGTGTGAGGTGTTCGACCGGCCCCGACTGCCCGTAGCCGGCGTTGAGGAAGACTGCGTCGATGCGGCCCTCGGTGAGTCGCAGGACTTCGGCCGCAGCGCGCGCGACGCTCTCGCCGCATGCCATGTCGAGCTGTACGGACTCGAAGCCGACGGCACGTAGCGCTTCGACATCCTCCACACGGCGTGCGCTGGCGACCACGCGCCAGCCGCGTTTGAGCATGCCTTCGGCGCAACAACGGCCGATGCCTGTGGAACAACCGGTGATGAGGATCACTGGACGAGGGTGCGTGAGGCCGATCTGAGACACGGTTCGAGCGGGAAGTGGCGGGTGCGGATATTCTGCGCCACGTGAGCGGACGAACGTCACCCGTTGGCGCCAGCGAATTGTGGCGCCCCCCCGCGCCGGTGCCACCGGCAGGCCTGCGTGTGGCCTGGTGGATCGCTACCCGGCAAAAGCGCGACCTGCTCGAGGTGCTGACGCGCGATGCCTATGACAAGCCGGTGGTGCGCATCCCGGTGGGTCGGCGCAAGGTCTTTCTCATCAGTGAGCCCGAGCTGATCCGCCGGGTGTTCGTGGATTCGCGCAGCATCTACCCCAAAAGCGATCTGATGCGAGCGGCGCTCGGCCCGCTGGTGGGGGAGGGCGTGCTGGTGAGCGATGGCGAGACCTGGGAGCACGACCGTCAGATGCTGGAGCCGGCTTTCGCTCACATGCGTCTGCAGCAAGTGTTCCCGATGATGCTTGCGGCCGTGCACGACCATGCCCGTCACCTGCGCGGCCTGGGTCACGGCGTGGTGATCGACCTCGAGGAAGAACTGAGCCGCGTCACCGCCGACATCATGTTGCGCGCCATCTTTTCGGAGCCCATGGCTGGTGCAGACGCCGCCGAGGTGTTCGCCGCCTTTATGCGCTATCAGCGGGCAGCGCCGCAGTTCGACCTCGAGGTGATCCTGCGGTCGAGGCCAGATGAACCGGAGCCTACTCCGCCAGAGGTGGCGCGAGACGCCGATACCGTGCGTCGGCTGATCGGCCGCTTGGTGGAGAAGCGTCACGCGGCGCTGGCGCGCGGCGAGGTTTTTGTGGATTTTGCGCAGGCGGCGATCGAAGCGCGCAATCCTTACGGCGCGCCGTTCTCGGCCGAGCGGCTGATCGACCAGCTCACCGTGTTGTTCCTGGCTGGCCACGAGACCTCGGCCAGCGCATTGACTTGGACACTCTTCATGCTCGGTCGGCAGCCAGCGGCTTTGGCCCACCTGCGCCAAGAGGTCGGGGCGGTGCTCGGTGCGCGCGACATGGCATTCGATGACGGCAAGTCGCTCGGCTGGACGCGAGCGGTGTTCCGCGAGACCTTGAGGCTGTACCCGCCGGCAGGGTTCCTCACGCGCGTCGGGCTGATCGACGATACGCTCGGCTACGACCAGATCCCGCGCGACAGCCTCGTGGTGGTGTCGCCGTGGCTGGTCCACCGTCACAACGCGCTCTGGCGCGACGCCGATCGCTTCGACCCCACTCGCTTTGTCGAGGGTGCAGCGGCGCCGAGGCCAGGAACCTACATGCCGTTCGGGTTGGGGCCTCGGGTTTGCACCGGGGCGGCCATTGCGCTACTAGAGGCGCAACTCATCCTCGCGCAGCATCTGCGAGCGTTCGACTTTGAGGCCGTGCACCCGGAGCGGGTGACGCCGGTGTCGCGGGTCACCATCCGGCCGCGGGGCGGAGTGCTGTGCCGGGTGCTGCACCGGGACCGTAACGGGCACTAGACGAATCTCTGTGCAGGCGGCGAGCGACTGTGGGCTCGGCATAGCCGCGTGAGGGGCGGCTGGCCGTCGGTCAGCCATTTGGGTGCGGGGGACAGCCAGTTGGCGAGGGTGGGATTCGAATCTTTTCCGTGAAGTCCCTTAATCCCATCAAACGCCGCATGTATCAATGGGCCGTTGTCCGGTTTGTGGTCCGGTCAAGAATGCCTAGCCCATCTATCGCCTGATCATACTAGTCCCGCGCGGTACTTGCGCACACCGCCGGCGGGCCCGGTGGCACCCGCTAAATCCACTATGCCTTCCCCTGCGCAGTCCTTGTGCCGAGATCTACTCGAACGGGCGGGGCTTAGGGTAGGTACCCTGCCACCCTCTACGCTTTTCCTCTGGCGACTTCGGATGCGCGTCTCGCAAAGGCCCCGGGCAGAAAAATCACGGCTCTTGAGCCGGGAATGTGGCACGTACCGCCAGCATCAGGAGATTTTGAAAGCAGGCTAGCTACTCGAAGCCAATTGCGGGTGAGGAATCAAGCGATAGCCCACAAGGTGTAATCGGCCTGCAACCCCACCAGTTCCACCGCCAAGCCCCCAATCTCACTATCGGCCAATCTATCGCTGTCGGGGATCAACTCTTCTGCAGAGGCGACCCGCACCGAGCTATTGCCCGCTGAAGCCACCTGATTCAGGGCAGTGCTCAAACCCGCAATCGCCGCAAGCTTGTTCGAAGAGATTTCGGCGGCGCTAGATCCCTTCACGTTCGCTAGGAAGTCTCGAGCCACTTGTGCAGCAGCGTTGCCGCTGTATCCCTGAGTCAATGCAGTGTTCGAAGACAACTGGCTCACAAAGGCCTGCATGACCTCCATTTTGGCGGCTACGGTCAGTGCATCCTCGTTGAGTGCCGCGCCTTGGATTGTGAAGGCAGCCCCGGCAAGCGACACCCGACCAGAGCCCACTTCGTTGACCCAGTAGGCAAGGCCTGCAGTTTCAGCGTCCCGCCCAAACAGATTTCGATAGATGCTGTTGACCTGTGTGGCCACGTCCGTGCCTGCCAGAAGATCCCGGGACTCTTGCGATGCGCTGAAGGCGGCGATCACCTGAGCCTCCGTCGAACTGGCAAAGCCGGCCAGCCCCGTCGGGTCGGGGGGGCGGCCAAAGTAGCTTAGGTATACCTTGTAAAGATTCTCTGTCGAGATGGCCGAAGTGGCCGGTGTGCCGGGTGCCAGACCAGTAACGGTATTGACGCTCAGAGCGATCCGATTGTTGGCATCTGCGCCGTCGAGGTTGATGTTGCCTGCTAGATCGGTGAATACCCCCGACGGCACCGAGATGACGCCGTTGGTGGTGCTGTTGGCGGTCGGCGTAAAGGTCGCGGTGTAGCTGGTACCAGATCCTGAAAAGCCACTAAGGGTGCCACCGGCGACGGAGATGTCCGAGCTGGTGAAGTTACTTGAGGCCTCCGACAGCGTGAAGGTGATGGTGGCGGTCTGGCCTGAGGTGAGACTGGTGCTCGTGCTAGTGATGCCGATGGTGGGCGGGGTGGTGTCGGGCGGTGCCACAGTGGTGAAGTCGTAGGTGCTGGTGCCGGCGTAGTTGTTGCCTGCGGCGTCCTTGATGGCACCGGAGGGGATGACGATGAAGTACTGGTTGCTGTTGTTGAGGTTGCTGGTCGGGTCGATGGTGAGTTGGCTGCCCGACAGAGTGAGACGGGTGCTCGTTGCGGCAGCGAAGGACTCGATTAAGGTGCCGGTGGCGGAGCCACTGCGGATTTCGATGTTCCCAACGCCACGGGCGATGACCTCTGAAAAGTTGAGGACGACGTTGCTG
>CAMDGF010000041.1 GCA_945897555.1 Klebsiella pneumoniae | reverse complement strand
CGATGGGCGTTGATGGCGGCCCAGGTGTCTTGCAGGCAGACGATCTCGCCGCGGATGGCGGCGTCGACAAAGTCGAAGCGGATGAGGGTGTCGGGCATGGGCGGATTGTAGCCGCGGACCCAAGCAGTGGCGGGCGGGGCTTTCCGTCCGGTGGTGGGCGGGCCCTTCTTGGGTCGACTCTTCTCGCTCCCGCTCGCTGGCGCTCGGAGGTCGTAGCGAAGAGCCTCCCCTGTGCGGTGGCCCGCCAGCGGCGGATGCTGCCGGTGGTTGGCGGGTCTTCCATCGGGACACTCTTCTCGCTCCCGCTCGCTTGCGCTCGGAGGTCGCAGCGAAGAGCTTTCCCAATGCGCCCCGCCAGCGGCGCTCAGCGCAGCACCGCAAACCGTCAACGGGCGGCCCCCGTCCGGTGGTCTTTCCGAAGCGACTTCCGAGCGCAGCGAGAGGAGCGAGGAAAGTCACCACCGGAGGTAGTGGGCCGCCAACCCCTCCCCTGAGGTAGTGGGCCGCCCCGCACGCCCGGAGGCAGTGGGCCGCCCTACAGCCGACGGGTGATTGCTGCCAGCCGCGCCGCCCGCACCGCGCTGGCGATCTGGTTTTTGTCGGTGCATGCCTGGGCGACAGCGCCCGCATCGACGCCTGACGCTGCCTCGAGAGCCGCCCTCAGCCGCGCGGCAGCGGCCTCGTCGCCTTCGCCAGAAGCGGCGCGCACTGCAATGAGCGCTTCGAGTCGGCGCGGTTGGCGCAGGCCATCGATGACCTCGAGCGTACGGAGAAGGTCTGTCGCTGTGCCAGTGCCAAGAGCACGGCTTCGCAGCGCGTCGTCTCCTGTCCTTGCGACATCCTGTGGCACGCGCAGACGTTCGCAAAGCGCGAGCCAGATCTTGTCGTCACTCAGCACCATCGCCAGCAGCCCGCCCATAACCTCGAGTGGCTGTCCGGCCGCTGCCGCCAGCCGCTCACGCAGCGTCGCCAGGCCATCGGCACCCAGTGCAGCCAGTTCGGGGAATACGATGGGCAGCGCTCCGCATGTCTCAAGGACGCTCCAATAGAGTTGTGGCAGCGGTTCGGTGAGGGCGCGCGCGGTCTCCTGCCAGACGCGCTCGGCGACCAGATGGGCCAGCTCGCCATCACGCGCCATCTGTTGCGCCAGCGCGAGCGTCTCCGGCGCCACCACAAAGCCGAATCGCGCCGCAAAACGCGCCAGCCGCAGTACCCGCAGCGGGTCTTCGACAAAGGCCGGCCCGACGTGCCGCAGCACACCCGCGCGCAGGTCGGCCTCACCGCCGAAAGGGTCGATCAGGGCGCCATCCGGACTCCGCGCCATGGCATTGATGGTGAGGTCGCGCCTCGCCAGATCTTGCTCGAGCGTGACATCCGGCTCGGCGTGCACCACAAAGCCGCGATAGCCGTGTCCAGATTTGCGCTCGGTGCGCGCCAGAGCATATTCCTCGCCGGTCTGCGGGTGCAGGAATACGGGGAAGTCGCGCCCCACCTGACGGTAGCCGGCGTCGAGCATCTGCTGCACGCTGGCGCCCACCACCACCCAATCGCGGTCTTGCACCGGGCGGCCGAGCAGAGCATCGCGCACCGCGCCGCCGACCTCGTGGATGTTCACGCGCGCCTCATCCTTGTCTGTGTAGCCACCATCCTGGACGCGGCCAAGCGGCGCGCGCTGTGCCGGCCGCTGCTAGCGCGCGGCGCGCCGGCGGTAGTGGTCCATCGGGCCGCGCTTGCCGAACAGGGTCGGCAGCACCCCATCGAGCCGCTGCGGCCCCGGCGCGAACAGCTTCGGCCAGCCCCCACGGGCGACGTTGGGGACCTCCATCGATGCCAGATTGTCACGCGTCATGATGGGGCCGGGCAGGTGTTCGAAGACCAGCGCCTGCAGATAAGCGACCGGGCCGGGCAGGCCGATGATGAGCGGATCGTGGCCGGCAGCTTGAGCCGCCTTGGACACCAGATCGCGCAGCCGGAACACCTGTGGCCCACCGAGCTCGTAGGTCTGGCCGAAGGTCTCCGCGTCTTCAAGGCTGGTCACCATGGCGCGCGCAACGTCCTCTACCCAGACCGGCTGGAATTCGACATCGGCTCCGGCGAGCGGCACCACCGGGATGGCCGTCAGACTGGCGAACAGCGTGAGAAAGCTGTCTCCGGCGCCAAAGATGACGGATGGCCGGAACACCGTCATCGCCACCTCGTCGCCAGCAGCCTTGCGGGCTGCAGCCTCACCTGCTGCGCGGCTGCGCAGGTAACGGCTAGGGGCATCGGCCGCCGCACCGAGTGCGCTCATGTGCAGGTAGCGATGGATCCCGTGGCGCCGGCACGCCTCGACCACGCGGGCGGGGAACTCACCATGCACGCGGTCGAAGTCGCCGCGCCTGCGCTCATGCAGGATGCCGACGAGGTTGATGACCGCATCGCAACCGTGCACCGCTGCGGCCAATCCGGCCTCCGACATCACATCGCAATCGAAGACCTCGGCTGCCGGCAGTTCGAGCAGGCCCTGTTTGGCGCGGTCGCGGTGCCGTGTCGGCACTCGCAGCCGCAGGCCAGCCGCCGCAAGGCGACTGCACAGATGGTGGCCGACAAAGCCGCCGCCACCGATCACACAGACCGTCTGGATAGTTTTGGTGCGGGTCTTCATCGCGCTCTTTCTCCGCCAGGGTTGACCGGCTCAGGGTTCTCTCAAGTCTTTGTTATCACTCAGGATGGGCTGCCATTCCGAAGCACTTGCGCGCGCCGGGATGATACCAAGGCGGTCTCGCAGCGACAATGCGCGGCCACCGAACTGTCGCCCGTAGAGGGTGGCGTTGGCCAGCACTTTCTTGACATAGTCGCGCGTCTCCCCGATGGGGATCGATTCGGCGTAGACAGCCCCCTCGAGCGGGCGCTGGTCACGCCAGCGCTGGGCGCGGCGCGGGCCGGCGTTGTAACCAGCAGCCACCAGTACCGGGCTCTGCTCGAGCGTATCGAGCAGATGACGGACGTAGGCCGAGCCCAGTTGCACATTGGTGGCAGGGTCGCCCAGCGCTTTGTCGCCCGGGTTCTTGATGCCGATGCGTTTTGCCAACCAGGTGGCTGTGCTCGGCATCACCTGCATCAACCCGCGTGCGCCGGCTGACGAGGTGGCCGAAGGGTTGAACCGGCTCTCTTGGCGGATCAGGCCATAGAGCAGGGCCGGGTCGACGGTGTGGTGGCTGGCGCGGCCACCGATGTGCTCGCTGAAGGGGGTCGGGTAGCGCAGCGCGAAGTTGTGGAGACGTCGCGTGCGCTCGGCGGTCCAGATCGAGCGTTCGAACCAGCCCTCGCGGCGTGCCAGCTCAGCAGCGGCGATCAGTTGCTCGTCGCTCAACTCGGAGATGCCCCACGACCACTCGCGTGTCGCCTCGAAGTCGAAACCCAGCCGCCGCAAGGCGAGACCGCGCGCGAATCCGGGCCGTTCGGCCATAGCGCGGATGTCGGCGCTGTCGGGCAGGTGGTCGCGCTGTGGCTCACCGACCGAGGGGCCGAGGGCTTCGCTGGAGAGCAAGCCGTAGAAGCTCGGTTCGCCGGCCAGACCGATGAGCAGCGCGGTGGCCTCCGACTCTCGGCCGCTGGCCTGCAGCGCGCGCGCGCGCCAGAAGCGCCACGTCGCCTCGGCTTGCGCAGCCTTGCCCATCGACTCGATGTGTTGCAGTACTGCGGGCCAGTCGCCGCGGCGCAGCGCAAGGCGCGTCTGCCACGCCCAGTCGTCGTCGGCGAGCAAGGCTGGTTCAGCCTGCGCGAACCATTGCGCTGAAAGTGGCAAGTGTTGGCGCGCGGCGTAGAAGGCAAGCCGGCCGCTCAGCCAGCGTTGTTCAAGTGCATCGAGAGGGCCCCGCACCCTCTGCAGTGAGTCCCACGCCGCCAGCGGCTGCAAGCGTGCTTTGCGCAAGATGGCCACCAACACCGCATCGTCGGGTCGGCTGTCCGGGCGCAGTGACTCGAGCAGCGTATCGGGCTTGTCACTGGCATTTTTGATGCGGCCCGCATCCACCGCTCGGTCATCCGTACTCAGGCGCGACAGCAGCTTGGCGTCGCCGCTGTCGAGCGCAAGAAGACGTCTGTGACGCAGCGCGTTGGCCTCGATGAGTCCGCGTCCACGCAGTTGATCGAACAGAGCCTCGCAGGCTTCGTGGAGGGTGGTGCCCGATAGCCAGAGCGGACGGGTCTCGCCGAGCCCGGCAAGGTCGCCGAGCGCGAGTCGGGCCTGAGCGACGAGGCAGGCCACATCGGTGTCGGGTTGGCTGATGCCGCGTGCCGTGGCGATCACCGCAGGCCAGTCGCCACGCTTGGCGAGCACGCGCAGCCAGTCATGGCGCATGCGGTCGCCCAGGTATTGGCCGTCCATGCGGCGCAAGAACGCATCGATGGCCGCTGTGTCGGCCTGTTCGATACGCATGCGCAGGCGCCAGTAATCGGCGTAGGGCTCGAGCACATGTCCGGAGAGGCGGCTGGCGTGCTTGTCCAGCAGCTCGGCTTGGCCCTGCCGGAACGCCTCACGCGCGCTGCCAAAGGCGCTGTCGCCAGCGCGTTCGGCTGCAGCATCGCCGCTGCCGAGCGCTGCAAGCAGCACCAGGACGCAGTTGAGCGACGCTGACTTCCGGCGCGGGGGCGCCGGAGGGAGGTCCGCATGGCGGGGGGCTGCTAAAGTGAATCTCACAATCGTCGGTTCGCAAGCATGTTCACCAGCCGGGATCCCAGCAGCGGCACGATCATACAGACGTTCCGCAACCATTCGCCGGTCCGCATCCAGCGCATCGTAGACCGCGTCTCGACGGCACAGGTTCGTTGGGCGGCCACCGCCCTGGCCGAGCGCTCTGCCAGCCTGTTGCGACTTGCTGACATGCTGCGCAGCCAGCGGCAGGCCTTGGCCGCCACCATCACCAGCGAGATGGGCAAGCGCTCCGCGGAGGCCTTGAGCGAGGTCGACAAATGTGCCGTGGTCTGCGATTTCTACGCGGTGCACGCTCAGGCCTTCCTCGAGCCGGAGCGTTTCACCACCGAGGCCGGCGAGAGCTACGTGGAATACCCGCCGGTGGGGGTGGTGTTGGCGGTCATGCCGTGGAACTTCCCGCTCTGGCAGATCGTGCGTTGTGCGGTTCCGGCGCTGGTCGCCGGCAATGGCGTGCTGGTCAAGCCGGCGCCATCCACCCCCGCCACTGCACTCATGTTCGAGTCTCTGGTCGGTGCTGCCGGCCTCACCCCCGATATCGTCCGCGTCATCCTGGCCGATGAGGGCAGGCTCGAGCAGGTCATTGCGCATCCAGCCGTGGCAGTCGTCTCGCTCACCGGGTCAGAGCAGGCCGGGCGCGCCGTGGCGGCGTCCGCTGGTCGCCACCTCAAGCGGTCCGTGCTCGAACTCGGCGGTTCGGATCCGCTCGTCGTGCTCGCCGACGCCGACATCGAGGCTGCGGCGCAAGCGGCGGCGAGTGCCCGGTTCCTCAACTGCGGCCAATCCTGCATCGCGCCCAAGCGCCTCATCGTTGTACCGCAGACGGCAGAGGCGTTCGTTGCCAGCCTGACCGCAGCCGTGGCCGCGCTGCGCACTGGCGACCCGCGTGCCGCCGAGACGACACTCGGCCCGCTGGCGAGTCGCATCGCGCGCAAGCGGCTGCACGCCCAGGTGCGAGCGTCGCTGGCAGCCGGAGCGCGCCTGCTGCTGGGCGGCAGACCGTTGCCCGGCCCTGGGGCTTTCTATGCACCGACTGTGCTTGACCACGTCGCACCGGGCATGCCCGCATTCGACGACGAGTTGTTCGGCCCAGTGGCCTGCGTGGTGCGTGCCCGCGACGATGCCCATGCCCTGACGTTGGCCGCCGACAGCCGTTTCGGGCTGGGGGCCAGTTTGTGGACCGCCGATATCGAGCGCGCCCGCCGGCTTGCACGCTTCATGCCGGTGGGGATGGTGGCGATCAACGCCACCGAGCGCTCCGACCCGCGTCTGCCCTTTGGTGGCGTCAAAGCCTCCGGTTATGGCCGCGAACTCTCCTACCACGGCTTGCGCGAGTTCACGTCTCCGCGGAGCGTCTGGGTCCGCTGACCTGCACCGGCAAGGTGCCGTCGGCAAAGTGCAATTCGAGAGCGGTGTTTTCGGCCAGCCCGACAGAGTGTCGGACCAACTGACCTTGGGCATCGCTCACCCACACATAGCCTCGCTCGAGTACACGAGCGGGCGACAGCAGTGCCAGCGCTGCCCCAGCGTTCTCGAGCTGGGTGGCTGAACGGTCGAGCCAGCGCGGCGCAAGACGGGCGCGCAGCACGGCGAGGCGCTGCAATTGCAGTTCGATGCGCTGTGCCGGTGAGAGCAAGCGCGCGGCAAGGTGGTCGAGGGCCTGCTCGCGGGTCTCGTTGCGCCGTTGCGTCTCGCGTTGCAGGCGGCGCCATATCTGTTCGAGCCTGCCGATCTGCTGGCGGCGGTCGGGGCACGCCAGTGCGGCGGCGGCAGTGGGGGTGGGGGCGCGCAGATCGGCCACCCAATCGGAGAGCAGGTTGTCGGTCTCGTGGCCCACCGCACTCACCACCGGGATGTCGCAAGCGAGGATGGCGCGCGCGACGCGTTCGGTGTTGAACGCCCAGAGGTCTTCGATGCTGCCACCGCCGCGGCCGACGATCAGCACATCGACCTCCCGGCGCCGGCTGGCGCTGGCGAGCGCGCTGGCGATCGAGTCGGCGGCCGCATCACCCTGTACCAGCGCCGGATAAAGGATGACGCGCAGTCCGGGCATGCGCTCGCCGAGGATGCGCAACAGGTCGCGGATGGCGGCTCCGCTGGGCGAGGTGACGATGCCGATTGCGCGGGGCATGAAGGGCAGGGTGCGCTTGCGCGACGCGTCCAGCGCACCCTCCTCTAGCAACTGGCGACGCAGCGCCTCGAGCGCGGCAAAGCGCGCACCGAGTCCCGCCGGCCGGACGCTGTCGACCTGCAACTGGAATTCGCCGCGCGCTTCGTAGAGGGTGGCGCTGGCGCGCACATCGACCTGCTGGCCATTGGTGAGTGGCACCTCGCTGGCGCCGGTGCGGCCGCGGAACAGCACGCAGCGCACCGCGCTCTGGGCGTCCTTGAGCGAGAAGTACTGGTGCCCAGAGGCTGCACGGACCCAGTTGCTCACCTCGCCGGTGACCCAGAGCAAGGGGATGCCGCCCTCGAGACAGGCGCGAGCGAGCCGGTTGAGTGCACTGACACTGAGCGGTATGCCGGGGTCGGGCAAGCCTGCGGGCTGCTCGCCTTCCACATTTGTCATTTGCTTGTCAACGACCTTGAGCGATTTTTTGCATGAACCTAGACTGGCTCGTAAAACATTGATTTTAATAATTTAAATTTTCAGCGCGAATCGGGTGCAGTCCAGTCGGGAGCCCGATTCTATGCGGCCTCGGTGGCACTGAAGGGGGGTCTGTGCACAGAGTTATCCACAGATTCTGTGGAGCGCTTTCAAATCCCTTGCTGGAGTGGGTCATTGCCAACGATAGCTGTGGTTCTTCTAAGGTAAACGTTCTAAGTCATTCAGCGGATGTACGAATCATATGAGGGTCTGGCGCGCCGTGTGAGCAGCCCCTCGCATTTGTCCACGCGCGGATCCTCGCGGCTTGCCGCTGCCGGGTCGGGCAGGCTAAAGTCGCCACCTCACACAGACCCTATTGAGATACGGGAGAGACCCAATTGGTGGATATGGTCACAGCGGCCGGCTGGCCGATCTGGCCGATGATCGCGGCATCGATACTGGCGCTGGCAATCATCATCGAGCGTCTCTTTTCGCTGCGTTCGAAGATGGTGGCGCCCTCGGGTGTCCTCGAGCAGGCGATCAAGTGTGGCCGCACCGGGCAGGGGCTCGACGCGCTCGAGACCTCGCCGCTGGGTCGCGTGCTGGGTGCCGGCATCCGCAACCGGAACGGATCGCCGGAGGACATGAAGCAGGCTGTGGAGGAGACCGGCCGTGCAGTGGCGCACGATCTGTCGCGCTACCTCACCACGCTCGGCTCGATCGCCTCGATGGCGCCCTATCTGGGCTTGTTCGGCACCGTGGTGGGGATGATCGAGATCTTTGCCGCGCAGTCGCCGACCGGCGGCGACCCGGCGCA
>CAMDGF010000040.1 GCA_945897555.1 Klebsiella pneumoniae | reverse complement strand
TGCAGCGGCACGAACAGCGTGCCGTCACCGCGCTTCACACGCAGCGCGACGCGCTTGCGCTTCTCGTACTGGCTGAGCAGCTGGTTGAACTGGTCGATCGACTTCACCTCTTCCTCGTTCACCTGCAGGATCACGTCGCCGCGGCGCAGACCGGCCTTAGCCGCCAGGCCGCCTTGCAGCACCTCTTCCACCACCACGCCGCTCTTGACGTCGAACTGGCGGCGCTGGCTGCCACCCAGCTCGCTCAGGCCCAGGCCCAGCTTGCCGACGTTCGGCGGCGTCTTCTCGTTGCGCTTGCGCTGCGGACCGCGCTGCGGTGCGCTCTCGTCGTCGGCAAGCTCAACAACCATGACGCCGAGCTCGCGCGAGGCGCCTTTTCGCCACACTTGCAGGGTGCTGCGCGTGCCCGGCTTGACGCCGGCAACCGTGCGCGGCAGGTCGCCGCTGGTGGTGATCGGCTTGTTGTTGAACTTGAGGATGATGTCGCCGGCCTCGACGCCTGCCTTGGCGGCCGGACCATCCGGATCGACCGCAGACACCAGCGCACCAGCGGGCTTGGGCAAGCCAAAAGTCTCAGCGAGCTCCTTGGTGACTTCCTGGATCACTACACCGATGCGACCGCGGGTGACCTTGCCCGTGGTCTTGAGCTGGTCGGCGATGTCCATCGCGACGTCGATGGGGATGGCGAACGACAGCCCCATGAAGCCCCCTGTGCGGCTGTAGATCTGCGAATTGATGCCCACCACCTCGCCCTTGAGATTGAACAAGGGCCCGCCCGAATTGCCGGGGTTGATGGCCACGTCGGTCTGGATGAACGGCACAAAGTTCTCCTGGGGCAAGGAGCGTCCCTTGGCGCTGACGATGCCCGCGGTGACTGTGCTCTCGAAACCGAATGGCGAACCGATCGCCACCACCCACTCGCCGACGCGCAGCTTGGCGGGGTCGCCAAGCGCCACCGGGGCGAGGCTGCGACCCTCGATCTTGATCAGGGCGACATCGGTGCGCTTGTCTGCCCCGATCACGCGCGCCTTGAACTCCCGTTTGTCGGAGAACTTGACGGTGACCTCGTCGGCGCTGTCGACCACATGCGCGTTGGTCAGGATGTAGCCGTCTGCGCTGATGATGAAGCCCGAGCCCAAGCTGTGCGATTCCTGCTCGCGCGGCGGCTGACCGGGCATGCCGCCATTCGGGCCACCCGGGCTGGGCGGAAAGAAGCGGCGGAACAGTTCGAAGGCGGGATCGTCCTCGGGGATGTTCGGCATCTGCGGCGAGCGCGCCTCCTGCCGCACCGTGGTGGTGGTGCTGATATTGACGACGCTGGGGCCCTGCTTCTCAGCGAGATCAGCGAAATCGGGCAGGTTGCCGGGCGCGGCCGGCGCGAGAACGGGTGCAGCGGCCAACGTGGCGGCGATCAGGAGCTTGTGGAGGGTCGTCATGGTGTGAGGAGCAGAACGAAAAGTAAGGCTTTGCGGATGCCGTTGAGACGGTGTCGAGCGGCAACGAGTTCAAACAAGAGATGCGCGCGGAGGGGGGTCCCGCTCAGGGTTGCGGACTCCGCGGCGTCAGCGCTCCGCCGATCAGGACCAGCGTGGGCACCGGCACCAGGCCCACGACGGTGACGTGGTGGTTGCCAACTGGCCTGGAATACGTGCTGGCGCCACCCTGTTGCGACAGGCCACGCCCCATCGCCGGTGCGTTACTAAGAGGCTCGATGAAAACCGACACCCAGACCATGCCATCGCTCAGCACCTTGTGGATCACCGGCGCGGGACGACCCGGCATGCCCCGCTGCGTCTCGCTGACCACCGCAAAGCCAGCCGGCAGTTCGCGGAAGAACCAGTTGCTGGCGGCTGGATCGATGTTCTGCGCGGTGCTCTCGTGGGTCCATGTGCTCACATCGCCCGCTCGGGAGCGCAGCGATGTCGCCTCGATGCGGGCGGGGACCTCGACCGATGTGAACGCAAAAGCCTCGAGCCTGTCTTGGCGCTCGTTGAACGTGATGGCGCGCAACGGCAACATGGACCGCGGCTCGACGCAGATGCTCTGCCGGTAACGGAAACTGTCTTTGGGTGTGAGCAGAAGGTTGATGCAATCCAGCCCGGCCACGCGATCGGAGCCCGAGCGGCTCACCTCGTAGAACTGGGCCACCGTCTTGACCCGCTCGGGCGGGATGAGCTCGGGAAAGAAACGGCGATAAGACTGACGTTCCGTGCGCACCACCCGGCTGTCAGGCATGTACCAGGTCACATCATGGCCGACCCGAACGATCTCGCGCGGCTTGCCGCTGAGCGTCTCGAAGTGCCCTACTCCACCGCCCGGATCGCCATGGTGCGTGACCCGCGTGGTCTCGGAGAAATCGCCCCGGGTGTAACTGTAAGTGCCGTGGTAGCTGGCCTCACGCGCCGCGATGGCGGCGCGCAACAACATGTCCGTCGGTTCTGCAGGCGGCGCATCGGCATGCGCCAAGCCGCCCGCCAGGGCGAGCAGCCAGAACAAGCGAGACATCAGCGAGACGACTCCGTGCTATAGGCTGGTTCGAAAGCGACATTGCGCACCTCGCCATGGTGCAAGGCCAGGTAGTCCTCGACCGGCGATGCGCCTGCGGGTGTGGCCTGCGCTTGCTGCAGGGTGTCATAGCGGCCGCCTTCGGCGCTGGTGTTCATGGCGAGATAGCCCACCACCGCTACGGCCGCGACCGAGGCCGCGATCGACATGCCAAGGCCGCGAGTCTGCACACCTGCCAAAGGGCGCGGCGCAAGTACCGTCGGTTCGGCAGCGAGTCGTGCCGACACGCGGCCAGAGACCTGGCAGCCCAGATCGCCGCGCAGAACGTCGCCGATGAGGTGGTATGCCTCCCAGCTGGCTCTTGCATCGCCATCGTTCATTCGGCGCAACAGCAGGTCAGCCTGCAAGCCGTCCAGTTCGCCGTCCATCAATTCGGAGATTCTTTCTTTCTTCACTTCACCACCTCTGATCTTTGCTGGTGCCAAGCAGCGGACGCAGCCGCTCGGCGATCGCTTCGCGTGCCCGGAAGATGCGCGAGCGCACGGTCCCGATGGGACACTCCATGACGTTGGCGATCTCTTCGTAACTCAATCCCTCGATCTCGCGCAACACGATCGCGGTCCTCAGATCCTCTGGCAATGCTTCCATCGCTTCGTTCACTGTCTCGCCGATCTGTTGCGTCGCAAGCAAGGATTCCGGCGTGTTCATGTCTCTGAGACCCTCTGCCGACTCGAAGTTTTCCGCCTCCTCACTGTCGAAGTCGGTGCTCGTCGGTGCCCGCCGCCCCATCGCCACCAGATAGTTCTTGGCCGTGTTGATGCCGATGCGGTAGAGCCACGTGTAGAAGGCGCTGTCACCCCGAAAATTAGGCAAGGCTCTGTATGCCTTGATGAAAGCCTCTTGCGCCACGTCCTCGACCTCAGCCGGATCGCGGATGAAACGCGACAGCAGTCGCCCGAGCTTGCGCTGGTATTTGGCCACCAGCATGTCGAAGGCCCGCTTGTCGCCGCGCTGGGCACGTTCGACGAGCAGTTGGTCGATCTCGCGGTCGCTCATCGTAAAAAAATGCCCCTGCCAGTCTTGTTTGGATGTGTAACGGCTGCTTGTCGGCCGTGATGGCAGTATAACGGCCGCGCTACCCATCCGCCCCCGTTTGCCGTGCAGCGCGAGCAAGGCCGTCTAGATTGACGGTCACATCCCTTCGCCGGCCCTCCATCCTGCTGATGCCTCTCTCCAACCCCAACTCCGATGTACTGATCCTCGGCAGCGGCCTTGCCGGCCTTGTTTGTGCGCTGCATCTGGCCGATCAACGGCGCGTCACCATCGTCACCAAAGGCTCCTTGCTGGAGGGCTCGAGTGCTTGGGCCCAAGGTGGGATCGCGGCTGCCATGGCACGGGAGGACTCACCCGATGCCCACGTCGAAGACACGCTGGTGGCGGGGGCAGGCCTGTGCCGACGGGACGTGGTGGAACGCATCGCAACGCGCGCGCCGGCCGTGATCCGCTGGCTCGAGTCGCAGGGCGTGGTGTTCACCGCTGAGGCCGGCGCCGGCAGCCCGCTGCACCTTGGCCGCGAGGGCGGCCACAGCGCGCGACGCATCGTGCACGTGGCCGACAGCACCGGCCGCGCGGTGCAGGAGACGCTTGAGCAGCGCGTGCTGCGTCACTCCAACATCACCGTGCTCGAGCGGCGCCACGCCATCGATCTCGTCACCGCCGCGCAGCCGGGGAGCCCGGGCCCTTGCGTGCATGGCGCCTACGTGCTCGACCGTGACAGCGGCGAAGTGCAGACGCTCGGCGCCTCGGCGGTGATCCTCGCGACCGGCGGCCTTGGCAAGGTCTACCTCTACACCACCAATCCCGACGTGTCGACCGGCGATGGCGTCGCGATGGCCTGGCGCGCCGGCTGCCGGGTGGCCAACCTGGAGTTCATCCAGTTTCACCCGACATGCCTCTATCATCCTGATGCAAAGTCATTTTTGATCAGCGAGGCATTGCGTGGCGAGGGTGGGAGGCTGGTACTCGCCGACGGGACGCGCTTCATGTTGGCGCATGACGCACGTGCCGAGTTGGCGCCGCGCGACATCGTCGCCCGTGCCATCGACTTCGAGATGAAGACGCGCGGGCTCGATTGCGTCTGGCTCGACATGACGCACCATCCGCGCAGGTTCATCGAGGAACACTTTCCGACCATCGATGCGCGTTGTCGCGCGCTCGGCATCGACATGGCCGTGCGCCCCATCCCGGTGGTGCCGGCGGCCCATTACAGCTGCGGCGGCGTCCTGACTGATGCGCACGCACGCACCGACATCGACGGCCTCTACGCTGTGGGAGAGGTGGCCTGCACCGGCCTGCACGGGGCCAATCGTCTGGCCAGCAACTCGCTGCTCGAGTGCCTCGTGATGGGTGAGGCGGCCGCGGCCGATATCCTCGGCCGGCAGGGCCAGTCGTCCCCTGCCCTACCCGACTGGGACCACAGTCGCGTCACGCCAGCGCGCGAGTCCGTCTTGGTGGCACATGACTGGGATGCCATCCGCCGCCTGATGTGGGATCTGGTCGGCATCGTGAGGTCCGACGAGCGTCTGGCCCGCGCCGCTCGTCGACTGGATGCCCTGCACGCCGAGGTGGCGCAGCACTACGCGCGTCACCGCATCGACAACGACCTCTTGGAGTTGCGCAATGTCGCCGAAGTGGCGCGTCTGATCGTCCGCAGTGCGCAGCAGCGCGGCGAAAGCCGTGGCCTGCACTTCAATCGCGATGTTCCAGAGACCGCTGTGGCTGCCATCGACACCGTCCTCAGGCCCTGAGTCCGGTGTCGTTGAGCAGGCGCACCCGAAGCCGGCGCAGATCGTCAGCCGGTGCTGCGCCGGTGTCGAGCAGCAGATCTGTGCATCGCCGGCCACTTTCGTGACGCAGTCGCAGCGCTATCAGGCCGGGCATGACAAGGCTTGCACCGTCGACAAGCCCTTCGCCGACGGCCTCACCCGTGGCCGACTCGAGGCGCACGCGCTCGCCGATGGTCAGACGCAGTCGCGTGCATGGTCGATGCAGCGTGTGTACCAGCAGTCCGCTACCGATGGCGGCGCTGGCCATGGCGATCCACCGGGGCAGCCCCTCGCCCACCGTGAGGACGGCTGCACCGCAAGCGATCAGGAACAGGCTGCAGACCATCGCTGGCAGGCGCGAGCCGCGCAGCTCCCATGTGTCCTCGCGCATCATGGCCGCCTAGCTGGCGAGCAGGCGCTCGCGTAACAGCCGCAGCCGGTCGCGCAGCTCGGCGGCGGTCTCGAATTCGAGATTGCGAGCAGCGGCGTGCATGTCCTTCTCGACGCGCTTGATCTCCTTCTCCAGCGCTGCGCCGTGCAGGTCGGCGTCGCTGCTGCTGCCCTTGCGGCCAGCCTTGATGCCCTTGCGCGGGTTGGCGTCGTCGGCGTAGACGCCGTCGATGATGTCCTTGATCGGCTTGGCCACGCCCCGCGCGGTGATGTTGTGTTCCACATTGAACTCGAGCTGCCGTATGCGACGCCGCTCAGTCTCGCCGATGGCGCGCGTGAGCGAATCGGTCATCCGGTCGGCATAGAGGATGGCGGTGCCGTTGAGGTGGCGTGCGGCGCGACCGATGGTCTGGATCAGGCTGCGCTCCGAGCGCAGGAAGCCCTCCTTGTCGGCGTCCAGTATCGCCACCAGCGACACCTCGGGGATGTCCAGGCCCTCGCGCAGCAGGTTGATGCCAATGAGCACGTCGAACAGCCCTAGCCGCAGGTCGCGGATGATCTCGACCCGCTCCACGGTGTCGATGTCGGAGTGCAGATAGCGCACCTTGAGCCCGGCCTCGGCGAGGAACTCGGTCAGGTCCTCGGCCATGCGCTTGGTCAGCACCGTCACCAGACTGCGCTCGCCGGTGGCGATGCGCAGCTTGAGCTCGCCGAGCAGGTCGTCGACCTGGCTGGTGGCCGGCCTCACGATGACCACCGGGTCGACGAGGCCGGTCGGCCGTACCAGCTGCTCCACCGTCTGCGCGGCGCGCGTCTGCTCGTAGTTGGCGGGCGTGGCCGAGACGAACACCGACTGCCGCATCTTGCCCTCGAACTCCTCCCACTTCAGCGGGCGGTTGTCCATGGCGCTGGGCAGGCGGAAGCCGTAGTCGACCAGGTTCTCCTTGCGCGAACGGTCGCCCTTGTACATGCCGCCAATCTGCGGGATGGTGACGTGGCTCTCGTCGAAGATCATCAGCGTGTCGCGCGGCAGGTAGTCGATGAGCGTGGGCGGCGGGTCGCCCGGGGCGTGCCCGGACAGGTGCCGCGAGTAGTTCTCGATGCCCTTGCAAAAACCCAGCTCGTTGAGCATCTCCAGATCGAAGCGCGTGCGCTGCTCGATGCGCTGCGCCTCCACCAGCTTGCCCTCGCGGTTGAAGAAACTGATGCGTTCGCGCATCTCCTCCTTGATGGTCTCGATGGCGCGCAGCGTGGTGCTGCGTGGCGTGACGTAGTGGCTGCTGGGGTAGACGGTGAAGCGGCCCAGCCGCTGTTCGATGGCGCCGGTGAGCGGGTCGAACAGGGTGAGGCTCTCGACCTCGTCGTCAAACAGGGTGAGCCGCAGCGCGTTCTCGCTGTTCTCGGCCGGGAAGATGTCGATCACCTCACCGCGCACGCGGAAATGCCCGCGCCGGAAGTCGATGTCGGCGCGCTTGTACTGCATGGTCGCGAGCCGCCGCAGGATCTCGCGTTGGTCGAGCTTCTGCCCCTCTTTGAGGTGCAGGATCATGTCGTGGTAGTCGGTCGGGTCGCCGATGCCGTAGATCGCGCTCACTGTGGCCACGATGACCACGTCGCGCCGCTCCATCAGGCTCTTGGTGGCCGAGAGCCGCATCTGCTCGATGTGCTCGTTGACCGCGCTGTCCTTCTCGATGAACAGGTCCTTGCTCGGGACGTACGCCTCGGGCTGGTAGTAGTCGTAGTAGCTGACGAAGTACTCGACCGCGTTGTGCGGAAAGAACTCGCGGAACTCCGAGTACAGCTGCGCGGCGAGCGTCTTGTTGGGCGCCATGACGATGGCCGGCCGCCCCAGCCGCGCGATGACGTTGGCCATGGTGTACGTCTTGCCCGAGCCGGTCACGCCGAGCAGCGTCTGGAAGGCGAGCCCGTCCTCGATACCCTCGACCAGCTTGCTGATGGCTGCAGGCTGATCGCCCGCCGGCGGGAACGGCTGGTGCAGGCGGAAGTCGCTGCCGGGGAAGGTGACGATGTGCCCGCTGGCGGTCGGCCCTGCGGGTGTCTGGCTGGCGTTGATCTGGCGTTCGGGCGAGTTCATGGCACTGGTGTAAGGCGCGGCGGCGTTGCCGTGAGCATGGGCCTCTGACCCGGCCCTGCTGTTACAATTCCGCGCCGCACAAAAAGCCCCTTGCGGGTAACCGGACAGTGTACGCGGGACAGCCCGTCCGGCTCGCGGTCTGGGTCCCGCAGACCGCCGCAACTCTGGAGCACGCATGACCGCATCGATCTTTGCCGACGTCGAACTGGCGCCGCGCGACCCCATCCTCGGCCTCAACGAAGCCTTCAACGCCGACGCCCGCACAAACAAGGTCAACCTCGGCGTCGGGGTTTATTACGACGACAACGGCAAGATCCCGCTGCTGGCCGCGGTGCGCGATGCCGAGGCCGCGCGCCTGTCTACTCAGCCGCCGCGCGGCTATCAGCCGATCGAGGGCGGCGGCGCCTACAACAATGCCGTGCAAGACCTGCTGTTTGGCGAGGGCTCGAAGTTGGCCAGCGAGAAGCGCCTGGTCACCGCGCAGGCACTCGGCGGCACCGGCGCGCTCAAGATCGGCGCCGACCTGCTGCACCGCCTCAACCCGCACGCCACCGTCTACATCTCGGACCCGAGCTGGGAGAACCATCGCGCCTTGTTCGAGGCGGCAGGCTTTGGCGTGGCCACCTACCCCTACTTCGATGCGGCCACCCGCGGCGTGGATTTTGCGGCGATGCGCAACACGCTCGACCGGCTTTCGCCGGGTAGCATCGTGGTGCTGCACGCCTGCTGCCACAACCCCACCGGCGCCGACCTCGACAGCGCGCAATGGAACGAGGTGGTGCAGCTGTGCAAGTCCGGCGGCCTGGTGCCCTTCCTCGACATGGCCTACCAGGGCTTCGCTGAAG
>CAMDGF010000039.1 GCA_945897555.1 Klebsiella pneumoniae | reverse complement strand
TCTCGGTGCTGGTCGTCATCCACGACCCGGCGCTTAATGTGCTGCTGCTCGAGCGCGCCGACCGCCCGGGCTTCTGGCAGTCCGTCACCGGCAGCCTCGATGCGCCCGACGAGGATCTGCGCACGGCAGCCTTGCGCGAAGTGGCAGAGGAGACCGGCTTGGTCGCAGCCCCCGAGGATCTGCGCGATTGGCAGCACAGCACCGTGTTTGAGATCTACGGCCACTGGCAGGCACGCTACGGCCCCGGCGTGACGCACAACACCGAGCACACCTTTAGCCTCGGTGTGCCGCTGGGTGCGCAAGCCGTTGTCGCGCCGCGGGAACATCTGGGCTTTGCCTGGCTCCCATGGCAGCAGGCTGCGGCAAAATGTTTCTCGCCGAGCAATCGTGACGCTATCCTTCGCCTTCCCGAGATCCTGAGCTCTCCCGGCTGACGCGCAGCTCACCTGCTTCGCTCCGCTGGCCCTCCGACCCACCCGGCAGGACGCCATCTCCACCATGACCGCCGTTGCCACCCCGATCCGTTTCGACCCCGCCCGCGCCGGCAGCGATGCCGAGTGCGAGGCGCGCATCGTCGCTGCTCGCAAGCGCTTGGGCGACCGCGCGGTGATCCTCGGCCACCACTACCAGCGCGCCGAGGTCTACAAGCACGCCGAGCTCACCGGCGATTCGCTCAAGCTCTCCCGCCTGGCCGCGCAGACCGAGGCCGAGTTCATCGTCTTCTGCGGCGTGCACTTCATGGCTGAAGTTGCCGACGTGCTCAGCAAGCCGCACCAGAAGGCCATCCTGCCGGACCTCTCGGCCGGCTGCTCGATGGCCGACATGGCCAACCTGCGCGCGGTGGAGCGCGCTTGGCGCGAGCTCGCCGAGGTGCTCGATCCGGATGACGCCATCACGCCGGTCACCTACATCAACTCGGCCGCAGACCTCAAGGCTTTCTGCGGCGAGCACGGCGGCATCGTCTGCACCAGCAGCAACGCCACCCGCATCCTCGAGTGGGCCTTTGGCCGCCGCGAGAAGGTGCTGTTCTTCCCCGACCAGCACCTGGGCCGCTGGACCGCGCACCAGATGGGCGTGCCGCTGGAGGAGTGCGTGGTGTGGGACTTTGACGAGCCGATGGGCGGGCTCACACCGGAGCAGATCCGCAAGGCTCGCGTGCTGCTGTGGAAGGGCCACTGCTCGGTGCACCAGATGTTCCAGGGCAGCCACATCGAGCAGTTCCGAGCCAAGCATCCGCACGGCACAGTGATCTCGCACCCGGAGTGCAGCTTCGAGGTCTGCGCCGCCTCCGACAAGGTCGGCTCCACCGAATTCATCCTCAACACCATCCACGCCGCCGAGCCGGGCAGCCACTGGCTGGTGGGCACCGAGCTCAACCTGGTCAACCGCTTGGCCGAAGAGATGAAGCCGCGCAACGTGACGGTGCAGTTCATGTCGCCCATGGTGTGCATGTGCTCGACCATGGCGCGCATCGACCCGCAGCATCTGGCCTGGTGCCTCGAGCAGCTGGCCGACGGGCACGTGGTGAACCAGATCAGCGTGCCGGCGAGCGAGGCCAAGCTGGCGCGGCTCGCACTCGACCGCATGCTCGCGGTGTCCTGAGGAGGGAGCTGTGCGCGCGCGCCGTCTCTGCTTGGCGGGCGTTGCCGCGGTGGGTTCTGCGCTGTTCTGGGGCTTGGCCTTTGCTGCGGATGTGGTGGTGGAGCGCACCCAAGGCATGCTGCACGTCGATGCTTCGGTGCTCGCCGAGGCGCCACCTGCGGCCTGCTACGAGGTGCTCACCGACTTTGAGCGGCTGGCCGAGTTCGTGCCGGGTATGCGTTCGAGCCGTGTGGTGAGCCAGCCTGGCGAGATGCTGCGTGTCGAGCAGGTGGGGGTGACCGGGCCAGCGCTGTTTGGCATCACCGTGCGCACCACGCTGGGCTTGTCGCTGGTACCGCCGGGGCCGGGCAGGGAGGGGCGCATCGATTTCAGCTCGCAAGGCGGCAACCTGCGGCAGATGTACGGCGCCTGGCTGGTGCGTGAGGACAGAGCCGG
The DNA here is from genome assembly GCA_945897555.1 of Klebsiella pneumoniae. Classification (GTDB taxonomy): domain Bacteria; phylum Pseudomonadota; class Gammaproteobacteria; order Burkholderiales; family UBA3065; genus UBA3065. Next base: position 7,537 of record CAMDGF010000039.1, on the reverse strand, counting down.
TTGCCGCATCGCCTACCGCGCCACCATCGAGCCGGATTTCCCGGTGCCGCCGCTGGTCGGCACTTGGTTGATGCGCTCGCAGATCAACGGCCAACTCGAGGCCATCGCCCGTGAAGCCAAGCGGCGTGCCGAGCTTGCCGACCTTGCACCCACCGAGCGTCCGCTGCGCGATTAGACGTATCCTAAGGCCCGCCTGCTATCAGTGTTACTTATAATGTAAAGCTGATAGAAAACATATAAGGCACCGGGCGTGCTGCACCTCACTCTCCGTCAACTCAAGGTCTTCGAGGCCGTGGCGCGGCATGCATCGTTCTCGCGTGCGGCGGAAGAGTTGCATCTGAGCCAGCCGGCGGTCTCGATGCAGGTCAAGCAGCTCGAGGAGAACGTCGGCGTGCCTTTGCTCGAACAGCAGGGCAAGCGCACCGTGCTCACCGAGGCGGGCCGCGAGATCTACGATCTGAGCCGTCGCGTGGCCAACCAGATCGAGCAGACCGAGGAGAACCTCGCGCAGCTGCGTGGCGACACCGGCGGACGCCTGCGGCTGGCGGTGGTGGGCACTGCCAACTACTTTGTGCCGCAACTGGTCACCGCCTTTCGCGAGGCCAATCCGGATGTCTCGGTGAGCCTCACGGTGAACAATCGCGCCTCGGTGGTCAATACGCTCGCCTTCAATGAGCGCGACATCGCCATCATGGGCGATCCGCCGGTGGGTTCCGACCTCGAGAGCACCGCCTTCATGGAGAACCATCTGGTGGTCATCGCGCCGCCGCATCATGGCTTGGCCGGGCGGGGCAGGGTGCCCATGGAGCGCCTCAAGCAGGAGGTGTTCCTCATCCGCGAGCCGGGCTCCAGCAGCCGCGCTGCCATGGAGGACATCTTTGCCAGCCACGGCATGAGTTTTGCCACAGGCATGGAGATGAGCTCCAACGAATCCATCAAGCAGGCGGTGCAGGCGGGCCTGGGCTTGGGCATCCTTTCGCTGCATACGGTGGCGCTCGAGCTCGAGACGCGCCGCCTCGAGGTGCTGGCGGTGGAGGGTTTTCCGGTGGTGCGCCGTTGGCATATCGCTCACCGCACCGGCAAGCGCTTGCCGGCAGTCGCCGAGAAGTTCCGTCAGTTCGTGTTGAGCAACGCGGCCGAACTCATCCCGCTGCCGCGCCCGCGGGATGTGCTCGGTTCGCTCGCCGAGTAGCCCGAGCCGCTGCCCACGCCAGCGATGGTCCGTCGGGGTCGATCAGCCGATCCGTGCGCGGCTGCCGAGGCCGACGCTCCCCCTTGGTGCGCCGATCTGCTGCGCTACCGGGCGCTCGTGGCGGCCTTGGCCCAGCGCCGCCTGGCAAGCCGCCCGGCAGGGCTGCGCGCGGGCGGTGGGCTGCTCGAGGGGCGTCCGGTGCTCAACCCGGTGCATGTCCTCGCCACCTTCGACTGGCCCGTGCAGCGCATCGGCCCGCGCTATCGCGGCAGCGAGCGCGACGGCCTGCCGGTGCGGCTGGTGCTGTTCCGCAACGCCATCGGCGGCATCGAGCATCTGGTCGTCGGCGCGCAAGGCGAAGCGCTCATTGCAGAGCTCGCTCGCCGGCGGGTGACCGGGCAGCGGCTGATCGACGACCTCGCGCGGCGGCTCGCAGCCGAGCAGGGCGCCGACGCGCTCGGCTTGCGGCGGGGGCTGGCGCTGCTGCTCGAGCAGTTCCGCGCACGGGGGCTGGTGCTTGGGAGCACCGGCCACAACGCTCCATGAGCAGATCCGAAGGGCGTACGCGGCGCGAAGCTGCGCAGCCCGAGGGGCCTGCCGGGCGACTTGGGCGGAGCAGCATGGCCCAGGGCCTGGAGCGAGAGCTCCTTACGGCCGCGAACCCTCGTGCGGCCCGGCACCGCCTTTCGGGGCCAGGCCTCGCCGCGGGCGCCCTGTGGGACAATCCTGCCCCATGACCGCGCCAGTCGCCAACATCGCCGCCTACCGGTTCGTCCATCTCGACGACCCGCATGCGCTGCGCGACACCATCCGCGGCTGGTGCGCCGACGCTGGCCTCAAGGGCACGGTGCTCTTGGCGCACGAGGGCATCAACGCCTTTCTCGCCGGTCGGCGCGAAGGGGTGGAGGCGGTGTTGCGGCACCTGCGCGGCCTGCCCGGCCTCGACGACCTCGAGGCCAAGTGGAGCGCGTCGCAGCGGGTGCCTTTCAAGCGGCTCTGGGTGCGCGTCAAGCCCGAGATCGTCACGCTCCGCCGGCCCGGCTTCGACCGCGAGCAGACCGAGGCGCCGCGCGTGAGCGCCGAGACCCTGCGCCGCTGGCTCGATGCCGGCCACGACGACGCGGGTCGCGCGGTGACCCTGCTCGACACCCGCAACGCCTGGGAAGTGGACACCGGCACCTTTGTCGGTGCGCTCGATCCGCGCATCCAGCGCTTCAGCCAGTTCGCCAGCCGGCTCGAGCACTACGCCCATCTGCGCGAGCACACCGTGGTGACCTTCTGCACCGGCGGCATCCGTTGCGAGAAGGCCGCGCCGCTCATGAGGCAGGCGGGTTTTGCGCGCGTGTTCCAACTCGACGGCGGCATCCTGCGCTACTTCGAGACCTGTGGTGGCGCTTACTGGCGCGGCGACTGCGCCGTCTTTGACGAGCGCCAGGCGCTGCGCCCCGATCTGAGCCCGGTGGTCGACGGCCCTGCCGGGTCGGCCTGCTCTGGCACCGGTGGCGCCCCGCCCGCCGGCATCGACGCCGCCGCCTGAGACAAACCCGGCCCGCCTTCGTCCACCCACCTTTACACCAGCCAGGCGCCATGCGCCAAGGAGTCTCCATGTCGGTCCTCATCTGCGGTTCCCTGGCCTTCGACACCATCATGGTGTTCCCCGACCGGTTCCGCGAGCACATCCTCCCCGACCGGCTGCACATGCTCAACGTGGCCTTTCTGGTGCCCCAGATGCGCCGCGAGTTCGGCGGCACCGCCGGCAACATCGCCTACAACCTGCAGGGCCTGGGTGGTGATGCCCTCATCATGGCCACCGTCGGCGACGATTTCGGCCCCTACCGCGAGCGCCTGCGCGACCTTGGCCTGCATCTCGATCACGTCCGGCATGTCGAGGGCACCTACACCGCTCAGGCCTTCATCACCACCGACCTCGACGACAACCAGATCACCGCCTTTCACCCCGGGGCCATGAACTTCTCGGATCAGAACAGCGCGCTGGATGCACGAGGTGCCAAGCTCGCAGTGATCGCGCCGGACGGCCGCGACGGCATGTTCCGCCACGCCCGCGAGCTCGCCGATGCCGGCATCCCCTTCCTGTTCGACCCCGGGCAAGGCTTGCCGATGTTCAATGGCGACGAGTTGATGCAGTTCATCGCCGATGCCGACTATCTGGCTGTCAATGACTATGAGGCGCAACTCTTGCAGCAAAAGACGGGTCGGAATGTGGAGAGTCTGGCGCGTGAGGTGAAGGCGCTGGTGGTCACCCTGGGTGGCCAGGGCTCGCAGATCCATGCCGACGGTCGTGTCATCGACATTCCGCCGGTGGCACCGCGGGCGGTGGTCGACCCCACAGGTTGCGGTGATGCCTACCGCGCCGGTCTGCTGCACGGCATCACCGAGGGCATGGATTGGGAGACCACCGGCCGCCTGGCATCGCTGCTCGGGTCGCTCAAGATCGCCGAGCGCGGTGCACAGAATCATGCCGTTGTGCGTTCAGACATCGAGGACGCGTTTCGCGACGCTTTCGGCCGCAGTCTGGTCTGAGCCGCAGCGCAGCCCGCCACCCCAACTGACGGAGATCGCTACATGAACACCCGCCCCCTTCCCATCTCTCAGGCCCCACGCCAGCCGGAGCTGCTCGCCAGCCCACGCCGGGCCGCCGCTGCACAGCGCCTCGCAGCGGCCACAGCAGGCCTGCTCTGCGTGGCCTTGCTCGCCGGGTGCCAGACCATGGGCGGGGGCATGGGCGGGTCGAGCTACTCCACGCGCCAGGTTCGTACCGAGCAGACGGTCCGGCTCGGCACCGTGGAGAGCGTGCGCGAGGTCGAGATCCGGATGGACGAGGCGGGTGTCGGCACCGTGGCCGGCGCCGTCATCGGCGGTGCCGCCGGCAGCTCGGTTGGCGGGGGGCGCGGATCGCTGATCAGCGGGGTGGTGGGGGCGGTGATCGGCGGGGTGGCAGGCAATCTCGCCGAGAAGAACCTGCGTCAAACGCGTGGCCTCGAGATCACCGTCAAGTTGCGCAACGGCGAGCTGGTGGCCATCACCCAGGCTTACGAGCCGGGCGACGATTTCCGCGCAGGCGATCCGGTACGCATCCTTTCTGGCGGTGGGGTGACGCGCGTCACGCGTTGAGCGCGCCGGCGGGCATGTTGGGGCTGTGGCTCGCCGCGTGGATGTCGTGTCGATGTAATATGACGGTCACGCTCGCGACGTAATGTCTGGTTACGTTGTAAGCTCAGGGGAGACCCCATGCTGAATCTCAGGCAGTCCGCCGACGACGGACTCGCGCCCAGCCTAACCGTCCATATCGCTCGCAACGCCGACGAGGTGCGTGAGGCCCAGCGCCTGCGCTACCGGGTGTTTGCCGAAGAGATGGGGGCTCGCCTCGAAGGCCCGGAACCCGGTGTCGACGAGGATCGCTTTGACGAGCATTGCGTGCATCTGTTGGTGCGGGATGACGCCACCGGTGAGGTCGTCGGCACCTACCGCCTCATCACGCCGGACGTCGCCAAGCGGCTGGGTGGCTTTTACTCCGAGGCCGAGTTCGACATCTCGCGGCTCGACAACCTCCGCGATCGTCTGCTTGAGGTCGGGCGTTCGTGCGTGCACCCCGACTACCGCAACGGCGGCACCATCGCCATGCTCTGGGGCGGGCTCACCCGCTTCGCACTCACCAACGGCTACGAGTACGCCATGGGCTGTGCCAGCATCAGCATGGCCGATGGCGGGCACGTGGCCGCCAGCGTCTACCGCACCTTGCGCGAGAAGCACCTCTCCCCGCTGGAATATCGGGTGTTTCCGCGCTGCAGCCTGCCGATGGAACACCTCGATTGGAACCTCGCCACCGAGATCCCGCCGCTGATCAAGGGCTATCTGCGTGTCGGCGCGCAGATCTGCGGTGAACCCGCATGGGATCCCGATTTCAACACCGCTGATGTGTTCGTGCTGATCTCGCTGGCGCGCATGTCGGAACGCTACATGAGGCGCTTCCTCGCCAATGCCTGACCCACGGTCGCCATACCCGCTCCGGGTATGGCGCTACCTCGCCATCGTCAGCATGATCTTTGCCGGCGTCGTGATCTCCCTCGTGGCATTCGGGCGGATGTCCCTGCGCACCCGCGCCCGTGTGGCCTCCCGCTGGAACCGCATCGCTGCCCGATTGCTGGGCGTGCGCTTGCGGGTGACGGGTCAGACCGATCTGCCCGATCGCCCGGTCTTGTTCGTGGCCAACCACGTGTCCTGGCTCGACATCCCGGTGGTGTCGGCTGCGCGGCCGGTGCGCTTCGTCTCTAAGGACGATGTTCGCGATTGGCCGGTGATGGGCTGGTTGGCGACCCGCACCGGCACCCTCTACCTCAACCGCGGGAATGGCCGCGCAGCGCACCGCATGGCAGCGACGCTCGCCGAGGCGCTGCTCGATCAACAGCATGTTGTGATCTTCCCCGAAGGCACCACCACCGATGGCAGCCGCGTGTTGCCCTTCAAGCCCATGCTGTTGCAGGCTGCCATCGACGCCGAGGCCTGCGTGGTGCCGCTCAGCTTGCACTACAGCGATGCCGATGGGCGGCCCACCACGGCGGCGGCATTCATTGGCGACATGACCTTTGTCGATACGCTGCGCAACATCGTGGCTGCGCGCGGGCTGACTGCCGAAGCGGTGTTGCACCCGCCGATCGACAGCACCGGCCTCGATCGCAATCAGCTCGCTGCGCTCACCGAGGCGACGATCTCGAAAGCCATCGTTGAGCGGCGGGTCGCCTGACACCGTCCCGGCCTTAAACACCGGCGGAGGGTCTCTGACTCGCAGCCCCCTCGGGCTACGCGGCTTCGCGCCGCGCACGCCCATCAGAGCCTGTCGGGCCGCGACTCGCCGCGTACCTGGAACACCGCGCCGTCTTCCAGCCGCAGCGCAGTGAGCCATCCGCCCCACAGGCAGCCGGTGTCGAGTGCGGCAAGCCCCGGCCGCAGCACCAGCCCGACGGCCGACCAGTGGCCGCACACCACCGTGACATCGCCGTGGCGGTGCGGCAGGTCGAACCACGCTTCGGTGCCTTCGGGGCGTCGCTCCATCAGGCCCTTGTGGTTGAGTTCGAGCGGGCCGTCGGGCCAGCACACGCGCATGCGGGTGAACACATTGACGATGAAGCGGATGCGGTCGCGGCCGCGCAGCGCCGGGTCCCAGCGCGCCGGCTGGTTGCCGTACAGCGAGCCGGCCAGCGAGTCGAAATCGTCGCGCAGTGCGCAGTGCGCCTCTTCGGCGAGTGCCTCGGCCTGCTCGAGGGTCCACGCCGGCAACAGTCCGGCGTGCACCATCACATAGCCGCCCTCCCGATACAGCAAAGGCTGCTGGCGCAACCAGCCGATCAATTCATCGCGATCCGGCGCCTTCAGTACGTCTTGCAGGGTGTCGCTGCGGTGGGCGTTGACGTGCTGGCCCGCCAGCATGAGCAGATGGATGTCGTGGTTGCCGAGGACGCAGCGCACCGAGTCGCCGAGCCCGCGCACAAAGCGCAGCGTCTCCAGCGACTGGCTGCCACGGTTGACGAGGTCGCCGGTGAGCCAGAGGCGGTCGCGGCCGGGGGCAAAACCGACGCGATCGAGCAGGCTGCGCAGGGTGTCGAGGCAGCCCTGGACATCCCCTATGGCGTAGGTGGCCATGAGTCCCGGGGGTGGCGGTGCCCGCGTGTAGAATCCATGGCCTGATTGTAGCCGCGCCATCGGGCCGCTTCTGCAGCCGACGCACGGTCGGGCTGTGCCACTCACCCAAGCCATGACCGACGCTCTCAATCCTGCACAGTTGGAGGCAGTGCGCCACCTCGGCACGCCGCTGCTCGTGCTCGCCGGCGCCGGCTCCGGCAAGACCCGCGTCATCACGCAAAAGATCGTCCACCTCATCGAGCGCTGCGAGCACCGCCCCGACAGCATCGCCGCCATCACCTTCACCAACAAGGCCGCGCGCGAGATGCGCGAGCGCGTCGATGCAGCGATGCGGAAGGGCGCCCGGGGGCTGTGGGTGAGCACCTTCCACGCCCTTGGGCTGCGCTTGCTGCGCGAGGAGCATGTGGCGGCCGGGCTGCGGCCGCGTTTCTCCATTCTGGATGCCACCGACAGCCAGGCGCTGATCGCCGAACTGCTCGGCACCACCGACCGCCAGCGGGTGCGGCAGGCAGCGGCGGTCTTGGGCCGCTGGAAGAACGCCGCGCTCACGCCCGATGAGGCCGCCGACGCCGCGCAGGACGCAGCGGAGGTGGCGATGGTCGAGCTCTACCGGCGCTACCGGCAGACTTTGCTGGCCTGGCAGGCGGTGGATTTCGACGATCTCATCGCGCTGCCGCTGCGCCTGCT
>CAMDGF010000038.1 GCA_945897555.1 Klebsiella pneumoniae | reverse complement strand
CGATGGCGAGCCACGCCATCGCAGGGGACTAGGCCTCAGTCCGCCTCGTCGATCCACGCCTGCTGGATGGCCTCGAGGATCTTCTCGCCGCAGCGGCTCGCATCGTCATCAAAGCCTTCGAGCGCCATCACCCAGGCCATGAGGTCGGTGAAACGCACGGTGAGCGGGTCGACGTCCGGGTGGGCTTCGGTGAGGGCGATGGCGATGTCGAGTGTGTCGGTCCACTTCATGGCTTATTTCTTCTTGCATTCCCAGTTCTGCGTGCCACGCGCGAGCTTGCGCTGCATCTTGTCGAACGACATGTAGTTGCGGCTGGTGGTACCGCATTGGTCGCGCAGGCCGATGACCAGGATGTTGCCGTTGGTCTGGCAGATCTCGTAGCGGTCGGCGCCGGCGTATTCCACGCGACTGCCGTCTATCACGAGGTCGGTGCCCTCGCAGTCGTAGGTTCCACTGGTGCACGCCGCGAGGGCCAACAGCGCGGCGGCGGCAAGGAGCGGGCGCAGGAATGTCATGACGAAGCCTCCCTTGGCAAAGCGCGCCGGTTCAGTGGTCCTCGGACGCGTGGTTGATCGTGTACTTCGGGATCTCGATGGTCAAGGGCGCAGCGTCGACGCGCGCCTGACACGAGAGCCGCGACTGTGCCGTAAGGCCCCACGCCATGTCGAGCATGTCTTCCTCGTCCTCGGTGGCTTCCGGCAGCGACTCGATGCCTTGGCGGACGATGACGTGGCAGGTGGTGCAAGCACAGCTCTTCTCGCAGGCGTGCTCGATGTCGATGTCGTGCGCCAGCAAGGCATCACAGATGGAGACACCGGCTTCGGCCTCGAAGGTGGCCCCCGCGGGGCAGAGCGTGGCGTGCGGCAATACGGTGATGGTGGGCATGGTTCTGGTCAGATGGATTCGATGCGGCGGCCGGCCAGCGCACCGCGGATGCTGGCATCCATGCGCCGGGCGGCAAAGTCGTCGGTGGCGGTGGAGAGCGCGTCGGTGGCCTCGCGGATGGCGCTGCGGTCGCTGCCGACATGGGCCCCTGCGAGCGCCACGATACGCGCCTCGATGACCTCGCGCTCGGCATCGCTGAGCAGCGCCTCGCCATCGGCAGCCAGCGCCGCGCGCACCGCGTCGAGCAGGCGCTCTGCATCCACCCGTGCCTCGGCCAAGGCCCGCGCGTCGAGGTCGTCGCGCGCGTGGTCGAAGGCGTCGCGCAGCATGCGGGCGATGTCGTCATCGCTCAAGCCATAGCTCGGCTTGACCGCCACCTGCGCCGTCACGCCGGTGGCCTGCTCGCGCGCCGTCACCGCCAGCAGGCCGTCGGCGTCCACCTCGAAGGTGACCTTGATGCGTGCAGCGCCGGCGGTGAGCGGGGGGATGCCATGCAGTTCGAGATGCGCCAGCGAGCGGCAATCGTCCACACGCTCGCGCTCGCCCTGCAGCACGTGGATGCGCATGGCTGTCTGGCCGTCCTTGAAGGTAGTGAACTCCTGCGCGCGGGCGATCGGCAGCGTGGCGTTGCGCGGGATGATCTTCTCCACCAACCCGCCCATGGTCTCGATGCCCAGCGACAGCGGGATGACATCCAGCAGCAGCCAGTCATCACCGCTGCGGTTGCCGGCCAGCAGGTGCGCCTGACGTGCGGCACCCAGCGCGACGACCTGATCCGGGTCGAGATTGGTGAGCGGCGTCTGGCCAAAGAACTCGGCCACCGCCTTGCGCACCATCGGCATGCGGGTGGATCCGCCGACCAGCACCACACCCTTGATGTCGGCAAGCTCCACCCCGGCATCGCGCAGCGCCTGCCGGCAAGGCTTGAGCGTCTTGGCCACCAGATTGGCGCCCAGCGATTCGAGCGTGGCCGTATCCAGCGTGAGGTCGACCGCGTCACCACTCTGCAGCTTCACATGGAAGCGCGCCGCATCGCGGCTGGACAGCGCCTCTTTGACCTCGCGCGCCTCCACTTGCAGCGCACGCAGGTCGCGCGGGCCGAGCGGTGGCAGTTGCCCGGCCTCGATCGCCCAACAGGCGATGCGGCGATCGAAGTCGTCGCCACCCAGCGCCGAATCGCCGCCCGTGGCGAGCACCTCGAACACGCCGCGGGTGAGCCGCAGGATGCTGATGTCGAAGGTGCCACCACCGAGGTCGTAGATGGCGTAGACGCCCTCGGCAGCGTTGTCCAGACCATAGGCGATGGCTGCGGCAGTGGGCTCGTTGAGCAGGCGCAGCACCTCCAGGCCGGCCAGCTGAGCGGCATCCTTGGTGGCCTGTCGCTGCGCGTCGTCAAAGTAAGCCGGCACGGTGATGACGGCACCCGTGATATCGCCGCCCAGGCTGGCCTCGGCGCGCTGCCGCAGCGCGCGCAGGATCTCGGCCGAGACCTCGACCGGGCTCTTGACCCCCGCGGCGGTACGGATCTGCACCATGCCGGGGCCATCGACAAAATCGTAGGGCTGGTCGCCCTGATGGGTCTTGAGCACGTCGGCCAAGCCGCGCCCCATGAAGCGCTTGACCGAGACCAGCGTGTTGCGTGAGTCCTCGGCCTGGCGTGCGGCAGCCTCGGCGCCAACAGCCCTCGCGCCGTCAGGGCCGTAGCGCACCACGCTCGGCAGCAGGACGCGGCCGTGCTCGTCGGGGAGCACGGTGGCGATGCTGTTGCGCACCGCAGCGACCAGCGAATGCGTGGTGCCCAGGTCGATGCCGACGGCACGACGATGCTGGTGCGGGGCGGTGGACTGGCCCGGCTCGGAGATCTGCAGCAGCGCCATCAGTCGATCAGCGCCGAGCGCACGTCCTCGATGTCCTCACGGAGCTTCTCGAGGAAGCGCAGTCGCCGCCAGGTGTCCGCGGCGCTGGACCAATCGGCCTCTGCGATGCGCTGCTCGAGCAGCGGCCAGAGCGCCGCCTCGGCGCCGCGGATGTCGTGTTCGATGTGGCGCAGACCTTTGTCGTCGCGGTGAGCGCGTGCCTCGGCGACCTGCTCGCGCCACGCCATCTGCTGCATCAGGAAGTCGGCCGGCATGGCGGTATTGTCTTGTTCGCCCAGACCCACGCCGGCGCTCTCGATCAGGTATCTGGCGCGCGGCAAAGGCTTGCGCAGCACGCGGTAAGCCTCATTGACGGCCACTGCCCACTGCATGGCGACACGCCGCTCGGCCTCCGTCTTGTCGGCGAAGCGGTCGGGGTGGACCTGCACCTGCAGCTGGCGGTAGGCATCGTCCAGCGCGTGCGGGTCCACACCCATGCCGCGCGGCAGGCCCAGCAGCGCGAACGGATCGGCGCCGGGGCCGGTGGTGCCCACGGCGGCCGTCACTGCATCAGACATTGAAGCTCTCGCCGCAACCGCACTCGTTCTTCACATTGGGGTTGTTGAACTGGAAGCCCTCGTTGAGCCCCTCGCGCACAAAGTCGAGCTCGGTGCCATCGATGAAGGCGAGCGACTTGGGGTCGACGATGACGGTGGTGCCGTGGCTCTCGAACTGCTGATCCTCGGGCTTGAGCTCGTCCGCGTATTCAAGAACATAAGCCAGCCCCGAGCAGCCCGTGGTGCGCACACCCAAGCGCAGGCCGATGCCCTGACCGCGCTTGGCGATGAACTTCTGCACGTGCGCTGCAGCGCGCTCGGTGAGGGTGACAGCCATGTCAGTTCCCGTGCTTCTTGCGGTAGTCCTCGACGGCGGCCTTGATGGCGTCCTCGGCCAGGATCGAGCAGTGGATCTTGACCGGCGGCAGCGCCAGCTCCTCGGCGATCTGCGTGTTCTTGATGCCCATCGCCTCGTCGAGCGTCTTGCCCTTGACCCACTCGGTGACCAGCGAGCTCGACGCGATGGCCGAGCCGCAGCCATAAGTCTTGAACTTGGCGTCCTGGATCACACCGTCGGCGCCGACCTTGATCTGCAGCTTCATGACGTCGCCGCAGGCCGGCGCGCCGACCATGCCGGTGCCGACATCGCCGTCTTCGGTCTTGTCGAAGGACCCGACGTTGCGGGGATTCTCGTAGTGGTCGATGACCTTTTCGCTGTATGCCATTTTTCCTGACTCCCTGATGCGCTGGTGCGGTGCGCGTGTGTGTGCCTGTGATGCGTGTGCGTGCGTGCTTGAGGCGAGGCGTCTAGTGAGCGGCCCATTGCACGCTGTCGAGGTCGATGCCGGACTGCACCATCTCCCACAGCGGGCTCATCTCGCGCAGCTTGCCAACCTTGGACTGCAGCAGCTGGATGGTGAAGTCGACCTCTTCCTCGGTGGTGAAGCGGCCGATCGAGAAACGGATCGAGCTGTGCGCCAACTCGTCGCTGCGGCCCAGCGCTCGAAGCACGTAGCTGGGCTCGAGGCTGGCGCTGGTGCAGGCCGAGCCCGACGACACCGCGATGTCCTTGATCGCCATGATCAGCGACTCGCCTTCCACATAGGCGAAGCTGATGTTGAGGTTGTGCGGAACGCGCTGCTCCAGGCTGCCGTTGAGGAACACCTCGTCCATGGTCGACAGGCCGGCCCAGAGGCGGTCGCGCAACATGCGCACGCGCTCGTTCTCGGTGCCCATCTCCTCCTTGGCCAGACGGAAAGCCTCGCCCATGCCGACGATCTGGTGGGTCGGCAGCGTGCCCGAGCGGAAGCCGCGCTCGTGGCCACCGCCGTGCATCTGCGCCTCGAGGCGGATGCGCGGCTTGCGTCGCACGTAGAGCGCACCGATGCCCTTGGGGCCATAGGTCTTGTGCGCACAGAAGCTCATCAGGTCGACCGGCAGCGTGGCCAGGTCGATGGCGACCTTGCCGGTGGCCTGCGCGGCATCGACGTGGAACACCGTGCCGTTGGCGCGGCAGAGGTCACCGATGGCGCGGATGTCCTGGATCACGCCGATCTCGTTGTTGACGTACATGATCGAGACGACGCAGGTGTCCGGGCGCAGCGCCGCCTTGAAGGCGTCCATGTCGAGCAGGCCGTCGTCGCGCGGGTCGAGGTAGGTCACCTCGAAGCCGGTGCGCTCGAGTTCGCGCATGGTGTCGAGCACCGCCTTGTGCTCGGTCTTGAGGGTGATGAGGTGCTTGCCCTTGCTGGCGTAGAAGTGCGCCGCGCCCTTGATGGCGAGGTTATTGGACTCGGTGGCGCCCGAGGTCCAGACGATCTCCCGCGGGTCGGCGCCAACCAAGGCCGCGACGTTGTTGCGCGCGGTCTCGACGGCGTCCTCGGCCGACCAGCCAAAAGCGTGGCTGCGCGAGGCCGGGTTGCCGTAGATCTCGCCGAGGTAGGGGACCATGGCATCGACCACACGCGGGTCGACCGGCGTGGTGGCCGAATAGTCGAGATAGATCGGGAGCTTCAGCGACATATCTTTACACCTTTTGAGAGGAAGTGAGCTTAAAATACTGTTTATATTGTAAATATTGATTCATATGGCAAGGCATGCCAAGCCGCGCAGGCCTGCCAGACACACACCCATCGCGGCGCGGAACTGCTGCAACTGCGCCGCGCTGGTGCTGCGGCCGAGGCTCACCCGCAAGGCGCCGCGCGCGAGGTCGGGCGCTACACCCATGGCCAACAGCGTAGGGCTGGGCGCATGCTCGCTGCTCGAGCACGCCGAGCCACTGCCGAGCGCGAAGCCGGCCTCATCGAGCGCCAGCAGCAGCGTGGCGCCGTCGATGCCGGGAAAAGCAAAGAAGACGGTGTTGGGCAGACGCTCCGCGCCCGTACCGAACACGGTAGCACCCTCGGCCTGCAGCCACGCCACCAGAGCGTCGCGCAGCGCAGTCTGCCGCGCTGCCTCAGCAGCCATGCGTGCCGCTGCCAGTTCGCAGGCCGCGCCAAAGCCGACGATGGCGGGCACGTTCTCGGTGCCCGCGCGCAGGCCGTGCTCGTGGCCACCCCCTTCGATCTGCGCGCGCAGGTCGAGGCCCTTGCCCACCACCAGCGCGCCGATGCCCTTGGGGCCGTGCAGCTTGTGCGCAGAGAGCGTGAGTGCATCGACGTTGAGCCCATCGAGGCCGACCGGCAACTTGCCCGCCAGCTGTACAGCATCGCTGTGGACCACGGCGCCGGCGCTGCGTGCGAGCTCGGCGAGCAATGGCACGTCTTGCAGCACGCCAGTCTCGTTGTGTGCCGCGATGAACGAAGCGACGGCGGCACCCCCGGCGGTCTGAGCGCGAAGGTCGTCGGCGTCGATACGGCCCTGGGCGTCCAGCCCCACGACCCCGAGCTGCCAACCCGCCCGCGCCAGACCCTTGGCCGGACGCTGCACGCAAGCGTGCTCGCCGGCACTCAGCAACACCCTGCCAGGACGGCGCATCGCAGCCACCCCCCGCAGGAACAGGTTGTTGGCCTCGGAGCCCCCGCTGGTAAAGATCACTTGCGCCGGGCGCACGCCCACAAAGGCCGCAACCTGCTCGCGCGCCTCATCGACCGCGCGACGCGCAGCCACCCCCGCCCGGTGCACGCTCGACGGGTTGGCGGCGCAGTCGGCCCAGAAGGGCGCCATGGCCGCCAGCACCGCCGGGTCCACAGGGGTGGTGGCGTTGTGGTCGAGGAAGACGCTGTTCAGCATGACAACAGGCTCAGGCGGCGACCGAATCGGAGTTGCGCTCGCGGCGGTCGCGGAACAATTCGTCGGTGCGCACGGGATGCGTCTCGGCTTGGCGTTGGTCTGCCAGCAGGCGGGCCAGCGTGACCGACGACAGATAATCGTGGATGTGGGTGTTGAGCGCCGTCCAGAGGTCGTGCGTCATGCAGGCCTGATCATCGTGGCAATTGCGCTTGCCACCGCATTGCGTGGCGTCGATCGGCTCATCGACCGCCTCGATGATCTCGGCGACCGAGATCTGCCCGGCCTCGCGGCCCAAGCGGTAACCGCCGCCGGGCCCGCGTACGCTGTCCACCAGATTGCGGCGACGCAAGCGGCCGAACAGTTGCTCGAGGTAGGACAGCGAGATGCGCTGGCGCTCGCTGATACCTGACAGGGTGACCGGTCCGGCGTGCTCGCGCAGGCCCAGATCGATCATCGCGGTCACGGCAAAGCGGCCTTTGGTGGTCAGACGCATGGTTCTCTCCGAGGCCGCGACACGGGGCGCGCAGCCGATTGGTTTCCCGACTATTTTAGTCGGAAATGCGGGCGGCAAGTTCCCGACTTCTTGACTGGGTCTTTTGGACTGGGGCCCGGCGCGGACATCCGCTACAGTTGTGCAGACCATGCCTCCCTCCAGCCCGTCGCCAGTCCGCCACGATCTACATCTGGGCAAGCCCCAGCGCGGCTGGCGGCTGTGGCTCTACACCGTCATCTTCGAAGCCGATACGCCTGCCGGGCGCGCCTTCGACGTGGCGCTCATCGGTGCCATCGTGCTGAGTGTGGCGGTGGTCATCGCCGACAGTGTCGAGTCCATCCACCGCGCCCAGGGTGGCCTGCTGACCGCGATGGAATGGGCTTTCACCGCACTGTTCACGCTCGAATATCTGGCCCGTCTTGTCTGTGTGCGCCATCCGTGGCGCTACATGACCAGCTTCTACGGCGTCATCGACCTGCTGGCCGTGCTGCCCAGCTACCTCGCCTTCTTCGCGCCCGGACTGCATGCGCTCATCGATGTCCGCATCCTGCGCCTGCTGCGCGTGTTCCGCGTGCTCAAACTGGTGGCCTATGTGGACGAGTACGGGCGTCTCGGTCGCGCGCTGTCGCAGTCGCGCCACAAGATCTTCGTCTTCTTGTCGTTCGTGCTCATGGTGGTGCTGGTCATGGGCACGCTCATGTATGTGGTCGAGGGGCCCGAGTACGGCTTCACCAGCATCCCGGTGGCGGTCTACTGGGCGATCACCACCATGACCACAGTGGGCTTTGGCGACCTGACGCCGCAAACAGATGTCGGCCGCCTCATCGCCTCGACCATGATGCTGCTCGGCTGGGGCACGCTGGCGGTGCCCACCGGCATCGTCACCGCCGAGTTCACGGCACAGCGCTTCACCGAACTGCCGACCACCCGCACCTGCGCCGAGTGCCTGAGCGAGGGCCATCGGGCCGACGCGCGGTTCTGCCGCGACTGCGGGGCACCGCTACCGCCCTACCTGCACGACTGAGGGCGTCAGCCCCTGCCGCTGATCATCGCGATCATCTGCGCGAACACCTTGGGGTTGCCACAGACGATGTCGCCACACTCGAGATAGGTCTCGTCGCCCTTGAAGTCACCCACCAGCCCGCCCGCCTCGAGCACCAGCAGGCTGCCAGCGGCCATGTCCCATGGCGCGAGGCCCATCTCAAAAAAACCGTCGAGCCGGCCCGCCGCCACATAGGCCAGATCCAGTGAGGCGGCGCCGGGGCGCCGCAGGCCCGCCGACCCTTGGGCGAAAGCGCGGAACAGCTCGAGATAGCGGTCGATGCGGCTGAACTCGCGGTACGGGAAGCCCGTGCCGATGAGCGCGTCGCGCAGGAAGGGCCGGTTGCTGACGCGGATGCGGCGGTCGTTGAGGAACGCGCCGCGGCCTCGACTGGCCGTGAACAGGTCGTTGCGCACCACGTCATAGACCACCGCCTGCGTCATCTGCCCACGATGCTGCAAGCCGATGGACACCGCGTACTGCGGGAAGCCGTGGATGAAGTTGGTGGTGCCGTCGAGCGGGTCGATGATCCAGACGTACTCCGAATCGCCGGTGGCGCCGGACTCCTCGGCGAGGATGGCATGGTCGGGATATGCTTCACGCAGAGTGGCGATGATGGCGTGCTCGGCCGCGTGGTCGACCTCAGTGACGAAATCATTGGTCTGCTTGCTGGTGACCCGGATCTGCTCGAGTTCGAGGCTGGCACGGTTGATCACGGAGCCGGCTTTGCGCGCCGCCTTGATCGCGATGTTGAGCATGGGGTGCATGGTTGTGCATCCTTGGCCCGCGTGGCGGGCGACAGTTGGAGTGGACATCTGGCGATCGCGCCAGAACCGGCCTCGAAAGGGACTCGACAAATTGGACAAGAGCGGCGGGGCCACAAGCGCCCCGGAGACAGGTCGCGATTCTAAAGCCAGCGAGACGGTTTCGGCAGATCAAGCATTGGCGCGGGTGCGGGTGGTGTTGAGCCACACCAGCCACCCGGGCAACATCGGCGCCGCCGCGCGCGCCTGCAAGACCATGGGCCTGAGCCAGCTCTGGCTGGTCGCGCCGTTGCGCTTTCCCGACCCAGAGGCCGAGGCCCGCGCGTCGGGCGCTGGCGACCTCTTGGCCTCAGCGCGGGTGGTCGACACGCTGGCCGAGGCGCTGACAGGCACCGTGGCTGCCGTCGCCCTCACCGCCCGCCCGCGCGAGATCGCTGCGCCACAGCTTGCGCCGCGCGCGGCAGCGGAGCGGCTACGGGCGTTGACCGACGAGGGCGAGGTCGCGCTGGTGTTTGGCAACGAGCAGGCCGGACTCTCGAGTGAGGACGCCGGCCTCTGCAGCCTGCTCTGCCAGATCCCCACCAGCCCGGTCTACAGCTCGCTCAACCTGGCCGCGGCGGTGCAGATCCTCGCCTACGAGATGCGCCTGGCCGCAACCGGCGGGGGCCAGCTGCGCAGCGCCGGCCACGATGATGCGCCGGCCGGCTTCGAGGAGATCGAGGGCCTGCATGCCCACCTGCTGCAAGTGATGCAGGCACTGGATTTCTACGATCCGGCCAACCCGCGTCGGCTCGAACCCAAACTGCGGCGCTTCATTTCGCGCGCCACGCCGCTGCGTGAGGACGTCAACATCCTGCGCGGCTTGCTCACGGCCATGGAGCGGCGCCTGAACGACCGCGGTTGAGCCGCCTGCCGTGTATCTGGACACGGCCTGCCGGAACCCGCCTGCTACACTCCGCGCCGTTCTAAGATCAGCGGCACCCCCGAACGCCGCCCCGCTCCGTGCCCAATCCCCTCCAACACCTTCGCGAAGACGTCCGCTGCGTGTTCGAACGCGACCCCGCGGCGCGCTCGATGTGGGAAGTGCTGACCTGCTACCCGGGTGTGCACGCCTTGCTCGCGCACCGTGTGGCACACCTGCTCTGGAGCCGGGGCCTCAAGTGGCTGGCACGCTTCCTCTCGCATCTCGCGCGGGGCCTGACCGGCATCGAGATCCACCCTGGGGCCACCATCGGCCG
>CAMDGF010000037.1 GCA_945897555.1 Klebsiella pneumoniae | reverse complement strand
TTGAGCACCATCGGGTAGTCGTATTTCTTGATCAACGCCGCGACGCGCGACTTGAGCTCGAAGGTCTTGGTGCTGGAGAGGAAATCGTTCATCTCCTTGGTCGAGTCCTGGAAGCTCAACTGGATGTGGTCGAGGCCGGCTTCCTTGAGCGCCTTGATGCGCGCCTCGGTCATGCCGATGCCGCTGGTGATCAGGTTCACGTAGTAGCCGAGCTTGTGCGCCTCGGCGACGATCTCCTCGAGGTCGTCGCGCAGCAACGGCTCGCCACCCGAGAGGCCCAACTGTGCGGCGCCCATGGCGCGGCCCTCACGCAGCACCCGGATCCACTCCTCGGTGCTGAGTTCGTTGTGCTGCTTGGCGTAGTCGACCGGGTTGTAGCAGAACACGCAGTGCAGCGGGCAGCGATAGGTGATCTCTGCCAGCAGCCACAGCGGCGGGTTGATGCCCTCGCGGTTCACCGCGTCTCCGGACTCAATCGCCTTGACGGCGGATCCATCCCTGTCCATGTGCCACCTCCATGAAACCGGCCACGTCTTCCAGCAGACCGGTTGTCTCAAACTTCTGCTCGAGGTCGGCAACGATCTCGGCGACCGTCCTCACCCCATCGACCCGGGTCATGATCTCGCCGGCGGTGTCGTTGAGCTTGACCATCCCCTCCGGATAGAGAAGCACGTGGGCCTTTTGCGCCGGCTCCCACTGCAGGCGGAACAGCTTCGCCAGCTTGAACACGCTGTCCGGGGTGATGGTCGCTTCGCTCACGGCTATGCGCCCCTCAGCCCTTTGGGCCTTTGATCTCGACTTCGCACTGTTGCAGCATGATGGCATCGGCCAGCGCCCACAACACGTCGAGCTTGAACTGCAGGATCTCCAGCGCACGCTCCTGCAACTCGCGCGAGCGGCTGAAGTAGGCCTTGGTCACCTCCAATCCGTGCTGTACGTCGCGGCGGGCTTGGGTGAGGCGGTACTTGAAATACTTCATGCCTTCCGGATCCACCCAGGGGTACTTCTCCGGCCAGGTGTCCAGGCGCTGCTGGTGGATGTGCGGGGCGAAGAGTTCGGTGAGCGACGAGGCGATGGCCTCCTGCCAGCTCACCCGACGCGCGAAGTTGACGTACGCATCGACGGCAAAGCGGGCGGCTGGCGACACGTACCTGAGGCTGGTCACGTCCTCGCGCGAGAGGCCGACCGCCTGGCCGAGGCCGATCCAGGCCTCGATGCCACCCATGTCCTCGCCCATGCCATCGTGGTCGATGATGCGCTGGATCCACTCGCGGCGGATCGCCACATCAGGGCAGTTGGACATGATCGCGGCGTCCTTCACCGGGATGGCGATCTGGTAATAGAAGCGGTTGGCGACCCAACCTTGGAGCTGCTTCTGCGTGAGCTTGCCCTCGGCCATCATCACGTGGAACGGGTGATAGATGTGGTAGCTGGTGCCCTTCTCGCGCAGCTTGGCTTCGAATTCTTCGGCGCCCCAGGGAGCGAGTTGTGCGTTCTCGGCGATGCCCATAACGATCTCCTTAGAGAATGATTTCCATGCCGTCGTATGACACTTCGATGCCATGACGGGTGAGCTCGGCGCGCTCCGGCGAGTGCTCGTCCAGAATGGGGTTGGTGTTGTTGATATGGATGAGTATGCGGCGCGGCTTCTTGAACCGGTTCAGTTCTTCGATCATGCCGCCGGTGCCCGTCTGCGGGTTGTGGCCGATCTCGCGAGCGCGCTTTTTCGAGATGCCCATGTCGATCATCTCGGTGTCGGTCCAGAAGGTGCCATCCACCATCACCGCGTCGGCGCTCTCCATCAGGGGCACCAGATGCGCCTCGATCTCCACCAGGCCCGGCGAGTAGAACAGGCTCTTGCCGGTGGCGATGTCGCGGATCACCACACCGATGTTGTCGCCCGGGTGCGGGTTGTTGCGGTGGGGCGAATAGGGCGGCGCGGCACTCTTGAGCGCCACGCAGAGGAAGTCGAGTCCGTCGACGCCGGGAATGCTGAATCGCTCGGTCTCCGACGGCACGATGCGGTGCCAGTCGACGGTGCAGTAGTGCGACAGGACGTTGAACAGCGGGTTGCCCCGGGTCAGATCCTCGTGGACCTGTTCGGTGCACCAGATCGGCAGCGGGCGCGAGCCCTCGCGCAGCATTAGCAGGCCGGTGGTGTGGTCGATCTGGGCATCGACGAGGATGATCCCCTGGATGCCCGTGTCGCGCAGGCCGCGCGCCGGTTGCAGGCAAGGGTTCTGCTTGAGCTGGGTCAGGATGTCGGGCGAGGCGTTGAACAACACCCAATCGATGCCATCCTTGCTGACCGCGATCGACGACTGCGTGCGCGCGCTCAGGCCGGGCTTGCCCTCGCGGACGCCGCGGCAATTGGCGCAATTGCAGTTCCACTGGGGGAAACCGCCACCGGCGGCAGAACCGAGTACGCGAACGAACATCGCGGCTCCTAATGATTTGGTGCGGGAATGGCCTGCGCCGTCAACGCTCACCGTGAGACGTCGAGGTTGCGCATAGACCGCCTCAAGCAACTGGGATTCCCGACTCCCCTTTAAAAATAAAACCCGCGCCGGTGAGGCGCGGGCAGCACAACGCGTCGCGATTTAGCGAGCGGCGATGTACATGGTCACTTCGAAACCGAAGCGCAGGTCAGCAGCAGCGGGCTTGGTCCACATGGCTGAATCTCCTATCTGAGTTTACAGGGCCGCTGACGCGGCAGATCGTCACCCCGACGACCCAGTCTGCATGGTGGATGACAGCAAGGCCCAAAGCCTGCGCCACTCGCGCATTGAAGCGTCATGAAATTCATGAAGCGCCCGATCGACTGGCTTTACAGCAGTGCATGGCGCCCATACAGTGCGGCGTGCACCTGTGGTGTCATCTTCCAGAAATCCTGATGTCCTCTGCCACCTACATGCCACCTCTGGCCTCTGCCAGCTGGTTGCGCAACGCGCTTTTGATCTCGCTCATGGCGCACGCCCTGGCGCTGTTCACCCTACGCGGTCTGGAGCGAGACGCGACGCCCGCAGAGAAGCTGATCGCGGTGGAACTGCGGCGCGACGAGCCGCCACCACCACCACCGCCTCCGCCTCCTCCGCCTCCGCCTCCTCCGCCTCCGCCTCCTCCGCCTCCGCCGGTGCGCACGGTCACGCCACCACCCAAGGCTGTCCCACCGCCAGCCCTTCGCCCCCTCACGCCGCCACCGCCCTCGGTACCCAAGCCTGTCATCACGGCGCCACCTGAGGCCCCGCCTCTGCCCGAACAGCCTGTGATTCAGCGGCCGCCGGAAACCCCGCAACCACTCCCTCCGGCGCCGCCCCCCCCTCCACCGCCATCGCCCGTAGTGGCTCCCGCGCCGCCACCGCCCGTGGTCGTCGCGCCAGGGCCCGATCAGAACGAGTTGCGTCGCGGCTACATCCGTGGGGTCTCTGCAGCTGTTGCCAAGCAGAAGCGCTACCCCAGGTTGGCTGTTCAGCGCGGTTGGCAGGGCGAGGTCCTGCTGCGCGTGACAGTCGACGGCTCGGGCCAATTGCTCGAGGTCGTCGTCCAACAAAGCAGCGGCTACGACTCACTTGACCGCGAAGCAACGGAGATGGTGCGGCGCGCAGCGCCTTTTCCCATGGCAGCCGGCATGAGGCGCGAGGATGTCACCATGAGCCTGCCAGTCCAGTTCCGGCTGGAAGCACCCTGAGGCGGGAAGAATGGACTTGCCAGCGTCATGGCCGGTGCGATCGTGGGCCGGGCACAGGGTGTCTTGGCAACGCCACCTGACCCGCCTCTTCAGCAGTCTTGCGGCCACTTGGCTCGCCATGGCCCCAGGAGTCTCGGCAGCGGCCGATGCCCTCTCGCCGATGCGCCTGGCCCCGGGTGTCCACGTCATCGCTGCGCCCACCGGCCCCGCGACGCCGGCCAACCGCGGCCGCACCCACAGCACCGGCATCCTCATCGGACCCGCAGGGGTGGTCGTCATCGACCCGGGGCCCTCCCACCAGGCCGGACAGCGGCTGCTGCAGACCATCCGCAGGCTCACGCACAAACCCGTGATGGCGGTCATCCTCACCCACGCGCACCCCGAGAACGTACTGGCGGCGGGCGTCGTCGCCGGCCGATACGCGCCGGTCATCGCCAGCCACCGGACCTATGCGCTCATGCGCGACCGGTGCAGCGAATGCCTGGCACGCCTGACGGCCCTTGCCGGCGAGGACGCGATGCGCGGCACCACCATCCGCCTGCCCGACCAGACCGTACCCGCAGGCAGCACTGAGCGTCGCTACGGCGGCCGATCGCTGCGGTTGATCCACACCGGCTGGGGCCACACCGCGGGAGATCTCGCCGTACTCGATGTTGCCAGCGGAACCTTGTTCGCAGGGGGTCTGGCCAACAACCGGGTCATGCCCGACATGCACGAGGCGCAGACCCGTGGCTGGATCGACGCACTGTTCGCGCTGGAGACGCTGGCGCCGGCGCGGGTGGTTCCCGGCGAGGGCGCTCCCGGTGGTGTCGCGCTGCTTACCGCCACTCGCAGCTACCTTACCGCCCTGCTTGAGCGTGTCGAAGCCACCTATCGGCACCAAGGCAGTGTCTTCGACGTCCTTGCCGATGGCGAACTTCCCGCATATGCCGGCTGGGTCCGCTACGCTGAGGCACATCCGCTGAATATCCAGCATGTCTATGCAGAACTGGAAAAAGAGGACTTCGCCACCCGATGACCGAAAGCACCCAGCGCAGCCCCTTCCCGGCCATCGAGGCATTCGATGCCGGGTATCTGCCGCCCGCCGAAGGACATGCGGTCTGGTTCGAACAGAGCGGTCACCGCGAGGGTGAGCCGGTGGTCTTTCTGCACGGCGGCCCCGGCAGCGGCTGCGTGGCAGCCCACCGACGCTTCTTCGACCCAGTACGTTGGCGCGCCATCCTCTTCGATCAGCGCGGCTGCGGCCGCAGCACCCCGCTCGGCCGCATCGAGCACAACACCATCACCGACCTCGTCAGCGACATGGAGCGTCTGCGCGAGCACCTTGGCATCGAACGCTGGGTGGTATTCGGCGGCTCGTGGGGCTCAACCTTGGCGCTGGCCTATGCGCAACGCCATCCACATCGCGTAAGAGCGCTGGTGTTGCGCGGCATCTTCCTCGCGCGCCACGAAGAGATCGATTGGTTTGTACGTGGTATCAAAAGATTCCTGCCAGAAGTAAGTGCACACTTTTCTGATCTGGTACCAGAGACCCGTCGAGGCGACGCCCTCGCCTGGTACCACGAGGCCGTATTCGGTGCGGACACAGGCCTGGCCGTGCGGGCTGCCCGCACCTGGTCCAGCGTCGAGTCGGCAGCGATGCTGCTGACGCAGACCACTCGCAGTGCGGGCGATCCGCCGTCCGACGAGGCCATCCTCGCCAAAGCGCGGGTCCAGTTGCACTACATCGCTCACGGCTGCTTCTTGCGCGAAGCCGAACTGCTCGACAGCGCAGCCGGGATCTCCGCCATCCCGACCTGGATCGTGCAAGGCCGGCTGGACACCATCTGCCCGCCCGAAACCGCTGTCGCGCTCGCCCGCGCCATGCCCGACGCCCGCCTGCGCGTGATCGAAGGGGCCGGCCACAGCGCCTTCGAGCCGGGCATTGCAGATGCCCTCATCGGCGCGCTGGAGGAGATCCGGTGAGAAGCACCAGCCTGCGCTTTCGCATCAACGCGCTGGTCACGGTGCTGGTGCTGGTGTTCTTTGGCCTCACCGCGATACTCATGCTGGAGGACATCCGCCGGCAGATCCGCGAGGAGATGGAAGCCACCAGCCGCGTCACCATGCAGTTGCTCAGTACCGTGGTCTACAGCACGCAGTTCGTTCCAACGGCGCTCAGCCGCGCCGACATGGTGCGCGGGTTCCTCGACAACGTCGGCCGCATCCGCGCCCACGATGTGGTGATGTACGCCGACGGTGGCGCAGTTTTGTATGCCTCCCCGCCATCGGCCTACAAAAAGGGCCGCGACGCGCCCGCATGGTTCGCTGATCTGGTCGGTCCAGAGACTCGCACCCTGCGTCTTGCGGCACCCGGGTTACAGCTGGTGGTGACGCCCGATCCGAGCCGGGCCATCCTCGATGCCTGGGACGACGTCACCCGTCTGGCATGGCTGTCGCTCGGATTCTTTGTGCTCGCCAACCTGCTCGTGTACTGGATCATAGGCCGCGCTCTGCAGCCGGTGTCAAAGCTTCTGAACGGGTTGGAGCGCATGGCTGCTGGCGACCTCGCTGCGCGCGTCGAAGGCATCGATACGTCGGAGCTGCGCGCACTCGGTGATGGCTTCAACCGCATGGCTACAGCACTGCAAGCCAGCCTGCGTGAGAACGACACGCTGGCGCTGGCGATGCGGCAGACCTCCGACGCCATCTTGCTGATGGACCTGCAAGGCCGCGTGCAGCTCTGGAACCCGGCTGCCGAACGACTTTTTGGCCATTCGCCTGAAGCTTTGTCGAGTCTGGACGCGCGCCTGCTGTTGCCCGATCACCTTCTGGCTGATTTCGAGGCCGATCTGCAGCAGCTGGCTCAAGGCAACGCGATCGAACCCCACGACACCGTTCGCCGCACCCGCATGGGTCGCTCCCTGGACGTCTCCTGTCGAGCCTCGCCACTGGTGGCGCCTGGCAATGGCGAGGTGATCGGCGCCATCGTCGCTTACCACGACATCACCGAGCGGCGCCGCGCCGAAGCGGTGACGCGTGAGCTCGACGCCAGTCGGCAGATGGCGCTGGTGGTTCAGACACGCCTCGAAGAGGAACGCCGGGCTTTGGCCATGGAGCTGCACGACGAGCTCGGCCAATACGTCACGGCGGTCAAGACCATCGCCCAGGCCACTGCTAACCGTACGGTCGAGTCCGACCCACAGACACACGCCAGCAGTCAGGCCATCGTCTCGGCAGCGGGGCAGATCTATGACGCCGTGCACCACATCATCCGGCGACTGCGACCGGTCGCGCTGGAGCGCTTCGGACTGGCCGAGACACTGCGCGATGCCGTGGCCGAGTGGCGCAAGCAGTACCCTGATCTCGCGGTCCACCTGGATATTGAAGATGGCCTCGACGCCCTGCCCGGCGAACAGCAGATCGCGGTGTTCCGGGTGACGCAAGAATGCGTCACCAATGTGGTCAAACACGCCGGCGCAAGCACGGTCGATATTCGACTCGGTTGCAATGAGGGGCAGATCGAACTGACGGTTCGCGACAATGGCTGCGGCATCCCGGCAGAGCGCCTTGAGGCGTCAGGTCGCTTCGGCCTGCTGGGCATGCGCGACCGCGTGCAGGGTCTCGGTGGCAGCGTCGAGATCAAAGCCATCACCGACAAAGCGCCGGGTTCAGGCACTCTGGTGCGGGCACGCATCCCGCGGCATGCTGTAGAGGAGGAGTGAGATGGCAAAGATCCGCGTCGTCCTGACCGACGACCACGCTGTGGTGCGCATGGGCTTTCGCCTGCTGCTGCAGGGCACCCACGACATCGAGGTGGTTGGCGAGGCAGAGACGGGTGAGGAGGCTGTCAAACGCTTCGTCGAACTCGCGCCGGACGTTCTGGTGATGGACCTCTCCATGCCAGGCATGGGCGGCCTCGAGGCGGTGACCCGCGTGTTGGCCAAAGACTCGGGCGCACGCATCCTCATCCTTTCCGCCCACGAGGACACCATTCACCCCAAGCGTGTGCTCAAGGCTGGAGCCGCCGGCTATCTCAGCAAACGCAGCGCGGCCGAGGAGCTGATCCAGGCCATCCGTCAGGTGGCCAGCGGCAAGATGTACATGGAGGCTGCCATCGCTCAGCAGATGGCCGTGGAGCAGATCAGTGGCGACAAGAGCCCGGTAGACGTGCTCTCCGCACGCGAGTTCGAAGTGTTCCTGGCGCTGGCAAAGGGTCAAAGCGTCAACGACATCGCCGCGGTTCTCCATCTCTCGCCGCGCACCGTGGGCACCCACCTTTACAACATCAAACAGAAGCTCGGCGCCTCCAATCAGGCGGAACTGGCGATCATGGCCGTACGGGCAGGCTTGCTGGAGCCCTAGCGGGGGATGGCCACCTGCGTCATCCGCGTTTCGATGATGGCGGCCCTTTTGGCCAGGCCCGGTGTCTGCCGAAGGCGGTCGTAGCGCCTCGGGTCGGGCACCATGGCCGCGAGGCGTGCGGCCTGCGCTGCGTTGAGCGAGCGTGCGGGCAGCCGGTAATAGTGCTGCGCAGCGGCCTCGGCACCAAAGACGCCATCGCCCCACTCGATGACATTGCAATACAGTTCCAAGATCCGTCGCTTGGGCAGGATGGCCTCGAGCATCACGGTGATGACGGCTTCCTCGGCCTTACGAAGGAAGCTGCGTTGATCCGACAAGAAGAGATTCTTGGCCAGCTGCTGGCTGATGGTCGAGCCCCCAGCGACAATGCGGCCGCGGCGCAGATTCTTCTGCAGCGCTTTCTCGATGCCGTCCCAGTCAAATCCGTCGTGACCGAGGAATCTCGCATCCTCGGCGGCCACCAGCGCGCGTTTGAGATGCGGCGCGATGCGCTCGTAGTCCACCCATCGGTAGTCGATACGCGGCGGACGGCCTTGCTCGCGCATCTGCTCGACGCGCAGCGCCATAAAGGCTGTCTCGCCGGGCGGCATCCATCGCCACCAGAGCAGGCAAGCCGCGACCCACACATGCCAGAGCAGCGCGAGGATCAGCCCAATGGCCACCAGCCGCGATAGCAAACGGCCAGGCCAGCGCATGGCCAAGCTTCAGTTGCTCCGCAATTCGGCGATCACGGGCGCGGTGTCAGGCCGCACCCCCCGCCACAGCATGAATTGCTCGGCCGCTTGCTCGACCAGCATGCCAAGTCCGTCGTGGACTCGCGCTCCAAGGCTGCGCGCCAGTGCCATAAAGGGCGTCTCGACGTTGTAGACCATGTCGTAGGCGAGCGCGTCAGAGGCAAAACAATCGGGGTCCAGTGGCAACTCGTCACCATGCAGACCGGTGCTGGTGGCGTTGATCACAATGTCCCATGCGCCCTCGATCTCATCAAACCCCCCACCATCGAGCGGCCCGGGCATGCCAAAGTGCGAAGCCAGTGCTGCGGAACGGTCGCCGTTGCGATTGGCGACGAACAAGGCCGCAGGCGATTCTGCGAGCAAAGGGCCGATCACGCCGCGTGCCGCGCCACCAGCGCCCAACAACAGGATGCGTTTGCCCGCCAGATTGACACCGAGGTTGAGGGTCAGGTCACGCACCAGACCGATGCCGTCGGTGTTGTCGGCCAACAAGCAGCCGTCGGCGCACAGAGCGAGGGTATTCGCAGCACCGGCGAGCCGCGCTCGAGCCGTGGCGTCGGCAGCCAAGGCGAGGGCCTCGGCCTTGAATGGGACCGTCACCGAGAGCCCCGCACCGCCCCCACCAAAGAAGTCCTGCACCACCGCGACGAAGCCATCGATCGGCGCTTCGACGCGGGTGTATGCGATCGCCTCGCGGGTCTGGTCAGCGAAGGCAGCGTGGATCTGCGGTGAACGGCTGTGCGCCACCGGATTGCCAACGACGGCATAGCGATGCGTCATGCTTGGGCGTGCAAACGGGCGATCCACTCGACCTCGTCCGCTGATCCGAGAACCACGGGTACACGCTGGTGCAGAGCCTCTGGCCGAATGTCGAGCAGCGGCAAGACACCATCGGTGGCAGCACCACCGGACTCGCGCATCAGCATCGCCATCGGGTTGGCCTCATAGAGCAGACGCAGACGACCGGCCTTGCGCGGCATCTTGTTGTCGCGCGGGTAGAGGAACACACCGCCACGGCTCAGCACGCGATGCACATCGCCGACCATCGAGCCATTCCAACGCATATTGAAATCACGCCCACGCGGGCCACTGCTTCCGGCCTCACATTCGGCGATGTACCGCTTGACCGGCTCCTCCCAGAAACGTGCATTGGAGGCGTTGATGGCGTACTCGGAGGTGCTCAGCGGCACACGCACGCCGGCGCTGGTGAGCAGGTATTCCTTCTGGTTGCGGTCGAGGGTATAGATGTCGACGCCATGGCCCACGGTGAGCACCAACTGTGTGGCCGGTCCATAGAGCGCGTAGCCCGCGGCCACCTGCGCGCGACCCGTCTGCAGGAAAGAGGCATCGTCGATCGGGCCG
>CAMDGF010000036.1 GCA_945897555.1 Klebsiella pneumoniae | reverse complement strand
CGACGAGGCCACAGGCCAGTTCCGGATCAGCTGTGAGGACGGTAGCAGCCTGACCAGTCGCACGGTGATCCTGGGTATCGGTCTGCAGGGCAATATTCGCAAGCTGGGCGTCCCCGGCGAGAGCCTGCCGCGCGTGCTCTACACGCTGTCCGACCCGGATGAGTTCAAGGACGAGACCATCGTGGTTGTCGGCGCGGGTGACGCCGGTATCGAGAATGCCTGCGCGTTGGCCAAGCAGAACCAGATCCACCTGATGAACCGCGACGAAGAGTTCACGGTTTGCAAAGACGGTAACAAGAACCTCGCGCTCGCCACCGAGAAATCGGGGAAGATGAAGATCTGGCACAGTGCGTTCGCCGCCCGTGTCGAAGAGACCGGCAGCGAGCCGCCGCTCAACTACGTTTTCAACGCCAAGGATGGCGAGCACGTCATCCCTTGCCACCGCATCGTCGCGCGTTGCGGTGCCATTCCGCCGCGCAAGTTGGTGGAGAGCTTTGGCATCCAGTTCCCCAACGCCAACCCGACGTCGATCCCGGCGCTTTCCGAGACCTACGAGTCGAACGTCCCGGGTCTCTTCATCGTCGGCGCACTGGGCGGCTACCCGCTCATCAAGCAGGCGATGAACCAAGGCTACGAGGTGGTGGAGACCATCAATGGCGAGGTGGTCGAGCCCGTCGACGAGCCCCTGATTCGCGACCGTCTGAAGAGCTGGAAGGCCAATGCCAATGTCGGCGAGCTGATCGACAGCATGCGCGCAGCGTCACCCTTCTACGCTGCAGTGACCAAGCTGCAGATGCGCGAGATCCTGCTCGAGTCGACGGTGCGTGTGATGAAGAAGGGCGAGGTGGTGTTTGCCAAGGGCGACTACACCAACACCTTCTTCTCCATCGCTGGCGGCAGCGTCGACGTTCAGATCACGCCAGACGATGTCAAGCCCGCCAAATACATCAGTCTGCCGGCTGGGCGCTTCTTTGGTGAGATGGGCTTGTTGTCCGGCCGCCGCCGCACGGCGACCATCCTTGCCGGCGAGGGCTGCGTGCTCATCGAGACGCCGCGCCGCGCCATGCTCAAGCTCATCTCTTCGTCGGACGAGGTGCGCAAGCAGATCGACAATGCCTTTGTTCGCAACGCCATCATCAACTACATCGGTTCAGCCATGAGCCCTGAGTCGATCGATGCGCTGCTCGAAGGAGGCGTTGAACTCAAGCGCTTCAATGCCAAGCAGACCTTGTTCAAAGAGGGTGACGACGCCGACGGCCTTTATCTGATCCGGCGGGGGTCGGTTGAGGTCAGCAAGTCCAGCAACGGACAGCGGCAGTCGCTCGGCTATGTTTCGGCGGGCGGTTACATCGGTGAGATGGCACTCATCGATGATTCCAAGCGTTCGGCAACCGTCACCGCTACGGTACTCACCGAAGCGCTGGTGTTCGAAGGTGCGCGCTTCAAGGCGGAGATCGACCGCAACCCCAAGCTCAAGCAGACGCTGCAAGCGCTGGTCATGGAGCGCACGCGTGCCAACGTGACGCGCAGCCAGGAATCGGCTAACGGGTCGTTCATGGCCCAGTTCCTCGTCGCGCAAGGGGTCGGCGACGCGTCGAATATCCTCGTCATCGACGAGACCAAGTGCGTGCAGTGCAACAACTGCGAGGTGGCCTGCGCCGAGACTCACGATGGAGTGTCGCGCCTGCGGCGTGACATGGGCCCGACGCTCAATCACCTGCACATCCCGGTGGCTTGCCGCCATTGTGAGAACCCGCACTGCATGAAGGATTGCCCACCGGACGCCATCAGCCGTGGCCCGACCGGCGAGGTCTTCATCAGCGACGCGTGCATCGGCTGCGGCAACTGTGAACGCAATTGCCCTTATGGCGTGGTGCAACTGGCACCACGCAAGAAGCCCAAGTTCGGTGGCGGCTTGGCGTGGTTGTTCTTCGGTATCGGCAAGGCGCCAGGTGATCGCGCGCCCGATTACGACCCGGAAGCCACCAAAAAGGCGACCAAGTGCGATCTTTGCAAGGAGGTCAGCGGGGGGCCGCGCTGCGTGAGTGCCTGTCCGACCGGAGCTGCCATGCGGATGCCGCCGGACAAACTATTGGCGATGGTCAACGAGAACTGATGAGGCGACAGCCCGCTGTCAGAAGCGCAACACGCCGCTAAAGAGGATGCGCGGATCGTCTCGTTGATTGCCCGAATCGAGGCGCTGATGCGCGTTGGCGACCTGGATGTCCATGAAACCGTTGGTGGAGAACGGGAAGCGCATGCCGAAGCCATTTGAGGTGACTTTGGGCGGCGGAGTGCCGGCAGGGTCGTTGAGGAAGGCTTTGCCGCCATCGACAAACGCGTAGAACTGGATGTTGCCGATGTATGGCTGGCGGCTGACCGACGAGTCGTAGCGTAATTCGAGCAAGCCGCCGATGCCCTTGTCGCCAGCCGATGCGCCGCCATCAAAGCCGCGGGCGATGCCCACCCCGCCGAACGCCACGTACTCGCCGGTCGGAAGACGGTCATCGGTCCATTGGCCCTGCACTTGACCGAGGATGCTCATGCCCTTGATGAGCGTCTGCTGGATCCGGTTGAGCGAGAAATTGACCTTAAAGAAATCCTCATCCTTGACATTGGTGCCAGTGGTCTCCGCGCTGACCTTGGTGTGATCAAGGATGGGCAGCGAGTGGAACAGTCCGATGCTGGCATTGGTGGTGCCATTACCCCAGCCGTTCTGCGCCCAAGACACGCTGGCTTCAGCCACGGTGGTCTTGTCGAAGCTGAGCACCTGCCCGGCGAGGATAGTGCGCGACCGGTTGACCGCCAGGCCGAGGTCCAGATAGACCGAATTGGGGCGCGTGCGCAGCAGGGGCAGGCGCAGGCGTGGCGATACCGATTGCGACAAGGCGCGGATGCCGAGGTCGCGGATGGTGCCACCTGGTATGGCGTTGGAGGCCAGCCCACCAAAGCTGAAGATGGCGCCGTTGGTGCCGATCGGCATGCTGTAGCGCGCCGTGACGGCTTGCAGTTCGTCGATGTTCTCAAGGTCGCCGCCGGCGGTAACGCCAACGTTGAGTGAACCGGCGCGCTTGAACGGATTGAAGAAGGTGGAATTGACGCCAAGCGTGATCGGACCGACGGTGCGCGAGCCGGTGTTGTTGAAGGTCACCAGATGGCTGTCGGGGAGTTGCGCGACAGTCACCACGATCTCTGAGGCGCCAAGGTCAGCGCCCTGGCGCAGCAGGCTGGTGCCGATCACGCCGGGGAGGTCGTTGATGAGCAACAGCGCGCGTTCGATGGTGGCAAGGTCGATCGGGCGCTTGTTGAGCAGTGGCCCGGTGATGGCCTCGATGCGTTGGCGGAGCTTGTCGTTGGGCGCGCCGTCGACGTAAACGGCACTCAGGTAGCCCTCGATGACCTGCACCTCGAACACCCCGTCCTTGACTTGTTGCGGCGGCACGAAGACGCGTGTGAGGAAGAAACCCTTCTCGCGGAAGCGCGTCTCGAGCGCCTCGGCAGCATTGCGCAACACCTCGAGGGTCACCGCCGGCCCGATGGCGGGGGCAAAGATGGCGTCGATCTGCGTCTGGCTGAACAGGGTGTTGCCCGAAACCTTGACGCCCTTGATCTCGAACACCAGCTCCTCGACAGCACGTGGCACCGCGGATTTCTCCGGGGTCTGCAAGCGCAGATTGAAATCGGGCGTGGCGGGCAGGGGCAGGATGGGCACGCGCTGCCGCGAGATCTCCTCGATCTGCTGGGTAGCGCCGGGGGGCAGGCCCTCGGCTGCCAGCGCGACGGCGGGCAGGCTGCAGATGGCCGGAACCAGAAGTGCGGCGGGGATGCGAAACAGCGCAGCGACGGGCGAGCCGCTGGTGTTGCCGACAAAGAACAGATCGCGATGCATGGTGGGCGCGTTGGCGTGGGCGCGAGAGTTTAGCTTCACTTGTCTTCCATCACCACGCGGGCGGTGCACAGGCCCGATTCCACGCGGCCAAGGTGAAAGTCGATGAGTGCGTCGTCCGGGTAGCGGGCCTTGAGTGCACGCACTGCGTCGGAGCCCTTCGGGTCCTCAGCCTTGAGCAGCGCGTAGACGTCCATGTAGTCAGTGTAAGCCTGTGAGGCAGCGTATTCGTCGGTGACCGGGTTGTACAGCGTCACAGCCTCGTTTTTGCCCTTGAGCACGACATCGCCGATGGGCCGGAACTTGACCGTCGGGCACTCGTCGACGATGGGCTGGGTGGCGCAGATGCGGGTGCCGAAATACTTGTTTACGCCCTCACAACGCGCCGCGGTGTTCACCGTATCGCCCAGTGCAGTGAAGTCCATGCGCTGATGCGAGCCGAAGTTGCCCACCACGGCAGGCCCGCAGTGGATGCCGATGCGGGTGACGCCAATGGGGATGCCATCGGCGTTGTAGCGCTTGCGAAAGTCCTCGGCGTAGGCATCGATGGCCAGCGCGCAGCGCACCGCCCGTTCGCAGTGATCCTGCTGGGGGATCGGTGCGTTGAAGATGGTCATGATGGCGTCGCCGATGAACTTGTCGATGGTGCCTTTTTTGTCGAGGATGATCTGGCAGGCGCCGTCGAGGTAGGCATTGAGTGTCTCTGACAGTTTCTCGGCCGTCAGACCCTCGGACAGGGTGGTGAACCCCGCGACGTCGGTGAAGATGAAGCTGACCTCGCGCCGCGTGCCTTGCACGGTGAGCGCTTCCGGGTTGTCGACCAGCTGGTTGACCACGTCCGGTGATACGTAACGGCTGAAAGCCCCTTGCACGAACTGGCGTTGTTTGCGTTCGGCGCCGCCGATGAGCGTATCCATCATCCACAAGGAGAGGGCCAGACTCAGTGTGGGCCCGACCAGCGGCACCAAGGGGAAGCCATAGGTGAAGCCGAGCATCGAGCCGACCCACCAGCCGGCGATGAGCACGATGCCGACCACCACGTTGAAGGCGATGCCCTTCTTGAGCAGGCCGATGGCCATGCCCATCAGGGCAAAAGCGAGCGTGAGCGCGACCGCCCACTCGTAGGGCAGACGCGGATGTTGCCGACCCTCGAGCAGTTGCGAAACGCTGTGCGCCTGGAGGATGATCCCGGGCATCATGCCGCGGTCGTCATCGAACACCACGGCGCCGGGGGTGCGGTGGCGGTCGGTGATGGAGAGCACGGCGCCGACCAGCACGATCTTGCCCTTCACCCAATCGTCGGGCATCACGGCCAGCGCGTGCGAAGGGTAGATCGGGAAAGCCGGCGTCTCTGCATCCGGCTGAGCACGCCAGGCGATCTCCGCGTTCATTTTGGGGGTCTCGACACCCATGAACTGCGCGGCCTTGCGCGGGAAACCCATCGGCATGCCCGGGTCGGTCTCGCCGGCAAAGATCCAACGCACAGTCCCATCGAAAGGGTCGGTGACCAGATTGGCGCCAGCACGCTTTTCGGCGGGGACGAAGTCGTTGAGGAAGGCCAGCTGATCCTCGTTCACGACGTTGGGCGAATTGCTGTAGCTGATGAACAAGGGTGTCTTGAGCTCGCGGATGGTCTGCTTGAGCAGAGCGTCCTTGTCATCTTCGGTCGCTTGATCGAGCAGGACGTCCAGTCCGATGGCTTTGGCGCCTTTTTTCTCGAGCGTCTTGAGCAGGTTGGCGAGGAAGGCGCGATCCACCGGCGAGCGGTAGGGGAACTGCGTCACCGTCTCTTCGGTGATGGCGGCGATGACGATGTCCTTGGACTGCGGCATGGGCGGTTGGAGTGCCGCGATGCGGATGTCGGCCGCGATGTTCTCGAGGCTGGACAGGAAGGTGAGGTACTTGGTGGCTGCCGCAGCAAGAACTGTGGCGAGCAGCGCCACACCGAGGGCGGTGCCCAGTTCCTTGAGTTTTTTCTTGGGCAGGGCCATGGCTTGCGTCTTCTTGAGGGCTTGAGTGGGGGCGGTCTTGCCGTCGGGCCAGATGCGTCTCAGGGGGCGGCCGGCGCCGCAGGCGTGCCGCCGAGCTGGCGGATGAGCGCGTCGGCTTGTTGCACACAGCCTTTTTGCAGCATCCAGCTGGTCAGGACGAAATCGTTGTCGATGCCCCGCGGCACGGCGGTGATGCTGATGGCGTGTTCTTGCTTGTCGACGACCACGATAAAGGCATTCTGCCCCTCAAAGCGGCTCACGGGCGGCACTGGCTGACGGTCTTCGCCGGCCTTCCAGTGGAAGTCGGCCCGCCACGAGCGATCGACCGGGAACACAGTAAAGTCCTGCTCGGCCGCAGGGTCGGGGCGCCACCAGACAGGCCGTTCGCCTTCCAGCAGGCAACGCGGACCTGGGCGGCTCATGTCGATGAGCCACGGTTCGGGAAGTTTGCCAGCCTCGGTGCCGGCACGGATCACACCGACGCTGCTGGTGCGAGCATCGCGCGTAGCCACCAGCGCAGCGAGTGCCTGCTTGGGGTCGGCGGCCGCTCCGCCGCCGGGCATCGGCGGCCCGCTGAACGGGCCTCGCAGAGTCACGCTCTTGCCGTCGGGGCCGATCACTGTGACACGCTCGCCTTCCTTGAGGCTGATGGGCTTGTCGGAGGCGATGGATTGCCCTGCCGCAAGGCCACCACCGCGTGCTTCCAGCACGATCAGGTTGGCTGCGCCGGCCAAGCCAGGCAGCGCCAACAACAGCAGGGTCGCGATGCTGTGCTTCACGTCTGCTTCTCCCGGGGCCTGCTCGGCTTGCGGCCGACAGCTGGTTCCTCAGCCCGTGATTTTGCCGCAGGTTCAGCCTGAGGGGAGGGTTCTGTCGTTGCTGCGACAGCACCCTCTGCAGGCACCGATGCGGCAAGGCCATCGCCCACCACCACAAAAGCTGCCCAGAAGAAGGGGTGCGCGGTCTTTTTGTCGGCGATGAGCTTCATCTGCGAATCGCGCAGCGCTGGCGACGAACCGGTGGCCAATTGAGGCCCGAGGAAGGCAAAGGTGCCCGACATGAGCTGCGCGGTAGCGGCCGATGGCACCTGCCAGTGGCTGACGATCATGCTGCGTGCGCCGGCGTGGAAGAAGGCCTCGGCCAGACCCGAGAGCGCTTCGCCGCCAAACTTTCCGCCCCCCCCGGCGGTGTTGCAAGCGGACAGTACGACAAGATCGGCGTTGACGCGCAGGTTGGCGATCTCACTGGCTTCCAGCAGGCCATCGGCCTCTTTGTCCGTCGATTGCTCGGCCGGCGGCGTGAGCACCAGGCCCGGTGCCGCCTGGCATTTGAGTTCGCCCGGCAGCAGCCCGTGGGTAGCGAAATAGAGCACACGGTACTGGTCGAGCTTGAGACTGCGCAGGTTGGTCTCGGTGGCGCGATCGCGCATGAACACGGCATCACCGCCGGTCCGGAGGATGGTCGAGACGGTCTTGAGCTCCTGCGCGGTCTCGGGCAAGGGCGCGAGGTCGAGCAGGGTCTGGCGGTCCATCGGGCCCTCAGGGCGGCAGGCTTGCCCGGCCTTGGCGAGCGAGTTCTCTTCGCCCTTCTTTGCCGCAGTGGCGCCGGTGAGCACCGGATCGCCAAAGGCCAGCAATGGTTTGGGCGGTGCGATGACGGTGCGCGTGGCGCGCAGCGTGAAGAAGGCGTGCAGCGAAGGCACATGAGAGATGGAGATGCGCTGGGTGAGCCATTGCGCCTTGGTGTAGTCGGTGCCGCTGGGCTTTGCGGTGACCAGCAAGCCAAAGGGCAGGCTCGCAAGTGCGCCGCTCGGCACCACGATGAGGTGGTCGAGGCCCTCCATCTGCGGCTCGATGCCGCGGAACAGGTTCTTGTAGAGCTCGTGCGAGGCCTCAAGGTCGAACTCGTTGATCGAGCCGCCCTGGATCTCCAGCGCCCGGCGCAGGGCCTTGACCGTGTCCTTGACCGAACCGGCGCTCTCCGGGACTCGAGCGATCCAGATGCCGCTGCGCCGCACGAGTTGCACGAACGATTCCCTGCGGCCGAACAGAAAGCTGACCAGCCCTTCGCGGTCGCCCAGGCGCTTGCGCAATTCGGTGAGCTCGAGCGGCCGGGGCGTGGCGAGGTTGCTGTAGTCGGGGAAGCGGGCATTGAGCTCCTTGGTGAGCGCGACGACCTGCTGCTCGGTCTCACCGATGCGCTGCTGCAATGCCGCCTCGACCTTGGCGCTGCGCTCGTCATCCCCCAAAGACTGTTCGTGCGAGAGCTCGATCTTGGCCAGGTCACGCTCGCGCTGCGCGGTCTGCGTCTTCTCGATGAGTGCGGCGATCTCCGGGTCGCTGGTGGCAAGCTTGGCGGCGGCCTGGGCGATGGTCTTCTCGAGCACGCTGGAGCGCACCATCTGGAAGGCGTCGAAGGCCTCCGAGTACAGGCCCTGCCGGGTGGTGTCGTCGGTGAGGGTGCCGGAATAGTCCACCACCGCCGCCGCGAAGGGCATGAGTTCCTCGGCGTTGAAGACATCGCTGGTCTGCGGCAGGCTGCGGGCGGCCTTGAAGGCATCGCGGAAGCTGATCACCGCGGAGGTGTTCATGCCCTCCTGTTGGTAGGCCCGGCCGAGCTGTGTGAGCACGGAGATGGTCTGCAGGCCGTCGCCGAACATCTGCTTGCGCGCGGCAAGCGCGCCATTGAGGTAGGTCTCGGCCGCCGAGAGCCGTCCTTGCGCCACGCTGATCTCACCGAGCGTGAGCAGTACATCGGATTTCCACCACTTTGGAAGGTCTTCAGTCTGGTCGAGGATGAGCAAGGCTTCGGTGGCTGAGGCGCTGGCACCGACGACGTTGTCGTTGCGCAGGTTCATGCGCGCCTCGAGGTTGAGCGCCATGGCCAGTTCGCCCTTCTCCACCGTCTTGCCACCGCCGCCACCTTGTAATTGTGCGAAGGCGCTGACGCCTGCAACCATCTTGCGCCAAGCGTCGCTGGCGCCCCGGGCGTACTGCAGCGCGGTGGCGAAATCGCCACGGTTGGCGGCCTCGATGCCCAGATAGGTGGTGAAGCGGGCGCGGTCGACATCGTTGGGGGAGCGCTGGATGATGGGCTCGGCGCGACGGAACAGCGCCTGCGCCTCCTCGGCGCGGCCCTGGTTGCTCACGTTGATGGCGAGATCCATGATCGTGTCGGCGATCGCGACATCGTTCTCGCCGAGCAGCTTGGTCTGAATGTCGAGTGCCTGGCGGATGAGGTCCTCGGCATCCCGGAACTTGCGCACGCTGTTGGCGCTGCGGCCATCGCGCAGCAGTTGGCGGAAGCGGCCGAGGTCGGCGGCGGTGGCAAGCACCACGGGCCCGCCCCAGACCGTCTTGAGTTGCTCGGTGAGCTCGAACTTGGGCTGCTCGACCGGCTTGCCCGTGATGGCGGTTTGCAGCACGGGCCAGTTGGAAGGCGGGCCGTCGGCGACACTGAGCAGGGCGTTGGCACCACCGACGACGATGAGATGCGGCCAACCGCCATCTTTGAGGTTGCAGGGGATGGCATGGATGCCGAGGTCATCGCCGAACCATGTGCCCTCGCGGCAGGTCATGCGCTGCTCGAGCAACTTGGAGGCACGGCTGCCCT
Source organism: Klebsiella pneumoniae (assembly GCA_945897555.1). Lineage (GTDB taxonomy): Bacteria > Pseudomonadota > Gammaproteobacteria > Burkholderiales > UBA3065 > UBA3065. Next base: position 1,565 of record CAMDGF010000036.1, on the reverse strand, counting down.
TGTACTGGTTGATGAGCGCTGCACGCAACTCGTCACCCTTGCGGTCTCCGGCGAAGAAACGCGAGAACGCCACGGCACCGGTGTCGCGCCCGCCGCATCGTACTTTGAGATCGGGCGGCAGGCCGGGCTCAGGCGCGACGTCGTCGCGGGCGATGGCCTCGCAGGCTTCGTCGGAGAGGTTGTTGCCGAGGGGGGCGGCGGACACCGTCAACGGAAAAACGGCGACCGCAGTCACAAGCACGCAAACGGCTATGGGGGCAATAGCGAAGGGCAGACGGATGCAGGCTGACATGCCCATTAACCTTACCACGCGTTGGTGTTGCCGCTGAGTGAGAAGCGGCCGTCGACGCCTGGGGCGCCTGGGAGTTTGGGCGGTACCGGCTGAGCGACGCTGATGCCCTCTGCCACGCTCTCGATCCTGGCGATGACACGCATCTCTTGCGGCGCGGTCTTGGGTGGTGGCGGTGGTGCGGCTGCGGCGAGGGTCTTGTCGCCCCTGTCGGCGGCGTCTTGAGGGGTGGGGGGTTTTTCGGCGGCGACTGGGCTGGGTGGTGGTGGTGCGACTTGAGTAGTGGCGGCGGCGACCGGGTTGGCGGCGGGTGCGGCTGGAGCGGGAGCTGCGGCTGGAGCGGGAGCTGCGGCTGGAGCGGGTGCTGCGGCGGGCGCCGGGGCGGGCGCGGCGGCGGCTGGGGCGGGCGCGGCGGCGGGGGCTGGAGCGGGTGCATCGGCAGCTGGGGCCGGGGCGTCGGCCTTGGCTGCGGCGGGTGCGGGCGCAGGTCCGGGGCCGGGTGCGGGTGCATCGCCGCCGCCGTCTGCGGCGGCTGCGGGTGCTGGTTTGGCTGCGGCGGGTGCCGGTGCTGTGGCAGGTGCTGGGGCGGGTGCCGGTGCTGGGGCGGCGGGTGCCGGTGCTGTGGCAGGTCCGGGTCCAGGGGGCGCAGGTGCGGGCGCTGCCCGAGGGACGGGCGCAGCTGCAACAGTAGGCGCTGCAACTGGCGGGGCGGCAACTGGCGGGGCGGCAACTGGCGGGGCGGCAACTGGAACGGGTGCAACCAAGGGTGGTGGTGCCATGATCACTGGCGGGGCAGTGAAGACTGGTATGCGCACGGCAGCCGCAATCTGTGTTGCTACTGTAGTGGTGGTCTCTAGCGCGGCTTCAATGATCAGTGCCGGCGGTGAATCTGGGTCAAAGGGATCGCCAAACTCAAAGGGATCGAGCGGATCCAACGGGTTGAGCGGATCCAGCGGGTTGAGCGGGTTGAGCGGGTTGAGCGGGTTGAATGGGTCCAGCGGGTTGAGCGGATCCAGCGGGTTGAGCGGGTTGAGCGGGTTGAGCGGGTCCAGTGGGTTGAGCGGGTTGAGCGGGTTGAGCGGGTTGAGCGGGTTGAGCGGGTTGAGCGGGTTGAGCGGGTCCAGCGGGTTGAGCGGGTTGAGCGGGTCTAGCGGGTTGAGCGGGTTGAGCGGGTTGAGCGGGTTGAGCGGGTTGAGCGGGTTGAATGGGTCCAGCGGGTTGAGCGGATCCAGCGGGTTGAGCGGATCCAGCGGGTCCAGCGGGTTGAGCGGATCCA
>CAMDGF010000035.1 GCA_945897555.1 Klebsiella pneumoniae | reverse complement strand
CGCATGGTGCGCGATCTCAACAACCAGTTCCTCGATCCGCTGCGCCCGGTCTACGACGCTGACGATCTGGGCCCCAAGGGTGATGCGCCCAAGGTCTTCTGCGCCACCTGCCACAAGGGCGCCTACAAGCCGCTGTACGGCGTGAGCATGCTCAAGGACTTCCCCGAACTGGCCAAGCCGAGCACCGACGGCAAGCCGACGCATCGCCTCGATGGTGAGCCGGCGCCCGAGGAGAAGGTGGCTGCTCTGGTGCAGTGATGTCAGGGCAGGCCACTGATCTGAGCGGACCAAGCCTCCGCTGTCAGAGTTGGAAGGCTTGATCTGAGGGCGCCGCGAGGCGCCCTTTTTTCACTGCTTAGAACGGTGCGTTGAGCATGACCACCTGCTGGTTGATCAGGCTCGCGAGCGAAACCCATGCCAGATAGGGCACCAGCAGCGCCCCGGCGCGCCAATCCAGCCGGCTGCCGATGAACACCAGCAGTGCCACCGACGACCACAGCACCCCGACTTCGGTGAGTGCCCAGTCCGGCCGCTGACACCAGAAGAACAAGAAGCTCCACAGTACGTTAAGAGCTGCATTGGCCACAAACACGCCCAGCACAAGGTGCTGCAGACGCGACTCACGGGCGGCACGCCAGCACAGCACGCCGGCGATGGCGGTGAGTGTGAAGATGAGTGTCCACGCCGGGCCAAAGGCCCAGTCAGGCGGCTTGAACCAGGGTTGCTGCAGGCCGTAGTACCACCCATCGAGCGGCGTGAGCGCGCCGCCCGCGGCGGCGGTGCCGATGGCGATGGCTGCAGCGACGAGACTCTGTTTGCGTAGGGACAAGGCTTGCCAGGGGGCGTCAGGCTTTTGCCAACCCTAGCAGATGGGCCATGTCTTTCAAGAAGATGCGTACGTGCGCCATGGGGTCGCGCCGTTGCAGCTCCTTGTGCATGTAAGCGTCGAAGGTGAGCTTCTGCACGTCCTTGTCGCGGCAGATCTTGACGAAGCTTTCGCGCCGCTTGTCGCTCGAATACCAGAAGTGCTGCATCATGCCGAGGATCCAGAACACTCGGCCGTGCAACCGCATGAAGCGCTTGCGTGCCGTGGCCAAGGCCGACGCTTGGCCCGTCTCGAGGAAGCGGTCCACCGCTTCGGCAGCCAGGCGCCCGCCGAGCATGGCGTAGTAGATGCCCTCGCCAGACGACGGTGCCACCACACCAGCGGCGTCGCCGGCCAGCACCACGTCGCGGCCGTTCTCCCAGCGTGGCAAGGGCTTGAGAGGCAGTGGTGCGCCCTCTTGGCGGATCGTCTCGAAATCGCTCATGCCGGCAGCAGCGCGCAAGCGAGTGGTGGCCTTGCGCAGCGAGAAGCCGCGCTCGGCGCTGCCCAAGCCCACGCTCAATGTGTCGCCGTGCGGGAACACCCAGCCGTAGAAGTCGGGCGACAGGCTGCCGCGGTAGTACACATCGCAGCGCGATTCGTCGTAGTCGGCGCTGGTGTGCGCGGGCCGCCGCAGGATCTCGTGGTAGGCGAACACGTACTTGGTCTTTTCGGCGCCCGGCACCTCCTGTGCCGCCACCTGCGACTTGGCGCCGTCAGCGCCGATCACGCAACGCGCCCGCACCGCGTGTTCGATGCCGCCTTCTTCCTTGTCGGCAAAGAACACCTGTGCCACACCGTCGCTGCCGCGCTCGATGCGACGGTAGAGGCCGGTGCGGCGGGTGGCGCCGTGCGTGGCGGCGCGCTGCCGCAGCCACTCGTCGAACTGCTCGCGGTCGACCATGCCGACAAAGCCGCCCTCGATGGGGATGTCGACCTTCTCGTCCTTGGGCGAGATCATGCGGGCGCAGCGCGCCTTGGCCACCAGCAACTCGTCGGGGATGTCGAAATCCTGTATCGCGCGGGGCGGGATGGCGCCTCCGCACGGCTTGATGCGGCCGGCGCGGTCGAGCAGCAGGACGCTGCGTCCGGCGCGGGCGAGGTCGTCGGCGGCAGTGGAGCCGGCGGGCCCGCCGCCGATCACCACCACGTCATAGGTCTCAGGCTGGCTCATGGCACTCTCCCCCTTTCCAGGTCTTGCCCGGGTCTTTTGATGGTTCGGTATGTCGTGTGGCGGCCTCGCTGGCCGCTTCGGTGACACCGGTTGATGCCGCTTTGGTTACGGCTGGGCGTGTCGAGATGGCGCCAGCAAGGCGTGCCGCGACGAGGAACAGGAGCCCCTCGGCGAGGAACACGCTGCCGTAGGCGAGGCCGGTGTCGCTGATGATCTGCCGTGCGAGGTCGCTGGCCACCGCGCCACCCAGCCCACCAAGGCCGAAGGCGATGGCCTGCGAGGCACCCCACAGGCCCATGCGTACGCCCTCGCGGCCAGTCTCGCCACGGCCAGCGAGCTGCATCATCGAGGCGATGGCGGCGATCGAGAACGCGCCGTTGGCCGCACCGAGCAGGAACACGTTGGCCTTGAGCGGCCAATCGCCACCGCTGGCGCCGCCCGCCACCAGGCCGAGCAGCGCCAGCGCCGAGGCGATGCAGCCGCCCACCGTCCAGTGGCGCAGCGTCTCGCTGGTGGGCCGGGCGCGTCGGCTGCCGGCCAATGCCACCACGATCATGCCGGCCAGCACGCCGCTGTGTTGCACCCCCGAAAGGCGCGTCGATTCGCCCGGGGTGAAGCCGAACACCAGCCCGGCGAACGGCTCGAGGATGAGGTCCTGCGCCGAGAAGGCGAGCATCGAGACGAAGATGAAGACAGTGAACTGGCGTGCATCGGATTCATTCCAGACCCGCCGCAGCGCCTGCAGGAACGGTGTGCGGTCTTCGGCCGGCACCGCCGTGCCATCGCCCTCGAGGCGGAACAGGGCGAGCAGGGTGGTGACCACGGCGATGGCTGCGATGCCCACTGCCACCTCGACCAGCCGTTCGGGTGAGTAGGGGTCGAGCAGCGTGCCGGCCACGCCGGCCGTCACCGCGAAGCCGGCGATCATCATGATCCAGACGATGGTGGCTGCCGGGGCACGGCGGTGCTCGGCCACCGACTTGGCCAGCAGCACCAGCAGCGAGGTGCCCGCCGCCGATACGCCGACGCCGATGAGCACAAAGCCCAGTATCGCCAGCAGCAGGCCGGGTGTGGGCGCGCTGGCCATCCACGCCGTGGCCAGTGCCGCGACGATGCCGCCGGCCGCCAGCATCAGCATGCCGCCGACGATCCACGGCGTGCGACGGCCGGTCTGATCGGAGCCGAAGCCCATGCGCGGGCGGAGGATCTGCAGGGCGTAGTGGATGGCGACCAGCAGGCCCGGCAGCAGCGCCGGCAGGGCCAGCTCGACCACCATCACGCGGTTGAGTGTGGAGGTGGTGAGTACAACGACGGCGCCGATACAGGCCTGCACCAAGCCGAGCCGGACGATGCCGGTCCAGCCGAGCAGGCGCGGGCCGCTAGCGGCCACGGCCGGCGCGTTCATCCGGCGACACCCAGTGCAGCAGCGGGTGCGGTGGCGATGCCGCGCAGCGCCCAGGCCGCGACCATCATGCCGCTGACCAGGATGGGTACGCCAAAGCCGCTGTAGTAGAGCGCGCGCTCGACCGGCCGCGCGACGAACCAGCGCATCATCAGCAGCTGCCCGACGATCAGACCGGCGATGGCCAGCGCGGCCAACGGGGCTCCCCAATGCAGCAGGACGGCCACCACCACCCCCTGCGGCAGCACCATGGTCCAGCACGCCGAGCGCGCCGCGCCATCGGCGCCGAGCTGCACCGGCAGCGAGCGCACGCCCATCTGCCGGTCGCCCTGGATCGACTTGAAATCGTTGAGCGTCATGATGCCGTGCGCGGCGATGCTATAGAGCAGCGCCAGCAGGAGCGAGCGCGGGTCGGGCATGGCACCGCCGGCCATCACCGCCGAACCCGTGGCCCAGGCGAGGCCTTCGTAGCACAGACCGCAGGCGGCGTTGCCCCACCAGCCGTTCTGCTTGAGGCGCAACGGCGGCGCGCTGTAGGCCCAGGCCAGCGCCAGCCCCAGCACCGCGGCGAGAAAGCCCCAGTCGCCGAGCGTGCTTGCCACCAGCAGCGACAGCAGCGTCCAGGCGATGGCGACGTAGAGCCCCCAGCGGCCCGGGATGCGCCCCGAGGGAATGGGCCGCTGGGGTTCGTTGATGGCATCCACATGGCGGTCGAACCAGTCGTTCACCGCCTGACTGGTGGCGCACACCAGCGGCCCGGCCAGCAGCACGCCGGTGACGATCAGCGCCCAATGGCCGGCAAAGGGCTGCCCCGAGGCCACCACGCCGCAGGCGAACGCCCACATCGGCGGGAACCAGGTGATCGGCTTGAGCAACTCGGCGACGGCCGAGGGAGCCGGGTAGGCGTGGGTCGCGGCACTCATTGACTCATTCTCACACTTGACATTTTCCACCGTCAATCGCAATTTACAGTCAAGCGTCACTGCCGCGTGACACGTCCGCCCGTGCGGATGCCAGCGCGATCCGACGGTGCGATGCCGGTTCGTCTCCGGTGCACCGCGTGGCAGTCCCCAATCCCTGCCGGAGGCCGTGCCGAATGTTGATGGAATCGAAGCCGGTCCCCCCGGAGCTCATGGCCGATGGCGCACCGCGCAAGCCGGTCGCGCTGGTCATCGGTAGCGGCTTCGGTGGCCTTGCTGCGGCCATCCGCCTTGCTGCGCGCGGCTACCAGGTCACCGTGCTCGAGAAGCTCGACGCCCCCGGCGGCCGCGCCTACGTGCATCGCCGCGATGGCTTTGTGTTCGACGCCGGCCCGACCATCGTCACCGCGCCTTTCCTCTTTGAGGAGCTGTGGACGCTGTGCGGCAAGAAGATGGCCGACGACATCGACCTGCGCCTCATGGACCCGTTCTACCGCGTGCGCTTTGAGGACGGCACCTGGTTCGACTATCGCGGCGACGAAGAACAGATGATCGCCGAGGTGGCGCGCTTCTCGCCGGGCGATGTGGCCGGCTACCGGCGCTTTCTTGTGGATGCCGAGCACTGTTACCGGCATGGCTTTCTCGGCCTGAGCGAGAAGGCCTTCGACAGCATCGCCGACCTGCTCGCCGCGCTGCCGGCGATGGTGCGCATGCGTGCCTGGAAGACGCTCTACAGCCTTGCTGCCAAGCACCTCAAGGACCCCAAACTGCGCATGGTGATGAGCCTGCACCCGCTGCTCATCGGCGGCAACCCGTTCTCGGTGACGCAGGTCTACAGCCTCATCACCGCGCTCGAGAAGCGCCACGGCGTGCACTGGGCGATGGGCGGCACCGGCGCACTGGTGAAGGGCCTGGTGGGGCTGCTCAAGGGGCAGGGCGGCACGCTCATCTGCAACGCCGAGGTGGCCGAGATCACCGTGAGCAAGGGCCGCGCCACCGGCGTGCGCTTGGCCAGCGGGCAGCAGCTCGAGGCCGACATCGTGGTGAGCAACGCCGACACCGCCTGGACCTACCGGCACCTGATCAAGCCCGAGCATCGCAAGCATTGGACCGACCGCCGCGTCGAGGGCGGCCGCTACTCGATGAGCCTGTTCGTCTGGTACTTCGGCACCCGCCGCCAGTTCCACGACGTGCCGCACCACATGATGGTGCTCGGACCGCGCTACCAGGGCCTGCTCACCGACATCTTCAAGCGCCACAAGCTGGCCGACGACTTCAGCCTCTACCTGCACCGGCCCACCGCCACCGATGCATCCATGGCACCGCCGGGCTGCGACACCTTCTACGCGCTCTCGCCGGTGCCGCATCTGGACAGCGGCACCGACTGGCCCGCCTTTGCCGAGACCTACCGCCAGGCCGTCGCCAAGCATCTCGATGCCACGGTGCTGCCCGGCTTCGAGAAGGACGTGGTGACCTCCTTCGTGACCACCCCGTTGGACTTTCGCGACCGCCTGCTGTCGTTCAAGGGCGCGGCGTTTGGATTGGAGCCGGTGCTGACGCAGAGCGCCTGGTTCCGCCCCCACAACCGCAGCGAGGACATCCGCGGCTTGTACATGGTGGGCGCCAGCACCCACCCGGGCGCTGGCATGCCTGGCGTGCTGGCATCGGCCAAGGCGCTGGAATCGGTGCTGCCCGAGGCCGCCACCGTGCTGGAGGGCCGCCTGTGAGGCGCGAGGACCTGCCCGCCGCAGCACTGCACTACGCCGAGGATTCCACCTGCACCGAGATGCTGCGTGGCGGCTCCAAGTCGTTCTTTGCCGCCTCGCGGCTGCTGGCGCCGGCCTACCGCGAGCCGGCCACTGCGCTCTACGCCTTCTGCCGGGTGGCCGACGACGCCATCGACTTTGCCAAGGACCCGCACGAGGCACTGGCCGGGCTGTGCCGCCGGCTCGACGCCATTTACGCCGATGAGCCTTTCCCGGCGGTGGCCGACCAGGCCTTCGCGCCGGTGGTGGCTCGCTATGGCATCCCGCGGCTGCTGCCGCAGGCGCTGCTCGAAGGCTTCGCCTGGGACGCCGTGGGCCGCCGCTACGAGACGCTCGACGAGCTCCTCGACTACGCCGCGCGCGTAGCCGGCACGGTGGGCGCGATGATGGCGCTGATCATGGGTGCGCGTGCGCCGCACACCCTCGCCCGCGCCTGCGAGCTGGGGCTGGCCATGCAGCTCACCAACATCGCCCGTGATGTGGGTGAGGACGCGCGCAACGGCCGCGTGTACCTGCCCCTGAGTTGGCTGCGGGAGGCTGGTATGGATATCGAGGCGTGGCTCGCCGACCCGCAGCCCCTGCCGGCGGTGCGCAAGGTGACGCAGCGCCTGCTGGCCGAGGCCGACCGCCACTACGAGCGCGCGCAGACCGGCATCGCCGACCTGCCCCGCAACTGCAGGCCCGCCATGATGGCGGCGCGCCTGGTCTACGCCGAGATCGGCCGCGAGGTCGAGCGGCGTGGCTGCGATTCGGTGAGCAGCCGGGCGGTGGTGTCTGGTCGTCGCAAGCTGGCGTTGCTGCTGCGCGCCAGCCTCGCCAGCGCGGTGGCTGCTCGCGCGGCTGGGCCGCTGCTGGTGCCGCCCTCGGTGCGCTTCCTGGTGGAATCGGTGACCGACGAGCAGGCGCGGTCGACGCCGCCGCAATCGTTCGTCGAGCGTACCGTAGCCATCGTGCAGCTGTTCGAGCGGGTGGCCGTGCGCGAGCGCCAACAGCGGGCGATGGCCCTGCGCTGACCGTCGCTCTTGGCGGCGGGTGGGGCTTTCCGTCCGGTGGTGGGCGGGCCGTCGGGTGGTGGGCGGGCCCTTCTCGGGACACTCTTCTCGCTCCCGCTCGCTGGCGCTCGAAGGTCGCAGCGAAGAGCCTCCCCTGTGCGGTGGGCCGCCAGCGACGGATGCTGCCGGTGGTTGGCGGGGCTTCCATCGGGACACTCTTCTCGCTCCCGCTCGCTGGCGCTCGGAGGTCGCAGCGAAGAGCTTTCCCGATGCGCCCCGCCAGCGACGCTTAGCGCAGCACCCACAAGCGCAAACGGGCGGCCCCCGTCCGGTGGTCTTTCCGAAGCGACTTCCGAGCGCAGCGAGAGGAGCGAGGAAAGTCACCACCGGAGGTAGTGGGCCGCCCTGCACCACCACCGGAGGTAGTGGGCCGCCCCGCACCACCGGAGGTAGTGGGCCGCCCGGCACACCCCGGGAGGCAGTGGGCCGCCCCGCACCTTCGGAGGTAGTGAGCCGCCCCGCACCCTCGGAGGCGGTGGGCCGCCCCGTGACCGCCCGCTAAGCCGCTTCCCAATGCTGCAGAGTGAACTGCACGCTCACCCGGCCCTGCCATTCGTTGATCGAAGGCGTGTAGACCGCGCGGATGCGATCCGGCACCGGCTCAGCCCGACCGAACAGGATGGCTTCGCGGCGCGCCTCGGCTCCAGCAGCATCGCGGTGCAGCAGGGTGAGCTTGAGGTGCCCGCCGCCCACCACGCGCTGCTGCAGCACCTCGAACACACCATCGAAGGCCGGCGCTGGAAAGCCCTGCCCCCAGGGCACGTCGTCCAGCGCACGAACTGTGCTCACCTCGCACTCGACCACCGCCAACTCGCCGTCGCTCTCCACCACCCTGGCCAGCGCTGCCGCATCCAGCGTCTCGGCGCACACCGCCTCGAAGGCCTCGGCAAATGCTTCCCAGTCGCCCTCGCCCAGGCTCAGGCCGGCTGCTGCCGCGTGCCCGCCGAACTGCCGGATGAGGCCGGGGTGGCGGCGGTCCACCAGGTCGATGGCGTCGCGCAGGTGCAGGCCGGGGATCGACCGCCCGGAGCCCTTGAGCACGCCGTTGGCATCCGGTGCAAACACGATGGTGGGCCGATGGTGCGCCTCCTTCAGGCGCCCAGCCAGCAGCCCGACGATGCCGGTGTGCCAGTCGGCGCTGTAGAGGCAGATGCTCGCGCCCTCGGCCACGTCCACGCCCTCCAGCGCCGTCTCGGCCTGCCCCAGCATGTCGGCCTGCAGGTCGCGCCGCTCGCGGTTGATGCGGTCCAGCCGCTGCGCCAGCCGGTCGGCCTCGCTGGGGTCGTCGGCGAGCAGGCAGTCGATGCCGATGCGCATGTCGGCGATGCGACCAGCGGCGTTGATGCGCGGGCCCAGCGCGAAGCCGATGTCGGTGCTGCTGCAGCGCCAGTGGTCGCGGCCAGCCACGCGCAGCAGCGCCAGTAACCCCGGTCGGGCGCGGCCGGCGCGGATGCGCGCCAGCCCCTGCGCCACCAGGATGCGGTTGTTGTGGTCCAGCCGCACCACGTCGGCCACCGTGCCGACGGCGACGATGTCGAGCCACTGCGCCAGATTGGGGCTGCCGCCCTCGGGCAGCGCGCCTTCTGCCCGCAGCCGCGCCCGCAGCGCCATCAGCACATAGAACATCACCCCCACGCCGGCGATGCACTTGCTGGGGAAGCTGCAGCCGGGCTGGTTGGGGTTGACGACGATGCAGTCCGGCACACGGTCGCCGGCCAGGTGGTGGTCGGTCACCAGCACCTCGATGCCGCGTGCCTGCGCCGCAGCGATGCCGTCGAAGGCGGCGATGCCGTTGTCCACCGTCACCAGCAGGTCGGGTCGCAGCGCCGCAGCGATCTCCACCACACCCGGCGACAGGCCGTAGCCCAAGGTGAGCCGGTCGGGGATGAGGAAGTCCACCTGTGCGCCGAGCGCCCGCAGGCCGAGCACGCCCAGCGCGGTGGCGGTGGCGCCGTCGGCGTCGTAATCGCCCACGATCAGCACGCGCTCACCGCGTGCAATCGCCCTCGCTAGCCGCGCCGCGGCGGCATCGACCCCCTTCATGGCCTCAAAGGGGAGCAGCCGCACCAGTTCGTGTTCGAGCTGCTCCGGTGCGCTGATGCCGCGCGCTGCGAACAGGCGAGCGAGGAGTGGTGAGGGGGCGTTCCTGCGCAGCCGTTCGACGGCGTCGTCGGCTGCAATGCGGCGGTGGATGGTCATGCCGCGATGATGCCAGTGCCGGTGGTGGGTGGGGCTGTCAGGCTGAAGGGCCGCTGACCAGTCAAGAGGTTCGCGCCATCGGCTCCCAGCGATAGAACGCCACCAGCTGCCGGTACACATCCGGCAGCGCGCCGCGTACCTCCCACGGTAGCTCGAAGAACGCCTCGCTCATCACTGCAAAGAACTCCTCGGGGCTCTCGGCGGCGTAGGGGTCGAGCCACGGCATGCGCTCCGGCCCTTGCTTGAAGCGCTCACAGGCCGGTGACCACGCCGCGTGCCACTCGGCGCGCGACATACCGCTGTGCAATGGCGGACAGCCGTTGGCGTCGCCGTCGAGCATGTCGAGCTTGTGCGCGCATTCGTGGATGACCACGTTGAAGCCGTCGCCGCGGCCACCGGCCTTTACATCGGCCCATGACAGGACGAGCGGCCCGCGCGCCCAGGCCTCGCCGATGCGCGGCTCGGCGCGGCGGTGCTGCACGCCGGCGTCGTCCACCCACTCGAGCACCGGCACGAACTCATCCGGATAGACGATCACATCCTGCCAGCCGCTGTAGGCCTCCAGCCCCAGATTGAGCACTGGCATGCAGGCCTGCGCGGCAATGAGCAGCTGCATGTCGCTGTTCACCTCCAGCCCGCGCGCGCCGTAGACCGACTTGGTCGCCAAAAAGCGCCCGGCCATCTGCCGCAGCCGCGCCAGGTCGCTGGCGTCCATGCCGTCCAGCAGCGGCAGTCGGCGGCGCAGGCGTGCCCAGTGCGGCTCGTCGATGACGATCTCGGCGGGGGCGCGGAGGCGGCGGAGCCAGTTCAGCATCCGTGCATGCTAATGGCTTCGGCCAAAGCGGCACCTGTTACCGACAACCCAGCCCGCCCCCGGGCCAGGCCGGAGTGACGGGCATGGCCGGCGTCGGGTCTGGATATACTCGCCCGTCCTGCTGTTCCCAAAAAACATCCAAAGGAGACGAGATGCCTAGCAACTCGATGGAGACCCGGGTCGAGGAGTTGTTCCTGCGCATCTTCAAGTGGGTGCTGCTCGCCGTGATGGCGCTGTCGCTGGTCGGGGCGTTGGCACTTGGCGCCATGGCCCTTGGCAACTGGCTTAAAAGTGACCCCGGCTCGGCGTCGGAGCCGCGTTCCGCTACCGGGCAGATCAAGTTTGACGACTACCTGAAGTCGCTCGACGGTGACAAGGCCGAGCCGAAACCGCAGGAGAAGGACGACGCCGCGCCCGAGGCGCCACAGAAGGGCGCCTACGACAAACAGGCCGAGGCCATCATCGCCTGCACCAAGGACTCGCTCAAGGCCACGCACCCCGAACTGTTCGAGCAGCAGGATTGGGACTCGATCCTCAAGCGCGAGATTGAATGGCTCAGCGAGCGTGGCGACGCCGACGGTTGGGGCGAGGCCTGGGCCAACGAGCGCCGGGACTTCATCTGTGCCGGTGCCAAGTCCAAGCCACTGCAGGCCTTGATCAAGTCCGGCAAGGTGCCGGCGCTGCAGGAGAACTTTCTGCATGACGAGTTGGGCAACTTCCACAGCAAGGCGTGGGGCAAGTTTCTGGAATCGGAGCAAAGCCGCATCTCCGAGGACGAGGCCGCCAAGGCCCGCGAGGCGCTGGAGGCAGCCGCCAAGCTGACCGGGCAGGCGACCGCAGCGGCCATCGCCTTCGGTCTGTTCATGCTGATCGCGCTCTACCTCATCTTTGCCAAGATCGAGACGAATCTGCGCACCCCCCGAGGCGATTGACCCCGTAACCCAGGCGCGCATGCACAACAACCACCGGTGACCACCCCGGCAGCCTGAGCCGTCCATCACCGGCGCTGTCTCGCGGGGCTGCGCGGCTACAATCCGCCCATGCCCGACACACTCATCCGCTTCGACTTTGTCGACGCCGCCATCCGCGGCGAGATCGTCTGCCTGCAGGACACCTGGGCCGCCATCAACGCCCACCGCAGCTACCCCTCTGCTGTGCGTGACATCCTCGGCCAGATGACGGCCGCGTCTGCGCTGCTGGCCGCCAGCCTCAAGTTCGAGGGCTCGGTGGCGCTTCAGCTGCAGGGGCAGGGGCCGCTCAAGCTGGCAGTGGCCGAGGCGCGCGACAGCCTGGACGTGCGCGCCACCGCCGACTGGGAGGGTGCAAGCCCCGACGGCGGCCTGTCGGCGCTGCTCGGCCGCGGCACCTTCAGCGTGGTGCTCGACAACCTGGCCGGTGAGCCCTACCAGGGCATCGTGCCGGTGGAGTCGGATGCGGTCGGGCCGGCGCTCGAGGGTTACATGGACCGCTCGCAGCAGATCCCCACGCGCCTGCTGCTGGCCAGCAACGACACCTCTGCCTGCGGCCTGCTGCTGCAGCGCATGCCCGACCAGTCCAGCGCCGACGCCGACGCCTGGGAGCGGGTGGGGGCGCTGCTGGCCACGCTGGGCGCCGACGAGCTGCTCGGCACGCCGCCGGTCACGGTTCTGCGCCGCCTGTTCCACGAGGAGAACCTGCGCGTCTACGACCCGCGCCAGCCACGTTTTGGCTGCCGCTGCTCGCGTGAGCGGGTGGTCGGGATGCTGCGCATGATCGGCCGCGACGAGGCGCAGTCGGTGCTCGATGAGCAGGGCGA
>CAMDGF010000034.1 GCA_945897555.1 Klebsiella pneumoniae | reverse complement strand
TCTCGCTGCGCTCGGAAGTCGCTTCGGAAAGACCACCGGACGGGGGCCGCCCCGTGGCGGTTGTGGGTGCTGCGCTGAGCGCCGCTGGCGGGGCGCATCGGGAAAGCTCTTCGCTGCGACTTTCGAACGCAGTGAGCAGGAGCGAGAAGAGCGTCCCGATGGAAGACCCGCCAACCACCGGCAGCATCCGCCGCTGGCGGGCCACCGCACAGGGGAGGCTCTTCGCTGCGACCTCCGAGCGCCAGCGAGCGGGAGCGAGAAGAGTCGACCCGAGAAGGGCCCGCCCAGCACCGGACGGGGGCCGCCCGTCATTCGCAGCAACTGCCAACAGCAGGGCCCTACTCCCGGTCTGCCATGCGCTCCCAGCTAAAACCCGCGGCAGTGACGCCATCCTGCAGAGCGACGATGGCAGGCCCGCAGTCGTCCCGCAATCCACGTACTCCGAGCTCGATGGTGCGCACCGGCTTGAGACTGGGCAGGCTGAACAGCTTGCAGGCGGGATGATCGCGGACCACCCGCTCCATGAGATCGATCAGTTGGCTCTCGCCTGCCCCGCTCACGCGGATGGCCAGTTCGACCTGCGGCTCGGCGCGCCACTCGGGGTAGCACTCGGCCAGCACCCAGTCGAGCATCGGCCAAGCCATGTCGGGAAAGCCCGGGAAGAAGTGATGATCGCCGACCGAGAAGCCCGGCACGCGATTGACCGGATTGGGGATGAGCCCGGCATCGCGCGGCAGATCGGCCATCAGCACGCGCTTGGGGTAGGCCGATCCGCCGAACTGTGCCTCGATCAGGGCAACCGCCGCAGCGTGGCGCTCGAGCGGCACGCCAGCTGCCCGGGCCGCCGCCTGACGGGTGTGGTCGTCGGGCGTGGCGCCGATCCCACCAAAGCTGAACACCACCGCACCGCTGCTCATGCTGCGGCGGAACTCCGCCTCCAACCGCTCACGATCGTCCCCAAGATAGAACGCCCAAGACAGCGCCAGGCCTCGGGCGCGCAACGCGGCGATGGTGTGCGCAAGGTGCCTGTCCTGGCGTTTGCCGGACAAGATCTCGTCGCCGATGATAAAAGCGCCGATCGGGCGCTGGCTGTGAGCGGTCGTGCGGGCGGGGTCCATGTCGCGATTGTCGCCGAAACCGGGCCGCTCAAAGCGGCCGCAACACCCGGCCGTACTTGCCGGACGATCACCCGACGCCTTCAGCGACGTGTCTTTGCATCTCAACCATCGATGGCGATCCAGTCACCCTCGCCCGCCACCAGCCCGGCATGCACGACGCGGCCCGGCCAGATGGCAGCGACTGCGCGACGATAGTCGAGCAGCTGATGCCGATAGACGTCGAGGGTCTCGCCGTCGAGCCCGCCGCTCTTGTAGTCGATCACCCACGCCTCGCCCGCCGTAAGCACCAGGCGGTCGATGCGCCGCTGTTTGCCGTCGGCATCGACCAGCGGGAACTCGTTGAAGGCCGCTTCGTAACGCGCGGGGTCGAACAGATGGCTCAAGTGCGGCCGGGCGAGCCACTGGCGCGCGCGCGCCAGTGGGCCAGCGAGTGACGCGGAATCGACACCCAGCAACTCTGCCAGCGCTTCCGGGCTGCGCGGTGGCGCTGGTGGCGCCAGCCATTGCATCACGGCGTGCACCAGCAGCCCCTCGCGCTGCGGATCTGTGACCTCGACCGCGCTCGCGCGGCGCTCGCCCACCGTCTGGGGCAAGACCGGCAAGGGTCGCAGCGGCGGCATCAAGACTGTGCCCGGCCGCCCGTGCGAAGCGTTGGGCGCAAGCTGCGCGGCAACGATCGGTGCACCCGGTTCGCCCAGCGAGTCGTGCGTGGGCGTGCTCACGCGGGCCTCCACCTCGGCGTACCAGTGCCCCCCCGTCGACTTGCGCCCCACTGAACCACTCACACCAAAGACCTGCCGCGACCGGGTCAGCGCCACATAAAGAAGGTTGAGTGACTCGCGCGCGGCGCGACGCTTGCCGAGCTCCAACCGCTCCCGCCAGACCGCTGGCCCGCGCAGCGGACCTTGCGTCGACAAGCGGCAGGCCAGCCACCTTGGAGCGGTGCTGCCGGGCGGCCAGTCCACCACGACACCGGGGCCGTCGGCGCGCCCCTGTGCTGCTGCGTCAGCCAACCAGACCAGCGGCCACTCGAGCCCCTTCGCGGCATGCACGGTGAGCAGCCGCACGGCATCCGGGCTGTCCAGCGGCCGCGCGATGGCTGGGGCGGCGTCGGCCTCGCGCGTGCGCAGGTCGTGCAGTCGAGCAAGAAAAGCCGCCACGCCCGGCTGACGACCGCCATCGAGATCGAGGGCCAGATTGAGGAAAGCCTCCAGGTCGGCACGCACGGTGCTTGCCATCGCCGCGGGCAATCGCCGGCAATAAGCCGCGGGCAAGTCGGCCTCATGGAACACACGGTCGAGGAGATCGTGTGCCGGCAAGCGCTGTGACAGTTCGCGCCAGCCAGACAGGCGCCGCAGCCAGAGCGCCCAATCCGCTCCCGTCACGGCTGGGCTGTCCGACGCCGCAAGCACCGTCAGGCCGGCCCACCACGATCCGCTGCAGCGCGCCGCTTGGGCGAGGGTGGTCAACGCTGCAGCGCTCGCATCGAACATCGGTGAGCGCAGCACCTGTGCCAGCTCGAGGTCGGCCAGCGGGTCGACGAGACAACGCAGCAGAGCATGCAGATCGCTCACCTCGAGGGTGTCGAGCAGGCCTTCACCGCCATCGCTCATGGTGGGGATGCCTGCCTCGGCGAGGGCCCGCTCAAAGACCGCCTGATGCGTACGATTGCGAAACAGGATGGCGACGTCGGCATGGCAGGCCGGCCGGTCGCCGCCGCGGCCATCGGCGACCCGAGCGCTGCCCAGCCACGCCGCGATGCAGCGTGCCACCTCGCGCGCCTCGCGCAAGCGGCTCGACGCCTCGGCATCGCTGCGCAGCTGGGTGAGCAGATCGCGCCAGACCCACCCGTTGGACGCCTCGGCTGCTGCATCGTCGCCGTGGGCCGCGCCCGTGGCCGGCCCAAGGGCTCCGTCTGGTGGCGGAGCGAACAAGGGCAGCGCATGCACGGCACCAGCCGCCAGATTGGCCGTGGTGTGGCTTTCGAAGCCCTCGAAATCGTCACGCGAGGCAAAGATCGCGTTGACCAGATCGACCACGCGGACCGGATTGCGCCGAGTCTTATCCATGCGGCACATGCGCGCTTTGAAGTTCCGCTGCAGCCAATCGCAGGCGGCACCGAACAGCAAGGGCTCGGCACCACGAAAACGGTAGATCGACTGTTTGGGGTCGCCCACCAGAAACACGGTCAGGCCGGTGCCCGCCTCGTTCACAGCGGTGAACCACGCTTCGAGTGCCAACCATTGCAGCGGGCTGGTGTCCTGGAACTCATCGAGCAAGACATGCCTGTACCGGGCGTCGAGTCGCGCCATCAGATAGGCGTGCCGCTCGCTGTCGCGCAGTGCCTCGACCACCCGGTGCTCGACGTCGACAAAATCGATCACGCGCGCTGCCGTCTTGGCCTGCTCGTAGTGCCACACGAGCCGCATCGCGACCGGCAACAGGTCGGCGTGCAACGCGAGCCAGTCGCGGTGCAGTTCGGCATCGCTGGCGGCATGGCAGGCCTCGGACAGCTCGACGAACAGATTGGCCATCGCCTCTCCGTGGGCGCCAAACAACCGCTGACGGGTCTTGGGGAACAGGCTGCGCATGCTCCTCTGCTCACCCTCACGGGTCAGGAACACCCGCTGGAGGGCGCTGCGGCCGCGCGCATCAGCGGGCTCGGCCAGTGCCTGCTCGATCGCCAGGCGCTGCGCCGTCGCCTTGTCGTCGACATCGCCGAGCCGCGCGGCAAGTTCGCGCAGACGAGCACCGTCGCGCTGAATCCAAGCACCGAACGGGTCGGCGCCGGCGGCATACGGAAACGCCTGCTGCAGCGCCTCGACCGCCGCTTCGGCAGCGTCAGCCGCCGGAGCGCCGAGGCGGCACAGGGCGGCGCGTTGGCGCAGCAGAGCGAACAGGGCCTCGCGCACCGTCGCTGGCTTGAGCCGGCGCCAGATGCGGGCCAAGGCCGCCGCCGCCTGCACGGCGCCGGGCGCATCAGCGGCTGCTCCGCCGACTGCAGCCTCGCTGGCAGAGCCAGCGGCCCGCGCGATCTGCCCGACCTCCTCCATGAGCGCCCGCCAAGCCTCTGCCTCGAGTGCTCCGGTGGCCTCACTCAGGCTGCGTCCGCCGTAGGGGGAATCGAGCGGCGAGGCGTCGATGAGGTCGAGGAACCAGGCATGGAAGGTATCCAGCCTGACGCCGGCCGGGTCACCCAGCACTGTCTCGTAGAGTCTGCGGGCACGGGGCAGAAGCGCGGGGATGCGGCCAGCGGGTAGGCCACGGTCGGTCAGGAAGGCGGCCACTTCGGCCTCCGGCGCACTGGCGAGCAGCCATAGCCATTCGTCGAGACGCTGCCGCATCTCGCGGGCCGCGCGGCGCGTAAAGGTGATGCCGAGGATGCTGCGTGGCTGCGCTCCCTCTAGCAAAAGGCGCACAATACGGCTCACCAGAAGCCAGGTCTTGCCGCTGCCAGCGCAGGCCTCGATCACCCAGCTGCCAGACGGGTCCAGGGTATCGAGCGGGTCGTTGACGGGCGGCAATGCTGCGGTCATGCGGGTACGCCAGACTCGGGGCGGGCGCTGAGTGGTGAGCAAGGCGCCATGCTACCGGCTCGCCGCCTGCACCGCCGTGCTTCGCACAGTCCCTGCAACGCCAAGGAAGGCACCATGTCCCGCCAGACCATCCCCGCCACCCTGATCGCCGGCGACGGCATCGGGCCCGAGATCATGGACGCCGCGCTCGCGGTACTGGACGCCGTGGAGGCGCCCTTCGAATGGGACCGGCAGAGTGCCGGCATGGGCGCGCTCAAGGACACTGGCGACCCGCTGCCTCAGGCCACGCTCGACAGCATCCGCCGCACCCGGCTGGCGCTCAAGGGCCCGCTCGAGACGCCATCGGGTGGCGGCTTCCGGTCGATCAATGTTCGCCTGCGTGAGGCCTTCAAGCTCTACGCCAACATCCGCCCGGCACTCACACAGATCCCCGGCGGTCGTTACGACAACATCGATCTGGTGATCTGCCGGGAGAACCTCGAGGGCCTGTACATGGGCTTCGAGAACTTCATCGCCATCGACGACGACCCACACGCGGTCGGCATGGCCACCGGCGTGAACACCCGACAGGGCTCGCGCCACATCCTCGAATACGCCTTCGACTACGCCATCGCCAATGGCCGCAAGAAGGTCACGGTGGTGCACAAAGCCAACATCATGAAGGCGCTCACCGGCATCTTTCTCGAGACCGCGCGCGACATGTACGAGCAGCGCTACAAGGGCAAGATCGAGTTCGAGGAGGTCATCGTCGATGCCTGCGCCATGAAGCTGGTGCTCAACCCCTGGCAATTCGACGTGCTGGTCACCACCAACCTGTTCGGCGACATCCTTTCCGACCTCACGTCAGGCTTGGTGGGCGGTCTGGGTATGGCGCCCGGAGCCAACATCGGCGCCGATGCAGCGATCTTCGAGGCGGTGCACGGCAGCGCGCCGGACATCGCCGGCAAGGGCATCGCCAACCCCATCGCGCTCATCCTCGCGAGCGCGATGATGCTCGACCACGTCGGCCTGCAGGACAAGGCCACACGCGTGCGGCAGGCGGTCAGGGACACGCTCAACCTCGATAACGTGCGCACCGGCGACCTGGGCGGCAAGGCCGGCACCCGCGAACTGGCCGATGCGCTGGTGCAGCGCGCCAGAAACGGCTAATATCGCGCCCCTCGGGGCGTAGCGTAGCCTGGTATCGCGCCTGCTTTGGGAGCAGGAGGTCGGAGGTTCGAATCCTCTCGCCCCGACCAAGGCGCAGCAGCAGGTTACGCAGACTGCCCGTAGCTCAACCGGATAGAGCACCGGCCTTCTAAGCCGGGGGTTACAGGTTCGACTCCTGTCGGGCAGGCCAAGCTCTTGTGTTCGGGCCGGTTCGGTTAAGTCGATGGCGGCGATGCAAGGTCGATGCCATGTTGTTTGCAGTAGCGGTTCGGTGGTGGCTGTAGCTCAGTTGGTAGAGTCCCGGATTGTGATTCCGGTTGTCGTGGGTTCGAGTCCCATCAGCCACCCCACCCCATCCACCCCGGCCCGGCCAACAACAGGGCCAGAGCCATACCCACCAACCATGGCCCCAGCGGAAAGCTCTGGGCCAGCCGCGTGCGACCACCCACCGGACGAAGCAGGTGCCACAGCGAGCCCGTCAGCGCACCGCCCACCAGCGTCAGCATGGTGGCCTGCGGCCCGAGCCATGCGCCGATCGCCGCCAGCAGCTTGAGGTCGCCAAAGCCCAGCGCCTCGACCCCGCGCAGGTTGAACCACGCCAGCTCTAAGGTACGCAGCGGCAGATAGCCGAGCACCGCGCCACCGATCGCGAGCTCGGCGCCCACCGTACGCGTGGCGGGGTGCAACTGCGCCACCAAGCCGAGCCACAAAAGCGGCAGAGTGAGCAGGTCTGGTAGCAGACGCGTGATGCGATCGATGGCCGCCAGCCACACCATCAACCAGGCGAATCCAGTGAGGGCCCAGGCCTGCGCAGATGAGCCATAGCGCCAGGCGATGGCGAAGCTGAGGCTGATCATGGCCAAGCCCACCACCCACCCGTCGGCCGAGGTGAAGATGCGCCGCAGCGCGCGCAGGATGCTGGCTGGATAGGCTTTCATAGTCCCGCCCCGCTCACGACGAGCCGAGAAACTGCGGCAAACGGATCACCGCAGGGCCGAGGATGACCACCAGCAGAGACGGAAAGATGAAAAAAATCAGTGGGAAAAGGATCTTGAGCGGGATCTTGGCCGCCTGCTCCTCGGCGCGCTGGACGCGCCGCACCCGCATAAAGTCAGCATGCACACGTAGGGCATCGCCCAGCCCGGTGCCAAAACGCTCCGACTGCACCAGCATGGACACGAGGCTCCCGATCTCATCGACCCCGCAGCGCGTGGCAAGATTGTGCAGCGCATCGACCCGGCGGGCGCCGGCACGGATCTCCAGCGCGGCCAGGTGGAACTCCTCAGCGAGTGCAGGGCTGCGCACCGCGATCTCACGGCAGACGCGGTTGATAGCACCGTCGAGCGCCAGCCCCGACTCCACGCAGACCAGCAGCAGATCGACCATGTCTGGCAGACTTTCGCGCAAGGCCTCGCGGCGACGGGCCGCGTATGCGCGCAGGGCGATGTCTGGCAGCAGATAGCCCACCACCGCCAGAGCCACCACCAGCAGCGCGATGACCGTCGCCGACAAGTTTGAACCTGCCGCTGGCAACAGCAAGACGCCGATCAGTGGGAGCAGCAAGGTGCAAACGGTGCGCAGAGCATAAAAAATCAGCGGCGCACGTGGGTTGCGCAGGCCTGCC
Source organism: Klebsiella pneumoniae (assembly GCA_945897555.1). Lineage (GTDB taxonomy): Bacteria > Pseudomonadota > Gammaproteobacteria > Burkholderiales > UBA3065 > UBA3065. The sequence goes on along the minus strand of CAMDGF010000034.1, from coordinate 4,899 downwards.
CCCGCCAATCGCACGCGCAGCGCCGAATCTTGCAGGCCCGCATCGGGGGTCGAAAGGCGCGAAAGCGCCGCCACCAGTCGGGCAGCTTGAATCGGCAGGTGGCCTGATCCCGGGCTGGCGGGCCTTGGCAATGGTGCCCCGATGCGCGACAAGCGCGCGGCGAGTCGATGCTCCCGCCACACCAGAGCCGCGCTCATGGCAAGCAGAAACACCGCGCAGAACGAGGCGATGACGACGATGGCGAACATCAGAGGGGGAGCGCTCAACGGTTTCTCCGGGTCGGCTGGCTCAGACCTTGATGCGGACGAGCAATTGGATCCAGAGGCTGCCCACCAGCATCATCACCAACATGATCGCAACGGTCTGTCGACCCTCGGGCGTGGTCCACAACAGCAACATGTATTCCGGGTTGAGCGCGGTCAAGATGACGCCCAGCACGAACGGCAAGAGGGTCATCAACACCCCCGACAGTCGCCCCTCGGCCGATAGCGCTCGCACCTTTCCGGCCAGCTTCATGCGCTCGCGCACCGTGCTGGCAAGGCCTGCCAGCAATTCCGCCAGGTTCCCGCCGGTCTCGCGCTGGATCGCCACGGCAACCACGAAAAAATCGAGGTCGCGGCTGTCGATACGTGTCGCCATGCGCGCCAGCGCCTCTGCCGGAGACATACCAAACTGCGTCTCGTCGAACACAGTGCCGAACTCGCGCGAAACCGGCTCGGGCAATTCTTTGGCGATCATGCCGACGCCGGCCATCAGGCCATGCCCTGCCCGCAGAGAACGGGCGATGAAATCAAGCGCGTCGGGAAACTGTGCCTCGAACCGCGCGCGCCGCTGCGCACCCAGCCACCAGAGCCACAGCAACGGCGCGGCCATCGCGATGAGCGGCGCGGCCAGCGTCAGGGATACGCCGACCTGCAACGCGAGGCCAGTCATAACGGTCACCCCGCCAACGACGCCCATCAGCCCGAGCAGGCTCGACATCTGCATCGGGCTGCCCGCTCGCAACAGCAGCAGCGCCATGGCGCGCAGCGGCGCCGTCTGCTGCAAACCTTGCAGCATGATCGGCCAGCGCATCTCCATCCTGCGCGCGAGCTGCGCCGCCATGGTCGGCAGAGACTGCTGACGCATGCGCTCGATCTGCCGCTGCAGGCCACGAGCGCGACGGCCAAAGTGCGCTTCGAAAGTGGCCGCCACGGCGAGCACCAAGCCTGCTACGGCAAAAAAGGCCAGCACGGCGGCCAGCATCGGGAGTGTGTCGGTCGCCATCGCGCGGCCTCAGGCCTGGCGGCGCGAGGGGTCGAACAAGCCCTCAGCCAAGTCGATGCCGTAACGTGACAAACGCTCGACCAGCACTGGCCGAACCCCCGTGGCGCGGAAGTACCCTTGCACCGCGCCATCGCCGCCGACGCCGGTCTGCTCAAAAGCAAAGATCTCGTGGCTCGAAATGACCTCACCCTCCATGCCGGTGACCTCATGCACGCTGGTCACCTTGCGGCTGCCATCGATCAGCCGGGCGGTCTGCACCACCACCTGCACCGCAGCACTGATCTGCTGTCGCATCGATTTGGGCGGTAAATTGCCGGCGCTCATGCCCATCAGGTTCTCGAGTCGCATGAGGGCCTCTCGCGGGCTGTTGGCATGGATGGTGGTGAGCGAGCCTTCATGGCCGGTGTTCATGGCCTGCAGCATGTCGGTCACCTCGGGGCCACGCACCTCGCCGAGCACGATGCGATCGGGCCGCATGCGCAGACTGTTGCGCACCAGCGCCCGCATCGGGATCTCGCCCCGGCCCTCGATGTTGGGCGGCCGCGTCTCCATGCGCACCACATGCGGCTGCTGCATCTGCAGCTCGGCCGTGTCCTCTATGGTGATGATGCGTTCGTGCACCGGGATAAAGCCGGACAGGATGTTGAGCAGCGTGGTCTTGCCCGATCCTGTGCCCCCCGAGATGACGATGTTCACGCGCGCGCGGACCAGCCCGGACAGAAAGCTCGCCATGTCTGCTGTGAGGGTGCGATAGGCCAGCAGGTCCTCGATACGCAGAGGCGAGGTCCCGAAGCGGCGGATCGAGATCGACGGGCCGTCGAGGGTGACGGGCGGAATGACCGCATTCACGCGTGAGCCATCGGGCAGGCGGGCATCTGCCATCGGGCTCGACTCATCGATGCGCCGCCCGATGCGCGAGACGATCTTGTCGATGATCTTGCGCACGTGGTCGTCGTCGTTGAATCGCACCAGGGTAAGCTCGATGCGCCCGGCCCGTTCCACATACACCCGCTCGGCACCGTTGACCATGATCTCGGTGACGCCAGGATCGGCCAGCAGAGGTTCCAGTGGCCCAAGACCGAGGATCTCGTTCTGCAACTCGGTCACCAGTGCCCGCCGTTCCAGCGTGTTGACCGGAAGCGCATCTTCGTCGATGAGGCGGCCGACCAGATCCGCCAATTGCTGCCGGAGCAACTCCGCCGGCAGGTTCTCGGCGGCGGCGAGGTCGATGCGGCCAAGCAGCTTTTGGTGCAGGCGTGTCTTTACGCCATAAAAAGCCGCATCGTGGCCGTGGCGTGGTGAAGCTGGCGTGTTGGCAGCCGTCCGACCGGCACTGCCGACCTCGGGGGGCAAGGCCGCTGTCGCCTGCTTCAGGGGCGGGCGGTGCTCCCAGGCGCTCAGGCTGCGCGCCAAAGCTGCTTGAAGCTGGTCCATAGAGAATCCTCAGTCGGAGGTGTGCCGGAGAGGTCGGCCGCCCAACGGCGGATCGACCGGCTGAATGCGCTGGAAGGTGCGGTGGCGAGGACTGACAAGCCTTCGAGGAGCGATTCGCCGACGCCATCCGGCTCATCGGCGATCTCGCACACCAGTGGCAGATCGAGCGTCGCGGCAAAGCGCGTGACGGGCACCTCGGGGTGAGCCGTGATGCGGTTGGCCACCAAGCCGGCGCGCGGAGCCGCGATACCCATGCTCTGCCACATGCGCAAAAGTCTTCCGGCACGCCGCAGCGACGGGATGTCAGGGGTGGCGACCAGCAACAAGAGATCGAAGCGGCCGAGCAGGCTCAGATCGAGCGGATCGGTGCCGCAGCCCAGATCGACGATGACAAAACGATATGACTCGCTGGCCAAGGTCAGCAACCGATCGACCACCAAGGGTTGTACTTCGATGCAGCGCTGGGGATCGACCGGCGCCACCACTAGACGCAAGTTCTCGCCGATCGGGTGCGCCAGCGTATCGAGCAGACTGGTATCGAGCCGCTCGATCTGAGCCAGAACGTCTGCGAGGTCGTGGTCGGGCTGTTCGCTGGTCAGGTGGATCTCAAGGTCGCCAAATGGCAACGAAAGGTCGATCGCCATCACCCGCGTGCCCGGGCAGCGCGAAAGTGCTGCGGCCAGATTGGCAGCGATGCAGGTGGCGCCGTCGCCACCCTTGGCCGAGACCAGGCCGATGGTGCGCACCGCATCAGTCGGCAGCGCTCTCCGGCGCAGCCGCTCACGCACCCGCCCGATCAGCATGTTGAGGTCGGCAACGCCGAGCGAGCCGACAATATCGGCAGCGCCGGCCTGCATCAGACGCACCACCTGGTCGGCCGGCGGCGCAGCGAGCACCGGCACCACCGCGCACTGCGGCGCGCTGGCGTTGCACGATTCGAGTGCCGCCAGCAGGCGTCCGTCGACCGGGTAGCCGCTCAGCAGCAGCAGATCGGAATCGTGCGGGATTTCCGGCGAAAAGCCGATCAGATCGGAACGGACCTCACAGCGCAGGCTGTCTGTGGCACTGAGATCGAGGGCCGGGGTCGCCGCCAACAGCGTGCTGGAGACAATGCTGATCCTCATACGGGTGGGCTCCTCATCGCACCAGCGCCGGGGGCGCCGGTGTGCCATAGAAACTCGATCCGCCCGGCAACACCCCACCCGGGAACGAACTCAAGGGGACGAACTGGCCGAAGATGGCCTTGGTGTTGCCGCCCACCGAGTTGGTGACGCGGAATGGGGCGAAGGCGACGATGGTCTGGAAACCTGTGTTCAGGCTTGTGACGACCGGCACCAGATAGGTTTTGGGGAAGACCACGCTGCTGTAGAGCGAGGTCGAGACTCCAGTGCTGACGTATGTGGCGTCGCCGATCGACATGCGCACAGGATTGCCGTTGGCAAGGAGATTGCGCACGCCAGGGACACTGTTGTCGATGACATTGAAAGTCGACCACTGCCCCGAATTGCAGGCGCCGTACTGGTTCTGCGAACCGATGCGCAACTCGTAGGGGTTGTTGCGGTTGTAGTAGGGCGAGCTGGGCGAGACCGGCTTGGGCGTGCCGGTGGCGGAGTCCCAGTAGAGGTCGAACATGCACTTGTTGATGGCGGTCGGCAGCATGGTGCCGGCCTGCACGCCGCCCGGAGCTGACTGCATGGCCACCGCCGTGGCGGTGACGTTCTGCAAGGTCGCGCCAAAAAGCGGGGCGAAAAAGAGGCTGACCGGCCCACCGTTGAGCTGACCGTTGGCGGTGTCGTCGCGCGCCACGGTGACACGCAGCGCCGGCGCCCAGCTGCCACCGGTGGGCTGCGTGGTGCCCGGCGCAAAGCCGCTGCCGCCCGAGCCAGTGGTGGCCAGGTTCCAGTAGCCAGACTCCACACCCGCGTCGTTGAGCGGCGCTCCGGCCGCAGCATTCTGCGTCACCGTGTTGCGGGCGCGCAGGGCAGCCCCGGACCAGTCGATGGCGCCGCTGGTCAGCAGGCCGTTGGCACCGGCCAGGGCGCCAGCCTCGGCGGCGCGGCGCAGCTCATCCTTGACCAGCATGATGCGGCCGACATCCACCGCCAGCGCAGCCATGCCCAGCAATACGGGCAACATCAGCGCGGCCATCACCAGCACGCCACCGCGCTGCGTTGCAGAACGCCTCCGTGCGCATCTCTT
>CAMDGF010000033.1 GCA_945897555.1 Klebsiella pneumoniae | reverse complement strand
GTTGTGGCCTTCGCCGCCGATGTAGGCGATGACCTCGAAACCGTTCGTGAGGCGGACTTTCGCGACTTTACGAAGCGCGGAGTTCGGCTTCTTCGGCGTGGTTGTGTAGACACGGGTACAGACGCCGCGCTTTTGCGGGCTGGCATTGAGCGCCGGCACCTTGCTCTTCGACTGGATCGGCTGGCGACCCTTGCGCAGCAACTGACTGATAGTTGGCATGTTCGTTATCCAAAAAAGCGGGACGGCACCGGCCGCCCCGATCTTGGGCCGCGACCGATGGCCGCCGACCCGCATACTAAAAAGAGGCCGGAGTCTAAAGACTGCCGGCCCCAAGTGTCAAGCCGCGTCGACCCCCTCCGGCGGGGTCGAGGCCTCACCCGCTTCGGTCGCCATGGCCTCGGCCTGTGCCTCAGCCATCTCCTGATCGACCGCCGCAAAACCTGCCGCCAGTTCAACTTCGGTGCGATTGCGGCGGTTGGTGTGATACGCCAACCCCGTGCCCGCCGGGATGAGGCGACCCACGATGACGTTCTCCTTGAGACCGCGCAAGTCGTCCCGCTTGCCCATGATCGCGGCTTCGGTCAGCACCCGGGTCGTCTCTTGGAAAGACGCCGCGGAGATGAACGAATCGGTCGACAAGGAGGCCTTGGTGATGCCGAGCAACACGTAATCGAAGCTGGCCGCGCGCAGGCCTGCACCAAGCACCCGCTCGTTCTCCTCAAGCAACTCCGCGCGCTCAACCTGTTCGCCCGGGATGAAGCGGGTGTCACCCGGGTCGGTGATGTTCACGCGACGCAACATCTGACGGACGATCACCTCGATGTGCTTGTCGTTGATCTTCACGCCCTGCAGGCGGTAGACGTCTTGCACCTCGTCGGTGATGTAGCGCGCCAGCGCCTCGACACCCTGCAGGCGCAGGATGTCATGCGGATCCGGCGGTCCGTCGACAATGGTCTCGCCCTTGTTGACCACCTGACCATCGTGGACAGTGACGTGCTTGTCCTTGCTGATCAGGTACTCATGCGGCACGCCGTCCATGTCGGTAAAGATGAGGCGCTGCTTGCCCTTGGTGTCCTTGCCGAACGAGGCGACCCCGGTGATCTCGGCGAGCATGCCGGCATCCTTGGGGCTGCGCGCCTCGAACAGCTCGGCCACGCGCGGCAGACCGCCGGTGATGTCGCGTGTCTTCGAAGTCTCCTGCGGGATCCGCGCCAGCACTTCGCCGATGCCCACCGCCTGGCCGTCCTTGACAGTGATGATCGAACCGACCTGGAAGGCGATGGCAACCGGCATCTCGGTACCCGGGATGCGCAGTTCCTCGCCGTTCTCGTCAAGCAGCTTGACCTGCGGGCGCACGCCCTTGGCCGAAGCGCTGCCGCGACGCTTGGGGTCGATGACCACCAGCGTCGAGAGGCCGGTGACCTCATCGATCTGCTTGGCCACGGTGACGCCCTCTTCGACGTTCTCGAAACGGACGCGGCCCGGGTGCTCGGTGATGATCGGGCGGGTGTGCGGATCCCAGGTCGCCAGTGTGGTACCGGCTTTGATGGCGTTGCCGTCCATCACCAGCAGGGTGGCACCGTAGGGGATCTTGTGCTGCTCGCGCGAGCGCCCTTGCTCGTCCTGCACCAACACCTCGCCGCTGCGCGAGATGACGATCTGCTCACCCCGGCCGTTGGTGACATAGCGCATGGTCGGAGTAAATCGCACCGTGCCGGCGCTCTTGGTGTCGACCTGACTGGCGGCGGCGGCGCGCGATGCGGCACCACCGATGTGGAAGGTGCGCATGGTGAGCTGCGTACCCGGCTCGCCGATCGATTGCGCAGCGATGACGCCCACCGCCTCACCGACGTTGACCATCTGGCCACGCCCGAGGTCACGGCCGTAGCACTTGGCACACAGCCCGTGACGGGTGTCGCAGGTCAGCGGGGTGCGCACCTTGACCTCGTCAACACCCGCAGCCTCGATGCGCTCGACCTTGTCCTCGTCCAGCAGGGTGCCGGCCTCGAACATCGTCTCCTGCGATTCCGGATCGACCACATCGAAGGCCACGACGCGACCGAGGATACGCTCGCGCAGGGCCTCGACCACCTCACCGCCCTCGACCAGGGCGCGCATGGCGACACCGTTGGTGGTGCCACAGTCGTCTTCGGTGACGACCAGATCCTGCGTCACGTCGACTAGACGGCGGGTGAGATACCCCGAGTTGGCGGTCTTCAACGCAGTATCGGCCAAGCCCTTGCGGGCGCCGTGGGTCGAGATGAAGTACTGCAGGACGTTGAGGCCCTCGCGGAAGTTCGCGGTGATCGGCGTCTCGATGATCGAACCGTCAGGCTTGGCCATCAGGCCACGCATACCAGCCAGCTGGCGGATCTGCGCTGCCGAGCCCCGCGCGCCCGAGTCGGCCATCATGTAGATCGAGTTGAACGATTCCTGCTCGACCGTCTCGCCCTTGCGGTTGACCACCATCTCCTTGGAGAGGTGCTTCATCATCGCCTTGGCGACGTCGTCACCGGCGCGGCCCCAGATGTCGACGACCTTGTTGTAGCGCTCGCCCTGCGTCACCAGACCCGAGCTGTACTGGGCGTCGATCTCCTTCACCTCTTCGGAGGCGGCGGCGATGATGGTGTCCTTTTCGGCAGGAACGCGCATATCGTCGGCACAGAAGCTCATGCCGGCACGTGTCGCATAGCTGAAGCCGGTGTACATGAGCTTGTCGGCAAAGATGACCGTCTCGCGCAGACCGACGCGGCGGAAGCTGCCGTTGATCAAGCGCGAGATCTCCTTCTTCTTGAGCGCCTTGTCGATCAGCTCAAAGGGCAAGCCCTTGGGCAGGATGCTCGACAGGATGGCGCGGCCAGCGGTGGTCTCACGACGCACGAGGCGCTCGGACCAGCCGCCGTCGCCATCAGCGAAGTATTCGCGCAGACGCACCGTGACGCGGGCGTGCAACTCGAGCTCGCGATTGGCATAAGCCCGCTCGAGTTCGGCAAGATCGGCCAGCACCATGCCCTCACCCTTGGCGTTCACGCGCTCACGGGTCATGTAATACAGCCCGAGCACGATGTCCTGCGAAGGCACGATGATCGGCTCGCCGTTGGCCGGGGAGAGTACGTTGTTGGACGCCAGCATCAGGGTGCGGGCCTCCATCTGCGCCTCGAGCGACAAGGGCACATGCACCGCCATCTGGTCGCCGTCGAAGTCGGCGTTGAAGGCCGAACAGACCAGCGGATGAAGCTGGATCGCCTTGCCCTCGATGAGGACCGGCTCGAAAGCCTGGATGCCCAGGCGGTGCAAGGTCGGCGCGCGGTTGAGCAGGATCGGGTGCTCGCGGATGACCTCCTCGAGGATGTCCCACACCTCCGGCACCTCCATCTCGACCAGCTTCTTGGCCGCCTTGATGGTGGTGGCCATGCCGTTAAGCTCGAGCTTGTTGAAGATGAACGGCTTGAACAGCTCCAGCGCCATCTTCTTGGGCAGGCCGCACTGGTGCAGCTTGAGCGTCGGGCCGACCACGATGACTGAACGGCCCGAGTAGTCGACGCGCTTGCCCAGCAGGTTCTGACGGAAACGACCGCCCTTGCCCTTGATCATGTCGGCGAGCGACTTCAGCGGACGCTTGTTCGCGCCGGTCATGGCCTTGCCACGACGGCCATTGTCGAGCAGCGAGTCCACAGCCTCCTGCAGCATCCGCTTCTCGTTGCGCACGATGATCTCGGGCGCGCGCAGCTCGAGGAGCCGCTTGAGACGGTTGTTGCGGTTGATGACGCGGCGGTAGAGGTCGTTCAGGTCTGACGTGGCAAAGCGACCACCATCGAGCGGCACCAGCGGCCGCAGGTCGGGCGGCAGCACCGGCAGTACATTCATGACCATCCACTCCGGCTTGATGCCGGATTTCTGGAATGCCTCGAGCACTTTGAGGCGCTTGGCGTACTTCTTGATCTTGGTGTCGGACGAGGTCTTGGACAATTCATCACGCAGCTTCTCGACCTCGCTGGTGATGTCGATGCTGGAGAGCAGCGCGGCGATACCCTCTGCACCCATCATCGCGGTGAACTCGTCGCCGAGTTCCTCGAGCTTGGCGTAGTAGTCGTCCTCGTTCATGATCTGGCCGCGCTTGAGGCCCGTCAGACCCGCGTCGGTGACCACGTAGGCTTCGAAATAGAGCACACGCTCGATGTCGCGCAGCGTCATGTCGAGCACCATGCCCAAGCGCGACGGCAGGCTCTTGAGGAACCAGATGTGCGCGACCGGGCTGGCGAGATCGATGTGCGCCATGCGCTCGCGACGCACCTTGGCCAGCGTCACTTCCACGCCGCACTTCTCGCAGATCACCCCGCGATGCTTGAGGCGCTTGTACTTGCCGCACAGACACTCGTAGTCCTTCACCGGGCCAAAGATCTTGGCGCAGAAAAGGCCGTCACGCTCCGGCTTGAAGGTGCGGTAATTGATGGTCTCGGGCTTCTTGACCTCGCCGTACGACCACGAACGGATCTTCTCCGGAGACGCCAGGCCGATGCGGATGGCATCGAACTCTTCTTCCTGGGTGACCTGCTTGAACAGATCGAGCAATGCTTTCATGGATTCGGTCTCCGGTTAGTGGCGTTCAAGGTCCATGTCGATACCGAGCGAGCGGATCTCCTTCACCAGCACATTGAAGGACTCCGGCATGCCCGCATCGATGCGGTGGTCACCCTTGACGATGTTCTCGTACATCTTGGTGCGGCCCGTCACGTCGTCGGACTTGACGGTGAGGATCTCTTGCAGCGTGTAGGACGCGCCGTAGGCCTCCAGCGCCCAGACTTCCATCTCGCCAAAACGCTGGCCGCCGAACTGCGCCTTGCCGCCCAGCGGCTGCTGGGTCACGAGGCTGTAGGGGCCGGTGGAGCGTGCGTGCATCTTGTCGTCGACCAGGTGATGCAGCTTGAGCACATGCATATAGCCGACGGTGACCGAGCGATCGAAAGCCTCGCCGGTCCGACCATCGATCAGCTGGATCTGGCCCGACTCGGGCAGATCGGCCAAACGCAGCATGGCCTTGATCTCCTGCTCGGTGGCACCGTCAAACACCGGTGTGGCGAACGGCACACCACGCACCAGGTTACGGCCGAGCTCGATGATCTCGTCGTCGGTCATCGAGGCGAGGTCTTCGGGGCGACCGGACTCGTTGTAGACCTTCTCGAGGAAGGCGCGGATCTCGCTCGCCTCGCTCTGCGCCCGCAACATGCCCTCGATCTTCTGACCCAAGCCCTTGGCAGCCCACCCGAGGTGCACTTCAAGGATCTGGCCAACGTTCATGCGTGACGGCACGCCGAGCGGATTGAGCACGATGTCGACCGGGGTGCCATCAGCCATGTGCGGCATGTCCTCGACCGGAACGATGCGCGAGACCACACCCTTGTTGCCATGCCGGCCTGCCATCTTGTCACCTGGCTGGATGCGGCGTTTGACTGCCAGGTAGACCTTGACCATCTTGATCACGCCCGGCGACAACTCGTCGCCCTGTGTGAGCTTGCGCTTCTTCTCTTCGAACTTCTTGTCGAAATCAAGGCGCATCTGGTCCAAGGCGGCCTTTTGCGACTCCATCTGCGAGCTGGTCTCCTCATCGGCGAGTCGGATGTCGAACCAGTCGTGGCGCGGGATGCCCTCGAGGTACTCGCGGCTGACCGCGGTGCCCTTGGCGAGACGCTTCGGCCCACCATTGGCGACCTTGCCGTCGAGCAGGCGCGCCAGACGCTCGTAGGCGTCGTTCTCGACGATGCGCAACTGGTCGTCGAGGTCCTTGCGATAGCGGTCGAGTTCGGCGTCGATGATCGACTTGGCGCGGGCATCACGTTCGATGCCCTCACGGGTGAACACCTGCACGTCGATGACCGTACCCGACATGCCCGAGGGCACGCGCAGTGAGGTGTCCTTCACGTCGGAGGCCTTCTCGCCAAAGATGGCGCGCAGCAGCTTCTCTTCCGGAGTGAGCTGGGTCTCGCCCTTGGGCGTGACCTTGCCGACCAGTACATCGCCGGCCTCGACCTCGGCACCGATGTAGACGATGCCGGATTCATCCAGACGACCGACCGCGCTTTCCGCCAGGTTGGGGATGTCGCGCGTGATCTCCTCGGGGCCGAGCTTGGTATCGCGCGCCACCACCGACAGTTCCTCGATGTGGATCGAGGTGTAGCGATCTTCGGCAACGATGCGCTCGGACAGGAGGATCGAGTCTTCGAAGTTGTAGCCGTTCCAAGGCATGAACGCGACCAGCATGTTCTGCCCCAGCGCGAGCTCACCAAGGTCGGTCGAGGCCCCATCGGCGATCACGTCACCGCGGGCGATACGATCGCCGATCTTGGCGATCGGGCGCTGGTTGATGTTGGTGTTCTGGTTGGAACGCGTGTACTTGGTGAGGTTGTAGATGTCGACACCCACCTCGCCGGCGCCGGTCTCGTCATCGTTGACGCGCACCACGATGCGGCCCGCATCGACGTAGTCGACCTTGCCACCGCGAGTCGCCTGCACCGCAGTGCCAGAGTCGACCGCGACGGTGCGTTCGATGCCGGTCCCGACCAGCGGCTTCTCGGCACGCAGGCAAGGCACCGCCTGACGCTGCATGTTCGAGCCCATCAGCGCGCGGTTGGCATCGTCGTGCTCAAGGAAGGGGATCAGCGAGGCTGCCACCGAGACGATCTGTGCCGGGGCGACGTCCATCGCCTGCACGCGGTCCGGGCCCGACAGTTCGAACTCGTTCTTGAAGCGGCAGGACACGGTGTCCTGCGAGAACGACCCATCGGCGCCGAGTTCGGCATTGGCCTGAGCGATCACATAGTTGCCTTCTTCGATCGCCGACATGTATTCGATGGTGTCGGTGACCTTGCCATCGGCCACGCGGCGATACGGCGTCTCGAGGAAGCCGTACTCGTTGGTGCGGGCGTACAGCGCCAGCGAGTTGATCAGGCCGATGTTCGGACCTTCCGGCGTCTCGATCGGGCAGACGCGGCCGTAATGGGTCGGGTGCACGTCGCGCACCTCAAAGCCGGCGCGCTCGCGCGTCAGACCGCCCGGGCCGAGGGCCGAGACACGACGCTTGTGCGTGATCTCGGACAGCGGATTGGTCTGATCCATGAACTGGCTGAGCTGGCTGGAGCCGAAGAACTCCTTGATCGCGGCCGACACGGGCTTGGCGTTGATGAGGTCGTGCGGCATGAGGTTCTCGGACTCGGCCTGCGACAGACGCTCGCGCACGGCGCGCTCGACGCGCACCAGGCCGGAGCGGAACTGGTTCTCAGCCAGTTCACCGACCGAACGCACGCGGCGATTGCCGAGGTGGTCGATGTCGTCGATCTCGCCACGACCATTGCGCAGATCGACGAGGATGCGGATCACCGCGACGATGTCGCGCGGGCTCAGCGTGTAGCGCTCCTCGGCCTTGATGTCGACCTTGGCGAGGTCGATGCCGGCATCCTTGAGACGGCCGCGCGCAGCCTCGGCAGCCGCCTCGGCTTCGTCAGGGGTCTGCACTTCATCGAGACTCAGACGATTGACGTTGAGTTCGGGCGCGTGGCCCAGCGCCTCACGTACACCGCCCCATTGGCGCTCGGTCATGCCGAGGTTGCGCAGGCTCAGGGTCCAACTGGTCTTGCCGGCGTAACCGACCCGACGATTGAACTTCATGCGGCCCACGGCCGAAAGGTCGTAACGGTCCTCGGAGAAGAACAGGCTGTGGAACAGTGCATTCACCGCATCTTCGGTGGGCGGCTCGCCCGGGCGCATCATGCGATAGATGGCGATCTGCGCCTGCTGTTGGCCACCGGTCTCGTCGGTACGCAAGGTCTGGCTGATGTAGCCGCCCTGGTCGAGGTCGTTGGTGTACAGGGTGTTGATCTCTTTGACGCCGCTCACACGCAGCTTGCCCAGCAGATCGGGATCGATCTCGTCGTTGGCGCTGGCGATGACCTCGCCGGTGTCGGTGTCGATGACGTTGCGGGCCAGCACACGGCCGATGACGAACTCATCGGGCACGGCGATGCGGGCGATGCCGGCCGCCTCCAGCTCGCGGACATGCTTGGCAGTGATGCGCTTGTCCTTGCCAACGATCAGCTTGCCAGCCTTGTCGACGATGTCGAAACGCGCCACCTCACCACGCAGGCGGTCCGGAACCAACTGGAAGTAGACGGTCTCGTCGACCAGCTGGAAGGTATCGAAGGTGAAGAACTCGGCGAGGATCTGTTCCGGCGTGTAGCCGAGCGCCTGCAACAAGATGGTGACGGGCATCTTGCGGCGGCGGTCGATGCGGAAATACAGATAATCCTTCGGGTCGAACTCGAAATCGAGCCACGAGCCGCGGTAGGGGATGATGCGCGCCGAGAACAGCAGCTTGCCGGAGCTGTGGGTCTTGCCGCGGTCGTGCTCAAAGAACACGCCCGGCGAGCGATGCAGCTGGCTGACAATGACGCGCTCGGTACCATTGATGACGAAGGAGCCGTTCTCGGTCATGAGCGGGATCTCGCCCATGTAGACCTCCTGCTCCTTGAACTCCTTGACCGTCGGCTTGGTGGCTTCGCGGTCCATGATGACAAGGCGCACGCGGGCACGCAGCGGCGCTGCGAAGTTGAGGCCGCGCTGCTGGCATTCTTTGACGTCGAACGGCGGCGTGCCCAGCTGGTAGCTGACGAACTCGAGCCTCGCGTTGCCCGAATGACTGATGATCGGGAAGATGGCGTTGAATGCAGCTTGCAGCCCTTCGTTGCGACGGTTCTCGACGCTCACTCCCTCCTGCAGGAAGGCCCGGTAGGAGTCGAGCTGGGTGGCCAGCAGGTAGGGCACCGCCAAGACACTGTCGCGCTTAGCAAAGCTTTTGCGGATACGCTTCTTTTCCGTAAAGGAATAGGCCATGACATCTCCGATGATCAAACCAACGACGGGGCTGGCTGGGTAGCCAAAATGAAACGAGCGCCGCCACCGGGCCACCCTTCGGGCTGGTCCGCGTGACGGCTCCGGTAGTGATCTCTAGCAATAGGGATCAATTCGGTCTGCGCTCGTTCCTCTTGATGCAGGCCCCCTGCCAAAGACTGACAAGAGGCGTAAGTGGGGGGCGCCCGGCAGACCGGGCGCCCGATGACGCTTTCGGTTACTTGACTTCGACCTTGGCGCCGGCGTCTTCCAACTGCTTCTTCAACGCTTCGGCGTCGGCCTTGCTGATGGCTTCCTTGACAGGCTTCGGAGCACCATCCACCAGGTCCTTCGCTTCCTTCAGACCGAGACCGGTCACAGCGCGTACGACCTTGATCACTTCGACCTTCTTCTCGCCAGCGGCGACGAGGATCACGTCGAATTCGGTCTGCTCTTCGACAGCAGCGGCGGCACCACCGCCAGCGGCCGGAGCGGCCACGGCAACCGCGGTCGCAGCAGCGGACACGCCGAACTTCTCTTCCATCTCCTTGATCAGCTCAGACAGATCGAGCACGGTCATGTTGGCGATCGCGTCGAGGATATCGGCCTTGGTTGCAGCCATTTCAGAACTCCTTTACTGGTGGGCGCCAGGCGCCCGTGATGAACGATGTGAATGGTCGACCCTTGCGGGGTCATGACTCGCCAAGTGCTTCAGGCAGCGGCCGCCTTCTGGTCGCGAACCGCAGCGGTCACGCGAACGAATGCGGTCGGCACCTCGTTGAGGGTGCGGACGAACTTGGCCACAGGCGCCTGCATGGTGCCCAGCAACTTCGCCAGCAATTCCTCCCGGCTCGGCAGGTTCGCCAGTGCTGAGACGTCTTTCGACGACATGACCTGATTGGGCATGGCGCCGCCCTTGAGGACGAACTTGTCGTTCCCCTTGGCGAAATCATTCAGCACCTTGGCGACTGCTACCGGGTCAGCAGAGATGCCGTATGCCAACGGACCGACCATCTGATCGGCCAGTGCGGCAAAGGGCGTCTCGCTGACAGCACGGCGCACCAGGGTGTTCTTGACCACACGCAGATAGACACCAGACTGACGCGCCTTGGCACGCAGCAGGGTCATCTCGCCCACGGTCAGGCCCCGGTACTCAGCGAGGATGATCGCTTTGGCCGATGCAACCTGCGCACCCACCTCGGCGACGACCTCCTTCTTGCCTTCCAGATTGAGACTCAAGGTCTTCTCTCCTGTCACCCGCGCACACCAAAGGTGTGCGCATCAATCGGCGACCTCAAGTCAGGTCGGCTCGCGGACCTACAGTCCACATCGCCCGGAAGCGGTTTTCGCCGCCTCCCGATAACCCGTTTTGGGGACCGCCATCTGCGTAGGGAGGCTGACTGCTCCAACTTAAGCGGCCGGACTGCACCGCCCCTACGGTCTTTGACAACCTGCCGGGAATAAGCCCCCGGCAGCCCAAAGTCTTTACAACGTGGCCGAATCGACCCTCACGCCACCACCCATGGTGGAAGAGAGCGACACCTTGCGCAGGTAGACGCCCTTAGCGGTTGCCGGCTTGGCCTTGTTCAGCGCATCGACCAGCGCGCGGATGTTGCTGCCGAGCTGTTCGGGCGTGAACGACGCACGGCCGACGGTGGCGTGGACGATGCCCGCCTTGTCGGTGCGATACTGAACCTGACCCGCCTTGGCGTTCTTCACCGCCGTGGCCACGTCCATCGACACCGTACCCACCTTGGGGTTGGGCATCAGACCGCGCGGCCCCAGAACCTGGCCGAGAGCACCGACAACGCGCATGGCATCGGGCGTGGCGATAACGATATCGAAGTCGAGATTGCCGCCCTTGATGGATTCGGCGAGATCTTCGAAGCCGACGATGTCGGCACCAGCCGCCTTGGCCTCCTCGGCCTTTGCACCCTGCGCGAACACGGCGACACGAGCGGTCTTGCCGGTACCCGCGGGCATCACCAAAGAGCCGCGCACCACTTGGTCAGACTTGCGCGGGTCGACGCCAAGGATGATGGCGATGTCGACGCTCTCGTCGAACTTTGCGGTCGCTGTGTCCTTGATCAGGCCGATGGCTTCCTCGAGCGCGTAATTGCGGTTGCGATCGATCTTTTCACGCAGGCTCTGCGTGCGCTTGGAGAGCTTTGCCATTTAAACAACTCCTTCCACGTCGATGCCCATGCTGCGGGCGCTACCGGCGATGGTGCGCACTGCCGCGTCGAGGTCGGCGGCGGTGAGATCCGGCATCTTGGTCTTGGCGATATCCTCGGCTTGTGCGCGCGTCAACTTGCCGACCTTATCGGTGTGCGGCGTCTTGCTGCCCTTCTGGATCCCGGCAGCCTTCTTGATGAGAATGCTCGCCGGCGGCGTCTTCATCACAAAAGTGAAAGACTTGTCCGCGAAGGCGGTGATCACCACGGGGATGGGCAAGCCCGGCTCCACGCCCTGCGTGGCGGCATTGAACGCCTTGCAGAACTCCATGATGTTGAGGCCACGCTGGCCGAGCGCCGGGCCGATCGGCGGCGAGGGGTTAGCCTTGCCGGCGGGGACCTGCAGCTTGATAAAGCCGATGATCTTCTTTGCCATTTGCTACTCCTTGTGCGGGTGCGAACGAACCGGCAGAACCAGCTCTCCCCAGAACGGGCGGACCGAGGCCCGCCCACCAGAACCAGTCAGCTCTTCTCGACCTGACCGAAATCCAACTCGACCGGCGTCGAACGTCCGAAGATGGACACCGATACGCGAACCTTGCTCTTCTCGTAATTGACGTCTTCGACCGCACCCTCGAAATCGGTAAAAGGGCCTTCCTTGACGCGCACCATCTCGCCCACCTCGAAAAGCACCTTGGGCCGCGGCTTTTCGACACCCTCCTGCATCTGCTGCAGGATATTGTTGACCTCGCGCTCGCTGATGGGCGTCGGCGAATGCGCACGTCCGCCTACGAAGCCCGTGACCTTGGGCGTGCTTTTGACCAAGTGCCACGTCTGGTCGTTCATTTCCATCTCGACCAGCACATAACCGGGGAAGAACTTGCGCTCCGACAGCGTCTTCTGACCGTTCTTCATCTCGACCACTTCTTCGACCGGCACCAGGATCTGGCCAAAGCTATCGACCATCCCCGCTTGTTCGATGCGTTGCAACAACGCCCTCTGGACCGACTTCTCCAGGCCAGAGTGCGCATGCACCACATACCAACGCTTGCTCATACGCCACCCCGGATCAATGTCTCGACTGCGCTGAACAAGAGCGCGTCGATCATCCACAAGAACAACGCGGTCACGAGGACCATGGCAAACACCACCAGGGTCATTCGGGTCGCCTCCTGCCGGGATGGCCACGCGACCTTGCGCGTCTCATCCCGCGCTTCTCGGGCGAATGCCAGAAACGTCCGCCCTTGCGCCGAGGTGGCGGCAACCGCCGCACCCAGCGCTGCGCCCAGCAGCACCGCAAGCACACGCACGACGGCCGCCACCGACCCATCGAGCATGTAGAACGCGGCAATGCCTGCGATCAGACAAAGGCCAGCAAGCAACAACTTCAATCTGTCTGCCATCTACCCACCCGACCTTGAGAGTCGAGCCTTGTGTACGGGTGGCAGGCCAGGAGGGTCTCGAACCCCCAACCTTCGGTTTTGGAGACCGACGCTCTGCCAATTGAGCTACTGGCCTGCTGCTACCACCCCTGGCCCGAAAGCCAGGAAACCTTTTGTCGCGCCAGACCGAGACAACCGACCTGGCGACTCTTCCAACGTATTACTCGATGATCTTGGCGACGACGCCGGCGCCGACGGTGCGGCCGCCTTCGCGGATGGCGAAGCGCAGACCCTCTTCCATCGCGATCGGCGCGATCAGCGCAGCCTTGATCGACACGTTGTCGCCAGGCATCACCATCTCGGTGCCCT
>CAMDGF010000032.1 GCA_945897555.1 Klebsiella pneumoniae | reverse complement strand
ACCCCCGCGGTGCGTGGACCCGAGTCGGTCGCTGACTGGTTCAATGCGGGTCAGGCGCATCTTTTCAAGCAAGACCAAGCTCAGGCAGCAGCAGTGACACCGGGCAACCGCCTGCCGGTCAAGAACGTCATCCTCTTTGTTGGGGACGGTATGGGCATCTCCACCGTCACCGCCGCACGCATCTTGGCCGGCGAAAAGGCTGGCCTGGCCGGCCCCGAGCGCGGCAGCCTGCACTTTGAGACCTTCCCCGACCTCGCTCTTTCCAAAGTCTACCAGTGGGATCAGCAGACGCCTGACTCGGCGCCTACTGCCACTGCCATGCACACCGGCTATAAGACGCGCGAGAGCATGCTTGGTGTGAACCACACGATCAACCGTAAGGAGTGCCGTGCCAGCGAGACGGCGGCCAAGTCGGTCAAGAGCATCGCCGAACACGCGGCTGAGCGCGGTAAAAGCGTTGGCTTCGTGTCCACCGCACGCATCACCCACGCCACTCCGGCCTCGGGCTACTCGCACATCTCAGCGCGCGACTGGGAATCCGATCGCGAGATCAAAGCGAATACCAACTGCGCCGCTTTGGCCGAATCGGCACGCGTCGCCGACATCGCCACCCAAGCGCTCAACCCCGCAAACGCCGCACTCAAGACGCAACTTAAAGTCGTGATGGGTGGCGGCCGCCGTGCCTTCCTCCCGAACACCGTCACCGATCCGGAATATGCAACTCTTACCGGCCGCCGCACCGACGGCAAGAACCTGACCGCCGAGTGGCTCTCCACCCGCGCCAACGCCAAGTACGTGTGGGGCCAATCGGGCGGCAGCGTCTCGGTTCCGGAAGCCAACGACTTCAGCAAGGTGACGGCCGCCAACACCGATTACCTGCTGGGTCTGTTCGATCCGTCGCATGCCCAGTTCGAATCTGATCGTGCCCGCGACCCCGCCAAGGAACCGTCGCTCACCGAGATGACGGTGAAGGCCATCGAGATCCTCAAAAAGAACAACCGAGGGTTCTTCCTTCACGTCGAGTCCGGCCGGATCGACCACGCGCACCACGCCGGCAACGCCCGCCGTGCACTCGAGGACACCATCGAGTTCGCACGCGCCGTGAAGGCAGCTGACGACGCCACGAGCGACGGTGACACGCTGATCATCGTCACCGCCGACCACAGCCACGTCTTCACCATCGCCGGCTACCCGCACCGTGGCAACCCCATCCTTGGCCTGTCGCGTGGCATCCCGGAAAACGATGGCGAGGCCATCACGGCGGAGACCGACGTCCTTGGTCTGCCGTACACCACACTGGGTTACTACAACGGCCCGGGCTACACGGGCCCCACCGCTGCCAGCGCCACGGGAACCCAAACCTCCGGCCTGAAGACTTTCACCACGACTTCGACGGGTGTGGCGAACGACGGCTATTTCCTCGGAGCAGGCACCAACAGCGGCGCGGTCCGGCCCAACCTCACCAACGTCGACACCACTGCACTCAACTTCCTGCAGGAATCAGCCGTACCCATCAACGCCGAGACACACGCCGGCGAAGAAGTTGCCATCTACGCCAAGGGCCCCTTCTCGCAGTACGTGCGCGGCGTGATGGAACAAAACTGGATTTTCCATGTGATGGCCAAGGCATTCGGTCTGCGCGGTTTCTAAGCCACAGTCGGATCAACCTTTTTGGGGACGGCCGTGTGCCGTCCCCCTTTCTTTTGTGGAGCCACGCCCGTGAATCGTATGACCAATGCTCTTGCCGCACTCCTTGCGTCTGCAGTCATCTCAAGCAGCCAAGCAGCACCCCTCACGGCAGAAACGCCCAGCTTTGAGCCGGTGTACGTCACCTATGAGATCACCGTCGAGCAAGCCGGACGCTCGGCCGTCAGCAGCTTCGTGTATGCCCGCTCACCCGACCAAGTGATGTTTCAGGACCAACGCAAACCCTACCGTGACATATGGAAACGAGTCGGGCCTGCTGAGACCGACAAACACATGCTTCGTCTTGTGGAAAGTGCTCACAGTGCCATCGAGATCAGCCGGAGCGAACTTGCGCTGCGTGGCTACATGCCGACCTGGGACGCGCTGATGTCGCCATTCGGCGATGGCTTGGCGGCCCGCTGCAGCGACCCTGCAGCCGGCATGACCTGTAGCGATACAACGTTGACACCTGAGCGGGTCGAGGTTCGCATGGCGGGACTCACCATCATCTGGAAACGGACCTCTTTCAGTCAAGACCTGGGAATGATCGAAGCTGCACTTCGTATTCCGGGAGATTTGGCTGTATGGGATGCGGCCGACTTTGGCGACCAAGAGTATGATAAAGATCTTCAAAAGCTTCTCGCGATCGCAGATATGGATCCACACGGTGGACCCGCGCGCCGCGAACACTCAGGCCATGATCACAGTTCCACACCTCACAGGCACTAAACGTCGAGGCTCCGTTTGGGCGGCTGGCGCGCTGGCCATTGCGGTGAGCCCGGCCGCCCTCGCCGGCTCCTTCTACCTCCCTGCCTCGGACAGCGTCGCTGCGTTGGGCCGGGGCTACGCCGGCCAGGCTGCATTGGGTTACGACGCCACCAGCGTGATGAGCAACCCGGCAGCGCTCACGCGCTTGAGCGGCAGCACCCACTGGTCGGTGGGGCTCAACGCGCTCAAGACCGATGTGCGCATCCGCGACCAAGGCACCACGGTGCTCGACAACGCCGTGCCCGGCGGCATCCCCGTGGGCGGCGTGGTGGAGGGTGATGCCAGCGACCTCGCCGGGCTGCCCAATCTGGCTTACGCGCGGCGCATCGGCGGCGAGCGCAACGTCTGGGTGGGCTTTGGCGTACAGGCGCCGTTCGGCCTCGGCATCGAGTACAGCCCGGCTTTCCGCGCCCGCTATGACACGCGCGAGGCACGGCTGCGCGTCATCGATGTGTCGGGTGCCGTGGGCTTCCAGCTCACCGACAGCCTCTCCATCGGCGGCGGCGTCAACGTGCAGCGCACCGACGCGCGCCTCGAGAATGCGGTGCCCAACCTCAATGGCACCGGTGTGCCCGGGCAGTTCGCCAGCGATGGTGTGCTGATCGTCCGTGCCGATAGCTACGCCGTCGGTGGCAACGTCGGTCTGCATCTTAAGACCAGCGACACGCTGCAGCTGGGCCTGCACTACAAGTCGCGGATGTCGCACGACCTCGAGGGTTACGCCATCGGCCAGAACCTCACCGGCGTCCCCGGCGTGCTGCCGCTCGACCTGCTCAACGGCCGCAGCACCTCGGCCACGCGCCTCAACCTGCCCGACGTCGTCACGGCCTCGGCCGCGTGGCAGGCCACCGACAAGCTGAGCCTGATGGCGGAGCTGCGCTGGTTCAACTGGTCGCGCTTCCGCGAGCTCGCCTTCCGGTTCGACAGCCCAGCCGGGGTGACCATCCCCATCACCCGCCCCGAGTCCTACGGCGACGAATATGGCCTCGCCTTCGGCGGCGAATACCGTCTCAACCCGCAGTGGACCGTGCGCGCCGGCTATCTCTACGACCGCACACCGACCCCTGACGCCACCCGCAGCACCGCCGTACCCGATGCCAACCGCCACTGGTTCAGCGTGGGCGCATCCTGGATGTTCCAGCCGGGCTGGGCACTCGACATGGCCTACTCGCGCGTCGAATTCGAAACGGTGCGCATCAACCGCAACGATGGCCTCAATACGGTCCGCGCCACCGGGGAACCCAGCGTCGACGTGGTCGGCGTGGCGCTGCGCAAGAGCTTCTGACGGCGCCTTACTTCTCCGTCATCGTCCACACGCCGTCCCAGTCGGCCGGTGGCGGGTTCTCACGCAAAGTGGCGATGCGCTCAAGGTAGAGAGACGCGGTCACATCTTTGCCACGCCGCTCCAACACCGCCCGGAACGCCTGCTCCGCGCGATCCCATTGCTGCGTGCGGTAAGCCGTCAGCCCAGCCTCGTGGTCGCCGATGGAATCCTGGAAAGCTGCGCGTGCAGCGCGCTGCATGTGCCCCGCCACCTCAAAGATGGTCACCGGCTCGAGCTTGCCCTTGACGCGCAATTGGTCGGTCTCGCGCATCAGCATCGGCGTCTTGAGCCGCTTGGCCAGCGACTCGCTGATGAGGATGCCGGCGCCGTAGTACTTGGTCGCGCCCTCGAGTCGCGAGGCCAGGTTCACGCTGTCGCCGATCACTGTGTATTCCATGCGCTTGGGCGAGCCGATGTTGCCCACAATGACCCGCCCCATCGCGATGCCCACGCCGATGTGGATGGGCATCAGCCCTTCCTCGGCGCGACGCGCGTTGAGCTTTTCGAGCTCGATGAGCATGCCCTGTGCCGTCAACACCGCACGGTCGGCGTCGTCCTCGGCCTGAAATGGCGCGCCAAATAGCGCCATGATGGCGTCGCCGATGTATTTGTCGAGGATGCCCTTGTGGCGGAAGATCACGTCCACCATCTCGGCAAAGTACGAGTTGAGCATATTCACCGTGCCGCGCGCGCCGAGCGCCTCGGACAGCGTGGTGAAGCTGCGGATATCCGAGAACAGGATGGCGATCTCCTGATCTTTGCCGCCAAGCTGGTCCTCACCACCGGCCAGCAGCTGGTCGGCCACCTCCTGGCTCATGTAGCGCGCCATGGTCGTCTTGACGCGCTTTTCCGCGGTGATGTCTTCCAGCACCAGCATGGTGCCGATGGTCTCGCCCTCCAGGCCGATGAGCGGCGTCGCCACCGAGTTCACCGACTTTTCGCTGTCGAACCAGCGCAGCGTGTGGTCGATATTGATCTGCCGAGCCTGCGTATCCCGCGCTTTGACCAGCGCCTCGATCAGCCAGGGGTTCTGATTGCCCAAGCTGCCTTCGATGGTGTGGCAGACCGACCCTCCCACCAGCGCGCTGTCGTCTGCAACACCCAGCAATTCGAGACCCGCCTGGTTGATCGACGCCACGCGGCCCTCGTCGTTGATGGTGATGAGGCCATTGGACGTACTCTTGAGGATCGATTCGTTGTAGTTGCTGACTTGGCGCACCTCGTCAAACAGCCGGCTGTTGTCCAGCGAGATACCGATCTCGGCCGCAAACGCTCGCAGGCGGATCTCGTCCTTGGCGTTGAAGGGCCCGCCGACCTTGTTGAGCACCTCGACCACGCCGATGCGCTGGCCCTTCTTACCGACCACTGGCACCGCCAGGATGCTGCGCGTGCGGTAACCGGTGGTGCGATCGACGTCCTGGTTGAAGCGCGCATCGAGGTAGGCGTCCTCGATGTTCACCGTCCCGCCGGTGATGAACACCGCACCCGCGATGCCCGCGTCCTTGGGCATGCGGATCTCTTTGATCTCGAGCCCCTCGGCAAAACGCGACCAGAGCTCGCCGGTCTTGTCATCGCTCAGCAGCAGGGTTCCGCGATCGGCGCCGAGCAGCTTGCTCGCCGCCTGCATGATGCGCGTGATCAGCACATCGATCTCGATCTCGCCCGCCAGGTCGTGCGTCACCTCGAGCATGTGCACCTCCTCGCGGAGGCTCTCGACCATCTTGTTGAAGCCGGCGTAGAGGTCGGCGTACTCGTCGGTGGTGGTGATCTGCAGATTGGTGTCGAGGTCACCCTTTTCCACCCGCCGCATGGCATCCACCAGCTTGCCCGCCGCGCGCGATACATCCGATGCGGTGAGGATGGCCATCACCAGCGCCGCCAGGCCGGTGACCGCCGCCACACCACCCAGCCAGACCCACAGCGGCAGCATCTGCTCGTTGCTCACTCGCACGCCGAGCTCTTCAAGCAGGATGTTGACCTTGACGATGGTCGAACCGGCAAAGAACAGCAGCGGGATGGCCGCCACGAACAGCGACAGATAGAGCAGCTTGTCGCGCAGACGCACAGCGATGAGCTTGGGGATCTGCTCGGCCCGTCCGGCCTCGTCACGGTAGGCGTTAAGCCCGACCAGGATCGGCTCGATGAGCCGGTTCAGGCTGAAGTACTCGACGATGGCATGCACCGGCGCCGCAAAGAACAGGATGCAGGCCGCCAAGGTCCAGATCTGCCACTCCACAAACCCCCCGTCGACCGAAAGGTTGAAGCCCTCAAGCACCAGCACCATGGCCAAAGCGGCCAAGGGCCCGTGCACAAACGTCACCCGCAAAAACGAGTTGAATGGCAGGTTGAGCAAAGCCGCGGTGGCCTGATTCAACGCGCTGCCGCCGATCGGCTGCCCGCCATGGATGATGTCGAGCGCCTCGACGATCGGGCGCGAGGTGCGCCGGATGAGCACGATGTCCGGCCCGACAAAGACCGCAATGGCAACCGGCAGCGCAGCAAAGAACATCACCCACTGCTGAGTGGTCATGTCCAGCCCGGCATACATGAGCAGCATGACCACCAGCGTGGCCGCGATGGTGCCGGCGAGGTAGATCCACACCAGCTTGTAGAGGAGTGGCCGGGCCTTTATCGGGATCGCCGGCGCCGGCGAGATGGTCATGCCTTGTCTAGATAGTCATGCAGAACGCGGCCGTAGGGCAGCGTCATGTCGGTCTTGAGGTGCAAGCCACCGACCACCTGCAGCACCGGCACATCAGCCAGCGGTGCGTTGACGTGGGGGATGAGCTCGAGCGCAGCCTTGCCGGCCCAGGCGCCGTGCACCACCACGTCGGTGAAATTGATCGCTACCAGCTGCGCCACCGCCGGCTTGCCATCCACGTCCGGGATGAGCTTGAGCGTGATCTGGGTGCGGCCGATGTGCTCGCCCTGCTCGCGCGGATCGATCTTCACCGCCTCGTGCTTGAAGGTCATGGTGCCGGTGGCTACGCGTTGCCCGGCGTAGACCAGCGTGCCGGTGAGCGTGTCACCTTCCACATGGAGGTCGGCCTGGCCGTACTTCATCGGATAACCCCAGATCTCGCGCCCAGCCTGCAGCGGCGAGGTGTTGTCGAGGTACATCTGGCTGATGAAGTTGCAAGCCTCGCCCTTGTAGCGGCAAGGGATCACCTGCGCTGCCGCCGAGTAGCCACCCAGCCCGGTGCCATCGGGCAGGTCGAGCCATTGCACTGCCACCACATCGCCGTCCGGCTCGAGCGGCTCGGGCAAGGCATGACGGATGGCATCAGCGCAGCTGCGGTACTGCACCACCAGATATTCGCGGTGGGTAAAACGGTAGGGCCCGCGCGGAAACGAGGGGCTCTGCAGCGGCATCGATGGCAATTGCAGGACGTGCTCGGTCTTCATGACGACTCCGGAGATACGGTGTACGGGCCGCCGCCCCGCGCCCATGAGGCGACGGGGCCGCAGCAGAACGGCTTTACCGCGTCAGCTCACTTGAGGTAGTCGTGCAGCACGCGGCCGTGGGGCAGCGTGATGTCGCCAAGGAAGTGCTTGCCGCCGACGATCTTCTTCACCGGCAGGTCAGCCACCGGGGCATTGACGTGCGGGATCAGGTGCAGGCGCGCATCGCCCACCCAGCTGCCCTTGATGGTGATGTTGGTGAGGTTGTAGGCCACCAGTTGCGCGATCTTCGGCGTGCCATCCACATCGGGGATGAGCTTGAGGTTGCACTGGGTCTTGGTCATGGCCTTGGCCATCGCCTCGATGCCGCCCTCGCTCTCACGGTGCTTGAACGCCATGGTGCCCATCGCCACCATCTGGCCGGCGTACTCCAGCGTCCCGGTGAGCGTATCGGCCACCACTTCCAGCTTGGGGTGCGCGTACTTCTTGGGGAAGCCCCACACCTCGCGGCCACCACTGATGGGGGGCTCGTCGTCCAGATACATCTGCGCGGTGAAGTTGATCGGCTCGCCCTTGTACAGGCAGGGGATCACCACGCCCGACTCGGTGTAGTCACCAAAGCCCGAGCTGTCCGGCATCTTGATCCATTCGTAGAGCACGTGGCCGTCGGGGTTGGGCTCGAGCGGCTCGGGAACCGCATGGCGCAGAGCGTCCTTGCAGGTCTCGTAGGTGATGATCATGTACTCGCGGTTGATGAAGCGGTACGGGCCCATCGGGTAGCTGGGGCTGGCGGCCGGCATCGAGGGCAGCTTGAGGATCTCATCGACATTCATGGTTGTCTCCCTGGGGGTACGGGGCCCATACAGACGGGCGGGGTTGGCAGCAAACTGCGGCGAACGGTGTTGCACAGCAAGGTGGCAGAGCCAAGCTCTGCCACTGCGGCGCAACAGCTTGTTACAGAAATTCCTTGTGGATGTTCACCGACGAGCGCACACCGATGTGCTCGTAGTTCTCGTTGAGCCACTGCTGAGCGTAGGTGCGACCGCGGTCGCGCAGCATGGTCAGGAACTCCCACTGCCAGGCGAACTTGGTGGTGACGGACAAGTCGCTCATGGCGTTGTCGGCGCGGATCGAGTGCATCAGCACGTACTTCATGCGGTCGCGGTACTCGTCCTTGATCCAACCTTCGTCCATCATCTTCTGGACAAAGGCCACAGCACGCAACTCCTTGATCAAGCTGGTATTAAAGCTGATCTCGTTGATGCGATTGAAAATGTCCTCGATGGCGGTGGGCGGGCCCGGGCGCTCGATCGGGTTGATGTGGACGATGACCACGTCGCGCGATTCGGTGTGATAGAACAAGGGGTAGAGCACCGGATTGCCCATGAAGCCGCCATCCCAGTAGTGCTCGCCCTCGATCTCCACCGCCTGGAACAGATACGGCAAGCAAGCCGAGGCCAGACACACTTGGGCGGTCACCTCGGGCGCGTCGAACACCCGCGCCTTGCCGGTTCGCACGTTGGTGGCGGTGATGAACAGCTTGGTCTTGCTGTGCTTCTCCAGCTCCTCAAAATCCACACACGCCTCGAGCACATCCTTGAGCGGGTTGAAGTTCTGCGGGTTGATCTGGTAGGGCGACAGCTGGTGCGACATGAACTTGAACATCTGGTTGGCCATCGAGTGCTCGATCTTCCAACCATGAAAGAACTTCTCCCAAGGCGTCTGCTGCAGCGGGCTGTAGCGCTCGCCGGCCTTGGAGATGGAATGCCAGAACTGGTGCAGCGCCTCACGCGCACCCTCCGGGCCCTTGATCAAGCCATAGGCGGCCACGGCTGCGTTCATCGAACCGGCACTGGTGCCCGAAAGCCCTTCGATCTCAAGGCGACCATCCTCGAGGATCTTGTCCATGACACCCCAGGCAAACGCGCCGTGAGCGCCACCGCCTTGCAGGGCAAGGCTCACCTTTTTGCGCTGTCCGGTGGTCGAGGTCTTGATCGAAGGCGCTGCGGCCGGGGCCGGCACCGGTGCGCTGACGGCATCGGTCGGCGCCGCAGCGCTGGCTTCGGCAGCCGGCGCAGCCGCCCGCCGGGTGGCTGAGGTCGCGCGTGTCCGCGACGCCGGCGTGCGCACGGCGGCTTGGGTCGCGCTGTTCTTGGGTGTGGCCATGTGTTCTGCTCCTCGGTTCACGCTGTCGGGAGATGATCCGCCAGCGTGGATACCGGGACGCGGCGCGTCCCGGTGCTACGGCACTTACTGCGCAGTCCAGCCACCCTCGACCATGATGTTGGTACCGGTGATGGAGGCCGCCGAATCCGAGCAGAGGAACACTGCCGTGCCGGCCACCTGTTGCGTGGTGACGAACTGCTTGGTCGGCTGAGCGGCCAGCAGCACATCGCGCTTGACCTGCTCTTCGGTGATGCCACGTGCCTTGGCGGTGTCGGGGATCTGCTTCTCGACCAGCGGCGTGAGCACATAGCCCGGGCAGATGGCATTGCAAGTCACGCCCGCTTCAGCGACTTCGAGAGCGATCGTCTTGGTGAAACCCATGATGCCGTGCTTGGACGCGCAGTAGGCGCTCTTGAACTTGGAGGCGACCATGGCGTGCGCCGAAGCGACGTTGATGATGCGGCCCCAGCCCTTGCTCTTCATGTAGGGCACGGCCTTCTTGGTGGTGTGGAAGGCCGAGCTCAGGTTGATGGCGATGATGGCATCCCACTTGGCGGTCGGGAATTCTTCGACCGGGCAGACATGCTGGATGCCCGCGTTGTTGACCAGGATATCCACGCCACCAAACACAGCAGCCGCGTTGTCCATCATGGCTTCGATCTGCTCCGGCTTGCTCATGTCGGCGCCGTCGTAGATCACCTTGACACCAAACTTGCTCTCGAGGCCGGCACGGATGCCTTCGATCTCGGTGGCGTCACCAAAACCGTTGATGACCAGATTCACCCCCTCAGCCGCGAAACCCTCGGCGATACCAAGGCCGATACCGCTGGTCGATCCGGTGACGACCGCACATTTGCCCTTCAACATCGTTGATCTCCTGTTATGGCTTCGATTGGTGGCTTCACATGCCCCCGTGGGGACGTTACAAGAGCCGGCTTGCGCCGGCGTTACAGCAGATAAAGTGGCAATTCGATGGCGTCGCCGCTCACCGGGAACTCCATTCGACGGTTGTGGATGGCTGCGTTGAGTTGCGCCTGGATCTCGCGCTCGCGGCCAGGTTTGCGGTGAACGATGATGAGCGCCACGTGCGGCGGCAGGATGTCGCTGAGCCGAACCACCTCGTCGACATGCATATGCTTGGACAGCCGCGCGAGGTCGGCTTCGCGGTTGGGGTACGAGCACTCGATGGTGACCGCGACGAGGTCTATGGCGGCTGCCGCCTCCTCCCAGAACGCCGGGTCCGGCCCCGAATCGCCGGAGAAAGCCACGGAATGGTCACCGTCACGCACCAGCAGGCCACAGGCCGGGATGCCGTGCGTGGCCGAGAGCGTGTGTACCTCGAGCCCCTCTACCTCGAGCGGCCCGGTGGTGGGGTATTCGTGCAGAGACAGAAACGGGTTCTCAGCCGAAGGGATGGTGGTGAAGTCAGGCCACACAGCATCGTTGAGGATGTGATTGCGCAGCGTCTCAAGCACCCCAGGCACCCCCCAGGCGCGGGTCGGCGTCTTGCGCAGGCCGGCAATGGTATCGATCATCAGCGGCAGACAAGCCACATGGTCGAGATGCGCGTGCGTGAGCAGGATGTGCTCGATGCGCACCATCTCCGACATCCCCATGCGGCCAGCACCGGTCCCGGCATCGATGAGCACGCGTTCGTTGATGCGGTAGCAGGTCGAGCGGGCGTAGTCATTGAGCGACTTGCCCACCGGCGAGCTGCCTTCTATACCGCCACTGCAGCCGAGGAAATCAATCTTCATGGAAGGCTAAAACTCTGGTCGTGATGTGTGGCGTGCCGTCGTGCACTGTACCGATTCAGCCTTTGGATGCACAAGCAGCGCACGGACCGACGGATGACAGCAGCAGGAGCCGCACCGCCTAGACTGTGCACAAACTCGGCGGCTACGTCAAAGTCGTATTTCGGAGGGTCGAGGCCAGGCGCTGGAAAACGGGCAGCTGCGCCCACGCGAGCATCTGGCGGCGATCTTTGCGCAACGGAGCTTCAAAGCGCGGTGCAAACACTGCGCTCCGAGTGAAGTAATTCACGAAATCCAAGCGTTAACAAGCGCTGTTCAAGCCATTCGGCATAAACTGTTGTCTGTTTTACACAGTCGGACAAGCAGTCAGAAGCGTCCCTTTTCTGCGCCTCACTTCGACACTGGATTTGCATGAACCGCCACGGTGCGATGAACCGTATCTACCGGCTGGTCTGGAGTGACCATGCGGGTGCGTGGGTTGCGGTTGCGGAGATCGCGACCGGCCGTGGCAAGCGCTCGTCCGTGGTGCGCGCAGCGCGGCGTGCCGTAGAGGGCTTGGCGGGGGCAACCGCCCGGCTCGCTGCCTTGGCTTGCCTCGGGTTGGGCGCGTCCGCCGCCTGGGCCCAGGGCCCGGTGGATGGCGCGGTGGTCGGCGGTGCCGCCTCGGTGCTGCAGTCCGACCTGCGCACCGACATCACCCAGACCACCCAGCGCGCCATCATCGACTGGCGCGACTTCTCCATCTCGGCCGGCCACACCGTCCAGTTCCATCAGCCCGGTGCGAGTTCCATCGCGCTGAACCGCGTCACCGGCGAGCAGATGTCGCTCATCGACGGCAGCCTGCTGGCCAATGGCCAGGTCTGGCTGCTCAACCCCAACGGCATCTTCGTCGGCGCCGGCGGCCAGATCTCCACCCGCAGCTTCCTCGGCACCACGTCCAGCATCAGCAACGACGACTTCATGGCCGGGCACTACAGCTTCACCCGCAGCACCAAGCCCGGCGGCATGCTCGTCA
Organism: Klebsiella pneumoniae; assembly: GCA_945897555.1. Taxonomy (GTDB): domain Bacteria; phylum Pseudomonadota; class Gammaproteobacteria; order Burkholderiales; family UBA3065; genus UBA3065. The sequence continues at coordinate 995 of CAMDGF010000032.1, read as the reverse complement.
ACCAGGGCCAGATCACCGCACTCGCCGGCGGCTACGCTGTGCTCGCCGGTGAGGCGGTGCGCAACAACGGTGTCGTCTCCGCCGAGCTCGGCCAAGTGGTGCTGGCGGGCGGGCGCTCGTTTGCCATGGACCTGCAGGGCGATCGCCTCATCTCGTTCGCCGTCACCACACCGGTCGAGACGCTCGGCGCCGACGGCAAGGCCGTCGTCCTCAACACCGGCGCACTCATCGCCAACAGCGGGCGCGTCACCCTCACCGCCCGCGCCGCCGAGGACGTCGTCACCTCGGTCATCAACACCGGTGGCCTCATTCAGGCCACCTCGGTGCGCAATGAGGGCGGCGTCATCGTCCTCGATGCTGGCGATGGCCGTGTCGAAGTGGCAGGTGTGGTGGACGCCTCCGGCAAGGCTTCGGGCCAGATCGGGGGTGCCATCGATGTGCTCGGCGACTCGGTCTGGCTCACCGCCGGCAGTCGCCTCGATGTGGCCGGGCACTCCGGCGGTGGCTCGGTGCGCATCGGTGGTGACCTGCTTGGCCAGAACGCTGCTGTGCAGAACGCCAAGACGGTCTGGCTGCAGCAGGGTGCCATGGTCGATGCCAGCGGTCTGGTGTCGGGCAATGGCGGCCGCGTCATCGTCTGGTCGGATGAACAGACCGTCTACTCCGGCAGCATCCTCGCCGCCGGTGGTGTCAAGGCGGGTGATGGCGGGTTCGTGGAGACCAGCTCCAAGAAGCAGCTCGTCGTCACCGGCCGGGTGCTCGCCCATGCCAGCCAAGGCACCGCCGGCCAGTGGCTGCTCGACCCCGAGGATGTGAGCATCACCAGCACCGAAACAGCGCCGGCACCGGCATCCGAGCCGACACCCGAGAGCATGACCGCAGCACTGGCACCGGTCGCGGCGGCTGAACCAACCCCCGAGTCGGTCGCCGGTGGCGCCAGCATCATCAGCGCCGAGGCCATGAGCGCTGCCCTCTCCGACGGCACCCAGGTCACC
>CAMDGF010000031.1 GCA_945897555.1 Klebsiella pneumoniae | reverse complement strand
GCGGCGCGGCGCAGCTCATCCTTGACCAGCATGATGCGGCCGACATCCACCGCCAGCGCAGCCATGCCCAGCAATACGGGCAACATCAGCGCGGCCATCACCAGCACGCCACCGCGCTGCGTTGCAGAACGCCTCCGTGCGCATCTCTTGCGATCCATGGCTCTACTCCGCGCGCATGGTGGTAGAGGCCGTCAGCGTGATGCCGTTGGAACCACCGAAGGGGTTGATGAAGCCGGTCAGGCCGAGGAAGGTGAACGGGTACGTCACGGTCACCCGCAGCGTGTTGCCGCTGACCAGCGCGGCTGGGTCGGAGCTCAGGCTCACCGTGCAGACGCGGCTGTTGTTGAAGGCCACCAGGTTCTGGCTGCAGTAGGTGGTCGCCACCGCCTGCACCTGCGCCGAGCTGGGCCGCAAACCGACGCCGCGGTAGACCGTGCCCTGGCGGGCAGCCTCGCGGCTGGCGTTGGTGATCACCACCTTGTCGAGGATGGCAAGGCCAAAGCCCACTGTGCCAAACACCACCAACAACAACAGCGGCAGAACCAAGGCGAACTCCACCATCGCCAGACCCGCCTCAGCAGGCAACCGGCCGCGCCGCTGTCCGATAGCACGGAGACACACTGTGTGCACGAGGTTCACCGGCCACCTGCCGGCGTGATGAGCACGCCGGACGGTGCCATCTGCCCGCTGCCCTTGCCGTAGCCACTCGCCGGGGCTGATGGCATCACCCCCTCTGGCAGCTCGCTGGCCAGAGGCCGCAAGCCGTCGTCCCGGTCGGCGCGATCGATGCGCTGGGCATCCTTGGCCGCGTTCAGGGCTTTGCCAAAGCTCGGCGATGGCGTATCCATCTGCGTCGCCGTGCAGCCACCGAGCAGCGCCAACGTCATGGCAAGCAACAGGCCACACAATCGATGCCAGGCGGTCACGGAGTCGTTGGTGCGGGTCATTTGCTCTCTCCCTTGCCACCTTCGAGCCTGCCATCGAAGAAGAACTCCTTTGGCGTAGGCGGCGTGAAGTTGTCGGTGGGCAAAGGCGGCATCTGGTCGACCGGCTTGACCAGGCTCGGGCTGACGATCACCACCAGTTCGGTCTTCTCTGCGATGAACTGGCTGCTGCGGAACAGCGCCCCCAGCACCGGGACATCGCCGAGCACCGGAAAGCGCTTGATGCTCTGCGTGATGTCGTTGCGCAGCAGGCCCCCGATGACCAGACTCTGGCCGTCGCGCAGCTGCACTGTGGTCGACACGTTGCGCTTGTTGATGCGCGGCAGGATGAGCTGCGTGTTGCCGACGCTGTAGGTCACGCCCTCAGAGGACACCTCCGACACCTCCGGCGCCACCTTGAGGCTGATCCGTCCGTTGTCGAGCACGGTGGGGATGAACTTGAGGCTGATACCGAACGGGTACTCTTGCAGCCCGGGTGCCTGGCCAAGCGCCGCCGGTGTCGGCAAAAAGATCACGCCGCCCGCAAGGAAGCTGCCCTCGTGGCCGCTGACAGCAACGATGGTCGGCTCGGCGAGGATCTTGATCATGCCGTTGCGTTTTTCGGCATCGATATCGAGGCCCCGTAGGCTCAAGGTGCCCGCGGCATTCGGCTGCCCGAGCACGCCGCCCGCCAGAAATCCGGTGAGGATGCTCCAGCGCAGATCGCCCCCGGTGCCGCCACGCGCATTCAATTGCGCACCGAGCTTGTCGAGCAGGGTCTTGGAGATCTCTGCCACCCGGACTTCGAGCATGACCTGTTGCGGATCGCGGATGCGCATGCGGTTGATGACCTGCACTGCCACCAGCTGAGCGTTGACCATGGCGTTGGTGCTGGCCATCGCCGCTGCGGCCATGCCAGCGGTACCGGGCGCGCCCGGTGTCGCCGCCCCATCGGCGCTGCGCAGAACCAACAACAGCTGTCGGTTGAGGCTGCGCACAAAGGCGTCGGCATACTCGACCGCCTGGCTGGCCACCAGCACGTCCGACACGGCGCCGGCCAGCACCACCGAGCCACTGACACTGGAGACCTCCACCGGTTGCCCCGGCAGGGCCTTGCCCAATGCCTGTCGCAAGGGCTCGAGATCGATGTCGACACTCACTGTGACCGAGCGTGCCGTGCCGCCCTTGGACCAAACGACGAGATTGGTGCTGCCTACCGACTTACCGAGCAAGTAGATCTGTGTCGGCGAAAGCATCACGTAGTCCAGAACGCGCGGATCGCCAACAGCGATGCGCGATATCGGCGCAGCAAATTCCATCACTTCGGCATGCCCCACCACGGTGCTGACATGTTTCACATCAGAGGGAGCGGCTGTTGCAATAGCCATCGGGCCGAGCAGAAGCAATGCAAACACGACCAGAGCGCGGCTCATTCGGCCTCCTCACTGACAAGGGTGCGACGGGTGCCGCGGATCTCTTCGAACACCACAGGTGCCGCTTTGGGGAGCGGTGCGGATGACACGGGCACCGTGTCAGGCATTGCCACGGCAGCACGACGGGGTGCGGCCGACAAGGCACGAGGGACGGGCGGCGGCGCCGCACTCGCGACCAGATCGGCCAGGCGAGCGCCAGCAGACCGCGCGTCGACCGCCGAAGCGCCCTGATCGAGTTCGTTGCGCAGACCCAGGGAGAGGACGCCGACCGTACGCGCGAGATCGAGCCGTTCAGCCTCTTCCGGGCTCAGCTCGAGGGTCACCGCGTTGACCAGCTTGGGTTTGGCCGGGTCGACCCAGGTGTCCTGGGCGGCGGCGAGCACCTTCACGCGCTCAAGAACGGTGCGTGAGAACGGCTTATCGCCAGCATCGCGGGCACTCACCATCACATCCACAAAGCTGCCAGGCAGAGCGAAGCCCGCCACCCCGACGACATCGTTGACGCGTACCGAGACGGCGCGCTTGCCCGGCGTGATGATGGAGGCCAGGCCACCGCGCGCATCGACCGCAGCAAGGCGGGTCTCGGTCACTGGCTCACCAGGTTGCAGGGGGGCGCGGACGACACGCCCGGCGACCGCATCGATCGATGCGAAGCCACCGGGTGGACGCGACAGCAGCGGCCAATCGGCGATCCGCAATTGCAGCGCGGACAAGCGACTGCCGGGGTCGACAGCCTCGTTCGCCACCACCACACGGGCGGATTGAATGGGTTCGCCGCCGGGCCCGAGGGCACGAGCGACGAAGAAAGACACGACCGCACCCAGCAGGAGGGCGATCGCGATGACAGGAAGCGAGCGCATGTCACGCTCCCCTATCGAGATGTCTGCGGTCGTGGCACATGGGTCAGAGACTCAGGTGCCGGCGCTCGAGACCGAGGTCCCGATGCTGGTGAACTTGGTGCTGATGTTGCTACCGAGGGTGCCGAGCGCGACGATGGCGGCCACGCCGACAAGCGCGCCGATCAGCGCGTACTCGATCATGGTGACGCCTGATTGGCGGTGAAGCTTTCTGTTTGCTGCGATCATTGCTGCCTCCTGATGGATGGTGTTTTTGCAAGCGGGGACGGGATTGCTCTCCCCGCGACGCATCCTCATCGGGAAGCCGGTGACGGACAACGGAAACCGCACCCCGAGTTGACGGAGCGCAAACCGCGTCGCCTCGCAGCCGGTCGGGGGCCGAGAAAGCCTCCCCGCAGCCGACTGCGGACGCAAAAAAGGCCGGGGAGTCCCCGGCCTTGTGTGGTGTGTTGCGGGGCGGCTTACAGGCCGCCGTTCTGCTGCGCCACCATCATGTACAGCATCGGCACCGAGAGCAGCGTGTTGATGCGGCTGGTCAGCATGGCGGTGCGGGCTGCCTTGGCCTTGGCGTCGGCCTCTACCGCAATGATGCCCAGCGCCTTCTTCTGGTTCGGCCAGATGATGAACCACACGTTGAAGGCCATGATCAGCGCCAGCCACATGCCGATGCCGATGGCCTGCACACCCGGCTGCAGGGTGAAGGCCTGATGCGCATAGCCGTTGACCACGGCAGTCAGCACGCCGAGCACCACCGTGGCTGCTGCCGACCAGCGGAACCAGAACAGCGCGGTCGGCGCGATGACCTTGCCGATCGCCGGCTTGTGCTCGTCGGGGATCTTCGGCATCGACGGGATCTGTACGAAGTTGAAGTACCAGAGCAGGCCGATCCACAAGGTGCCGCTCATCACGTGCAACCAGCGCACGGCAAAGCGCTGCCAACTGTCGCTGGCGAGGTCGGCGTTGCCAGCTGCCAGCACGATCAGCACCAGCAGGATAAAGCCGGCGGCAACGGTGCGGCCAAGGGAGGTCAGGATGGATGCCATGTCAGGGTCCTCTTTGGGTCGGTTGGTGTCGCGTTTCACAGCCTACGCTGGCGGGCTGTCGCCGGCACAAAGGCTAAGGGCCGCAAGTATAGTCAGTCCACATGACGAGGCGGCAACAAAAAGCCGCGGCGTGCCGCGGCTTCTTGTTCTGGCAGCGGGGCTCAGTGTCGCAAGCCGTTGTCGATGGCGTCGTGAGCTGCCTTGGCCACAGCGGCAACGTTCTCGTCGGCCATGCGCGTGACCTTGCGCGCCACTTGCGTCATCTCGGTAAAGGCTGCGCGAGCTGAGGCAGCGGTATTCTTGACTGCATCGACCATCTCGACCGGGGTCTGGCCCGACTGGCTGGCGATGTCATCCACCGCGGTGGTGACCTGCTCGGCGATGCCGCTGATGCCCTGCTCGACCACATCGGTGATGCTGGCAGCCGTCTTGGAATTGGCGTCGTACACCGAGCTGCCGTACTTCATGGCCGATTCAACCAACGATTTGACCATGCCCTGATAGAGCGACATCACCTGATTGACGTCGCGTACGTCGGCGAGCGCCTCCATGTTCTTGCGCGCCAGTTCCACCGTACTCTCGGCGAAAGACACGTTCATCTTCACCATGCTGTCTGCGTTCTGCATGACAACGCGGGTGAGATTGAGACCCATGTCGGCCGAGTGCTTGCTCATCTCGGCCTGCAGTGCCTTGAAATCAGCCATCGTTCATCCCCCTCGGACAAGGCTGCCGTCCGGAGCGGCAGCGGGTTTGCGTTCTGTTTTTTGTTTTCCGGTCGGGGGACTATGCGACTCGCCCGACACCTGCGTCAAGCTTCTTTGTGGAATCGGTCTAGGGCACGGACTCCTCCACGGGCTACCGCCACCTGGCATTCAGCGAGCCCACTGGCCAGCACGCGCCTCAGGGCGGCGGACTGCCGACGGTTCCGCCCGCCGTAGGACCCGCCGGAGCGTTGGCGGGCACTGGTGCAAAAACCCAATCGGCATAGGTCCGTGCCCGCGCGAACTGCGCCTCCTCCGCACGAAAACCGCTGGTCTGCAAGGGCACCCGACGGCTACGGCTGCGTACACCAACGATCCCGCCCTTGGCGTCGCGCAGCAATTCCCAGTCGGCGCGGCTGGTCATGGGGTCGGGGTAGAGGCGGCGCAAAAAGTGGATGGGTACCGGCCCCCGCGCATCCACAAGCAGATCTTGAAGCGATCGCGGCGCACCCCTGAGCGCACCCACATCGCGGCGGGTGTAGGCCTCTATCGCATCACGGTACTGCCGCCCAGCAAACAACAGCTGCTGCTCCGCCTCGCGCTGGCGAGTCATACGGGCTGATTCGGTGGCCTTGAGGGCACCCAGCGCGACACCGGCGACGATGATCAGCAGCGCAACATAGGCAAATCCGCCAGAGCCGGGCTTGGCCCTCGCAGCCGACGCACCGACTTTACAAATCGCGGTAGAGCCGACCATCGCTGGAAACGCCGTCGGCGGCGCTCCTCAGATTGACGATGCCACCCCCTGGCGCCATCTCGAACAACCATCGCTGGCTACTGTCGAGCACCGGGTCGACCGGATATTGGTCGAGGTAGCCGCGCTGCACCAATTCACTGAGGCTGCGAGGGTAACTGCCACGGTCGCCGTAATATTGGTCAATGGCACGACGGGCAGCAGTGAGGTTCTGCTTCAGGACCACTTCGGCCGACCGGTTGACCGACGTTACATATCGCGGCAGTGCGATCGAGAGCAAAGCGCCTATCAATGCAAGCACCACCATCAGCTCTATGAGCGTGAAGCCCGCGCGACCAGCCCCCACACACCCTGCCCTTGCTGTGATCATGTCACCAGTCCCGGTAGCGGCTGCCATCGAGGGCGATGCCGGGGTTCAGGCTGTATACGTCATAAACATCGTTACCAGCCACAGGCGCATCCGGCGGGCTGTTGTAGGTCCGCAGCCCCCAGGTCCGCTCCGCGGGCAGTCGACGCGACGCCTCCCCCAGTTCAGAGTCTGCGTTGGCGAGCATGTTTGGGAACAGCGGATCGGCCGGTAGACGCCGCAAAAAGTAGATGCGTGCGCCGTCAGGCTGACGGGCATCGGGGACCCCGTTGACCAGATCGACGAGCTTGCGTGGATAACCTGACTCCCCGACTTGGCGAGGGATGCGACCCTCGTCGCTCGCCCTCTTGAAGGCATCGATCGCAGTACGGATCTCGCGCAGAGCTGTGCGCAGCTGCTGCTCGTCGGCACGCTGTCGAGCCTTTTTGACGGTCGGCGCGGCGATGCTGGCGAGCAGCGCGACGATCGCTAGCGCCACCAGCATCTCAATGTAGGTGAATCCAGCGGCTGACCGCATCCGTATCAACGATCGAGCGCCTGTGGCAATCCCGCCTCAGGCTCCGCAGAAGGCGTCAGCACACCGGTCTCGACCTCCGCCGCCGTAGGGTTGCTCACTGTGACGCCGGACTCCCCAGCCCCCACCCCTGCGTCCAACAATAGAGGGGCCACACCGCCCTCTCCGCCCGTGCCGGCGGCGAACCGGGATTGTTCCGGCGTCAGGGGCTCTACTGTACGCAGGATGCGCGGGGTGATGAGCAGGACCACCTCGGTCTTGCTACGTGTACTACCGTCACCGTCATCACTTGCGAACAAGCGACCAATGACGGGCAGACTCGAAAGCCCAGGGATCTTCGCGCGAGACCGACGCTGATCGTTCTGGATCAGCCCTGCGAGCACCTGCGTCTCACCATCCCTCAGTCGCAGACTTGTCTCGGTATTACGAGTGCCAAGCCGGTAAGCGATCGTCGAACCACCACCAGCAGAGCCTACCGTGATGGTCTCGATGATATTGGAGACCTCAAGCTTGAGGCCAATCGAGACCTCGTCGTCGAGGTGAATCACCGGCTCGACATCGAGCTTGAGGCCAACGTCAAGGTAGTTGACCGAACTTGAGACACCAACGTTGGCTGTCGCGGTGGTCGTCACAACTGGGACCTTCTCGCCGATGTGAATACGCGCCTTGCCACGATTTTTGACCCTGATCCGCGGGTTGGCGAGCAGATCGGCGAGGTTGTCCCTCTGGCGCAGGTTGAGAACGAGAGCCGGATTGGCGATGCTCGCGCGGATGCCTTCACTACCGATGACGATATTGCCTGGACTGGTCGGGTTACCTATGCCGATGCTCTGCGGACCCACCAGACCGAGCTTTGACAGTTCAGACCGGGACACCTCAAGCACCTCGACCTCCAGCATGACCTCAGGCTCCGCAACGTCGTGCATCGCGATCAGCCGCTCAGCCATACGGATCATCTCAGCCGTATCGCGGATCACGATGGTGTTGGTCTTGTCGTCTTGAGTGATGTCGCGCGCCTTGAGCACGCCACGCAGAGTCGCGGCGACATCCTTGGCGCTGGCATTGGAGAGACTGAAATGCCGCACCATCAGTTGGCGATATTCATTGCGCTTAAGCGGCGTTGCCGGGTAGACCAGCAGAGCGCGATCACCGAGCACCTTGAAGCCGAGCTTGTTGGCTTGACCGATGACGCGCAAAGCCTCACTGACCTTAACCTCACGCAACATCAACGTGACTTTGGCATCTCGCTTGACGTCCTGATCGAACACGAAACTCAGACCAGCGCTGCGAGACAGCGCCTCGAACACCTGCCTCACCGGCGCATCGCGAAACTCGAGCACCACAGCCCGCTCGTCAAGCAAACGCAGTTGCGGCTCCTCAAGCGACTGGCGCGCATCGAATTGTGCTTGGATGCGCAGGCGCAACTGCTCGCCGGCACGGTTGCCCGGCTCCAAAGCCAATGCGCCCTTGATCTGGTTGAGCGCGAGGTCGAGGCCACCCTCTGCGAAAGAGCGCTCGGCGGCCTGAAGAAGCCGGCGAGCCTTTTGCCGACGTTCGAGCTGCGTTCTGGCCTCGGCAACCGCCGGACTTTCGGGGGCGAGTCGCGAGGCCCGCTCCAGCGCGACTTCAAGAGCCGCCTCGTCATCAACCGCGAAGGCGCGCTCCGCCGCCTGCAATTCGGCGCGAGCTGCCGACTCTCGGACCCGCATCAGAGCGACTCTCGGAGCGCTTCTCTCGGGGTTTCGTGCCATCTCGGCCTGCAGGTGGGCGATGGCGCCATCAGTATCGCCTGCAGCCAGCATGGGGCGGACTGCGTTCAGCGGATCGTCGGCTGCGCATCCGGCAAGCAATGCAAACATTGCAGCGGCCATGATGCTGGGAGAGACGCTGCCATCCATCGGGTATCGGGTCTTAGGGTTCATGGCGCTGGAATGGTAAGTGACTGCGACAGGTTCGTCGCCAGATAGGTGAACTCGAGGTGGTCAGCAAAGACCCCTTCCAGACGCCAGCCACCCTCAAGGACCTCGCCCTCGCGTGCAGCCAGCGTCGCGCCTTTATGACCGAGGAACACGCTCTGCTGCCCCTCCAGAGTCATGCGACCGACAAAACTGTAGGGCAGCCGCACAACGTCTTTCGCTGGCGTCGCAGCCGCCATCTCCGCCGAGGAGATCGCTACGGACGCATCGAGGCCAAGCTCCAACTTGGGCTTGTTCTGCGGCGCCTCCGGCAGGACTGGGAGGTCGCGTGGCGGGGGCCAGTCACGCAACAGGGGAAGTTGCGGGGCGGCTCGCAGACGTCTTGCATCAGACAAAGCACCGACCGTGGCAGTGTCTCCCAGAGGACTCTCGATCGTTTCGGGATCCGGCGCAAACCAAGCGAGGAGCAAGCTGACCAGCAGCAACAAGCCAAGGACTATCCAGCGGCGTGGAGGCCTCAATTCGCCCCCCGCATGAACAGGTCGAGCCGAATGTCTCCAACAAAGACATCCTGCGTGTCGGAGCGACGAAGGCTGACACTCACAAAGCTTGCCGCAGGCAACTCGGTTACCACCCGGTCGATCCAGCGTAGCACTGCCAAAGAGTCACCGGTGACCGGCAAGGTGGTATCGAGGCGCCGCAAGCGGCTTGCATCGAGATGCTCCTCGCGATAACGGCCCCCGGTCACTTCAAGACCACTGTCTGCGGCAGCGTCGAGCACCTGTGAGACAAGACCCTCGCGTCCCCGGGCATCGGGAAGTTCGGCCACCATCAACTCGATCCGCCCAGCCTGCTCGAGATACCAGCTGGTCGGGTCGTCTGCAGCGGGGACAGCCTGCTCACGCAGGTCGATCGTCCGCTGCATCAGTCCGAGCCCGAGCAGGACTGAAAGCAACCAAGCAGCCACGCCCAGCCATCCGACCTGGTGCAACGATGGCATCCCTCGCAGAGCCATAAACTTCATCGCGCCTCCGACACGGCGCCGGCAGCAGGCAGCCGCCCTTCTATCACGGCACGCAGCCTTCCCTCACCGTCACGATCGTGACCACTGGTCCGAATCTCAGCAAAGTGGCCACGCCGCTCAAGCCGCGCGATCGCCGCCTCCACGCCTGCAAAGTCTGCCGCCTCCACAACCAGCTTGAAACGCCCCTGCTGCGGGTCTAAGTCGATCTGCAAGACGCCCGTACCAGGCGGCGCGCCAAGCAGCGTCTCGCGCAACCAGAGAGGCCATGGCTGCTCGATACGAGCCACGATATCGTTGAGTTGCCGGGTCTGCTGCTCGATGGCATTCATCTGCGCATCGCTCATGCGCACCAATGGAGTTGGATCGGCTGCCGGGGCCAGGCTGAGATAAGCCGACGCCGACAACACGAGCGCCGCCGCACCGCTACCAAGTAGCCACCAATCCCTTGGCCGAGCCCTTTGCGAGGCCCAAGGATCAAGGCTCACAAAGCGCCCGCTCATGCCCATAACCCACCCCAACGGACGCATGCTGGCTCAGCGCCAACGCCCATCGGCAAGCACACGAGACGCCCCGAGCCCGCTGTTTCGGCCGCCGACACGCGGATGTCTTCTTCGGGGCGACGCCGCCGGCTGCTGATCGCACGCACGTCACCGCGCTCATCGCAGACCGCGATGGAGACGCGGTCGCCCTCGTCAAGCACTGCGGTGGCGCCAGCCTGCGGTCGGCGCTGCAATGCTCCACAAATGGCCGGCAAAAGACTATGAGCCGCCACGCGCCGTTGCCTCAACTGTTCGGCCAGGCCAATCACCACCATCTCCGGCAGCGCCACGCCAAGACGCGGCGAACCCCGCTCGGCAACCAGCAGACGCCAGCCAGCGGTGTCCCCGATCACAGCAGTCCAAGCGTGAGCGAGCAATGCCGCAGACTCGGCGCGATCGAGCGCCACCGCTGGCCAATCGATGGCCAAAAGTCGCGCCCAACTGGAACCTAGCCAGACGTCGGCGTGGCCGCCTTCGCCAGCGGTCGACTCAAGCGCGAGACCTGTCGCTTCGAGAAGATCCGCCGGAGACTGGCCCGACAGTTGCACCTGCGCCAACGGCGTCACACCGGCTGCAGAACGCCGTAAAACTGCCACCGCCACAGCATCGGCAGCCACAAGAAGACGCTCAGGCATCGGTCACCCGCAATACCTCCTCGAGGGTGGTTCGCCCTGCCACCAGGTGCCGCAGCGCCGCAAAACGCAATGAGCGGGTGCCTCGCTCGGCAGCCATCGCCTTGACCTCCAGAATGGAACGCCGCGCCGCCACCGCCTCCCGCATCGGGTCGTCGAAGCGCAACAATTCAGCGATCGCGACACGGCCGTGATACCCCGTGCCCCGACAGCGTCCGCATCCACGCCCCTCAGCCAGCGCTATGGGCCCCGCAGCGTCAAGAACCGCCAAAAGGTGCTCATGCGCGGCGCTGGGTGCTATTGGCTCGGCACAATGCTGACAATTGATGCGCAAAAGGCGCTGGGCGAGCACACCGTTGAGCGCTGACACAAAATTGTAGGGATCGACACCGAGCTGAAGGAAGCGCCCGAGGACGTCGAAGACATTGTTGGCATGCACCGAAGAAAAGACGACGTGTCCGGTGAGGGCCGCCTGGATCGCGATCTGCGCGGTCTCCTGATCGCGGATCTCGCCAACCATGATGCGGTCCGGGTCGTGACGAAGGATCGAGCGGAGGCCTCGAGCGAATGTCAGACCCTTCTTCTCGTTCACCGGGATCTGCAGCACACCAGGCAGGTTGTACTCGACCGGGTCTTCTATGGTGACGATCTTGTCCCGCCCGCTGTTGATCTCGGAGATCGCAGCGTAGAGCGTAGTGGTCTTACCCGACCCGGTCGGACCCGTGACCAACAACATGCCGTGGGGTCGGCTGGCGAGGTCGCGGGCGAAGGCGATGGCCTCTGGGTCGAGTCCCAACGATTCAAGGCGCAGGCCGCGCATGGCATCACTCAAGGATTGCTTGTCGAGGATCCGCAAAACCGCATCCTCGCCATGGACGCTCGGCATCACCGAAACCCGTAGGTCGACCTCGCGGCCACGAAAGTTGACGCGGAAACGCCCATCTTGGGGAATCCGTCGCTCGGCGATGTCAAGCTCTGAAAGTACTTTGATCCGCGAGACCATCTGCTCCGCCGTCTCCACGCCAAGCACCTCGCCAACCTTGCTCAGCACGCCATCAATGCGATAGCGGAGCGTCATTCCGCCAGGATGGCTCTCCATGTGGATGTCGCTCGCCGCGTTCTGCATGGCGTCATGAAGCGTCGAGTTGACGAGACGCACGACGGGGCTATCGGCCTCATCGATAGCTCTCAAGACCAACGAGTCGCTCGCTCCGGCGGCCGTCGCGTCTGTGGAGAGGTCCAGGTGCTCAAGGGCCCGCAAGCTCTCTTCATGGCGCCCTAGTAGGGCCAAGATGTCAGTGTGTTCGGCTCGGCGGGCCCGGACAGGCCGATCCAGAACAAAGTCAGCCCAAGCCAGCAGCGTCGCCTCAGCGGTACCGTCGCTGACCAGTTCCACTTCGTCGCCGGCGTCGAAGATCAGGCACGACCGCGCGCGCATCTCCCGAAAATGCGTGCTGATCAACTGCGGCATGCGGCTGCGCAACGCAGCCACGTCAAGCCATAAGGGCGTCGCAGCACTCACCCGACAGCTCCCGCCAGATCAAAGATAGGCATGTATAGAAGCACCACCACACCGCCGATCACGACGCCCAAAACAACCATCACGAGTGGCTCAAACAAGCGCCCAAACCGCTCGGTAAGAAGCGCCACTTCGGCATCGTGAAGTTCAGCCACCGATTCAAACATCGCGGCAAGCCGACCGCTACGCTCACCCACCTGGATCATCCGCTGGCTATCGCCCGTCGTCAGGCCGTGCGTGCGCAGCGCGGCGGCCACCCCAGCGCCCTGAAGTAGCGCCGCTCTGGCCGATCCCGCAGACTCAGCGAGCCCCTGGCCAAGTGTCGGCGCAGCCATCGCCAGCGCAGACGGAACCGGCACGCCTCCCTGGAGGAGCATGGCGAGATTGCGGTAGAAAATCGCGAGGCGGTAGACCCGATAGGGGCCCCGGATGCCCGGCAACCCGAGCATCCAGCGCTGGAACGCCCCACGGGCTGCCGGGCTGGCTAGGGCGGCCAGCGGCGGGCCTAGCAGCAGCATCAGCATCGCAACGACCCAACCCCCATGGGTATCGACCCACGCCCCGATCGAAAGCAGCAAGCGCGACCCCCAAGGCAGTTCGACCTGCAGGTCGGCAAACACCGAAGCGAACCTGGGCACCACGTAGAGCATCAGGAAAAGAACCACCAACAGCCCGACGACGCTGACGACTCCCGGGTAGATGAGCGCCTGAGAGAGCTTTCCGCGCAGTGCGTCCACACGCGCCTGGTAGTCAGCGTACCGCTCCAGAGCCTCGGGCAGATGCCCGGTAGTCTCTGCAACCCGAACCGACGCCGTAAAAAAAAGTGGCAACAGGTCACTGTCAGCTTCGAGCGCAGCCGAGAGACGCTGTCCTTGTGAGATACGATCATGGACGCCTGCAAGCCGCTGCCCGAGCGACTGTTTGGTCTGCCGGTCCGCGATGATGGAAATCGACTCGACCAAGCTGATGCCCGCTCGCAACAGCGCCGAAAGGTCCCTGCCGAAAGCGACTGGATCGAGCACGGTTGGCCGCCCCAGACTGCGGCCCGCCCGTTCGCGCGCCCCGAGCACGACCCAGCCGGGCCGCTGCGCCATACGGATCGCCTCCGTCTCGCTCGCCGCATCGAGGTTCTGCTCGACCAGCTGGCCCGCCACATCCACACTACGAACCCGGAACACCATGGGTCAGTTTGAGCGGAGGTCTGCGGCCTCACCCTCGCCACCTGGCCGGCCGTCCTTGCCAAGCGACAGTAGGTCGTAATCGCCGCGTTCTCCGGGAGCCCGATAGACATACGCTCGACCCCACGGGTCAGCCGGTGCATCTTTTTTGAGATACGGACCACGCCAACGCACCTCGCCGGGAAGAGCTTGGGTCAACGCTGCCAAGCCCTCGGTGGTGGTCGGGTAGCGTCCGACGTCCAGCCGGAACTGGTCGAGTGCGTCGGCGATCGCTTGGATCTGCGCTCTCGCCACCTGCACTTCCGACTTGCCAAGTTGCCCGAAATAGCGCGGAGCTACAAAACTGGCCAAGAGACCGATGATCACCACCACCACCAGTAACTCCAGCAGTGTGAAGCCGCTCGGAGCAATTGGGCGCGCCCCTGCCGGCTCCCGACATGGTGTGGACGGTGACTCCGAAGTCCTTTGCATGGCCTAAATCATACCGCCGTCGAGTCGACGTTTCGGCAACGTCACGAAGTCTTAACGCAGCTTTAAGCGAAAAGAAACACTAGGCCACCATCCTTCACGTTCCTTTGACCGCGACGGAGTTTCGAAATGCGCCTGACTTTACTAGCTTCTGCAATCGCCTCCCTGGCAACCCCGGTTATCGCCGCAGACTTTCCCAACGGGACCCCCGCGGTGCGTGGACCCGAGTCGGTCGCTGACTGGTTCAATGCGGGTCAGGCGCATCTTTTCAAGCAAGACCAAGCTCAGGCAGCAGCAGTGACACCGGGCAACCGCCTGCCGGTCAAGAACGTCATCCTCTTTGTTGGGGACGG
>CAMDGF010000030.1 GCA_945897555.1 Klebsiella pneumoniae | reverse complement strand
TCTCGGTGTGGTCGGGCGCGATGACCACCGCCTCGGGTCTGGCTTTCTACGGCACGCTGGACGCCCGTCTGAAGGCTGTTGACATCAAGGCTGGTAAGGTCCTGTGGACCTCGCCGAAGCTCCCGTCGGGCGTGATCGGTAACGTTCACAGCTGGGAATTCGGTGGCAAGCAGTACGTCGGCATCCTGACCGGTATCGGTGGCTGGGCTGGTATCGGCCTCGCCGCTGGCCTGGAAAAGGACAGCGACGGTCTGGGCGCCGTGGGTGGTTACAAGGAACTCGCCAAGTACGGCGACCTTGGCGGCACCCTGATGGTCTTCGCCCTGGCGAACTAATTCGGACCTGTGGCAGTCTGACTGCCACAACCGAATCAGGGAAACTGGCACCCCTCGGGGTGCCAGTTTTTTTTCGTTCGCAGGAGGAGTGTTTTGAAGATCACCAAGTTGTATATCGCTGGTGCAGCAGTCGCTGCTGTCTTGGCCGCGTCGCTCGCGCAGGCTGCCACCGCTCAGGAGAAAGGCATCCTTCGCGTCTGTGCCGACCCCAACAGCATGCCCTTCAGCAACGCCAAGGCAGAGGGGCTGGAGAACCGCATCGCTCAGCTGATGGCTGAGGATTTCGGCTGGAAGGCGGAGTATTTCTTCTTCCCGCAGCGCATGGCCTTCTTCCGCAACACCTTGCGCAAAAAAGCTGAGAACGGTGAGGATGGCTACGCTTGCGATCTGGCTACGAGTTCGGCACCCGAGGCCGAAGGTGCAGTCGCCACCAAGACTTATTACACCTCGACCTGGACCATGGTGTTCCGCTCGGGCATGGGGCTCGATGACGTCCGCCAACCGGACGACCTGCTCAAGCTGCCGAAAGACCAACTTGAGAAACTGCGGTTTGGCGTGTTTCCGGCTTCGCCCGGTGCCGACTGGGTGTTTGGCAACGGCCTTGTCAATCAGATGGTGCCATTCCAGCAGATGTTGGGAGACCCCAACTCATACCCAGGCCAGATCGTCGATGTCTCGCTGGTCAAGGGTGACATCGATGTGGCTTTCGTCTGGGGGCCGATCGGCAGCTACCACGCCATGCAAAGCAAGGAAGTGAAGTTGCGGGTGGTGCCCATGGTGCCCAGTGGTGAGATCGTCACCGACTTCTCGATCGCCATGGCGGTTCGCTACCGCGAGCCGGAGTGGAAGGCCAAGGTCGAGGATTTTCTGGTGCGTCGCAAGGTGGATATCGAGAAGATCCTGGCCGAGTACGGCGTGCCACTGGTGGGTAAGGACGGCATGGTCAGCATCGGCAGCGAGCGTTTTGAGCGGCCCAAGAGCAGTGTCGCAACGCGCTGAGTAAGGGCTCTCAGGTGGACCGGTCGGCGTTGTGGGGCGGAATCGCGAGCAGGTTTTGCCCCACGCTGCTTGCCGCGCGGGAGCTGCTGCTGGCTGTAGCCTTGACTTCGGTGCCACTGGTGGCCTCGGCGGGTGGCTTGGCTGTGGTCACCAACCAAGGTGGCGATTCCGTCTCGATCGTTGAGCTCATTGCGGTGCCCTCCGGCGCACCGGCGCGTGTGCGCAACGTCGCGGTCGGCCATGCGCCGGCCGGGGTGGCCGTTGATGTCACCAGGCGCCGTGCATTCGTCAGCAATGCCGAGGGCCGTAGTGTCTCGGTGGTTGATGTGGCGTCCGGCCGCGCCACGCTGGAGCAGGCAGTGGGCGCCGGCCCGGTCGGCATCGCCCATGACCCAGTGCTGCGCCGCGTCTACGTGGCCGATTGGTATCGCAATAGCCTCTGGGTGTTGCGCGACGACGACCTCGGCGCGGTTGCTGAGGTGGCGGTCGGCCGGGCGCCAGCGGGCGTCGAGGTGAGCGCGGACGGCACGCGCGTGTACGTTGCAGAGCGCGACGACGACGCGGTGGCGGTCGTCGATGCCGGGTCGCTCGCGGTCGTCGCGCGCCATTCGGTGGGCAGCCACCCCTTTGGTGTGCGGCTGGCGCCCGATGGTGCTGCGCTGTGGGTGAGCAATGTGCAGAGCCACGACGTGAGCGTGATCGCACTTGAGGGCGGGGGCGGCGAGCGTCGCGTTGGTGTGGGGCATCGCCCGTATTGCGTCGCCTTTGCTGCTGGGCGAGCGTTTGTTAGCAATCAGTATGGCGACAGCGTGAGCGTGATCGATGCGGCATCTCTGGAGACGCTGGCGACCCTCCCGCTTGTGACCTATCCCGAAGGCATCGACAGCGATGGCACGACCGTGTGGGTGGTGTCGTGGATGGATGAGCAGATGGTGGGCATCGACGCCAAGTCGCTGCAGCGTGTCGCAACGATCCCGCTGGGACGCAATCCGCGCGGCTTTGGCCGCTTCGTTTTGGCAGAATAGCGGGCTGGAAACAGTCCATTCCGGGCCCATGGCCCATCCGATCGTCTCAGGAGACCCACCGATGTCTATTCCGCGCCTGATCGCCCTCGCGGCCTTATTGCTGCCGGGCTTGGCCCTTGCCCACGGTCCGACCCGTCAGAAAGCGGTCGAGAGTGTGGAGATCGCCGCACCACCCGCTGCTGTCTGGGCGCTGGTCAAGGATTGGGCTGGCATGGCCAAGTGGCATCCGGCCGTCGGCGAGGTGGCCGTCAATGGCACCACGGAGCGCATCCTCAAACTCAAGGCCGGTGGCAACGTCGTCGAGGAACTAGAGGCCGTGGACGACGGCGCCATGCTCTTGCGTTACCGCATGAAGGACCCGGGCCCGGTGCCGGTCAACAATTACAGTGCCGCCATCAGCGTGGTGGCGCAGGGCGGCGGCAGCTTGGTGCAGTGGAAGGGCGCCTTCTACCGCGCGTACCTCAACAACGATCCCCCGCCCGAGCAGAGCGATGAGGCGGCTGTCAAGGCCATCACCGGCATGTACAAATCGGGCCTGGAAAACCTCAAGAAGGTCGCTGAAGGTCGATAAAGCCTCGCTTGCAAAGCTGCAAGCGGCCCATTGCGTCGTCAGCGCTCTGTGCTTGCCTGGCGGCTCTCGCCAACGGGCGCCGCGGTCAAAATGCCGTGGCGCCTTTTTGTTGCGCGCTCTTGCGTGATCGCCAACGCCGCAGCGGCCAACTCAGCCAGTGCACCGACCACGCCACAGGGTTCATGTTGCTGCGCCAGTAAGCCAGCAGGAGGCAGACCACTGCCAAGGCGCCCAGACCTTGGCTCAACTGGGTCGGCACCCAGCGCCAAGCCGAGGCGTTGCCGCTGACGAGCTTTGCGGCTAACAGTGCACCACCCGACAGCCGGGTGTACTCGAACTCGAGTTCCTCCGCCAGCAGCTTGAGGTAGGTCTCCCGCAGCTGGGAGAGATGCTCGCGGCCAGGCGTTGCCTGCAGCCGCGCCTCCACATCCGCCGAGATCTTGCTGGCATCGATGTCGACCATCTTCTCGCTGGAGCCACTGGTGGAGCGGCCTGCGGTGTAGGGGTCCGTCTGCGCCACTTCGGCCTCGCGCCAGACGCCCACCTGCCGGCCTCGGTCGTCGATCTTGGGAATGGGGCTGCCAGCGATCTCGCCAACGCCCACCAGCCAGCCCTTGACTGCCCCCACAGTGCCACGGAATTGCGGCCGGTAGCGGGCCGAGACGGGTGGCGCCTCGTGGCCATCGGTGATGAACACCAGCTGGGTCTCGCGGTCGCCCTCTTCGAGGAAACCGATGGCGTTGTAGATGCCCTTGGCGATCTCGCTGTCGGAGGCCCAGATGGCTTGCGGCGAGATCTTGCCAACGCTGCTGGCCAGCTCGTTGTAGTGGCTGCAGACTTCGACCGGCGCATACAGGACCATGGTCTGGTAGCCGGCAAAGATGCCGAGCCCGGCGCGAGTGCCACAGGGCAGGTCGCGCAAGGTGTCGGTGAGACTGCGGCGGATGGCTTCGGCCCGGGTGGCCGGTTCGCCGTCGACGCGCATGTCGCGCGTGTGCATGCTCATCGAGATGTCGACGACGAACAGGAAGCTGTGCACCGGCCGCAGCAGCGGCACCTCGGGCCTCAGGGCGGCCAGCAACAGCAGGATCGCGACCGAATTGAGCATCGCCCGCCGCGTTGGCGAAAGCAGGTGACGCAGGCGCTGCAGACGCGTTGGCAGGGGTGCAGACGGGGGTGTGCTCATGGCAGGCCCAGTGTCTCCACTTGCATGGTGGTGATGGCCTGCTCCGCCTCGGGTGGCTGTTCCACATCGACCTGCTCGGCCTGCTCGACCTCTGGCGCTCGACGCAAAGCGCGTTCGAGGTTGTAGCGTGCCGCCATGTGCGTGGGGTCGGCGCGCAAGACCACGCGATAGGCCGCTTTGGCGAGTTCGAAGTTAGGGATGGCCACTGCGGTGTCACCGGCATCAGCCGCCTCGATGGCGTCGCGCAGATAGAGATTGCCACTGTTGAAGCGCGCCGAGAGGCGCAGGGCTTCCGCCGCCGCTTCGTCGTTCTCGATGCGGTTGTACTGTGCCAATGCCGGACCGACCTTTTCGGCCCGAGCCAGTGCCACACCGGCGGCAAAGGCCTCCTCAGGTACGGTCGAGTCAGCTCTGGCCTGACCACTGGCGATGCGGGCATTCACCGCTTCGGCAGCCGTGATGGCGAGCCGATCGCGGGCGATCAGCGCTGCAGCGCCTGCGAGGGCGGCAAGGCTGACAAAGGTGATCAGTGTGCGGCGGATCTGGACCATCGGGTGACCTGCAGAGCGGAGACGATAACGACGGGAAGCAGCAGCAACAGAGCGAGGCCAAAGGTCAGGCCGGCCAGTGATTGCTTGGGAACCACCTCGGGTGTGCGCGTAGGCAAACGCTGCAGGCGATCGATATCGGTGATGGCGGCCTTGAGTTGTTCGGGATCCTCAGCCTCATAGGCCCGATAGGGGATGCCGATCTCACCAAAAAAACGATCGAGAAAGTATTCGGGAACGGCATCGCGCTGCCCATTCTCCACGCTGGTCTCCGCCTTGAGCCCGGGGCTGCCGCGCCCGCGCAGGTAGATCCAGTAGAGAGAGACGCGGTGCTTGCGCGCTCCTTCGATGATCTTTTGCTGCGTGACCTCGTCAAGTTGTGCGCCACCATCCGAGACCAGCATGAGCACGCGCGAGCCGGTGTAGGGACGCTCGTCGAAGTAGTGCAGACCGTCGATCATCGCCAGTCCGATGTCGGTCTCGGCAAGGCCGCGCCCAAGACCGGAAGCGTCGATCGCCGCCTGCACCGCCTCATGGCGGTTGGTCAGCGGTAATACATGGATCGGTCGCGTGGAGAAATTGAGCAGGCCGATGGCATCGTTGGGGCGGCTCTTGACGAATTCGGTGAGCACCCTGCGCGCCGCGCCATTCTTGCTTTCACCCCGGGTCATGAGGAGCTGTTCGTTGCCACGGGTCCGCCCGAAGCCCTGATCCATACTGCGGCTGCGGTCGAGCATGACAACGATCTCTGCGCCGGTGCCGACACGCTCGATCATGCGCTCGCCCCGCGAAAGTCCGGCGAGGCCGAGCACCAACGCAACGATCCCCAGCATGGCTGCGATGCGCAGCACGCGGTTGAGAAGGGCCCCTGCGGGGTCGACGGGTATCAGGCCAAGGTAGGGGTGCGACAGGGATTGCATGGGCGTGCGCAACAGTGGCAGCAGAGCTAAAGGCAAAGCCAGTAGCAGCCAGGGCTCGTCGAAGGTCAGGTTCACTGTGCAGCCGCCTCTATGCCTGCACTCATTGGATGCCGCGCTCGATGGCACGGGCCTCGGCGAGCAGGCGCAAGAGTTCGCCACGACGGTCGCGCTGCGGGAAGGAGCCGCTGCCAAAGAACAGCTGACGTGATTCGTCGAGCCACATCGTGATGTCGGCCTCGAGTCTGGCATAGGCAGCTTGCCGCCCCACCAGTGCCGCGGTCTGGCCCGGGAACATGGTGCAGCCAGCCGTGGCATCGAGGGCGCGGTGCATGGCCTTGAGTGCAACGGGCCAGAACGTCTCGTCGGCCGCTTCGCGCAGACGCGAGGCCTCGCGCAGGGCCCGCGCGAAGGGCCGCTGTGGCCGCAGCAGACGTTCCCACGGCGTCCAGCAGTAGGCCAGTGCCAGCAGCGGGAGCAGGGTCAAGAGCAGGGTGAGTTGGATGCGCTTCTCCGCGTCTGTGGTGTCGAGCTGCGGGGCCGGCGTGTCATCCTGGACCTCGACCAAACGGTCGCGGCCGAGCACGGTGCCGGGCGTCATCGGCGCGAGCGTGAAGAACGACGGATTGACGGGCAGCCTCACCACTTTGCTGCCGTTATCGAGCGGCACGGCGAATTCCGGCATGCTCACGGTGCGCACAAGCTCCGGCACATTGGTGACCTGATACTGCAAGCGCAGCCGCGTGCCACCACCCGCAACCGACGTCTGCTCGATCTGGCGGAGTTCGAGCCACGTGTTGGCCCGCCCTGGTTTGGGCAGATTCTTCGTCGAGACCGATGCTCCGGCGGTCGGGTAGACGGTGATCTCACGCGTCAAGACATCGCCGATCTGGTGGCCGTAGGGCAGGGGTTCGCGCACCGTGATGCGGGTCTCTGCAGCCTGCTCATCGGCTGCGGCAAGACCCGTCACGAGTGCCAGTGCCGCCGCGCCGACGAACCGCGAGGGGGAAGTGCGATTCATGCGGCGATCCCATGGAAATAAGCGCTGACCGCGTCGGCAGAGAAGCCGTCGCGCAGGAACAGTGGCCGCAGGTGGAAGGCCTCGCACGTCTCGCGAAGCGTGGTCTCACGCTCGGTATAGGCCGCTTCGAGGTCCTCATTCCAGCCACGACGCAGCCAGATCAAGCGACGCTCACCCGTCTCCATGTCCTCGGCAAAGGCAAAGCCCTTGGTCGGCCAACCGCTGTACTCGGCGCGATCCCACAAAACCACCGGCACCACGTGGTGCTGGCGGCTGTCCTCAAGGAAGCGGTGCAGCGAGGCAATGGGCCAGTGGAAGTCGGAGACGAGGAACACCAGACCCGGTTCGCGCGGCAGCCATGCAGGCACCTCGGCGAGGCCTTCGGATCCGGGGTCACGGTTGCCGTCGTGGCGCAGGTGCTGGATGACGCCCTCGAGCGCTGCACGCTGCTGCCGTACGGGCATCCAGCAGTCTTCGCGCAAGCGCCGATCGAAGCCGAGCAGGCCGAAACGGTCGCCGCGACGATGGGCCGACCACGCTGCCGACTCGACAAAATTGGCTGCTGCGCGGGCACGGTTCTGCATGCCACGAAAGCCCATCGATGTGGAGACGTCGAGCACCACCACCACCGGGATGGCCGCGCGCTGCTGATACTCGCGCACCCACCACTGCTCGGCCGGATCGCGCAGGCTGGCGCGCACGTCAAGCCGCCTCGGGTCGGGGCTGGCAAACAATGAGACGTGGCGGCGAAAGATCATCCCGCCACCGCTCAGGTTGCTCTGATGGCCACCGGGGCGCTGGCTGCGCGCTTTGCCCGGGAGGCGGTAATCGAACTCGGCGACCATGCCCCTTGCCCGTCAGGGTGCCGCGATCTGGGCGCGGCAAGCGTCGAGCAGCGCGTTGACGATCTCGCTGCGCTTCATCTCGTAATTGGGATACAAGAAGATGCGGTGCGCCACGGTTTCTCGCAGCGCTCCATGCAGGTCTTCCGGGATGAGCTGGGTGCGGCCCTGCAGCCAGGCCTCGACGCGGGCGGCTCGCAGCATCAGGCTCATCCCGCGCGGGCTCGCCCCGGCCTCGACCAGCCGATGGGTGTCGATGCCCTCGATGCGGATGCCGGCCTCACCCGGGCGGCGCAGGGCACCCCACAGCCGCACGGCGTAGTCCTGCAGCGTCTGGCTGGCGCCCACCGACTCCTGGATGAGCTTGCCGATGCCGTTGAGCTCGGTGTAAGGCATCACCGCCTCTGGCACTTTGCTGATCAGTGTGTCGCCGTCGTGGAAACGGGTATTGAACATCAGGTCGGCTTGGATCGCCGGGTCCGCGGGCGTCTCGACCTGGATCTCCATCAAGAAGCGGTCGCGGGCCGCTGAGGAGATCTCGAAGGTCTCCTCCTTTTCGATGCGGTTGCGATCGGCGAACACTTGCAGGTGTGGAAAGTAGTGCTCGCGGTTGAACGCGTTGACACTGCGCTCGGCCATGATGCGCAGCAGCAGCGAGTGCACCTGTGGCCGGGCCCGGTTGATCTCGTTGAAGAAGAAGGTCGACAGATGCGCACCGTGCTTGAGGATGGGGCCGGCGTCCACGCGCGGGCGGCCGTCCTCGCCGATGTAGGTGTAGTAGACGAGGTCGGTGGGCATCAGGTCGACGGTGCCCTCGATGCGCTCATAGGCACCGCCGATGGCTCGCGCCACGGCGCGCAACAGCGTGGTCTTGCCTACGCCGACATCGCCTTCGAGCAGCACGTGCCCGCGCGCGAACACCGCCAGCGTGATCAGGTGGATGGCACGGTCTTGGCCGACCACCGCGGTCTTGAGGGCGTTTTCGAAGGTGTTGGCGCGGTCGCGCCAGTCGGCTAAGAGATTTTCAGACACAGACGATCCCTGCAAGGTTGGGGGCACGGGCGCTGTGGCCGCGGGCTTGACGACGGGGTTTCAATACACCTGCCGAAATCTAGCAGAAATGCGGCCGGCCACCCCGATGCATCGCGCCAGCTTGGAACTCCCGGCGACTCGGGCATTCTGAGTACCGCGCGCCGGTTTTCGGCGAACGCATCTGAGTAGAAGATCGGAGGATCAGACGCATGAGAATCGCCACCGGCCTACTGGCCACCCTAGTGCTTGCCGCGACCATGGCCGTGCCGACGCCGCTGCTTGCCGGCGCTGCGAGCCCTCAGGCCGACAAGCCCGCCGCCCCGAAGGACATCGGTCCGGTGCGCTCGGCCAAGCCGCAATACGAAACCGGGCTCAAGCCGAAGGAAGAGATCACCCAGGCAGAACAATTGGTCTTCCTCGACGAGCACCTCAGTAACATCAAGTCATCGACCACGCTCAATTACGCCTTTGTCAAGCAGGGCAATATGGAGAAGGGTTTTACTGATTCGGTCGAAGAGGCCCTCTCGATCGATGC
Organism: Klebsiella pneumoniae; assembly: GCA_945897555.1. Classification (GTDB taxonomy): domain Bacteria; phylum Pseudomonadota; class Gammaproteobacteria; order Burkholderiales; family UBA3065; genus UBA3065. The sequence continues at coordinate 7,196 of CAMDGF010000030.1, read as the reverse complement.
CAAGGGCAAGACCGTCAAGGCGCGTTTCCTCAGCGGGCTCAACAGCAAGGATTTCCCGCCGATCGAAGGTGCCTTGAGCAACCCGGTCATCCTGCACTTCCTCGAGCGCGATCTCGATGAGATGAAGCGACTGACCACCGGCCAGCCCAACTATTTCCGCAAGCGCATCCGTCTCGCGCTCGCCGAGGGGCCGGAGATCAAGCCGGTCAAGGTCTCTTGGAACGGCAAGATGGTAGATGCGCGGTCGGTCTCGGTCGAGCCGTACATGACCGATCCGAATGTGCACGACCCTTCGCGAGCCGCCTACAAGCGTTACCGCGGCAAGCGCTACACCTTCATCCTCTCCGATGCCGTGCCTGGCAAGGTCGTCGAGATGCGGTTCACCATCCCCGATCTGGCGCTGGCCGGCGAGGCGGCGTTCGAGAAGCCGCTGTTGGAAGAGGTGTTGACCATCCAGCCGGCGAAGAAGTAGCAGCGGGGCGGTTTGTAAGCTCGCGCCATCGCTGCTAGCATCGCGCGCTCGCTTGGCGCTGCCGGGTCACCCCGGAGCGCCGTACTGACACCGCCACCTGGAAGAGCCAGCCATGACGAAGTACCGGACCGACGACACCCGCATCCGTCAAAGCGATGTGTTGCTGGCGCCTATGCAGATCTGCCGGGAGCTTGAGGCGAACGAAGCTGTGCTGGCGGTGGTGGCTGGGGCACGCGAGGGAATCCACCGCGTGCTCACGGGCCAGGACGACCGCTTGGTGGTGGTGGTCGGCCCGTGTTCGATCCACGATCGGGCCGCCGCCGTGGATTACGCTGAGCGCCTCAAAGCGCTGCTGCCAGAGGTCGAGAAAGAACTGCTGGTGGTGATGCGCGTCTATTTTGAGAAGCCGCGGACCACCGTGGGTTGGAAAGGCCTGATCAACGACCCGCACCTCGACGAGACCTACGACATCAACGAAGGCCTGCGTCTGGCGCGCAAGATCCTGCTCGACATCAACGCGCTCGGCTTGCCCTGCGGCAGCGAGTTCCTCGATCTCATCAGCCCGCAGTACATCGCCGACCTCGTGGCGTGGGGTGCCATCGGCGCCCGAACCACCGAGTCGCAGTCGCACCGGCAGCTGGCGTCTGGACTGAGTTGCCCGGTCGGATTCAAGAACGGCACCGACGGCAACATCCGCATCGCAGTGGATGCCATGAAGGCGGCGGCAGCGTCGCACAGTTTCATCTCCGTCACCAAGACCGGCCAGGTGGCGGTTTTTCAGACCGCTGGCAATGCGGACTGTCACGTCATCCTGCGCGGTGGCAAGAGCACCAATTACGACGCTGGCAGCGTGGACGCCGCCTGCAACGAGTTGGCCGCAGCCAAGCAGCGCCCGCAGGTGATGATCGATTTCTCGCACGCCAATTCCAGCAAGCAGCACCAGAAGCAGATCGAGGTGGGCGCCGACATCGCCGCGCAGATCGCCGGGGGTGAGACACGCATCATCGGTGCGATGATCGAGAGCCATCTCAAGGCCGGTCGTCAAGACCTCATCGTCGGACAGCCGCTCGAATATGGTCAGTCGATCACCGACGCGTGCATCGCGTGGGACGACACCGCGCCGTTGCTTCGCCAGCTTGCGCAAGCGGTCAAGACACGCCGCGAGCGGGCCCGTTCGGCGGCCTGAGGGCACGCCCTGCCGCACGCGGTGGACTGATGCGGACCGTTCACTCGGTCGCTGAACTCCGTGCGCTGCTCGCCGACGAGCGGCGTACGGCCTTGGTGCCGACCATGGGCAACCTCCACCGCGGCCACCTGCAGCTCATCCGTCGCGCTCGCCAACTCGGCGGCCCGGTGGTCGCCAGTATCTTTGTGAACCGTCTGCAGTTCGGGGCCGGTGAGGACTTCGATCGCTACCCTCGCACGCTCGCCGAAGATGCCTGCGCACTCGCCGAGGCCGGTTGCGACATTCTTTTTGCACCCGACGAGGTGACCGTCTATCCGACCCCGCAGACGGTGCTGGTGCAGCCGCCCCCCGAGGCTGAGCAACTCTGTGGCCTGCACCGGCCGGGCCACTTTGCCGGCGTGCTCACGCTGGTCTGCAAGCTGTTCAACGCGGTTCAACCGGCCGCTGCCGTATTCGGGCAAAAGGACTTCCAGCAGCTCTGGCTGATCCGCGAGATGGTGCGGCAGCTGGCCGTGCCGGTACAGATCATCGGCCAGCCGACAGAGCGCGATGCGGACGGGTTGGCCTTGTCGAGCCGCAACACCTATCTTTCTGCCACCGAACGGCGCGAGGCGGTGCGTCTGTACCGCACGCTGTGCGATGTCCGGGCACGTATCGAGGGTGGGCACTGGGAGGTCGCCGCGGTGCTCGCAGGTGCGCGGCGCGACCTTGAGGCGCACGGTTGGGGCGTGGAATACATCGAGATCCGCGACGCAGCCACGCTGCGGCCGCCGCAAGCAGAGAGCCGTGAGTGGGTGCTGATGGCGGCCGCCCACCTCGGCACCACTCGACTCATCGACAACGTGCGTTTCGCGCGCGTCGGAGCCGCCTGACTCCGGCGCAGTGGCGGGCTTGGGGCGGGCCCGCTCGGGGCTCACACCATGAGGGTCATGCGGATGAGGTCCTGCTGGTTGCGCGCACCGGTCTTGCGGAAGATCGATGACAACTGGCAGCGCACCGTGCGCTCGCTGGTGCCGATCGCGGCGGCGATGGCTGCCGGCGGCTGGCCCGAGCGAACCAGGTGGACCATGACACGACGCTCAGCCCGGCTCAGGTTGCAGGCCTCGGCTTTGGCCTCGATCTTGAGCATGAGATCGCGATCGAGTTCGCGGACCAGAACCATGAGTGCGCTCGGGGCATCGCTGCTGCGTGTGTGTCCCGGAAAGAACGGGTGGAACTCAAAGCCGACCTGGCCGTTGTCCTCGACGCTGCTGATGCTCACCTGGAAGCGTTCTCCGCCCCAAGCCGAATCCATCGCCACCTGAAGCTGCGCAGCCATATCCCGGTTGGGGATGCGGACCATCCCATCCTGAAGACGCATGATGTCGGAACGCATGAGGAAGCTGCGAGCCAGCGGATTGCAGTCGACGAGGGCCATGTCGCGATCGATCACCAGCCAGGCTTCACCCAGATGAAGGATGGCGATGCTGTGAAAGTCTGCTGTCTGTTGGCGGCGTGCAAAACGCCGCTGGATACGGATGGCCTCGGTGAGGTGCTGCGAGATGGTCAGCCGCAGGTCTTGCTGGCTGTCGGAGAAAGGCAGGCGCCCGTCGGAGTGAGCCAGGCTGAGGTGGGTGGAGTGCCGCGGCTCGGTGTGGTCGGTCTCCGGGATGACCACCGTGAGGACGCGCGCGCCGGGTGGCAGGCTGTCGATGCTCCGCGTGAAGCGCACATCGTCGACCACCCGCGCAAGATTCGTGCCGCTGTTCTGTGGCGCTACTGTTTGCCCATAGGTCGAGTAACTCAGCGGCAGGCGCGCCGCATTCTCGGGCGAGAGGTTGTAGAGCCCGTCACCGAGCACGCGCAGGGTATCGCCCTCGGACTGACATAAGACCACCGCATCCGCGTTAAAGAGCTTGGCAAGCTCCTCGGCGACACTGCGCCACTGCTCGGGCGTTTCGATCGCGCTGTAGATCGCTGAGATGGCCCTGTGAAGGTGCAGAGGCTGGCCTCCTGCCGGAAGATTTGCTTGCATCATGTCCATTTATAAATCTCGCCAGTGTTGTTAACGTACAACCCCCGATGCCTCATGGCAAGCCGTCCGATCTGGGCTGGCGGCAGGGCTGAGGGGCGCCTTCTCGCCCGGGATGCTCACCGGGGTGGATTCACTCTAAAAGGGCTCTGGCAGGGGGCGCATCCGCCAGATGGCGTAGGGCCTGTCGAGCCGCAGCGCACCGCTCATGTGTCACCTTTCTGGGGTGACTCGGGGACGGTGCTGCGACGAGGATGCGTCACCGCAGGCTCATCACGTGAGCCTGTCGGGCCGTGCGGTTCTGAAATGCAAAGACCCGGCCGAGGCCGGGTCTTTGCCGAGGGTGGTGGGCCGCCCTAGATGGCGAGTTGCTCGATCGATTGACCACTTTTGAGCCAGGCGTCTACCCAGCGCGGGCGCTTGCCGCGTCCTGTCCAAGTGAGACTCGCATCATCGGGATGACGATATTTGACGGCGACCTTGCCGCGTTTGGTGGTGGATTTTGAAGAGACGAGTTCTTCCATAGAAAGGCCGAGTTCCGCAGCACGCTTGCGAAACTCGTCGACCAGCGAATCGGCCTCGCTTTTGCGGCGACGCGCGATCTCACGAGTGATGTCGTTTTGCAGGGTGTTGAGTTCGGCGACCGACAGGTGGCTCAGGTCCATACATCTCTCCATTTATTGAGGCTTTTTATAACGATTTTGCCGCATAGGGTGTGGATGCGGCTCGGAGCGGACTATATATCGGTTGATTGTGTTATTGCACACGGGCTTCAAAAATCCGCCCGCGATTAATATCAGATCAGGTGTTTTTGCCGAGTATGAAGTGGAGCGGTTTGTCTGGATAATCCGCCCGCCGGCGCTTGTGGGTGCGCGGGTGCCCGAGCATGGCGCCGCTGGCTTGGTGCTAACATCGGGCGCTTGTCCGCTTCTGCATCGTGCCTCGACGTGTCCGGCAACTCCTTTGGCACCCTGTTCCGGGTGACCTCGTTTGGCGAATCTCACGGCCCTGCGATCGGCTGTGTGGTGGACGGCTGTCCGCCCGGGCTCCCGCTCGATCTGGAGGCGATGCAGAACGACCTGGACCGGCGCAAGCCGGGTACTTCGCGGCATGTCACGCAGCGGGCCGAGGACGACCGGGTCGAGGTGCTCTCCGGCGTGTTCGAGGGGTGCACCACCGGCACGCCCATCGCGCTGCTGATCCGCAACACCGATCAGCGCAGCAGCGATTACAGCAAGATCGCCCGCACCTTTCGGCCGGGGCATGCTGACTACACCTACTGGCAGAAATACGGCATCCGGGACTATCGGGGAGGTGGCCGCTCGTCAGCCCGCGAGACCGCTGCGCGTGTCGCTGCCGGCGCCATCGCCAAGCAGTGGCTGGCAGCCCGCTTCGGCATCGATATCCACGGTTGGATGAGCCAATTGGGTGATGTGCAGGTGCCCTACACCGACCGCACCGAGATCGATCGCAACGCCTTCTTTGCGCCCGATGCCGCTAGCGTTCCTGCGCTTGAGGCTCTGATGGATACCGTGCGTGCCGAGCGCGACTCGGTGGGTGCGCGCATCGAGGTGGTGGCACGTGGTGTGCCCGTGGGCTGGGGGCAGCCGGTGTTCGATCGGCTGGATGCGGCTATCGCCAGCGCCATGATGGGCATCAATGCAGTCAAGGCAGTGGCCATCGGTGATGGCTTCGACGTGGTGGCTCAGCGGGGCTCCGTGCATGGCGATGAGCTCACACCACAGGGTTTTGCCAGCAACCACGCTGGCGGTGTGCTCGGTGGTATCAGCACCGGCCAGGACATTCGCGTGAGCCTCGCCATCAAGCCGACCTCGAGCATCCCGCAGATGCGCCGGTCGGTGGACATCGATGGCCAGCCGGTGGAGATGCAGACCACCGGTCGCCACGACCCGTGCGTCGGCATCCGCGCGACGCCCATCGCCGAGGCCATGCTCGCCTTGGTGCTCATCGACCATGCCCTGATGCACCGCGCCCAGTGTGGCGACGTGGCTACGCTCACGCCTGTGGTCCCCGCTCGCCGCCCAGACGCCGGGTGACGGCGGCGGCCGGGCGCTTCGCCGCCTTCTATTTCTTCTACTTCGCGTTTGTCGGCGTCTTTTCGCCGTATTGGGCGCTGTACCTCCAGCACCTCGCGTTCGGCGCATTCGACATCGCCGTGCTCATGTCGCTGCTGCAGGTCACGCGGGTGTTTGCGCCGGCCGCGTGGGGCTGGCTGGCTGACCATCTCGGGCGGCAGGCCGCGGTGGTGCGTGCGGCGGCAGTTGCGGGTTTGCTGGTGTTCGTACCGGTGTTCTGGATCACCGACTTCGCTGCCATGTTTGTGGCAATGCTCCTCATCGCCTTCTTCTGGAGTGCGTCGCTGCCGCTGGTCGAGACCATGACGCTGGGGCATCTTGGCAAGGAGACGGCGCGCTACGGCCGTATCCGCCTGTGGGGCTCGATCGGCTTTGTGCTGACGGTGCTGGGCTGCGGCTGGTGGCTCGACCATGCACCGATCGGCCATTTGCCATGGCTGGTGCTGGTGCTGCTGGCTGGCATCGCCGCCTTTGCCTGGCGGCTGCCCGAGGCGCCGCGGCACACGCACACCGACCCGACGCCCCTGCGCCAAGTGTTGCGTCAGCCGGCAGTGTGGGCGTTGCTGGGCGCGTGTGCGCTCATGTCGGTCGCGCATGGGCCCTACTACACGCTGTTCTCCGTCTACCTTGCCGACCACGGTTATACCAAGGGCGCCATTGGCGGCCTGTGGGCGGTCGGCGTGCTGTTCGAGATCGGCATCTTTGTGGTGATGCCGAGACTGGTGGCGCGCTGGGGCTATCTGCGCATCCTGCAGGTCACCTTTTGGCTCGGCTCTCTGCGTTTTGCGGTGATCGCGCTGGCGGTGGATTCGCTCCCGCTCATGCTCGCCGCGCAAACCTTGCACGCGGCCACATTTGCCGCCTTTCACGCCAGTGCGGTGGCAGCGGTGCACCAGTACTTTGCCGGGGCCCATCAGGCCAAGGGGCAGGCGCTCTACACCTCGCTCAGCTTCGGCGTCGGCGGCACCCTGGGCGGGATCCTCGGCGGTGCGCTCTACGAGGCAGCGGGTGGCGAGGGCGCTTTTCTCATGAGCGCACTGGCTACCACGCTGGGTGGACTGATCCTGGCACTTTCGGGGGCGCGCCGTTAAGGGCATTTGCGGGCGGGCCCTTCTTGGGTCGACTCTTCTCGCTCCCGCTCGCTGGCGCTCGGAGGTCGCAGCGAAGAGCCTCCCCTGTGCGGTGGCCCGCCGGTGACGGATGCTGCCGGTGGTTGGCGGGGCTTCCATCGGGACACTCTTCTCGCTCCCGCTCGCTGCGCTCGGAGGTCGCAGCGAAGAGCTTTCCCGATGCGCCCCGCCAGCGGCGCTCAGCGCAGCACCGCAAACCGTCAACGGGCGGCCCCCGTCCGGTGGTCTTTCCGAAGCGACTTCCGAGCGCAGCGAGAGGAGCGAGGAAAGTCACCACCGGAGGTAGTGGGCCGCCTGGCAC
>CAMDGF010000029.1 GCA_945897555.1 Klebsiella pneumoniae | reverse complement strand
AACAAATCCGAACATCCGGCAAGAACGGCGGATGACGAGATTGGTCACGACGAAATTGCTCGCAATTGATGGCGGTGGAAATCGCGGAATCCATGCTAGTCATGTCACAGCACTCGGGCAATCGATGAAGTGGCATGAACGCTCTGTTTCAGCGCGAAGCCAAGCGCACCAGCCCGTTCCGTATCAAGCATCGGCAAGCAGCTGAACCACTTCGGCTGCACGACGCGACACTAGGCCGGGGAGCATTCTCCCGCCCCATTAACCCATCGTTGCAGCTCGGTGGCAGCCGCTAGCCAATCCCGCTGATTTACCCGCCGCCGCAATGTCGAGTTCTGCATCCGGCCTGACCTGCTCCCCAGCATCCTGCAGCCGTTGTCCCGCTACGTGAGCCACAGCAGCGGGTCGTCTGCCCAAATCCCGGCTCAAGAGCCGTGTTTTTTCTGCCCGGGGCCTTTGCGAGACGCGCATCCGAAGTCGGCAAAGGAAAAGCGTAGAGGGTGGTAGGGTACCTACCCTAAGCCCCAACCGTTCCAGCAAAACAGAGTTCAAGGTCTGCGCTAGGGGAGGTAAAGCAGATTGGGGGGTGCCCCCGGGGTAGAGGTCGATCCGGGCGGAAGGCTTACCGTTAGGGGCCGTCCGCTCAAAGGTATGTCTTTGGGTATGTAGGATTTTTAATCGGCGCTTTATGGCTGTTTTCCCTACATACTTGGCGGAGAGGGTGGGATTCGAACCCACGGTACGGGGTTACCGTACACCTGATTTCGAGTCAGGCACCTTCGGCCACTCGGTCACCTCTCCGTGCGTGTGGCACTTCACAAGGGGCGAGAGTGTAGCAGAGAGTGCGTCCGGCCAAGTGGCGCGCGCTGTGCGATGGCGGGCAGTGGCCGGGAGCGGGGGCGCATATGAGCGCTGCTGAGGTGCACTGTGCTCGGCTTGGCCCCATCGTGGTGCGTTGGCATCGCGCGGCGTCTGTGTAAGCCATGGGATCCTTGCGTCGGGCATCGATGCTGCGGCTGGCACGTGTCTTGCTGAGGCCTGAGCCGTAGCCAGACCCTAACAGGATTCGCATGGCCCCCGAGCAGGTGCTCCCGATGTATGACGAGATGTGCGACGCCGATGGCTTGCCGCGCCCCCACTACCTCGACTATGCGCGCTGGCTGGCGGGTGCCAGCAGTGATCGCGCGGCCGAGTGGCAACGCGAGGCGGACCTGCTGTTCCGTCGCGTAGGCATCACCTTCAACGTGTACGGCGATAGTTCGGGCACCGAGCGGCTCATTCCTTTTGACCTGATTCCGCGCATCATCCCCACCAGCGAATGGGAGATGATCGAGCGTGGGCTGATGCAGCGGGTGGCGGCGCTCAACGCCTTCCTGCATGACATCTATCACGCTGGCGAGATCCTCAGGGCCGGCCGCGTGCCGGCTGCCAAGGTGCTGAACCATCCGCAGTACCGCGCGGTGATGAAGGGGCTCGATGTACCCGGTGGCGTCTATGCACACATCGCCGGCATCGACCTGGTGCGCGATGGCGAGGGCCGCTACTGTGTGCTCGAGGACAACCTGCGCACGCCATCGGGTGTGTCGTACATGCTCGAAGACCGCAAGGTCATGATGCAGCTCTTCCCCGAGCTGTTCGATAGCCACCGCGTCGCGCCGGTCGATCATTACCCTGAGTTGCTGTTCAACAGCCTGCGCGAGACGGCACCGCTCGGCGTGAGCAATCCCACCGTGGTGTTGCTCACTCCAGGTGCTTACAACAGCGCCTATTTTGAGCACAGCTTCCTCGCCCAGCAGATGGGCATCGAACTGGTGGAGGGGCCCGACCTCTATGTGCAGGACGACCGCGTCTGGGTGCAGACCACGCGAGGGCCGCAGCGCGTGGATGTGATCTACCGCCGCATCGACGACGACTTCCTCGACCCGCAGGTGTTCCGTGCCGATTCGGTGCTGGGCGTGCCCGGCTTGATGCAGGCCTACCGTGCCGGTCGGGTGACCATCGCCAACGGGGTGGGCACCGGTGTGGCCGACGACAAATCCATCTACCCCTACGTGCCGGAGATGATCCGCTTCTACCTGGGCGAGGAGCCGGTGCTGGCCAATGTGCCGACCTGGCTGCTGGAGAGGCCAGACGACCTTGCTTATGTGCTCGACCATCTGCCAGAGCTGGTGGTCAAAGAGGCGCAGGGTTCGGGCGGCTACGGAATGCTCATCGGCCCGGCAGCGACGCAGCAGGAGATCGAGGATTACCGCATGCGCATCCTCGCTGCGCCTGCTGATTTCATCGCCCAGCCCACACTCAGCCTCAGTACTTGCCCGACGTTTGTGGAGAGTGGCATCGCGCCGCGCCACATCGACCTGCGGCCGTTTGTGCTGACTGGCCGCGAGGCGCGCATCGTGCCCGGTGGCCTCACGCGCGTGGCACTCAAGCAAGGCTCGCTGGTCGTCAACAGCAGCCAGGGCGGTGGCACCAAGGATACCTGGGTGCTGCATTAGCGACCTTTGCACACGCGACGCCCGTAATCGTCACCCCAATCAACCGAACTGGAGGCAGGCATGCTCTCTCGCACCGCAGCCAATCTCTACTGGATGGCCCGCTACATCGAACGCGCCGAGAACACCGCGCGGATGCTGCACATTGCCAATCAGAAAGCGCTGCTGGCGTCGGCCCGCGCGATGTCTGCCAGCGAGTGGGCGCAGCCGCTGCTGATCACCGGGCGCCACGGGGCTTATGTCGCGTCTGGTCGCGAGATCGGCGCTGCTGCCGTGACCGCCTACATGGCGCTGGACCCTTCCAATCCGGCTAGCATCCATGCCTGCCTGCAAGCCGCTCGCGAGAATGCGCGTGCGGCCCGTAGCACCATCACCAGCGAGATGTGGGAGGTGGTCAACACCACCTGGCTCGGCCTGCGCGACTTCGACGAGAAGGTGATTCGGTTTCGAGGCGCGGGGCGCTTCCTCGACTGGGTCAAGGAGCGCAGCCACCTGTTCCGTGGCGCGACTTTTGGCACCATGCTCCACGATGAAGCATTCCGCTTCAACCGGCTCGGCACCTTTGTCGAGCGTGGCGACAATACTGTGCGCATCCTCGATGTGAGTTACAACGCGCTGGCTGACGACGAGGAGATCCCCCATGCTGAGTATTACCACTGGACAGCGCTGCTGCGCTCGGTGTCGGCGTTGGAGGCGTACCGCAAGGTGTATCGGGACCATATCGACCCTGAACGGGTGGCGCACTTTCTTCTTCTCGACCGACAGTTGCCGCGCTCGCTCATGTACTGCATCCATGAGGTCTACATGGCGCTCGAATCGGTCATCGGCAATGTCTCCTCTCCACCTGTGCGTACCGTGATGGGTCTCTACGCCCAGCTCGACACGGCCGAAGTGCACGATCTACGCTCGCGAGACGGCGCCCTTGAGCTGCAGCCGCTGCTGCGGCGGCTCGACGCGCTTGCGAGTCAGATTGGCGACACGGTGTTTGCACCGCGGCGAATCGGTGCGCCCTCGCCGGTGGGATTGATGCGGGGGGCTGCATGACGTATTGCGTGGCAGCGCTGCTGCACGATGGGCTGGTGATGGCCTCGGACACGCGCACCCACGCTGGCGTCGACCACGTGGCCTCGTTCTGCAAGATGCGCATCTATCAGCGTGAGGGCGACCGCGTGGTGGTGATGCTGTCGGCAGGCAGCCTGGCCACCACCCAGGCCATGATGCATCTGCTCGACAGCCAGAGCTGGAGCGAGACCGAGCAACCGACGCTCTGGAATGCGACCAGCATGTACGAGGTGGCGCAGCGCATCGGTGATGCCCTGCGCTCGGTGCAGCACCGCGACGGGCCGTTCCTGAGCCAGCACTCGATCGATTTTGGCGCCTCTATCCTGCTCGGCGGGCAGATCGGCGGAGAGCCGTGCCGGCTGTTCAACATCTACCCGCAGGGCAATTTCATCGAGGCGAGCCCTGACACGCTGTATTTTCAGATCGGCGAGATCAAGTACGGCAAGCCCATCCTCGACCGCGTGCTCACATGGGATACGCCGCTCTCCGAGGCAGCCAAGTGCACGCTCATCTCGTTCGACAGCACGGTGCGCTCGAACATCTCGGTCGGCTTGCCGATCGACCTTGCGGTGTATCGGCGCGGCAGCCTGCATCTGTCGCACCCACGGCGTATCGCCGAGGATGACCCGTACTACTCGAAGATCCGTCAGGACTGGGGGCAGGGCTTGCGGCGGGTGTTCACGGAGATGCCGAATCCGGATTGGGTCTAAGGGGGCGGCAGCGGCTTCAGATCGAACGCGATGCAGATGCGCTCTTCGGCGCTGTCAAACGGGAGGGTCCGGTGGAACAATGAGGATGGGAAGAAGGCGTAGTCGCCCACTTTGACGTCTAGCACTTTCCTCGGCCAATCATTGTGTTGCACGGGATACTTGTCACCATTTGTACTGAACTCGATGCAGCCTGCATCGGGTGACGGGTCGCCCTCCGGGATGGCCAGATAGACCACGCCGCTCACCCACCCGCCTTCGTGGATGTGCGAGTCCAGGTGGCCGCCCTTGCGCATCTTCACGTACCAAGAGCTGCTGATGTCGAGTTCTTCGGGGAAGCGGGCGATGAGCTGGCAGTCAGCGCCGGCAAAGCGGTCGCGGTACTTGCGCAGTTCGATCTTGATCAGCTCGCCGAGCTTGCGGAAAGAATCCTCCGGACGGCGGAACAGGTTGCCGGACGACTGCACGCCATAGTGCAGCCGCCCCTGGTCGCGCTCGACGATGACCGCACGCGTGATGTCGTGCAGCAGCGCCTGACGCAACGGGCTGTCGCCTTGGAGCGCGTCGATGTGGCCGTGTACGATGAAATCCATCGGCTGCGGACAAAAGGTGTAGCGATCCTCGACGCCAAAGTTGGCAGCGTGGTGCGCCGACAGTGTCGCCAGTAGCGGAGCATCGTGCGGGCCAGCTGGGAGGCGAGCATCGAGCTGCTGCCGAAAGGCGTCGAGCTGGCCGGTCTTGTACAGGCAGTAAAGCACGCGGTCGTGCCAGTCGTCGCGCCGAGAGGCCTCGAGGTGCGGGACCGCCTCTTCGAGCCGGCCGAGGTCGTAGAGCAGCACACCGAGGCTGTAGTGCGCCTGCGGCAGGTCTGGCGACAGGGCCAGCGCCGCTTGATAGCTGGCGATAGCAGCGTCGATATCGCCGTGATCGCGCAGGGCCTCGCCGAGGTTGCTGTGAGCCTCGGCGTAGCCCGCATCGAGTGCGAGCGCCTGCCGGTAGCTGGCGATCGAATCGAGCATCAGCCCGGCATTGCGCTGCGCGGTGGCGAGGTTGAACCAGGTGAGGGGGTCGGGCTGATGGGCCAGCGCGTCCTTGTACAACCCGATCGCATCGGCGAGTTCGCCGCGCGCTTGCAGCAGTGCGGCCAGCCGTGCCGACGCCTGGGCCAGATTCGGCTTGAGTTCGAGCGCGTGGCGGAAGGCGCGGATCGCCTGTTCGGTCTGGTTCAGGGCGGTGAACGCGACGCCTGCATTAAAATGGAGCTCGGCGATGGTCGGGCGCAGCGCCAGCGCCTTGAGGAAGCATTCCAGTGCCTCGCCGTGGCGGCCCATCTGCAACAGCAGGTTGCCGTAGTTGCCTTGCGTCTCCGCGCTGTCTGGCGAGAGCCTGGCGGCACGGCCGAGAAGGTCCGCGGCTTCGGCCTGACGCCCCAACGAGGCTTGTGCCGCGCCGAGCAGGTTGAGCAATGGCGCAGCATCGGGGAAGCGCATCAGCAGGATGCTGCCGAGCGACATCAGAGTGCCGAGGTCGCGCCGCTGCCACGCGGCGTAGAGCGGCTGCATCTGTGACTGCGAGGGTGTGGCGGGTCGGCTCATGGCGCGCAACTTTAGGCGGGGAGTCGTGCTCAGGCAAGCGTGCCATCGGTGCCAAGAGCTTGGGGCGTCGGCGATACGTAAAGACCTGAGCGATGCCGGGCCGGTAGTGTCAGTTTCCTGTGACAATGGGGACTTCGCCGGTGTCGGTCTGCCGCCGGCTTTTGGGAGACCGCATGCTGGTCATCGCGCTCAAGACATTGTTCGGGCATCGCATCAAGGTCATTGGCATGGTCATCGGCCTCGCGGTGGCGTCGCTCATGATGACTCAGCAGCCCGCCACCATGCTCTCCATCCTCGCCCGCACCTACAGTTTTATCGAGGACGTCTCGCAGCCGGACATCTGGGTCATGGACCCGATGGTCAAGTTCGTCGACGACGCCAAGCCGCTCGCCGATTCCAAGCTCGGCCTGGTGCGCTCGGTGGAGGGCGTGGCCTGGGCGGTGCCGATCTATCGCACCAGCACCGCCGCGCGCCTGCCCGACGGCAACACCGCCAACGCGCTGCTGATCGGAGTGGACGACAGCAGCCTGATCGGCGCGCCGGCCGCCATGCTCAGTGGCCGCACCGAGGACCTGCGGCGCACCGACGCCATCTTTGTCAACGATGAGGGCGCGCGACTGCGCTTTGCGCAGAAGCGGCCCGATGGCAGCGACAGACCGCTGCAGGTGGGCGACATCCTTGAGCTCAACGAGCGCCGCGCCGAGGTGGTGGGCATCGCCAAGACCGGCGCCACCTTCTCCTCGCAGCCGGTGATCTACACCACTTACACGCGTGCTCGCCAGTACGCGCTGCCGCAGCGCAAGACCATGTCCTTCGTGCTGGCCAAGGCCAAGCCGGGGCAGAACGTCGAGGCGCTCGCCACGCGCATCCGCGACGAGACCGGGCTGGCGGCCTACAGCGCCACGACCTTCAAGGAGATGTCGCTCTGGTACTTCATCCGCAACACCGGGATCCTCATCAACTTCGGCATGGTCACGCTGGTGGGGTTCATCGTCGGCGCGGTGGTGTCGGGAATCATGTTCTTCAACTTCACCCAGGACAATCTGCGCCACTTTGCCGTGCTCAAGGCGATCGGCGCTTCGCCACGGCAACTGCTGGGCATGGTCCTGCTGCAGTCGTTCATCGTCGGCGTGATCGGCTACGGCATCGGCGTGGGCTTGGCCTCCGGCATGGCGCTCATCTCGTCGACCTTTCAGATCAAGTTCACGCCAGCGCTGCTGGCTTTCAGTGCCGGCGGTGTCATCCTCATCTGCATCCTGTCGTCGGTGATCTCCATGCTCAAGGTGCTGCGGCTGGAGCCGGCCGCCGTGTTCAAGGCCTGACGTGTCAAAGGACGCTTTGGCGATCGACCCGTCTCTACGCCCGCAGGGCACCGGCCCGGTGGTCGAGTGCCGTGGCCTGACCAAGGTCTACGGCGAGGGGGATACGGCCGTGCATGCCCTGCGCGGGGTCGACCTGGTGGTGGAGCCCGGCGAGCTGCTCATGCTGGTAGGACCCTCAGGCTGTGGCAAGACCACGCTGATCTCGATCATCGCGGGCGTACTGGGCGGCAGCGACGGCGTTTGCCGAGTGCTCGGCCGGGACATGTTGCACATGCGCGAGCGCGACAAGCCCGATTTCCGCCTGCGGCACCTGGGTTTCTGCTTTCAGGCCTTCAACCTCAACCCCTGCCTGAATGCGGCCGAGAACGTTGCCGTGCCCCTGCTCATCGGCGGCTGGGCGTATGGCAAAGCGGTGGCTCGGGCACGCGAGCTGCTTGCCCAGGTGAGCCTCGCCGACAAGGCCGACGCCATGCCAGACCAGCTTTCCGGTGGCCAGCAGCAGCGCGTCGCCATCGCCCGCGCGTTTGCGCAGGCGCCCGACCTCATCGTCTGCGACGAGCCGACCAGTGCGCTCGATTCGGCGACCGGCGAGAAGGTGCTGAGCCTGATCCGCGACATGACCCACAGCAGCCATCGTTCGGTGATCGTGGTGACGCACGATGCACGCATCTTCCGCTTCGCTGACCGCATCGTCGCCATGGAGGACGGCCGCATCGTGCCGCTGGCCTCGGGTACGACCACGGCAGGTGTCGGCTCTTTGAGCCGCGAGCTGTCGGAGCCCCACGCTGCTGCCGCAACCATTCCTGTCACCTGAACCATGAACCTGCGCCGCTTCTTTCGCCTGCCCTACATCCTTATCGTGCTCGCCATCCTTGGGCCGGTGTTCCTGCTGCCCAAGGTGATGCGCCAGACGCAGTTCGGCCCGCCGCCGCCGGTGGTCGCGCCGCCCGCTGCTGCGCCCTATGCCAGCTACATCGCCGGCACCGGCACGGTGGAGTCGTCCACCCGTAATCTCAATCTGGTCGCGCCGGTGACGGGTATCGTCGCCGAGATGCGCGTCGAGGCGGGGCAGCGCGTGCGCAAGGGCGAGCTGCTGTTCCGTATCGATGGCCGCGAGGCGCAGGCCGAGCTGCTGCGACGGCAGGCGGCGGTCGAGGTCGGGCGCGCCAACGTCGCGGCCGCCGAGGCGTCCGCCGCTGAGGCGCTCGACCAGTTCGAGCGTGTGCGGGACATTTCCGACCCGCGCGTGGTGTCGCAAGAAGAGCGGCGCCATCGCGAACTGGTGGCGGATGCCGCCCAGAAACGTCTCCAAGCGTCGCGCTCGGAGCTCCGAGCAGCTGAGGAGAGTGCGCGCGCGCAGGCCATCACCCTGTCGCGGCTGGACGTGGTGTCACCGATCGATGGCCAGGTCTTGCAGGTGAACGTGCGCACGGGCGAGCTCGCCTCGACCTTGGCGAATACCCGCGTGCCGGTGGTGATCGGCAACACCGATACCCTGCATGTGCGCGCGGAGATCGATGAGAACATCGCTTGGCGCTTTGTGCCGGGCAGTCCGGCGCGCGGTTTCCTCCGTGGCAACAAGGCGCTGGCTGCCGACCTGCGCTTCGTGCGGGTGGAGCCGCTGCTGGTCGGCAAGACCTCCCTCACCGGCAGTGCTCTGGAGCGGGTCGATACCCGCGTGCTGCAGGTGATCTACGCGTTCGATCAGTCGAAGCTGCGTGCCTACCCGGGCATGCTGCTCGATGTGTTCATCGAGACGCCGCCAGAGCCTGGACCGGCGGCGCAGGCAGACAGCAAAGATGCGCCAGCGCCACCCGCTGGCGAGGCAAGCAGGCGGATGGCCGGGCAGGGCTCCGGAGAGAAGAAGGCGCCGTGAGCGGCAGGCCTTCCTCCACGAGTGGGCGAAGCCCGCTGCGCTGTCGGGCCCTCGAGATCGGGCTGCTGCTGGCTCTGGCGGGCGGTGCCCTGACCGGCTGCAGCATGGTCGGGCCGGACTTCATGCGGCCCAGGGTCAAACTGCCAGAAAGGTTCAGCAGCACCGGCTTCAACAACACGGGCGTTGCGCAGACCGTGCGGGTGGACGAATGGTGGCAGTCCTTGGGCGACCCGGTGCTCGCCGGGCTGCAGCAGGCCGCGCTCGATGCCAACCCCGACGTGCAGGCGGCGTTGCAGCGCCTTCGGGCGGCGCGGGCGGTGCAGCGTGGCGCTGACGCGCGGATGTTCCCCACACTCAATGGCGGCGTGGGTGAGACGCGCGCCCGCGCGGCGCCGACGCCATTCGGTGCTCCGATCACCGATACCTTCAACGCGCAATTCGACGCCTCGTGGGAGCTCGACATCTGGGGTGGTATCCGCCGTGGGCGTGAGGGGGCACGAGCGGGTGTCGAAGTCGGTGAGGCGGACATCGCCGATGTGCGGCTGGCGCTGGTGAGCGAGGTGGCGGCGCAGTACATGAACTATCGCACCAGCGCGCGCAATGCCGCCTATACGGTGCAGACCATCGAGTCGCGCGATGTGACCCGCGATATCGTCGGGCAGCGCGTACGCGCCGGCTTGAGCAGCGGCGACGAGCTCTCGCGGGCCGAGTCGCAGTACGAGCTCGCCAACGCCAGCCTGGCGCAGACGCAGCAGGCCGGTGACGCAGCGCGTTTGGCGCTCGAGCTGCTGTGCGTCTTGCAGCCAGGCGATCTGGCCGAGCGGCTGGCCCCCGGGGAGGGCCCGCTCACGCTGCCGGCGCCGAGCGGCGTGCTGCCGGTCGAACTGCTCGAGCGGCGCCCCGATATCCGCCGTGCCGAGCGGCTGGCTGCGCAGGCCATCGCCAATGTCGGCGTGGCCAAGGCCAATCGGCTGCCGCGGCTGCTCCTCAGTGGGCGAGCCGGTGCCACGCAGGTGGTGCCCACCACCGGCTGGTTCAACCCGTTCTCGCTCGCCGTGGCGCTCAACGGTGTCATCTTTGATGCCGGGCAGCTCGCCGCCCAGATCGAGCAGCGCGACGCGCAGGCCGCCGAGCTGATCTCGCGCTACGTGCAGACGGTGCGCAGTGCGGTGAGCGAGGTCGAGCAGCGGCTCACCGCAGTGGAGCGCGGCAGCCAGCGCATCGCCGCGTTGGAGCGGCAGGTGCTCGCCGATCGCGACACTGCAGCCATCGCCCGCGAGCGCCACCGCGTGGGGCTGACCACCTTCCTCGATGTCGCCGAGGCCGAGCGCGTGCTGTTCGCCACCGAACTCGCACTCAACCAGGCGCGCGGCACGCTGGCCACCGACACCATCGCGCTCAACAAGGCGCTGGGCGGGGAGTGGAGCGCGCCGGTCGGGGCACCGCTGGAGGTGCCCTGAGCGGCGCTAGAGCCCGGCGAGCACCCGGATGTGCGCCGCGACGCTGCGGCCCAGTGCGCTGAGCGCATAGCCGCCCTCGAGCGCCGAGACGATGCGGCCACCGCAGTGGCGGTCGGCGATGCCCTTGAGCCTCTCGGTGATCCACGCGTAGTCGGCCTCGCGCCAGCCGAGCATGGCCATGTCGTCCTCGCGGTGGGCGTCGAAGCCCGCCGAGATGAACAACATCTGTGGCCGGAACGCTTCGAGCGCCGGCAGCCAGGTCTCCTCCACCACCAGTCGCGCGGCTTCGCCTTCGCTCCAGGCTGGCAGGGGGGTGGGGATGATGTGCGCGTTGCCGGTGTCGGCGCCGCTGTAGGGGTAGAACGGGTGCTGGAACGACGAGCACAGCAGCACCCGCGCGTCCTCATGGAAGATCGCCTCGGTGCCGTTGCCGTGGTGGACATCAAAGTCGCAGATGGCGACGCGCTCCAGCCGGTGGTGCTCGAGCGCGTGCAGCGCGCCGACGGCGATGTTGTTGAAGATGCAGAAACCGGAAGAATGGTTTCGGCTCGCATGGTGCCCGGGCGGGCGCACACTGCAGAACGCGTTGTCGAAGCTGCCGGCGATCACGCTATCGACCGCCTGCACCACCGCGCCTGCTGCGAGCTTGGCAGCCTCAAGGCTCCACGGGTTGAGGGTGATGTCGTCGCCAAGGTGCACCAGCCCGGTGGAGGGTGACTGGCTCTCGATCCAGCGCAACAGCGATTCGTCGTGTGCACGCAGGAGTTGTTCGCGCGTGGCGGGCTTGGCATCGATGCGCCGAAGGTGGTCCATCAGGCCGGAGGCGACCAGCTGGTCGTCGATCGCGCCCAGTCGGGCCGGGCACTCGGGGTGACCGGGGCCTTGATCGTGGCGTAGACAGGTGGGGTGGGACAGTAGCGCGGTGGCCATCGCAGCGAGTCTAGCGTGGCCACGATTACCGTGTCGGTGCAGCTGAACGGGCGAACAGACTGTGGATGTGCGGGCAAAAAAGACCCGGCGAAGCGACCGATCCTCCTCCTGCCATGACTTTCAGAACGAGCGGTGCGTCTCCGCCGGATTGGCAACACGACGCGAGGAGGGTTTGCCGACCGCCTCAACATGCGTTGTCAGGTTAGGTCACGATATCGATGTTGTCTAGGCTTGGGCAGGGCTCACGGCTGCCGCAACCAGCCCATGAGGGCGACCGCGGCGATCAGCGCATACAGCCCTGCGAACCAGCCGAAACCGCGCCAAGCCTCGCCTCGACTCATGCCTCTGCGCTGCAGATAGAGCGGGTAGACCAGCGGGCAGATGAGGATCACCGCAAACTCGATGATGACCTCCCAACCACCGTGCGGCATGGCGCAGCGCCCCGCTCAGGCCGGCCCGCGGCTGGCGACCACGAACAAGCCGATGATGCACGCGAGCCCCGCACCCCAGACCACGGTCCGCAGCGTCGGGCGGTTGATGACGTAACAGATGATGTATGCGGCACGTGTGACGACATAGAGCACCGCCAACTCGTCGATGACCGGCTGCGGGCCCTGTGTGAAGGTCGCGACCAGCACCGCGCCAATGAACAGCGGCAGACCTTCAAAGCTGTTCTGCTGGGCGGCATTGGCGCGGGCGCGATGGCCGGTCTGGCGAGCCAGCCAGGCGCGCGGCTCGGCGTTGTCGTAGTCGCGGAAGCCCCATTTGGCGATGGCCGCACCCGTGATGGGCAGCAAGCCGGCGATGAGGATGCACCAGAGTGCGAGGGTCATGCGGGTGTCTCCGGATGGATGATGTCGGGGCGTGGTGCAAGCGCGTCAGCAGGCTCGCGTGGTGAGCCAGCAGCGTCGGCATACTGCGTGCAAAGCATAGACGAGGCAAGCTGATGGAAAACGTGTCCCTGATCACCCTGCTGGTCGCCGCTGGGCTTGGTGCGGTGGCGGCCTGGTTCGTTGCGCGTGGGCGCGGTGGTGCCGCCGAGGCCGAATCCGCAGCCGCGGCTGCGTTGCAGGCGCGTCTCGAGGCCGTACAGCAGCAGGCGGCAGCAGAAGCCGCCCGGCTCCAACGCGACCTCGACGCCGAGCGCGAACGTGCGGCGCGCGAAATAGAGGCGGAGCGCCACCGCGCCGCACAGGAGCTGGGCAGTGAGCGCGAACGCGCATCGGCGCGCTTGGCTGAGGAGCAGGCCCGAGCCGACCGCATGCTCAATGAGGAGCGCCTTCGTGCCGCTGCCGACCTTGCCATGCAGGCCGAGAGCCACCGCGCTGCGCTGGCGCAACTCGAGCAGGTCCGGGCGGAACTCGCCAACCGCTTCGAGGTGCTGGCGCAGCAGGTGCTCGAGCAGCGCTCGCAGGCGCTGGCGCAGCAGAACCAGACCAGCCTGCAGTCGCTGCTGCAGCCGCTCAGCTTGCAGATCGGCGACTTCAAGACCCGGGTCGAGGAGGTGTACCGCGTCGAGGGCAACCAGCGCACCGAGCTCGCCACGCAGGTGCGGCAACTGATGGAGCTCAACCAGCAGCTCAGTCAGCGCGCCGGCGACCTCACCCGCGCGCTCACGGCTGACAACAAGATGCAGGGCAACTGGGGCGAGTTGGTCCTCGAGCGTGTCCTCGAGACGTCTGGCTTGCGCGAGGGGCATGAGTACGAGACGCAGGAGAGCCACCAGCGCGAGGACGGCCGCCGCGTGCAGCCCGATGTCGTGGTCAAGCTCCCTGGCGGCCGTCACCTGATCATCGACAGCAAGGTCTCGCTCAGCGCCTATATCGAATACGCCAACCTCTCCGAGAGCGCCGAGCGCCCGGCCGCGCTCAAGCGTCACCTCGATTCAGTGCGCGGCCATATCAAGGGTCTGTCCGGGAAACGCTACGAAGACCTCCATGGCAACCAGTCGCTCGACTTCGTGATCATGTTCGTGCCGGTCGAGCCGGCCTACCTGGTCGCCATCAGCGAGGACGCACAGCTCTGGCAGGACGCCTGGGAGCGCAACGTGCTGCTGGTGAGCCCGTCGACGCTGTTGTTCGTGGTGCGCACCGTCGCCAACCTCTGGCGTCAGGAGCAACAAGCGAAGAACCATCAGGAGATCGCCCGACGCGGCGCTGAGCTCTATGACAAGTTCGTGGGCTTCGTCGAGGCGCTCGAGACGGTCGGTAGCCGACTGCAGCAAGCGCAGCGAGCCTATGACGATGCTCACAAGCGTCTGCGGAGTGGTCGAGGAAGTCTCGTGCGGCAGGCCGAGATGCTCAGGGAGCTTGGCGTTCAGCCGGGCAAGCGTCTGGCGCCGGTGCTGTTCGATGAGGGGCTCGATCCAGACACGATAGGTGTCGGCGGGCTGCCCGCGCCGGAACCGGGCAACCTGCCCCCAGCGGAAGAGCAGCCCGGCGGCACGGAGGCAGACCGGCACGGCTGACCCGCCAAACGGGCGCCTGTTGTGTGCTTCAGGGCCCGGGTGAGTGGCTGGACAGCGGCACCCGCGTGATTCGGTAGCCACGTTTCTGCAACTCGGCCAGCAGGCCACGCGGGCCGTAGAGGTGCAGCGCCCCGACAGCCATAAATGCATTGCCGGCATCGGCCAGCTGTGCGGCCCGCTCCGCCATTGCCGGGTTGCGGCCGAACAGGACGCTCTCCACCAGCGCGTTCTGCGCAGCCTGCACCTCGGCGGGCAAGGTGTCGTCGAATGGGTCTTGCAGGCCGAGGATGGCGTCAAGGTCTTCTTGCAGATAGCGTTCGATGAGTTCGCGTGCCATCTCGACCACCCTGTCATGCTGGCGGGCGGCTGCCACCAGCAGTGTGACCTGCTGTGACTCCGGGATCGCCTGCATGGCAGCGATCTGCGCCTGCACCGTCTCGAGTCCCTCGACCGGCTTGCCCTGCTTGAGCGCAATGCGATGCAGCAGCTCGTCGACGGTGAGCCCCATGCGCGGGCCGGGCAGGTTGAGCGTGACGTAGGCCGACCAAGGGGCCATGCGCTCGACCACGTAGGGTGGGATGCCGTAGCGGTTGCGCAGGAGTTCTTCGACCCTTGCGTAATCTGCCGCCGGCATGGTCTGGCTGAGCGTGCGTGTCTCGGGCAATTGCGCGGCCGCAGCAAAAGCCTCTGCACTGGCGGTGTCAGTGACCAGTTCTAACGCGAGCAGCCGGCTTTTGCCGAGCGTCTCTCGCACCGCCGGCGCGAGCTTGAGCGCGCGTGCGTCGTCCACGTGCACCGTGCCAAAGACGTGGCTCGCCGGCGCGCCCGAGGGCGGGTCGATGCGCCAGAACAGGCCTTTGCCGAATTCGCCAGCACCTGCTGTCGGCGCGCAGATCAGCAGCAGGACGGCCAAGGCGCGCTGCAGCCGATGGGTGAGCCACCCAAGACCCCGTTGGTGGCTAGGCCAGTGGCTCATCCGGCGCCCATCGGCAGCGTTGCCGCCGCATCGTGATGCCAGGCCAAGGTTCGCAAGCGGGGCAAGCGCTCCGGTGACCATCGGGCCGCGGCGCGCTGCAGCCTCGAGGCCAGGGGGCCAGCCGGCGCTGCAGGCTGGCCGAGGCATGCCAACAGGGGGTCGAGCAGGTCATCGGCGTCGTCGCTCGACACCGGCTTGGCGAGCGTCTGCTTGCTGAGTTTTTCGGTGGCCGCATCCACCAGCACCGGCAGGTGCAGATACCGGGGCGTGGGCAGTCCGAGTAGCTTTTGCAGATGCACCTGACGTGGCGTGCTGTCGAGCAGGTCGGCACCCCGCACCACGTCGGTCACAGCCAGCTCGGCGTCATCGACGACCACCGCCAGTTGGTAGGCGAATGGGCCGTCGGCGCGGCGGACGACGAAGTCGCCCGTGTCGAATTCGAGGTTCTGGCGGATCTCGCCCTGCAGGCGGTCGGATAGGGTGATGGCGGCATCGCCGACACGCGCGCGTACAGCCCGCGCCACGCGACCTTGCAGCCCGTTGCGGCAGGTGCCCGGATACACCGGGCCATCGACACCACGCAACGAGGAGTCGGCGATCTCGCGGCGGGTGCAGGCGCACGGGTAGACGTGCGGGGCGAGACGATGCAGCGCGGCCTCGTAGGCGTCGGTCCGCTCGCTTTGACGGATGAGCGGGCCGTCGTGGTGCAGCCCCCAACCGGCCAGCGTGTCAAGGATGGCGCGCTCAGCCGCCTGCGAGCAGCGCGGCCCATCGAGGTCTTCGATGCGCAGATGCCACTCGCCACCTGCTGCGCGCGCGTCCAGCCAGCTCGCCAATGCGGCGAGCATCGAGCCGGCATGCAGCGGGCCTGTGGGCGAGGGCGCAAAGCGGCCGATGTAGGAGGGGCGGGTCATGGGTAGCCGGCGAGTGTCAACAGCAGCGCGACACCCCACTGTAGCGTCGCTCGATCTCGCTGGCATAGAACTCGGCCGGCGACAAGGCGGACACCTCCGGGTGCAGCGCGCGGTGCCGCGTGAGGTAGCGCTCGTAGGCGTCGTCGCCGGTGAGTGCGCGCACCGTGTCGAGCAGTGCTTGCAGGGTGGCGTTCATGGCGAGACCGCCCCGGCAGCGGCCGCGCGGCTGCGCACGTAGGGGGCTTCGCTGCTGCCGCGGGTGCAGGTGCCGGCCAGATGTCGCCGAGCGCCCAGCAGCATGGCGCCGATCACCGTCCACAGAACGCCTACGAACAGCGCCGTCAGCACCGCGTCGAGTTGCTGATTGAAGATGAGCTGCGGCGCCACCGCGGCCTTCTCTGGGGGCAGCACGCCGGCGGCGAGCTTGTCGGCGAGGTCGCGCGCTGCAGCCAAAAAGCCGACGCGTGGGTCTGCGCTGAACACCTTCTCGCCGGCCGCCCAGGTGGTGATGAATGCCAGCCACGCCAGCGGCAGACCGGTGACCCAAGCGTGGCGGGCCTTGCCGGTGCGCACCAGCGTGCCAGTAGCCACTGCCAGCGCGATGCTCGCCAACATCTGGTTGGAGATGCCGAACAGCGGCCAGAGGATGTTCACGCCGCCGTTGGGATCGATCACGCCGACGTAAAGGAAGTAGCCCCAGCCGGCCACCACCAATGCGCTGCATAGCAACACCGATGGGTACCAGGAGGTCCGACCAAGCGCCGGCACCACATTGCCGAGCATGTCCTGCAGCATGAAGCGGCCCACCCGGGTGCCGGCATCCAGCGTGGTGAGGATGAACACCGCCTCGAACATGATGGCGAAGTGATACCAGAGCGCCAGCAGGCCGCCGCCGAAGGCCGCGCTGAAGATGGACGCCATGCCCACCGCCAGGCTTGGCGCGCCGCCGGTGCGCGAGAGCAGGGTGGCCTCGCCCATCTCCTCGGCGAGGCCTTGCATCTGAGCAGCGCTGACCGGGAAGCCCCAGCCGCTGATGGTCTCGACCGCCATGGCGAGATCTGCACCGACCACCCCGGCCGGGCTGTTGATGGCGAAGTAGACGCCTGGTTCGAGAACGGTGGCGGCGATGAGCGCCATCACCGCCACCAGCGACTCGAGCAGCATCGAACCGTAGCCGACCAGCCGGATGTCGCCTTCGGACATCAGCAGCTTAGGCGTGGTCCCGGACGAGATCAGGGAATGGAAGCCACTGATCGCGCCGCATGCGATGGTGATGAAGACGAACGGGAACATCTTGCCGCCGAAGATCGGGCCACTGCCATCGACGAACGGGGTCACCGCCGGCATGTGGATCTCCGGGCGCAGCACGGCGATGCACACCGCCAGCAGCAGCACCGTGCCGAGCTTGACGAAGGTCGAGAGGTAGTCGCGCGGAGCCAGCAGCAGCCAGACCGGCAGCACCCCCGCGGCAAAGCCGTAGACGATGACGGCGCCGGCCAAGGGCAGCGCGTCGTGGTCGAACAGCGGCGCCAGCGTCTCGTGGGTCGACACCCAGCCGCCACCGAGCACCGCCAGCGCAAGAAGGACCAGACCGATGGTGGTGCCCTCGAGTACGCGGCCCGGCCGCAGGTATCGCAGGTAGAGCCCGACCACCAGCGCGATCGGGATGGTCGCTGCCACCGTGCTGGTGGCCCATGGGCTGTGCTTCATCGCGTTGACCACCACCAGCCCGAGCACAGCGATGAGGATGAGCATGATGAGGAAGGTGCCGATGAGCGCCGCCACGCCGCCGACGTTGCCGAGCTCGTCGCGCGCCATCTGCCCGATCGAGCGGCCGTCGCGGCGGGTCGATAGGAACAGGATGACCATGTCCTGCACCGCGCCGCCGAGCACGCCACCCACCAGGATCCACAGCGTCCCCGGTAGATAGCCGAATTGCGCGGCGAGCGTCGGGCCGATGAGCGGCCCCGGGCCGGCGATGGCAGCGAAGTGGTGCCCAAAGACCACCCACTTGTGGGTTGGTACGAAGTCGCGGCCGTTGTCGAGGCGCTCGGCGGGCGTGGCACGGGTAGCGTCCACGCAAAGCACCTTGGCCGCGACCCAGGCGGAGTAGAAGCGGTAGGCCAGCAGGTAGGTGCAGACCGCAGCGGCAAGCAGCCAGGCGGCGTTGACCGTCTCGCCGCGGAACACGGCGACTTGCGCCAGGCTCACGGCGCCGATCAGCGCTACGATGACCCAGGGCCAGGGCAGGGGGGTGCGTGTCGTCATGTCCGCATCATAGCCAAGCCGACCCGCGGCCTAGGGTCGGGCATCATTCGCCGCCAGCCAGGTACCACACGACGTCGAGCGGCGCATGGTGCAGGCTGTGATCGGCGAGGCTGGCGATCAGGGGTTTGGGCCGGATGCCCACACTGAGCCCGGCATTGCGCAGCAGCACGCTGTCGTTGGCACCGTCGCCGAGCGCGACGATCTGCCGCATCTTCACGCCGAGCCGTTTGGCCACCTTTGCCACGGCCAGCGCCTTGCTGGCGGCATCCACGATCTCGCCACTGAAGCTGCCAGTGAGCCGCTCATCCTCGATGTCGAGGCGGTTGCAGATGATCTCCTTGATGCCCAGACGGCCAGCGATCGGTTCGGCGAACTGGGCAAAGCCGCCAGTGGCCAGCACGATCGGCCAGCCGGCAGTGCGCGCCAGGCGCATCAGCCGCTCGACCCCGGGGCGCATCGCTATGCGCCCGGCAAGGACGGCGCGGATGGCGCGCTCCGGCATGCCACCGAGGGCATCGATACGCCGCCGCAGGCTATCTTCCACCGGGATGCGGCCCTCCATCGCCAACCGGGTGAGTGCGATGACCGGTGCCGGGTCGGGCAGCATGGCAGCGAGTTCGTCGACGCATTCGTTCTCGATCAGGGTGGCGTCCATGTCGCAGACCAGCATGCCGAAATCGGTCACCTTGCGTTCGGCCGGTAGCAGCGCCCAGTCGAAGGCCTCGGGTGCGCCCGCAACGACGGCCTCCGCCGCGGCCTCGGGGCGCTTCACACGCAGCAGCCGGAAGCCGACGTGGCCCAGACGTTCAACGCCTTGCGCTCCGCACTCGAGTGCCACTGTCTTGAGCCATTCGGTGGGCGGGTCCTCGTGGAACAGCAGCAGGTGTTGCGCCGGCGGGCTTGCACTCGAGCGCTTGCCGGCGGCGTTGACAACCTTTGGCGGCGCTGGGGCGGCCGCGGGATTCGATGCAGTGCTCGACATCACTCAGGTCTCCGGCAGCGCGGCGGCCATCTTCGCGAGCGCCTGATGGTCGGTCTTGCCCGTGCCGAGTACCGGCAGTGCGTCGAGTGTGACCAGTTGCCGCGGGATGGCGAGTTCGCGGATGCCGAGCGCATGCGCTGCCTCGGCGAGATCGTGCCGCTGCAGGTCGTGGGCTGTCGTGAACAGCACGATGCGCTCACCGCGTTGCGTATCTGGGGCGCTGGCTGCGGCGTGCACGTGGTCGGGGCGCGCGTGTCGGGCCAGGTCTTCGCTCTGCGCCAGCGACACCATCTCGCCGGCTACCTTGGCAAAGCGCTTGGCCCGCCCGATGATGC
>CAMDGF010000028.1 GCA_945897555.1 Klebsiella pneumoniae | reverse complement strand
GATAACAAGGGCCCCGAGCCCGAAGGCATCACGGTGGGTGTGGTCAACGGCCGCACGCTGGCCTTTGTGGGCCTCGAGCGCGGCGGCGGCGGTGTGATGGTGTACGACGTCACCGACCCGGCCAAGGTGAGCTTTGTGCAGTACCTGCGCAACACCGACGACTTCCGGCCGGAAGGCTTGGTGTTCATCAGCGCGGCCGACTCGCCCACCGGCCGCGACCTTCTGGTTGTCTCCAACGAGAGCGACTCTGGCCTGCCGAGCCCCACCCTCACCGTGTTCCAGAACGCGCCGTTCACCCTGCAGCTGCTGCACTTCGCCGATGCCGAGGCCGGCCAGCTGGCCAGCAGCACAGCGCCCAAGCTGGCGGCGCTGGTGGACAAGTTCGAGGACGAATTCGCCAACAGCATCACGCTGGCTGGCGGCGACAACTTCATTCCGAGCCCCTTCCTGAGTGCTGGCACCGATGTGGCGCTGCGTTCGGTGCTGGGCACCACATCCACGCCGGCATTCGGCGCGGCCGACATCCAGATCCACAACCTCATCGGTGTGCAGGCCAGCACCATCGGTAACCACGAGTTCGACAAGGGCACGTCGGCCTTTGCCGAGGTCATCAACGCATCGCCGCGCCTCAACCCCAACGGGGCGCTGTTCCCCTACCTCTCGGCCAACCTCGATTTCTCCGGAGACTCTTCGCTGTCGGGGCTGTTCGTCGACACCACGGCCGCCGCTGGCCTCGAAGAGGCCCGCTCGCTGCAGCGCAAGATCGCGCCCTCGGCGGTCATCACCGTGAACGGCGAGAAGATCGGCCTGGTGGGCGCCACCACGCAAAAACTGGAGGCCATCTCGTCCACCGGCGGTGTCGAGGTCAAGGGTTTCCCCACCGGCGAGGGCTCCAACGGCGAGGTCGATAACATGGACCTGCTCGCCGCGCAGCTGCAGCCAGTCATCAACGATCTCACCGCGCAGGGCGTGAACAAGGTGATTGTGATGGCCCACCTGCAGGTGTTGGCCAACGAGCGCCTGCTGGCCACCAAGCTGTCGGGCGTGGATGTGATCCTGGCGGCCGGCTCCAACACACGTCTGGGTGACAGCAACGACCGCGCAACCGCCTTTTTGGGCCACGAGGCCAACTTTGCCGACACCTATCCGCTGGTGATCAACGCCCGCGACGGCAAGCCCACGCTGGTGGTGAACACCGACAATGAGTTCACCTACCTTGGCCGGCTGGTGGTGGACTTCGACAGCAGCGGCAACATCATCACAACCAACCTGGCGAGCCGCTCGGCTATCAACGGCGCCTATGCCGCCACCGATGCCAATGTCGCAGCAGCCTACGGCGTGGCGGAATCGGCTGTGGCCAGTAGTGCTGCCTTTGCCGCCGGCTCGCGCGGCGCGCAGGTCAAGCAGATCACCGATGCCGTGCAGGGCGTCATCACCAGCAAGAGCTCGGTGGTGTTCGGCTTCTCCAGCGTCTATCTGGAGGGCGAGCGCACCTTCGTGCGCAACGAGGAGACCAACCTCGGCAACCTGGTGGCCGATGCGCAGCTGTTCGTGTCAGCCGATGCACTCAACCTGGCGCGCGGCAACTACATCGTCTCGATCGCCAACGGTGGTGGTATCCGTGCCTCGATCGGCACGCTCTCGGCGCCCGACGCACAGGGCGATGTGACGAAGCTGCCGCCGGTCAACCGCGGTGCGGTGACGCAGCTGGACGTGGAGGATGTGGTGCGCTTCAACAACGACCTCATGGTGTTCGATGCCACCCCCGCGCAGCTCAAGGCGCTGCTTGAGCATGGCGTGGCGAGCCTCGGCAGCCAAGGCCGCTTCCCGCAGGTGGGCGGGGTGTCGTTCTCTTACGACCCGTCGGCGGCGGCCGGCTCGCGCGTGCGTGACATCGCGTTGACCGGCAACGGCAGCCCCTTGCAGATCTATAACGACGGCGTGCTGGCCAGCAACGCACCGGCCACCATCACCGTGACCACCATCGGCTTCCTGGCTCAGGGTGGCGACTCCTACCCGTTCAAGGCCAATGGCGATAACTTCCGATATGTGCGCATCGGCAGCAACGAGGCGCTGTCGGTGAGCGGTGCCACCGACGAGGCGCTCAACTTCACAGCCACGGGTGTGCGCCCGACCGACGCGCTCGGCCAGCATAAGATGTTCGAGCTCTACATGGAGCGCTTCCACCCCACGCAGGCCACCGCGTTCAACCAAGCCGAGACACCGGCGGCGCAGGACACGCGCATCCAGAACATCGCGGTGCGCGCCGAGAACGTGCTGGCGGTGACGCCGTCGATCGTCGGCACGGTCGATTTCGCGGCCTGATCGCGGTCTCTTTTGTGGGGCCGGCGGGGCGACCCGCCGGCCCTTTTTCTTTGGCGCAGCCGGGCTCCATGGCGCTGCTGGCAGGGCTGCCTCAGCCCGGCGGGCCGAGGTCGTCGTCGACGATGGTGCGTATGGCGGTGAGGGTGACCGCGCCCCCGGCAAAACCGCCGCCCACCGGATCGAAGATCTCCAGCAGCAGCGTCTCGTTGCCCTCGGCCCGGGTATCGCCGATCAGCTCCACGCCGACTGGCACGTGCGCCTCCCCGGGGTAAAGGTTGAGGCGGCCGCTCACCGGTAGGTAATCCTCGCCCGCGGTGGCGGTGCCGTCGAGCGTGCGATAAGCCACGCTCACCACCTGCTCGGGCGTAGTGCGCTCGCCGGAGAAACCCACCAAGAACCATGCCATGCGGATGCCGCTGTTGCCCTCGGCCACGCTGCGCTGTACCTCGGCCGGGGTGCGCGGAGCGCCGGCAGCGAGCTGATCCTCGCGGATCGCGGCGTCGATGAACTGCTGGAAGGCGCTCACGCGCTGCCATGCCCCGATCTCGCCAAAGGTGCTGTTGACGGTGCCGTCGAAGTCGGGACGGACGCCGCCCGAACTCAGGCTGCCGGAATAGCTCGCCACACCAGCCACGCGCGCGCCGATGAGGGCTGGGCCGCCGCTGTCGCCGGAGGTGATGAAGCCCTCGTCGGCGCCTAGCCCGGTGCCAGCGATGCCGGCCAGCACGGCAAAGGCATCGCGCGCGGCACTGCCATCGTCGAAATCAGCGACGAACTGCGAACCCGATACGGGGTTGCGCGCAAGGATGGTGTTGTTGAAGGCGGCCAGTTGGCCGATGTCGGCGTCGGCCACGTTGGCGGCAGCGAGGCGCAGCGGCGGGCCGCTGTAGCTGGTATCGCGGCCGCTGGTGCCGGTGCCGGGTCTGCCGTAGCCCACCAGGTCGAAGCGCTGGCCCACCTCGTCCCGCTCGCGGTAGAGCTCGTGACGGTTGGCCGTGACCGGCGCCGCCATGGCAAGCGTGACCAGAGCGAGGTCGTTGTTGCTGCTGCGCGGGTCGTACTGCGGGTGCAGGCGCACGCGGCTGGCCTGCAGGGTCTGCGCGCCGGCGGCGGTGTCGAACATGACGCGCACGCCAGTGGTGCCATTGGCAAACAGGTGCGCCGCAGTGAGGAGGGTGATGCCGTCGTAGAGCAGCGTGCCGGTGCCCGCGAGCCCTCCCACGCTGAGTCGCACCACGCCGTCAAAAGCGCCGTCGCCGGCCGCGCCATAGCGCGACTGGGTGTAATCGAGGGTGGTGGCGACCATACTCGATATTAGCAGGCGGCCTATTCAAGTTCGGCCAGAAGTTCATATAGGACCA
Organism: Klebsiella pneumoniae; assembly: GCA_945897555.1. Classification (GTDB taxonomy): domain Bacteria; phylum Pseudomonadota; class Gammaproteobacteria; order Burkholderiales; family UBA3065; genus UBA3065. The sequence goes on along the minus strand of CAMDGF010000028.1, from coordinate 16,306 downwards.
CGCCAACCGTGGTACCATGCTCCTATATGAACTCCCTGCCCGTGAATATGGACTCAGCGCGGCCGGCCTTCACCGGCTCGCACACGGTGGTGGTGCGGCTCGATGCCGACGCCGCGCGCCTTGGCCAATTGCGCGCACTGCAGGTGGCATTTGCGCAGCTGTGCAACGCCATCGCGCCAGTGGTGCAGCAGACACGCTGCTGGAACCGGGTGGCGCTGCACCACCTCGTCTACCGCCCGATGCGCGAGCGCTTCCCGACCATGGGTTCGCAGATGGTGTGCAACGCCATCTACTCGGTCTCGCGCACCGCGCGTGTGGTGTTGCAGCACCCGGCCAGCCCGTGGAACGTGCAGCGCCACCCGGAGCGCGCGCTGCCGCTGATCCGCTTTGCCGACAACGCGCCGGTGTATTTTGACCGGCACACGCTGAGCCTCAAGGCCGGCGTGCTGTCGATGTTCACGCTCGACGGCCGCATCCGTTTCGAGGTGCGGCTCGACCCGGCCGATGAGCAGCGTTTCCACCGCGAGCGGCTCACCGAGGTGGTGCTGGCGGCCGATACGGCCGGCTACGCCCTCACGTTCCACCTCGCCGCCGACACTACCGATAGCGCTGCCACAGCCGCCGGCCGGGCCGCCACGGCCGGCGACGAGTTGCCCGAATACGTGCTGGTGGTGCCGCCTGCGGCGTCCGAGCCGGCCCCCATCGCCAGTGGCGCGCGGCAGACGCCGCAAGGCGCCGAGGCGGCGGCCACCCTGACCCTCTGAGCAAGGCCCCCTAGATGACGTCCGCGCAAAACCGCAAACCCGCCGGCAACGAGATCCGCGAGGCACTCACCGGCCTGCAGGGGCTGTTCCGCCAGGTGATGGGCTACAGCGTGGTGGTCAACCTGCTCACGCTGGCACCCACCTTCTACATGCTCGAGGCCTACGGGCGCGTGGTCTACAGCCGCAATGCCAACACCCTGCTCATGCTCACCCTGCTGGTGCTGCTGGCCTATGCGGTGATGGAGGGTGCCGACTGGGTGCGCGGCAAGCTGCTGCACCGCGCCGGCGAGGCGCTCGACCGGCAACTGGGCGAACGCGTGTTCGATGCCACCTTCGCGGCGCAGCTGCGCGGCCTGCCGCTGGGGCTGCAACCGCTCAACGATCTCAAGACAGTGCGTGGCTTCCTTACCAGCCCGGCGCTCACTGCCATGGCCGACGCGCCGGTGGCGCTGCTGTTCATCCTGATCATCATGTTCATCAGCCCGGTGATGGGCAGTTTCGTGCTGATCGCAGCGCTGGCCATGCTGGTGATCGGCTTCAAGACAGAGCGTGACACCGCCAAACCCCTCATCGACGCGCAGCGCAGTGGGCTGGAGGCGCAACGCTACGCCAGCACCAGCCTGCAGAACGCACAGGTGATCGAGTCCATGGGCATGTGGGGTGCCATCCGCGACCGCTGGCTGGGCCGGCAGCGGCGCATGCTGCGCGAGCAGGCCGAGGCGTCGGACCACGCCGGTACCGGTGCGGCGCTCTCCAAGTTCGTGCAGATCGCGCAGGGCTCGATGGTGCTCGGCATCGCCGCCTGGCTCACCCTCGAGGGCGAACTCGACCCCAACGGGGCCGGCATGATCGTGGCATGGACACTCGCCGGGCGTGCGCTGGCGCCGCTGCAGCAGGTCATCGCGCAATGGAAGCAGGTGGTGCAGGCGCGCGACGCCTACGGCCGTCTGCAGGCCTTCCTCGGCCAGAGCCCGGAGCGCCCGCTGGGCATGCCCCTGCCGGCGCCCAAGGGTGCGCTCACGGTGGAGGGCGTGGTAGCAACGGCGCCCGGCGGGCAAGTGCCGATCCTGCGCAACGTCGCCTTTGCCCTCAAGCCGGGCGAAGTGCTGGCGGTGGTCGGCCCGTCAGCGTCGGGCAAGAGCACGCTGGCGCGCCTGCTGGTCGGCCTGTGGCCATCGGCTGCCGGCCGGGTACGGCTCGACGGCGTCGACGTGTTCACCTGGAACAAGCAGGAGCTGGGCCCGCACGTCGGCTATCTGCCGCAGGACACCGAGCTGTTCGACGGCACGCTGGCGGAGAACATCGCGCGCTTTGGTGACGCCGATGCCGACCGTCTTGCGCGCGCGGTGAGTGCGGTGGGTCTCGACGAGCTGGTGGCGCAGCTCCCGGACGGGCTCGACACGCTCATCGGCCCGGGCGGCGTGGTGCTCTCGGGCGGGCAGCGGCAACGCGTGGCGCTGGCGCGGGCGATCTACGGCGATCCGGCGTTCATCGTGCTCGACGAGCCCAACAGCAGCCTGGATGAAGCCGGCGAGCGGGCCCTACTGCAAACGCTGCTGGCGCTCAAGGCGCGCGGCACCACCATCGTGGTGATGACGCACCGCACCAGCGTGCTCGGCGCGGTCGACAGCATGCTGGTGCTGCGCGATGGTCAGGTGCAGGCGTTCGGCCCGCGCGATGAGGTGTTGGCGGCGTTGCAGGGGCGCGCAGCGCAGCCGGCAGTGGCACGGCCGGCGCAGGCCGCACCACCGCCAACGAGCCCCTCGCCGCCCCTGCCCGGCGGTCTGGCCACCGGAGGTGCCGGCGCATGACCACCCCCCTCGCGACCCGACCTTTGCCGCCCATCACCGTGGACGCCAAGCCGGTGGCCGGACGCAGCCGACTCATGTCCATACTCTGGAGCTTCCGCCGCGAGTTCGCGCTGGCCGGGGCATTCAGCCTGGTCGCCAACCTGATGATGCTGGCGCCGACGCTCTATATGCTGCAAGTGTTCGACCGCGTCTACGTGAGCCAGAACCACCTCACGCTGTACGCCATGACCCTTCTGCTGCTGCTGTTCCTGGCAGTGATGGCGCTGGCCGAGTGGCTGCGCAGCCGGCTGCTGGTGCGCGCCGGCGTTCAGTTCGACAAGGCGCTGGGCGAACGCGTGTTCCGCGCCGGCTTCCGCGCCGAGTTGGAACAGAGTGGCCACAAGGCGGCGCAGGCGCTCAACGATCTCGCGCAGATCCGCCAGTTCCTCACCGGCACCGGCACCATCGCCTTCTTCGATGCACCGTGGACGCCCATCTACATCGGTGTGTGCTACCTGCTGCACCCGCTCCTGGGCCTGCTGGCGCTGGTGTTCGTCGCCAACCTGCTGCTGCTGGCGTGGCTCAACCAGCGGCTGGCCGCCGGCCCGGCCGGCAAGATGGCCGAGGCCGAGATGGAGGTGAACCGCTACCTCGGCAGCAAGATGCGCAACGCCGAGGTGGTAGAGTCGATGGGCATGCTGGGCGACCTCCGCAGCCGCTGGCAGAGCCGCCAGCGCCGCTGGCTGCAGGCGCAGGACCACACCCACGGTCGCAACGTCGGTATCACCTCGGTGGTCAAGTTCGTGCGCTTCAGCCAGCAGTCGCTGGCGCTGGGAGCCGGCGCGCTGCTCGCCATCGAGGGCGAGATCAGCGTAGGGGCGATGATCGCCGCCAACGTGCTGGTGAGCCGCGCGTCGAGCCCGATCGAGATGCTGGTCGGCACCTGGGGACAGTTCGTGCAGTCGCGCGATTGCCTGCGCCGGCTCGAGCGGCTGCTCGAGGACCACCCGGAATCGGCAGCCGGCGCCGCCACACCGACGCTGCGCGGCGAACTCGAGGCGCAGGGGCTCTCGGCCACCGCGCCAGGCCGGCAGCAGCCCATCGTCGCCCCACTCGACCTGCGCATCGCCGCCGGTGAGGTGGTGGGCATCATCGGCCCGTCCGGCTCCGGCAAGAGCACGCTGGCGCGTAGCCTTCTGGGCATCTGGCCCTACACCGAGGGGCAGGTGCTCTACGACGGCGTGCCGGTGGCAGGCATCGATCGCAGCGCGCTGGGCCCGCAACTGGGATACCTGCCACAGGATGTCGAGCTGTTCGACGGCAGCATCGCCGAGAACATCGCGCGCTTTGGCGAGCTGGACTCCGCCAAGGTGATCGAGGCGGCACGGCGTGCCGGCCTGCACGACATGATCCTGCGCTTCCCGCAGGGCTACGACACCCCGATCGGCACCGGCGGCAGCGCGCTCTCCGGCGGGCAGCGGCAGCGCATCGCGCTGGCCCGGGCGATGTATGGCGACCCACGCCTGCTGGTGCTGGACGAACCCAACGCCAACCTCGACGACGCCGGCGAGGCGGCGCTGGTGGCGGCCCTGCGCGACCTCAAGGCGCGCGGCTGCACAGTGCTGCTGGTCACCCACCGGATGAGCGCACTGCAGGTGGTCGACCGCCTGCTGGTGATGCGCGACGGCGCGATGGTGGCCGATGGTCAGCGCGATACCGTGCTGGCGAGCCTGCGCACGCAGCAGCCGCCGGTGGCGCCGCCACCCGCATCACCGCCCTCCGATCCCGCTGCCGGCAACGCCGGCACCCCCGCCTGAACCCTCCGGATATCTGACATGTCGAGCCCCTCACCCATCACCTTAGCCCCCCGCAACGCCATCGAAGCGCCGCTGGCAGAGCCGCCCTCAGACACCGGACGCATCGCCCGCATCGGGCTGTGGACGCTCGGCGTAGGCTTTGGCGGCTTTCTGCTGTGGGCGGCCTTCGCGCCGCTCGACGAAGGTGTACCGAGCCAGGCTACCGTGTCGGTCGAGACCAAACGCAAGCCGGTGCAGCACCAGCAGGGTGGCACGGTGGTGGAGGTGCTGGTGCGCGAGGGCCAGGAGGTGGCCGAAGGCGAGGTGCTGGTGCGCCTCGGCGACAAGGTGGCACGTGCCAACCACGAGGCCAGCCGGCAGCGCTACTACGGGCTGCGTGCGGCTGAGAGCCGGCTGCTGGCGGAGCAGACCGGCGCCGGGCGCATCGTCTTCCACGCCGACCTCGGTGGCGACGCCGGAGCCGACCCGCTGATCCGCCAGCAGCTGATAACGCAGGAACAGCTGTTCAATAGCCGGCGCGCGGCGCTGGGCTCAGCGGTGGCGGCGCTGGAGGAGAGCATCCGCGGCTACGAGTCGCAGATCGAGACCTACCAGCAGGTTCTGCAGAACCGCCGCGAGCAGGTGCGTCTGATCGAGCGCGAACTGAGCGGCGTCCGTGGCCTCGTGGCCGAGGGCTACGCACCGCTCACGCGGCAGTTGGAACTGGAGCGAGTGCTGGCCGACGTGATGGGTGCCATCAGCGAGGCGATGGGCAACCAGGCGCGCATGCGCAGCGCCATCCTCGAGACACGCCAGCGCATCCAGACGCAGCGCGCCGAGTACCGCAAGGAGGTGGAATCGCAACTGGCCGAGGTGCAGCGCGAGGTGGAGGCCGAGGACGAACGCTTCAAGGCGGTGCGCGAGGAGCTGGCACGCACCGAGATCAAGGCACCGGCGGCCGGGCAGGTGGTGGGGCTGGTGGTGCAGAGTGCCGGCGCGGTGATCGGCGCCGGTCAGAAGATCATGGATATCGTGCCGCGCGACGAGGCGCTGATGCTCGATGCACAGATCGCCCCGCACCTGATCGACCGTGTGCGCCCCGGGCAGACCGTCGATGTGCGCTTCAGCGCCTTCGCCCACAGCCCGCAACTGGTGGTCGATGGCACGCTGGTCTCACTCAGCAACGACATCCTCGTTGATGAGGCCACGCGCGTGCCGTTCTACCTTGGCCGCGTGGCCATCACGCCAGAGGGCATCCAGACGCTCGGCAACCGGCAGATGCAGCCGGGCATGCAGGCAGAAGTGGTGATCCGCAGCGGCGAGCGCAGCCTGCTCACCTACCTGCTGCACCCGCTCACCAAGCGCATCGCAGCCTCGATGAAGGAAGAATGACCATGCCCACCCTCGCCCCCCGTCGCCACCGTCTGGCCGCCGCCCTGGCGCTGGCACTCGCAACGATCGGCGGCCCGGCGCACGCGCTCGACCTCATGGAGAGCTACCAGCTGGCGCTGCAGAACGACGGCCAGATCCGCGCCGCGCGGGCACGCACCGAGGCGGAGCGCGAGGCATTGCCGCAAGCGCGGGCGCAGCTGCTGCCCAACGTCTCGGCCAGTTACTCGTTCGGGCGGGTCGACCAGGAGCGGCAGGAAGGCGGGCGCAGCGCCAACGAGCTCAACTACAACACCGAGCAGGCCAACCTGCAGCTCACCCAGCCGCTCTACCGCAAGTTCCAGTTCGAGCAGCTCGATGAGGCCCGGGCCAAGGTGCAGGTGGCGGAGTCGCAGCTCGAGATGGACATGCAAGACCTCGGCACGCGCGTGGTGCAGGCGTATTTCGATGCGCTGTTCCAGCGTGACCGGCTGCGGCTGACGCAGGCGCAGGTGAGCTCGGTCGGGGCGCAGCTGCGCAGCGCCCGCATGGCCTTTGAGGCAGGCACCGGCACGCGCACCGACATCGATGAACTGCAGGCGCGGCTGGACATCCTTGCCGCCGACGAGATCCAGGTGCGCCAGGCCATCATCACCAGCAGCGAGCAGTTGCAGGTTTACATAGGGCAGCCGGTGGAGGCGCTGGCGCGCATCGACACCACAGCTTTGGCCCTCGACCCCTACGAGCCGGGAGAGGCCACGACGTGGGTCGAGCGGGCTCTGGAGACATCGCCGGAGTTGCGCGCACTCGCCGGGCGGGTGGATCAGGCGCAGTCGTCGGTCGGCAAGGCGCAAGCCGGGCACCACCCCACGCTCGACCTGGTGGTGCGCCGCACCGAATCCATGAGCGACACGCCGGCGCTGGTCAACACCTCGCGCGGGTTCGAGATCAAGTCGACCTTTGTCGGCATCCAGGCGCAGTTCCCCCTGTATGCCGGTGGGCGGGTGCAGAGCGAGGTGCGGCAAGCCATGGCCGGTGCCGACCAAGCGCGCGAGGTGCTCGTGCGCGGACGCCATGAGCTGCAGCTCAAGGTCCGCAAGGAGTACCACAATGTGCGCGAGGGCCTCACGAGGGTGCGCGCACTGGAACGCGCGCTGGCCTCGGCCGACCAAGTGGTGAGGGCCAACCGCAAGGGTGTGGAAGCCGGCACGCGCACCACGCTGGATGTGCTCAACGTCGAGCAGCAACGCTACAACACCGAAGTGGAGCTGGCGCGGGCGCGCTACGCGCTGCTGGTGGCGTGGTCGCGGCTCAACGCCTTCAGCGGCAGCCTCACGGAGGCCGAGATCGGGCGCATCAACGGGGTGCTGGCGGCGAGCTGACGAGTGGCGACGCGACTGCGCTTGCCGCTACCGCCATCGACAGCCGATAATGCAAAGTCATTTAACCGATCGCTAGCCGCACGGAGACACCATGGCGACCTTTCGCGCGAGCCGCTGGGCCGACGGCCTCACCGGAAACTTCAACCGGCTCATGGGCGCTGTTGACGACGCCGGCGAACTGGTGGCCGAGAACACCGAGATCAGCGACGGTTTCCTCATCCAGAGCACGCCGAACCAGCTGACGGTCGGGTTGGTACCCAGCGGCACGCTGAATGTCGTGGGGTCGGGCCTAGACGGCAACGGCCGGACACTCACCATCAACCAGCTTTCGATCTCGATGCCGTCGGCTTCGCTTTCGCTGGCCGGTGCGCTCACCTTCGATCTGGTCAGCGGCGCCACATCCGGCCAGATCAGCCGCATCACGGGGCAGGTCGGCGGTGTCACCATCGATGCGAGCGGCACCTATCGCTTCACACTAGGTGGCGATCTCTTTGCCAACAACGCGGTGGAGACCGTGCGCATCGGCAATGGCGACACACTCATCGGCCGCACCAACTCGGCCGGCCAATACACGAGCTTCGAATTCGGCGGTGGTGGCCTGAACCTCTCGGCCAGCGGGGTGTGGGGTTACAACACTGTGTCCTCGCTGCAAGACCTCATGAGCGGGACCGATGTGCTGATCGGCACTGCCGCCAAGGACTTTCTGCCCGGCAGCCGAGGCAACGACCGCTTCGAGGGCGGCGCCGATATCGACACGGTGGTGTACCAGTCGGACTCGCGCAACTACAGCATCAGCCGATCGGGCAGTGCGCTGGTGGTGAGCAGCTTTGCCGATGGCACCGACACCCTGGTGGACGTGGAGCGGATCCGCTTCTCCAACAAGACCATCGGTCTCGATGTCGACGGCAACGCTGGCCAGACCTACCGGCTCTATCAGGCTGCTTTCGACCGCACGCCCGATTTTGGCGGGCTCGGCGCCTGGATCCGGAACATGGATGGCGGTATGGGCCTGGAGACGGTGGCATCGCACTTTATCCGGAGCGCGGAGTTCGCGGGCCGTTACGGGCCGAACCCGAGCAACGCGCAATTCGTCACGCTGCTCTATAACAACGTGCTCGACCGTCAGCCGGACCCGTCCGGTTTCGGCCACTGGCTGGGAGAGCTGGAGAGCGGGCGGCTGACGCGCGAGAAGGTGCTGATCGGGTTCTCTGAATCGCAAGAACTCAAGGCCACTGTGATCGGGCAGATCCAGGGCGGCATCGATTTCGCGGTGATACCCGGCTGAAGCGCCAGAACCGACGCATCAAGCCGGCGGCATGGCGGCGTCGGCGCGCACAAGCGCCCCCAGCTTGACCAGCCACGCCAGTGCGCGGAACACCGCTGCCTGACGCTCCGGCGCGATGCTGGCCACCAGCTCGGCGGCCGGGCGCGGTCCGGCTGCAGCGGCCTCGAGCACCGCCTCGATCTCGGCCGCGGAGGGCAGCACCACCTTGGCAAAGTCGACCATGGCCAGCGCGCGGTCGGCGGCGACACGAGCGCTGGCGGCCGCCGCACCGGCGGCCGGGTCGGCCAGCGCGAGCAGGGTCTGCGGCGTGAGCGTGTGGGTGGGATACGCGGCGAAGGCGTGGAACGGATCCATGCGCGCCGGCCACGGATGCGCCAGCGGCGGCAGGCCAGACGACTGCGCCCGCCGCGCCTCGCCCAGCTGCGCCCACAGCGCCTCGTACTGCGGAATGATGGCCGCCCAGTCGTAGACCTCGCGGGCGCGCTGACGGCCGGCCTCGCCCATCTGTCGGCGCCGCTCGGGCGACTCGAACAGCCGAACGAAGGCGTCGGCGGCCGCTGGCACATCCACCGCCACCAGGCTGCAGGTGTGGCCGCAGTACATGTCGTAGGTGTCGACCTCGAGCGCGTGGCGCAGGGCGAGGTCGCCGGCGAGGCCGGACTGCGGCATGAGGGTGGGGACGCGGTAGCCGTCCACCTCGTGGCGCACGGTGTCCTTGTAGCCATCCCAGTCGCTGACCACCACCGGTAGCCCGGCGGCCATGGCCTCGATGGGAACGATGCCGAAGGTCTCCTGGATGTTGTCGGAGAGGCTGCAGAAGACGTCGGCACCGGCCCAGGCGGTGGTGCGATCCTCGGGCTTGCGGCCATCGAGGGTGATCACGCGCACATCGGGGCAGGCGGCACGGGCGGCGTCCGCATAGGCGCGGGCGATGAAGTCGTTGGCGTGCCAGCCGCACTCCACCAGCAGCACCTGCCGGCCGGTACGCTGTGCGGCCTGCTGCAGGGCGCGGTACATGGCCAGCGGGTGCGCCTTGGCGTGGAAACTGAGGCGCCCCATGAAGAGCACTACCAGGGTGTCGCGCGCGGCCGCCAGAGCCTTGCGCGCGGCGCTGCGCTGGCCCTCGGTGAAGGCGAAGTCGGCGGTGTGGATGCCGAGCGGGATGACCGGGAACTGTGGCAGCACCAGACGCTGCGCGCCGAGCCGGGCGACCAGGTGGTCGGCCTGCGCCTGCAGCAGGCGCTGCACGTTGTCGCGGACGGCGGTGCTGGTGCAGATCACCGCATCCCACGGCTGCACGGGCGCGGTGAGCAGCGCGGCGATGGCGTCCATGGCGCCGGCCGACGAGGTGGTGTGGGTGATGCCGCAGAGGCTCCAGGCGCCGTGGCCAAATGCGGCTCGGTGCCAGGCGTGCTCACCGATGCCGGGGCCGGGATAGTAGACGGTGCCGACCTGCGCCAGGCTGCCGAGGGTGGCGGCGGTGACGGCACGTACCGGCTGGTGGCGGCCAGCCGCCTGAGCGGTGGCGGCGAAGTGCTGCGCGTGCTCGGCCTTGAGCACCTGCAGCCAGAAGTCGCCGGGCTGCCCGTGGGCCAGGAAGCCGCGCAAAAAACTCTCGCCAGCGGCGTTGCGGCCCATCAGCTTGGGGCCGCTGGTAGTGTAGGCCTCGGGGTGGTAGTAGAGGGCGGCGGTCATGCCGGGAAATGCGCCGCCGCCAGCGAGCGCATCTCGCCTTCGCTGCGGGGGGACTTGCTGGCCACGGCCCAGAGGTCGAAGTGCTGAGACCGCGCCATGGTGGCCACCATGGCAAAACCGGCGGCCTGCAGCGTGCCCTGCAGCACACGCTGGGTAAAGCCGCAGCGGTGCGCCATGTAGAGGTTGCCGCGCGCCATGGGCGGGCGGTGGCCGTAGAGGATGTCGAGCGGGGCGATGGGGCCGGCGGCGGATACATAGGCCGGCTCGGTGAGCTTGTCTTGCGCCACCAGCGCGCAGACCGACTGCAGATCCGGGCAGGTGATCACGGCAACGCCATCGGGCCGCAGCACGCGCAAAAACTCGGCCAGCGCCACCGGCACCTCATGCGGGTAGAGGTGCTCGATGTTGTGGCTGGAGAATATGGCATCTACCGACCCAGAAGGCACGGCGGACATATCGGTCATGGTGCCGGTGACGTCGGGCTGCACCGATGCATCGATGTCGAGCCGGACCTCGTGCCACTCATCGGTATTGAAGCCGCGGGTGGTGCGGTCTTTACGCTTGGGGCCGCAGCCGACGTGCAGCAGGGTGCGCGCGGCTGCAGATGCCGGGGAATCCGGCAGCGCTGCCGAGGTGGTGGTGGCGGCCTTGCCGCGAGGAGTCTTTGCCATGCGCGGATGCTAACCGATGGCGAGGGCGGGTTGCTGCCAAGCCCGGCCTAGAACCCCTGGAACAGAAAATCCAGCGCGCCGGTGATGGCCAGATGCTCGGTGCTGAGCGACGCCACAGGGCCGCGCAGGATGCGCGCCGGCACCGCGGCCATCTTGGGCGTCTCGAGCATGTAATCGGCGCCGCCGATGCGGAACACCGGGGTGAGGCGGGTGGGAAGCGGCATCGCCGGAAAGTGCGCCAAGCTGCGCAAGGGGATGACTATGCGCGTATCAAGCGCATCGAGAAGGTCGCTCTGCACATCGAGCAAGTAAGGCGTGGTGGCAGCCTGCGCGCCCGGGTTGCGGTAGACGTCCCAGCGTGCCACTAGAAGCTCCGCCACTCATCCAACGGCAGGCCCTGCTCGGCCACCGTGCGGTTGTAGGCGGCCACGAAGCCGGCGTGCTGCTCGCGCCAGCGCCGCTCCTGCTCGGCGCGCACCAACTGGCGCAGGTGGGCATCGCACTCCCGCGAGATGTTGATGCCGAGTTCGCGAGCGGCGTCGAGCACATCGGCACTGAGGGTGAGATTGGTGGCGCGACGGGTCATAAGCACACCAAGCAGTCAGCCTAAAGTCGTATTACACGCATTGTATAATGCGCATAGCATCATGTGCATATACGTCCTGTCGCCTGCCGGGCGATGTGCAGGCCCAGCCGACACCTGAGCAGAAAATCACTAGGCCATTACACCGGCGCAACCGCAACGGCAGCCCCACCCGCGCGAGTGAGGCCGCCCCCCTGCCGGCCTAGATGAAGTCGGCCACCCCCATCTGCGGGGTGTTGGTGAGCAGCGCCACGAGGTCGAGTTCGCCAGCGGTGATCACATCGGCGTCGCCGGCCAGCGCGGTGTAGCGCAGCACCACCGATGCCATGCCGTCATCGAGCACCAACAGCACCTGCTCGCCCACCGCCACGGCGGCGTCGAGACCGGCCACCTCCAGCCCGAGCACGCCGTCGGCCGCCAGCAGCCGCGCCTCAAGGCCAGCGTAGTCGTTGGCGAGGCTGCGCGCAGTGGCAGGGAACATCGCAGCAAAGAAGGTGCCCTGCTGGTTGAAGTCGGTGTCGGCCACGTTGTTCTGCACGATGAACACCTCGGCGGCGGGGTCGGCGGCGAGCGCCGCGGCCAGCGTGGTGCCGGCTACGGCGGTGACGCCGCCGGAGAGGGTGAGCGGGCCGTTGTAGTCGAAGCGGTCGACGCCGGCGTCGAAGCCGGAGACGATGTCGGCATCGGCGATGCCGAGCGCGGTGCTGACCACCGTGTCGGCACCAGACACCCCCTCGTTGAGGAGCAAGGCATCTATGCCGGCGCCACCGGCGAGGGTGTCGTTGTCGGCGCCACCCACCAGCGAGTCGGCTCCTGCACCGCCCTCCAGCGAGTCGTTGCCGGCGCCGCCCACCAGGAAATCGGCAAAGTCGCTGCCGATCAGGGTGTCGTCGCCGAGGCCTCCGCTGGCAAATCCGCCGGTGCTGCTGGCGGAGAGATCGATGAGGTCGCTGCCCTGGCCACCAAAGCGCACAGCCACCTGCGAGCCAGACGGGCGCTCGAGTGCCGCCTCACCGCGGAACAACACAAGGTCGGCATCGGCCAACTCGCTGCCGAAACGGCGGAACCAGTTGTCGCGGCCGGCTGGCTCGGGATCGCGGTCGAGAAACAGCCGATAGAGCGCCCCTACAGACACCGCCGCGACCTGATCGCGCGCGTAGTTGGACCGCACCTCGGGCAGCGCCGCGCGGTAGAAGCGATACAACTCGGCCGAATCCATGCTGTCGCCGAACTCGCGGGCCCACCAGGCCACCTCGGCGGCGGATGGCACGCGCTGGAGCCAGCCCCGGTACAGGGCCTCCACGTCTCGATCGGAACTCATACACCCTCCCAAAAAGAACCCGGACAACCCGGTGGGTCACCTTGCCGTGGGGGGATGTGTGCGGCCAGCGCAATGTGGGCAGAGTTTTACCGGCGTCAAACATCAGGCGCTGGCTTGGGCCGCGTCCAGCGGCCAGCCACTGCTCGACTGTTTGCTGCACCACGCTCGCATCGTGCAGATCCCGGCGACAGGTACCGTCTGCGCGACAAACTCCGCGCCGGACAGATCACATCACGAGGAAAAGCCACCGCCTGACTTGGATCCGGCATCCACCACGCAAACAGGACCAGCCAGCGGTAGACGACGCACGTTCACCTTTGACCTGCGCTAGCATCGGGGCATGCGACTGGCTGCCGAACAGATCGATCACATCATCAGCGCGACCCGAGAGATGCTCGGGCCGCACGCGCGCGTGTGGCTGTTCGGCTCGCGGGTCGACGACACGCGCCTTGGCGGTGACATCGACCTGCTGGTCGAGGCCGACCAGCGCGTGGAGCAACCCGTTTGGACAGCTGCGCAGCTCACTGCAAGGCTGCAGCGCAGGTTGGGTGACCGCCGCATCGACGTGCTGTTGACCGACCCGACCACGCAGCCGGAGCCGATCCACCTTGTGGCACGCAGCGAAGGCCTGCTGCTGACGCCATGAGCCAGGCCCTGCACACGCGGCTGGCCTTTTTGCTGGAGACAGTGGCGCTGGAGGTGCAGCATCTGCAGGCCACGGACGCGCGGCTCTTTGCCGAGCCGTTCACCGCCGAGCGTGCAACCACCCTGCAGAGAGACGAGGCCCTCGCGGAGCGACTCGACGCCTTTAGCGCACGCTTTGCGCGGCTGCAAGACACGGCCGGCGACAAGCTCCTGCCGACATTGCTGACGCTGATCGGTGAACCGGTCGGTAGCGCCCTGGACAACCTAGACCGCGCCGCGCGGTTGGGCATTCTGGCCACCGACAGCGAGCACTGGATGGCTGCCCGGGCGCTGCGCAACCGCATGGTGCATGACTACATCCGCAACCCGGCACTGCTGGCTGAGGCAGTGAATGCCGCGCACGCGGCTGTGCCTATGTTGTTGCGCTTTGCCGAAGCTTGCCGTGCCTACGCCGAAGCGCGAGGGCTGCCCGATACCTGAGCAGGAAGTGCTGGGTCATTACAAGCACGCGGTGGTCGGTCAACGTACGACCGTCGATGGCCTCGGCGCCGGGGTGCCCCACAACATGCCTTCGACGCTGATGTCCTCGTCGACCTCAGGCCAGCGGATGATGGCGCCACTGCCTAGAAGCTCCACATTTGCTCTTTGTTGAGGCGAAGCCTGCAGGAGTCGCCAGGACCACGCCAATGGCACGCTGACTGTGCGGCCATCGACCAAGGCGACGCAAATGGCGTCGGCGGTCACCTCGACGCTGGCCGCGCGGGGCTCAGCCACCACCACAGTGTTCATTCCACGCCTCCATCAAAACGACCTGGTGCGATTCCACGATCCGCCGGATGGTATTGAGCTCCACTGCAGAGAAACCATGGTTGCTGGCCAACTGAACCGGACCGAGCCAGCACTTGCATGTGTCCCGATCGCGCTGCGCATGAATATGAGCCGGCTCGGCGCAATCGAAGCTGACGAAGAACAGGCGATATGGGCCGAACGACCCAAGAACAGTGGGCATAGGGCATGCTAGCACGCTGCTGAAACTAGGCAATCCGCCACCCGACCTACGCCGACACCGCCGCTACACTCCGCGCCCGCATAACCCACCACGGCGTGGCGCCGCTGCAGATCGCCGGTGATGCCCGGCACCAGGCACTCGTGGCTCTCCGCGATGATGTCCATGCAGGCGCCGCACGATCTGTCGGCGCAGCCCATCACGCCACCTTGAGCGCCTTCAGCACCGGCAGCGTCTTGGTCTCGAACTCGGCTGCCTGCCGTTTGAGCTCGGCGATGTTGTCCTCGGGCTTCTCTATTGCAGCGCCGTCCTTGAGCAGCCGCTGGCCCTGCTGCGCCAGCACCTCCCAGGCTGCCTGCGCCCACTCGGCAGGCTTCTTTTTGCCCTGAGCAAGCGATAGCAGGAACAACTGGTGGAAGCGCCCCACCGCCACGCCGCCGCCGGTGACCGGGCTGGCGAGGTAGCTGATCTCGGCACTGCCGCGTGCGCGGCCCATGAGCCATGTGTTGGCATTGGCACTGGTGGCTGCAGCCGCAGCAATGGCTTCGTCCGCCTGAACTGGGACCAGATGGCCGGCACCGGCCAGCACCATGACGGCCTGCAGAACCTGCGGGAAGGTGACGCTGGCACCCTTGAGCACCGCCTCCATCTCACCCAGCGTGCGTGCGCGGTGGTCGGCCAGCAGATCGAGGATGGGTGTGTAGACGCTGTCGTTCAAGTTGGCCTCGCCCAGCGCGCCGGTGACCTTGAGTGCGATATCCGGCCGGTGGCTCACCAACATCACGCGCACCGCGCGCAGTGCCTCGGCCTGCTCCAGTGCGCTCATGCGGCGCGCGCCCTTGACCCAATAGTCCTTGCGGAACTGCTGGTTCACCATGAAATCCCGCGTGGTCTGGCGGAACATGGGGTCGGGGATCTCGTTGAGGAAACTCTGCTGCTCGGCGGTGAGGTTCACTGCGTCGATGGCGTCGAGGTAGTTGGCCGAGCACGCGTACTGCACTTTGGCCGGCTCCAGCCACTCGGCCATCGTGGCAAAGTGCATCGGGTGCCAGTCGCGGTTGAAGTACTCGTGCGCCAGATAGTGGCGATTGTGCTCCTGCATCTTCTTGAGGCGATCGCCGACCAGCGGGTTGGCACGGCTGAAGATGGGGTTGGTGGCGAGCAGCTTTTCGGCGAAGTCTATGGCGCCATCAATGCGGCTCACAATACCGCGGCCTTCCGAGCCCAGCACCTCGGCGTGTTCGGTCATCAGATGCCGCATGGGGGCAAAGGCGGCCCAGCCTGGCAGCGTGTTGTAGCTGATATAGAGCACACCCCCAACCTTGAGCTTGCGACGGACAAAGTCGACGATGACGGCACGGTTGGCATCTGAAATCCAGCTCCAGATGCCGTGCAGGCCGATGTAGTCGAAGTCGGGGAGATCAGGCCGCGCACAGAAGTCGGCAAAGGCCTCGTCGAACAACTGCGCGCCGCAACCCGATGCGGCAGCAAGTTCACGGGCAAAGCCGGCCTGGGCCGGGTTGAAATCGGTGCCGTGCCACTGCACGACACTACCGGCTGCGTGCAAGTTGGCCGAAAGGCCCTGACCAAAGCCGAGCTCGCAAGCGGCGCCAACCTGTGATGCAACCAGACCCTGCTGGAGAAACGCAAGCTGCACGCGCAGCGGGTTGAGCTCGGTGTAGTAGCCGTAGGTATAGCCGATGTCGGCGACGTAGCCGGCGGTCCAATCAGTCATGATTTTCCTTTCTTGCTGTCCTTGAAACGCTGGAGCCTTAACGACGCATCGAGCTGTCGACCTCCCGTGATCAGGTCCAGGCATAACTAGAGGTTTCTGGGTTGTGGAACTGTCGGTGACCTGCCACGTTTCTTCGGGCCATTCATTCTTGGAGAACGGCCCCCGAATCTCTCTCTGACCTGAGCTGCCGGACGAACTCGTTCGGCGTCAGGTACCCCAGACTGCTATGCGGTCGCACATCGTTGTAGTGCTTCCGCCACTGCTC
>CAMDGF010000027.1 GCA_945897555.1 Klebsiella pneumoniae | reverse complement strand
CTGGCGCTCGACCGCCTCGACCGCCTCAGCAGCGTCTTCGCGCAGGAATAAGCGCCAGACGCCCGGGGCGCCGCGCCATGCAACCGGAGGCCAGTCGCGACCCGGCGCTGTTCCGGCACGGCATGTCTCCTGGCAAGAAGTGCATCATCGGTCTGCTGCTGTCCTTGGGGCTGCTGCTGTCCGACAACGGCAACCAGTGGTCGGTCGGGCTGCGCAACGGCATCGAGCGGCTCATGGCGCCGCTCATGATCGCGCTTGAGTTGCCTGGCGAGGCGGCGCGTGAGCTCGGGCGCGGACTCAGTGCGCAGAGCGCGCTGTTGCGTCAGATCGCCGACCTCGAGCGCGAGAACGATCGGTTGCGCGCCACCGCCCGCGACCTCGCCCACTTGCAGCGGGAGAACGACGAGATCCGCACCCTGGCTGGCCTGCCGATCGAGCGTCTGGAGTTGTGGCGCACCGTCCAGCTCATCCAGCGCGGCCGGGGCATCGCCGCACAACGTTTTCTCATCGACGCTGGCACCGCCCAGGGCGTCCGTGGCGGCATGGCACTGGTGCACCCGGAGGGTGTTATCGGGCAGGTCATCGCGGCCGGCGAGGCCACCGCAGATGTCGCTCTGATCACTGACATCGGCCAGAACACGCCCGTGGAATCACTGCGGACAGGTCTGCGCGGTGTGCTGATCGGCGAGGGCGTGGCAGACCGTGCCAGCTTGCGCTTTGTCGCGAGCAACGCCGATGTCGAGCCCGGCGACGCGCTGATCACATCCGGCCTCGACGGGGTCTACCCCGCCGGCCTGCCGGTGGCCACCATCGTCAGCATCAAACGCGACGCGCAATCCGATTTTGCGCGTGTGGTGTGCAAGCCAGCGGCCAATATCGATGGCCGTCGACACTTTGCAGTCGTGGTACCCAGCGCGGCACCGGACACGGCCGGGCCGAGGCTGCCGCAGGCTGCGGAACCCGCCCGATGAACCGCACTGTCGCCGACATTCGCCACAGCCTCGCGATGGGTCTGCACGGGCGCAGAGTGTTGGCCTCGTGTGTGGTGGCAAGCGTGTTCGACCTCATCTCCTTCGGCAGCGTCATCGATCCCTTGCGCCCCGACCTGACCTTGCTCGTCGTGCTCTACTGGAGCACCCGCAGCCAGTCGCCGGCACACATCGGCGGTGCCTGGTGCTTCGGCCTTCTGCGCGACATCGCGACACTCACCCCCTTGGGCCTCCACGCCGGGCTCTACTGCCTGACGGCTTGGATCGGGGTGAGACTGCGCAAACGCTTCGAGGCCTTGCCGATCCCGGGCGAACTGCTTCTGGTGCTGCTGACGCTGCTCGGTGGGTCGATGTTGTCGTGGGGGGCCGGGCTGCTGTTGGGCGGACGCCCGTCGCCACAGACGCACCTGATGGCACCCCTGGTCGGCACCCTCCTCTGGCCCCTGTTGCGCGTGCTCATGCGAGGGCTGTTTGCTCGCCGGCGCAAGATCGCCCGCTACGAGTGAGGCCGGGGTGGCGATGCGGCTGACCACACGCGACGAACTCGAGCAGAACGCTCGCTACCAGTCGCGCCTGCAAGTGGCAGCGGCATTCGTGCTGGTGGCTTTTGGCGTACTGCTGGCCCGGCTGCTCGTGTTACAGACGGTGCAATACGAGTACTACCATACGCTCGCTGAGAGCAACCGCATCAGCCTGGTGCCGACCCCACCCAACCGCGGTCTCATCACCGATCGCAACGGCGTCGTCCTGGCCGAGAACCGGGCCGTCTACACGGTGGTCGTCTACCCCAAGGACGTTCCGGACCTGCAGGCGACACTGGCCGATCTGGCCAGCATCATCGACCTCGATGAAGGCGAGCAGCGACGCTTCGAGCGACGCCTGCGCGAATCGCGAAAATTCGACAGCGTGCCGGTCAAATCCTTCCTCAGCGACGCCGAGGTGGCTCGCTTTGCTGCGGCCCGATACCGGTTGCAAGGCGTCGAGCTCACCACACAACTGTTCCGCAGCTACCCCATGGGTGCAGTGGGGGCGCACATCCTCGGTCACGTCGGACGCATCAGCCCCAAAGACAAGGCAGCGCTCGAGGCGCGCGGCGAGACCGGCGCGTACCTCGGCATCCACTCGATCGGCAAGGATGGCGTAGAAAAGACCTACGAGGCCGACTTGCGTGGTGTGGCCGGCTACGCGGAGGTCGAGACCGATGCTGCCGGGCGCGGCATCCGCACCCTCTCGCAGACCGGCTCGATCCCCGGCAACCGGCTGCGACTGGCGGTCGACATCAAACTGCAGCGCATCGGCGAAGACGCCTTTGCCGGACGGCGCGGCGCGGCGGTGGCCATCGAGCCAACGACCGGCGACATCCTGGCCTTGGTCAGCCAGCCGAGTTTCGACCCCAACGCATTCGTCGATGGCATCGACACGGCCACCTGGCGCAGTCTCAACGAATCACGCGACCGCCCGCTCACCAACCGGCCACTGCGCGGCGCCTATCCGCCGGGATCGACCATCAAGCCCTTCATGGCACTGGCCGCCCTTGAGACCGGCACCCGCACGGCGGAGCGCAGCATCTTCGACCCGGGCTTCTTCACCCTGCCGGGTAAATCCCACCAGTACCGCTGCTGGAAGCCGGAGGGACATGGCGCCGTGGATCTGCACCGCTCGGTGGTGGTGTCTTGCGACACGTATTACTACGGTCTCGCGGTCGAGATGGGCATCGAGCGCATGCATGATTTTCTGGCGCGCTTCAATTTCGGCAAGGTGAGCGGCATCGATATCGAGGGCGAGCGCAGCGGCCTCAACCCGAACGAGGCGTGGAAGCGCGCACGCTTCAAGGACAAGTGGTACGCCGGCGATACCGTCTCGGCAGGCATCGGCCAAGGCTATGTGCTGGCTACGCCCATGCAGTTGGCTTATGCAACCGCGGTGTTGGCCAATCGCGGCGTCGCATTCCGGCCCCATCTCGCCAAGGAGATCAGCGACCTACAGACCGGAAAATTACGTCGAGTGCAACCCCGACCGGCTTACGTCACGCAGTTCGCCGACAGCCATCTCGAGCGCGTCCGTGCCGCCATGGTGGCAGTGACCCAGCCAGGTGGCACCGCCGCGCAGGCCGCCGCTGGCGCGCCCTATCCGATCGCCGGCAAGACTGGCACCGCGCAGGTGATCGGCATCAAGCAGGGGCAGAAGTATCGCGAGAACGAGATCGACGAGCGGCATCGCGACCACGCCTGGTTCATCGCCTTTGCGCCGGCGGACGACCCCAAGATCGCGCTGGCCATCCTGGTCGAGAATGGTGGACACGGCGGCTCGGCTGCCGCCCCGATCGCACGCAAGATGATGGACTATTGGCTCCTCGGCAAAGAGCCCGATGCAGCAGCGACATCGCCGCTGGAGGACAGCGAATGAACGAGACGCTGTTGCGGATCGCAGGCTTTCTGTTGCGCCCGTTCGACCGTCAGTTGCTGCTTCTGCTGGCAACGCTTGCCGCCATCGGGCTGGTAACGCTCTATTCGGCGATCGACGAATCGCTGACGCGCTGGACCGCGCAACTGGTCAACCTCTCTGTGGCGCTGCTGTGTATGTGGGTGGTCGCGCAGATCTCGCCGGCGCGCATCGCCAGCCTTGCGGTGCCGCTCTACCTCATCGGGGTGCTGCTGCTTGTGGCCGTGGCGGTGAACGGCGACGTCGTGAACGGTGCGCGGCGCTGGCTTCACGTGGGCGTCACGCGGATCCAGCCCTCGGAGCTCGTCAAGCTGGCGACGCCGATGATGATCGCCTGGTATCTGCATCGCCATCAGGAGTTCTTGCGCCCGATCCACTTCCTTGTCGCCGCACTGCTACTGGCCATCCCTTTGGCCCTTGTGCTCCGCCAGCCTGATCTGGGCACGGCCATGCTCATCGGTGCGGGCGGCTTCTTTGTGCTCTTTCTGGCTGGCTTGCGCTACCGCATCCTTTCAGTGCTGATGGTGCTGGGCCTTGCCACATTGCCCGTGCTGTGGACCCTCCTGCATGACTACCAGCGGCGGCGCGTGCTCACCCTGCTCGACCCGACGCAAGACCCGCTCGGCGCCGGCTACCACACCATCCAGGCGATGATCGCGGTGGGCTCGGGCGGTATCACCGGGAAAGGCTGGACCAACGGCTCGCAGAGCCACCTCGATTTCCTGCCGGAACGCCACACCGACTTCATCTTCGCCGTGTTCGCCGAGGAGTTCGGCATGCTTGGGGCCGCGGTGATGATCGGCGTGATGGTCGCCATCGTCTTGCGCGGACTGCACATCGCCAGCCATGCCAGCGGCCTGTTCTCGAGACTCATGGCGGGCTCGCTCGCTCTGTCCTTCTTTACATACGCATTTGTCAATATCGGCATGGTCATCGGCATACTGCCGGTGGTCGGTGTACCCTTACCGCTCGTCAGTTACGGCGGAACGTCCCTGGTCACCATGGGGCTCGGTTTCGGCATCCTCATGAGCATCCATCGGCATCGCGGCACGCTGGCCTCGCACTGAACATGTCTGATCGCATCCTCGCACCCATGCCCTGCCTGGTGTTGGCCGCGGCGCTCCTGCTCTCGGGGTGTGCCAACGCCGGCGGACAGCTGCGCCAGCTCGTGTCGCCCGCCACACCGGCCAGCAAGCCGGCCGAGACCGTGAGCCGCGCACCGGCAGCCACAGCGAAGTACTCTGACCCGAGGCCCGTCGAAGCCACTGCACTGCCACCGGGCGTTCCGGCTCCGGTGGCCGAACCGGTCTGGGGCCGACGCTTCTACCTCGACGACGGCCCCGGCGACCGACCACTCGCGGAACTCGACGCTGTACCCGATGCGATTCCCGTCGCGGAGCCCATCAAGCTCGCGACAAGCCGGCCCTACAGCGTGTTCGGCACCACCTACACACCGATGGATCAGGCCTCCGGATTCAAGCAGCGCGGCTTGGCGAGCTGGTATGGCAAGCGCTTTCACGGCAAGCCCACAGCGAGCGGTGAACCCTACGATATGTATGCCATGTCGGCAGCGCACCCCACCCTGCCCATACCCAGTTATGCGCGGGTCACCCATCTGGGTAATGGCCGCTCGGTGGTGGTGCGAATCAACGATCGGGGCCCTTTCCACCCCGGGCGCGTCATGGACCTCTCCTATGCAGCCGCCCATCGCCTCGGCTTTGCCAGTCGTGGCAGCGCCGAAGTGAAGATCGAGGCGCTCCAAGCGGACGACGTTGCTCAGCCCGCAGCGGCCGACAAGGCGCCCATCCTGCAGACCGTGGCTGCTGGGGCAGCCGAGGTCGCTCCGGCAGATGAGGCGCGCAACCCGCCGCCGCTCAGCACGCGCCAGCGCCGCAACGGCCAGGGTGCAGCCGGCGAGCTGTGGCTGCAGCTCGGTGCGTTCGGCAGTCGTGACAACGCCGAGAGCCTTCGGCAGGCGGTGCTCGCCCGCTTGCCAGAAC
Source organism: Klebsiella pneumoniae (assembly GCA_945897555.1). GTDB lineage: Bacteria > Pseudomonadota > Gammaproteobacteria > Burkholderiales > UBA3065 > UBA3065. The sequence continues at coordinate 14,863 of CAMDGF010000027.1, read as the reverse complement.
TGGCGCCCGGCCTGACCGTGGCCGAAGCGGGCGGACGTTGGCGCTTGCGCGTTGGACCGCTCTACGACCGCGAAGCCATGGAATACGTCCGCAGCGTGCTGCGCGAGAAGATGGCGATCTCCGCGATCACGGTACGCCCCTGACCGGCGGCGGCCGGCACGCCGCGCGCAAGCCCCTAAGGTCTATACTCGCGGCCATGCAGATCACCCGCAGGCTGGAGTTCGACGCCGGTCACCGCATTCCCAATCACGACAGCCTGTGTAGGCATCTGCACGGTCATCGCTACGCCATCGAGGTCACCGTCGCCGGTGCACTGGTGGCCGACCCGACCTCACCCGAGCAGGGCATGGTCACCGATTTCTCCCGCATCAAGGCCATCGCCCGCGAGCTGGTGGACGCTTGGGATCACGCCTTCCTTGTCTATGCCGGTGACACCGCAGTGCGGACCTTCCTCGACAGCCTGCCAGAGCATCGCACGGTGGTGTTCGAGCAACCGCCCACCGCCGAGCATCTGGCTGGGGTGGCTTTCGCGCACTTGAGCAAAGCCTATGCGGCCGAGTATGGCGAGCGCCTTTGGGTGACGCGGGTGCGCCTTTACGAGACGCCCAATTGCTGGGCCGACGCTGGGCCCGGGGATGGCGGGCACTGAGCCTTTGCCCAGGGTCTCCTGGAACGCCGCCGCCGATGCGGTACTGACCGACGCCATCGACGCGGTGCTGCCACAGACGCAATGTGGTGCCTGCGACTATCCGGCTTGCCGCCCCTACGCTGCGGCCGTCGCGCAGGGCGATGCCGCGATCAACCAGTGTCCGCCGGGCGGCGAACGGGTGGTCGCACTGCTGGCTCAGCTGACCGGCCGCGCGGTACTGCCACTGCGTGACCCATGGCGTCCACCGGCGTTGGCTGTGATCAGGGAAGCGGACTGCATCGGTTGCACACTCTGCATCCAGGCCTGCCCGGTCGACGCCATCGTCGGTGCGTCAAAACAGATGCACACGGTCATTGCCGCTGAGTGCAACGGCTGCGAACGCTGCGTGCCGCCCTGCCCGGTGGATTGCATCGAACTGCTGAGCGCACCGTCGCGCGACGAGCATGAGAGTCGGCGACTGGCGGACCAGTGGCGCCGGCGCTTTGAGGCCCGCACAGCGCGTCTGGCCGCAGAGCCCGCCCGGCGGGCGCGACGCATGGCTGCCCGCAAGCAGGCGCACTCGGCCTCGAGTGGCGAGATCGCGGTGAGCACCACCCCTGACGGCCAAGCCGTGGACCGCCGGGCCATCTTGCAGGCGGCGGCCGCACGCCTCAAGGCACAACGCGGCAGCGGCTGAGGCGAGCCTCGCTCAGACCGTGGCGATCGCCGGTGCCGAGGGATCGGCCTCGGCGCCAACCTCGACCACCGGTACCCGGCGCGTGATACCACACAGCAACTGATAGGCGATGGTGCCAGCCGCCGAAGCCACTTCCTGAGCCGGCAGGCCCTCGCCCCAGAGCGTGACCGGCGTGCCGACGCCCGCGGCCGGCAGCGTGCTGAGATCGACGTAGAGCGAATCCATCGACAGCCGGCCCAGCGTGCGCGTACGGACCCCGTCGACGAGGATCGGTGTGCCGGTGCCCGCATGGCGGGGATAGCCATCGCCGTAACCGCAAGCCACCACGCCAACGCGGGTGGCTCGTTCGGCGACGAAGGTGCCGCCGTAGCCGAGGCGCTCGCCAACAGCCAGCTGCTGCACGCTGATGATGCGCGAGCTGAGCGTCATCGCCGGCCGCAGGTCCAGGTCGCCGGCAGCCGTCTCCACGCTGGGGGCGACCCCGTACAACATGATGCCCGGTCGCACCCAATCGCTGCGTGCCGCCGCATGTCGCACCAGCGCCGCCGAGTTGGCCAGCGAACGCGGCGCACCGAGGCCCTGCACGGCGTTGTCGAAGCGCGCCATCTGCCAGCCGATGCCGGCCGGCTCGTCAGCCGTGGCAAAGTGGGTCATGAGCGTGAGCTGACCGAGCCCGGGCCACGCCATGAGGCGCGTCGCGGCATCCCGGTACTGCTCAGGCGGCAGGCCGAGCCGATTCATGCCGCTGTTCATCTTGAGGTGCACATCGACCGGCCGTGGCGGCCTCCATGCCAGCAAGCTGTCGAGCTGAGCCGACTCGTGGATCACCAACATGAGTCCATGCGCGGCGATCTCGGGCAACTCCACCGGCTCGTAGAAGCCTTGCAAGAGCAGGATCGGATGGTCGTAACCCGCATCGCGCAGGGCTATGGCATCGTCGAGCGTGAGCACGGCAAAGGCATCGGCGGCACGCAGGGCACCAGCCACCCGCAGCAGCCCGTGGCCATAGCCGTCGGCCTTGACCACCGCCATCAGACGCGAGCGCGGCGCGAGAGCGCGGGCCAGCGCAAGGTTATGGCGCAAGGCGTGGTGGTCGATGCGGGCGATGAGTGGTCGCGGCATTGCGGGCGTCAGGAGGGGGACGTGCGAGTATAAGGTCTGGCGACAGCATGCCCCGCACAACCGGCGAAGTGGCGAGAATCGACACGCCAGCCCTTGCTCGAAGGTCGGTGAGCGTGGGACGGTGTCATGTTATAAGCGGCCGATGAGCCCGATCACCGCGACCCGCTAGGCCCCGCCCTGACCATGGATCGCGGCTTCTACACCATCATGTCGGCGCAGTTCTTCTCGGCGCTGGCCGACAACGCCTTGCTCATCGCAGCCATCGCGCTCCTGCGCGACATCGACGCCCCTGGCAGTTATGAGCCCCTGCTCAAACTGGTGTTCATCCTCTCCTATGTTTTGCTGGCCGCGTTCGTCGGCGCGTTTGCCGATTCCATGCCCAAAGCGCGGGTCATGTTCATCGCCAACACCATCAAGATCCTCGGCTGCTGCATGCTCATCGCCGGCTTGCACCCCCTGATCGGCTATGCCGTGGTGGGCCTTGGTGCAGCGGCCTACTCTCCAGCCAAATACGGCATCGTCACCGAATACTTGCCACCCGCCAAGCTGGTGCTCGCCAACAGCTGGATCGAAGGGCTCACCGTCGGGGCGATCGTGTTCGGCTCGGCTCTGGGTGGCTGGCTGATCAGCCCGCTGGTCACCCAGTTCTTCACCGACACCACGGTGCAGGTCGCCGGCACGCACCCGCAACAGGTCCTCGTCTACAGCATGATCTGCATCGCGCTGCTCTATGCGGTGGCAGCGTTCATCAACCTTTACGTACCCGACACGGGTGTCGACCACAAGCCCGAGCGCTCCGACCCGATCTCGCTGGTGCGCGACTTCTCGCGCTGCGTCACGCTGCTGTGGAAGGACAAGCTCGGGCAGATCACGCTCGCCACCACCACGCTGTTCTGGGGCGCGGGCGCCACGCTGCAGTTCATCATGCTGCGCTGGGCCGAAGATCACCTCGACATCCCGCTGCACGAGGCCACCTACCTGCAAGGCATCTTCGCCGTCGGCGTGGCCATCGGCGCCATCCTCGCCGGACGCCTGGTTTCGATCGACCGTTCGGTCAAAGTGGTCTCGGTCGGCATCGCAATGGGCTTCGTCACCTGTCTGATGACTGTGGTGCATGACCCCATCCCGGCGGCCATCCTGATGACTTCGGTGGGTGTCATGGCGGGTTTCTTTGTGGTCCCGATGAATGCCCTGCTGCAGCATCGCGGACACCTGCTGATGGGTGCCGGCCACTCGATCGCCGTACAGAACTTCAACGAGAACCTGAGCATCCTCATCATGCTCGGCCTGTATGCCGGACTGGTCGCCATCGACCTGCCGGTCGACGCCGTCATCTTGCTGTTCGCGCTGTTCGTCTCGGCCAGCATGTACGGCGTGCGGCGCTGGCATGCCTGGAACCTGGTCAACCATCGCGAAGAGCTGGAGCGGCTGCTGGCTTGGGCTGCTGCGCACAGCCAGCAGCCCGTGGAGTCCGGCGGACGCCACCCACACGACCCGCACCGCCCGCCTGAGGACTGAGAGGCGCTTGCCGCTGGGTCAGCCGGCAGCCGACGTGCGTGCCGAGAGCTGCGCATCGAGTCGGCAGAGGTCCTCCCAGGCGCCCGATTTGTCGAGCGGCGCCTGCAGCAGATGGGCTGGATGGTGGCTCACCACCACGGGAATCCCCATAAACGCAAGCTCGCTGCCGCGCCATCCATCGACGCGGCCATCACCACCCAGCAAGGCACGCGCTGCGACGTCACCCAGCGCAAGGATCAGCCTCGGCTGCAATCGCTCGATCTGTTGCAGCAGATGAGGGATGCAGGCGGCCACCTCCTCGGCCGATGGCTGCCGATCATCCGGTGGGCGACACTTGAGCACATCGGTCACATAGACCTCGCGGCGATGCAGCCCGATGGCGAGCAGCATCTGGTCGAGCAGCGCACCGGCAACCCCGACAAAGGGCTCGCCACGCGAATCCTCATCGGCTCCCGGCGCCGCCCCCACCACCAACAGCTGCGCGGTCCGGCTACCGCCACCAGGGACGGCCTGCTGGCGCGTGCGGCACAGGCTACACGCTTGGCAAGCGCGGATCTCGGCCTCCAACGCGGGCCAATCGCCTGTGGCCGGCACCGCGACGGACGCAGAGACGCGCCGAGATGCTGCATCCGGTGCGTCGACGGGCGCAGACGCCGGCGGCGAAGCCACCACCCTTGCCGGACGGGCACGCGCCTCGGCCTGCAAGCCGTGCGGGGGCCACAGACCGAGCTCGCGCAGGCGGGCCTCTTCGCGCTTCACAGCGGACAGGCCAGGACGACCGCGTCATCGGCTGGTCGTGCGGCGCGGGCGGAGTAGTAGCCGGGGCGCAGCGCCAGCTGGCAAAAACCGGCAGCGGCGTATACGGACTGGGCGCGCTGATTGCCCGCGCGCACCTCGAGCAGCAAGCGCTCCGCCCCGGCATTGCTAGCCATCGCTTTGACATGTGCGAGCAAGCGGCGCGCCAGACCCTGGCGTTGGCAAGCTGGCGCCACGGCGAGGTCGAGCACCTCCCAGTCGTCGGGGCCAGGCTGCACGAGGATGGCAGCGGCGATGGCCGGACGCAGCGCGTCACCCGCGTGCAGCTCACCAAACGGCACCGCGCCCGGCGCGTCGATGACCCAGCCGCGGGCAGAGCCCGAAAGCGAGGCGGCAAAGCCCGCTTCGGTCCACGAGCCTCCCGTGTGATCGGCCAGACGGGCGAGACGCGACGCGTCGGCCGGCTCGGCCAGACGCAGACAAAGCATGGCTGCCAGCGGGCTCATCGTGCGCTGCGACGGGCCAGCTGCTCGGCGGCTGTGAGTGCCACCTTGTCGCGCACGTAGAGTGGACTCACCGCCTCGGCAGGCAGGGCGAGGCCCACCTCATTGTCCGATAGGGCCAGCGGAACCATGTCGGCGGCTCGCGGCCGCGCCCGAGGGTCGACCACCCTCACGCAAGCCGGCAGACGCTCAAAGAGAGCGACGGCCTCACCGGAGGTGCCCGCCGAATCGCCGTCGACCGCAGGTGGCACAGCCACACCCAGGCCGTCGCCGAGGGCAAAACCGATGTCGGTGGGGCAGCGAAGAAGTGCCGGCGCTTCGACCTGTGGATCGCCCAAGGCCACAGCCGTCGGGCGGCCACCGACCGAACCACGCCGATAGTGCGCCCAATACACCTCGCCCATGCGCGCGTCGAGGGCTGCCAGCACCTCGCCTTCCGGCGCCTGCAACGCAAGCACGCGCAATGAGCACAGCCCGATGACTGGCAGTTCGGCGGCCAATGCCATGCCTTGGGCGAGTCCGCAGCCGATGCGAATGCCAGTGAAGGCCCCCGGCCCCATGTCGAAGGCAATGAGATCGAGACTGGCAACGCCCAGCCCAAGCTCGGCGAGCAGCCGCTCGATGAGCTTCGGGACCTGCTCAGACGGCTTGGCCGCGTCCGGGTCTGTGGCGCGTTCGAACACCTCATCGCCGATGCCGATCGCCACGCTGCAAGCGGCGGTCGCAGTCTCGATGGCAAGGATTCGCATGTGGGCTCAGCTGGGGGCAGACGGAACCCGATGATACCGGCCAGCCGGGCCGGAGAGACCGCAGCCGGGCCGCACCGCGGCGCTTTGTGGCAGAGTAAGCCCATCGATTGTCTGGGGCTGCAGGCCCCCTTCTACTCCATGAGCACCCGTCTTCACGCCACTCTTGCCCTCGGCCAGCACATCTGGCTGGACAACCTCTCGCGCGACCTGATGCAGAGCGGCGAACTGCAGACTTGGCTGGAAGCCGGCGTGCAGGGCATCACCACCAACCCGGCGATCTTCCAGAAGGCGATCAGCAACGGCGCAGGCTACGTCGAGGACCTGCAGCGACTCCGCGCCAGTGGCGAGCCGCCCGAAGCGCGTTATGAAGCGCTGGCGATCGCGGATGTCCAGCAGGCATGCGATGCACTGGTTGCTCTGCACCGTTCGAGCGGCGGTGAGGCTGGCTGGGTGAGCCTCGAGGTCAGCCCGCATCTGGCACACGACAGCGCCGCAACGGTGGCGGCGGCGGTGCGGCTGCGCAAGGCAGTGGATCGCCCCAACCTGCTCATCAAGATCCCGGCGACACCTGCCGGACGCGCCGCTCTGGTCGAAGCCACCGCGCTGGGCATCAATGTCAACATGACCTTGATCTTCTCACTGCAACAAGCGGTCGAGACCGCCAAGGCCTGGGCCAACGGAGCGCGGCGCTGGCTGACCGGAGGCGGCGACCCCGGGCAGCTCTACAGCGTCGCCAGCGTCTTTCTCAGCCGCGTTGACAGCATCATCGACCCCCTGCTCGAAGCCGAGGGCAGCGACGCCGCTCACGCCCTGCGAGGCCGTTGCGCCATCGCCATGGCCCGCCTGTGCTACCAGCGCTACCTCGACCTCTTCGGCCGGCAAGATCACCCGGCCACCTTCGGCGACCTGGTCCAGGCGGGGGTACGCCCACAGCGCCTGTTGTGGGCCAGCACTGGCACCAAGAACCCGACATACAGCGACACGCTCTACGTCGATGCACTGATCGGCCCCGACACCGTCAACACGGTGCCCGAAGCCACTCTGCGTGCGTTTGTGGACCATGGCACTGCGCGAGCGACACTCGAGACCCATATCGAACTCGCGGAATCCACCTTGGTGGCTCTCAAGCCGCTCGGCATCGACCTTGTCAGCATCGGCGAGCAACTCCAGCACGACGGTCTGGCTGCCTTTGAGCAAGCCTACGACCAGATCCTCGCCTGCGTTTAGAGGGGCTCATGGCTGCGGGCCGACAGCCGCGACGAACGGGCTAGAATGCATCCAGAACCTGTCACCCTCAAAGGAGCCTGTCATGTACGAATCCGACACCACTGCCTTTCTTCGCAACCTGCTCGAAAAGCGTCCGGATATCGTCGAGAAGCAGCGCGAACACCGCGCCACCTGGTGGGAGCGCAAGCCCGCCGCCGCTCCGGCCGCACAACTCGACGATGCCCGCGTCGGTCGGCGGTCCTACGAGTACTATCCGTTCGCTGGAAAGTAAGGCTAAGGGTCGGGCCGGATCAGATCGCCCGCGCAGTTCAGATACATCGCCGTGACACCGCGCGGCAGCGGTGATGGCAGTTCGAGGGCCTCCCACTCGGCTGTCAAAGAGGGTGCCGGTCGGGAGACATGCAGCACGCCTCCACCCACCGCGAGCTCAGCGAACAACCAGCCTCCCGCGTCGCGCGTCTCGAGGTCGCCCTCGAGCCGGACCCGCCCAGCCGTGCTTGCCACGGGCTTCAGTTCACGCTGGCTGTCAAAGGAGCGGGTCTGGAGACGAGCCAGACCCACACCGGCCACCTCGACGGCGGTGACCACGGCGCCGTCACGCAAGCCCTTCTCCACGCGCAGCTCGATGCCATCGGAGCGGCTATACAGGTAGCCACAACGCACCGGATCACCGTTCTCCAAACCGACCAGCGGCACCACGTTCCACGCTGCCGCCGCAGCCAGCCACCAGGTTGACACCAGCAGCGTCAGCCGGCCGCCGAGAAATCGATCGACCGGGTAGCCAACACATGCTCCCAGAAGCGGCTGAACGAAGGCTTGAGATCATCCGGGTCGGGGGTGAGCCGCGCCTCGGCATGCACGCCACAGGGCAGCGCGTCGATCGCCTCACGGTAGCCCGGATAGAGCGTAGCCTGCACATGGACCACACGTGAACCCAGAGCGCGGGCCAGCTCGGTGGCGTCGCCGATCCAGATCTCGTCGCAGACCGCCCGCATCGCCGTGACCACGAAGGACCAACGCTGGGCAGACCACGGAAAACGTTGATGGAAGGGCGCGTGGATCACGCCGATCACATGGTCCGCGTCCGGACGCTGACCCAGTGCCCAAGGGTGTACCAATGCGATCCCTTCGTTGCCCGCCACCAGCGGCAAGCGCGAGGCAACAGGGACACCATCAGGCAGCGCACAGAGGAGCGGCGGAGCAGCAAGCTCGCCGCGCGCACCGAGCTCCGGCTCGAGCTGAAGATTGCTCGCGGCGATCTGACCGAGCTCCTCATAGCCCCTGTCGATGCCAGTCCCGCGGCTGGCGAGGTGGGCCGCAAAGCGCTGTACGTTGTCGGCATTGAACAAATAGGGCCGCCGGCTGAAGGTCGATGCGATCCATTGCCACGACAGGTGGTTCGACGGCAGGTCGCCGTCGAGCAGATAGCCGTACATCCAATCGGCGCCGGCACGCCAGTGCACCTTGCGCATGTGCACCAGGTAGCTCGCCAGCCACATGCGCTGGTGATTGTGCAGGTAACCGGTGTCGTAAAGTTCGCGGACCGAGGCATCGATGACCGGGATGCCGGTGGTGGCGGAGAGCGCATCCTCCGGCATGCCGCTGGTGTAGAGCACACCCGGCAATGCAGCACGGATGTCCTCACCGATGCCATCCCCCAAGTGGCGCCAGACATGGCGGAAGAACTCGCGCCAGGCCAGTTCCTGCACGAACCGGTCGGTGGGCCCCGAATCGCCGCGCGCCACGACCGCGCCAAACACCTCCGGCACACTCACCAGCCCATGCGTGATGTAAGGCGACAGGCGGCTCACCGGGCCGCGCGTGTAGTCGCGCAGGCGTCGGTAAGACCGCGTGTCGACCGACCGGAGACGCCGCAGCGCCTCCTCGCGGGCCGGCGGGAATCCGCTGTCATCCGGACGGCAGCGATCCAACTCGAGCTCGATGTCGCGCAACACCCGCGCCTCGGCATGGGCAGAGCTGTTGCGTCCCCGCTGGTGGAGGCGCAGATAGCGCTTGCCTCGCAAGGAGTCGGTATCGGGCATGCGCATGGATTGCGCCTCTATAGTGTCCTGGACAACAGCAGCATATATGGCGCTTGGATTCATTCCAAGCCATTTTTGTCCTGAACATGAGCCACTCGCGCCAACCACTCATCGTCTCCGGCGATCAAGGGCTCTTTTGCCCCGCAGGCGGCTTCTGGATCGATCCGTGGCGACCCGTCGCACGCGCGGTGATCACTCACGCCCACGCCGACCATCTGCGTCCGGGTTGCGCCAGCTACCTGGTGGCCCGACCAGGCCTCGCACTGGCACGCGCCAGACTCCCCGCGGATGCCCACATCGAGGCGATCGACTACGGCCACCCCATCACCATCAACGGGGTCCGGCTGTCCCTGCACCCCGCTGGGCACGTACTGGGCAGTTCGCAGGTCCGCCTCGAGCACGACGGCGAAGTGTGGGTGGTCTCCGGCGACTACAAGCTCGATCCCGATCCGACCTGCGAGCCCTTCGAGCCCGTGCGTTGCCACACTTTCATCTCGGAGTGCACCTTTGGCCTGCCGATCTACCGCTGGCCGACACAACAAGCCACAGCGGAACGCATCGCAGACCTCTGGCAAGAGGCGGCTTGCAAGCGGACCGCCCTGCTCGTGGGCGCCTATGCCCTCGGCAAGGCGCAACGCCTGCTGGCGATGCTCGGCAGCGACCCGGGCGAGATCCTGCTGCATGGAGCGGTAGACCGCCTCACAGCGGTCTACCGCGACTGCGGAGTCCGACTTCCCGCCACGCATCCCGTCGCTGGAGCTGCGCGCGGCCGAGACTGGGCCGGCGCCTTGGTGATCGCGCCTCCTTCGGCACTCAACAGCAGTTGGGCGCGTCGCTTTGGCGCTGCTCCGCGGGTCTTGGCCTCCGGCTGGATGACGGTGCGCGGGGCCCGGCGTCGACGGGGCGTCGATGCCGGCCTGGTGCTCTCCGACCACGCCGACTGGCCCGGGCTCCTCCGCGCCATCGAGGCGACGGGAGCCGGACGCGTGCTCCTGACCCATGGCCACACCGCACCCCTCGTGCGCACGCTGCAGCAAGCCGGAGTGGATGCCGCCACCTTGCGCACCGAATACGGCGGCGAGGAGGGCAGCGACGAGCCTGCGTCCACCGCGACGGACGAGCGTACTGTCGCAGAGGCGATATGAGGTCCTTCGCCAGGCTCTATCGGGCGCTCGATGCCAGCAGCCGCAGCGGGCCCAAGCTGGCTGCGCTGGCGAGCTACTTTTCGCAGGCACCGCAGGCCGACGCGGCTTGGGCGCTCTGGCTGCTGTGCGGCGAAAGGCTGGCGCAGCCGGTGCCCACACGAGTGCTCAAAGCCGCCGCAATGCACGCTTGCGATCTCGACGCCGCGCTGTTCGCCGATTGCTACGAGTCTGTTGGCGACCTCGCTGAGACCATCGCTCTGCTTCTGCCGGAAGGCGGGCGCGACGACGACGTACCGCTACACGTCTGGATCTCACAGCGCATCACGCCCCTGCGCGGACGATCTCCTGAGCAGCAGATGCAGGCCCTTGCCAGACTCTGGCGGTGTGTTGATCGCGGCGACGCCTTCGTTCTCAACAAGCTCCTCACCGGCGGTCTGCGTGTCGGCGTCTCGCGCGGACTGGCCTTGCGCGGGCTAGCGACAAGCACCGGGCTGGCGGTGGAGACACTTGCAGCAAGGATGGCCGGCCAGTGGCTGCCAGATGTCGACCACTGGCGACGGCTGGTTGCGGTCGAGGCCGATGCGCCTGACGATGCCCAGCCCTACCCGTTCCGCCTCGCCCACCCCCTTGAAGGCCCAGCCACCAGCCTCGGTGAGGTGCGTGACTGGATCGCCGAATGGAAGTGGGATGGCATCCGCGGGCAATTGCTGCGCCGCGAGGCGACGCACCTGTGGTCGCGTGGCAACGAGAACCTTGATGCCGCGTTCCCCGACCTCCTTGAATGGGCTCGGCACTTGCCAGCAGGCACTGTGCTGGACGGCGAGGTGTTGGTGCGCCGGATCGACGTTGGCGAGACGCTCGAACCAGGCAAGGCCCCGGCCGTCGCACCCTTCGCCGCCTTGCAGCGAAGGCTGGGCCGCAAGGCTCCCGGGCGCGTCTTGCTGGCATCGCATCCAGCGGTTTTCCTCGCTTTCGACCTGCTTGAGCTAGGCGGCCAGGACCTGCGCAAGCAACCCCTCGCCGAGCGGCGTGCCTGCCTTGAGAACCTGCTGGCAGGTGCAGCCGGGAGCGCTCATATCGTGCCCTCACCAACGCTTGCCTGCGGCGACTGGGCGCAACTGGCGACGATGCGCGACTCGGCGCGCACGCTCGCGGCAGAGGGCCTGATGCTCAAGCACAGGGCGTCGGCCTACGGCAGCGGCCGCGCGCGCGGCGACTGGTGGAAGTGGAAACTCGACCCTTACTCGGTAGACGCGGTGATGGTCTATGCGCAAGCCGGCCATGGTCGTCGCGCCGGGCTTTTTACCGACTACACCTTCGCCGTGTGGCACGAGGGGGCACTAGTACCCTTCGCCAAGGCCTATTCAGGGCTCAGCGATGCAGAGATCCGTGAAGTCGACCGCTATGTCCGCCGCCACACGCTGGATATCTTCGGGCCGGTGCGTCAGGTGCACCCCGAGCTGGTGTTCGAGATCGGCTTTGAAGGCATCCAGTCGAGCCGGCGCCACAAGGCGGGGGTCGCTGTGCGATTTCCACGCATCTTGCGCTGGCGGCACGACAAGACCAGCAGCCAAGCCGACTCGCTCGACACCCTCAAGCGGCTGGCAGAGCCCCCGCTGGCGACACCCCCCAGCGCGGCCGATCGGGATCAGAACGCCTCGTCGGGCCCCAGATAACGCCAGCGGCCCGGCGGCAGATCACCCAGCATCACGCCACCGATGCGGACCCGCTTGAGGCCGGTCACGCGCAGCCCGACCAACTCACACATGCGACGGATCTGACGCTTTCGCCCCTCGTTGAGGACAAAGCGCAGCTGCTCATCATTGAGCCATTCGACACGGGCCGGGCGCAAGGCCACGTCATCCAGCAGCAGACCATGGTTGAGCAGTGCCAGCCCACCGTCGACCAAGCAGCCCTCGACGCGAACCAGATACTCCTTTTCCACGGTGCCCTCGGCGCCCACCAGTTGGCGAGCCACGGTGCCATCCTGCGTCATCACCAGCAAGCCGGTGGAATCGATGTCGAGCCGGCCCGCGGGCGCCAGCCCACGCAGATGCGCCGGATCGAAGCGCGCCGTGGCGCTGCCCGGCGCTGGCGGCGAGCCCTCCCACAGATACTCCGGACGGATCAAGGCCATCGCCGGCTGATGTTCGTCCTCGGGCTGGCCTGAGACATAGCCGACCGGCTTGTTGAGCAGCACGGTGGCCAAGCGCGCGCGCACCACCTCAGCCTTGCGGTCGAGCCGCAGCGCTGCCTCGGGTCGCACGCGCGTCCCCAGTTCGGAGACTCGCTCGCCGTCGGCGAACACCCAACCGCGGCTGATGTATTCGTCGGCTTCCCGGCGCGAGCACAGGCCGCGCTCGGACAGCAGCTTGGATACGCGCACCCGGCCATCGCCAGTGACCGCCGGCACCGACGTCGCGGGCGCGGCTGTGATCGTCAGACCCGAGCTGGGCGCCGGCGCGGGTCGCTCGACCCGACGCGCTCGAGCGTCCGGTCGCGCCGGCAGATCGCCGGCCACCCGCTCGCGCCGCCGTCGCGGGGTGGCCTCCTCGGCCTTGGCACCTCGCAGCCCCGCGGACCCCTCCTTGCGCGGCGGACGGCCTTCGGCTGCCGGCTTGCCCCCCCACGGTCGCGCTGCGCTGGCATCGCGCGGCCCCGTGTCGCGGCGCGGGCGGTCGCCAGCGGTACTGCGACGTTCACCGTCCTTGCGCGGTGGCCGGTCGCCGGCCGGCCGCGCACGCTCGGTCTCTTTGCGCGGCGGGCGGTCCGCTGCACCCTGGCGCGGACGATCCCCTTCCAGACGAGAGGGCCGTTCGCTGCCCTTGCCCGCCGCACGCTCGACCCCGGCGCGACGACCAGCACCCCCCTCGCCTCGGCTCGGCCGAGCCGCTGCCGGAGCGGGCGCGGCCGGCGAATCGCCAGCGCGAATCCGCGCGCGGACCCTGCGAACACCGGCTTTGGATGCAGGCGCGGCCGGATCAGGGTCGCGAGGAGCGGCGAGGTGCAAGGTCTTCTTGGTCATCGGTCGATTGTCTCATCCCCCGGCTCGGCTAACATCGCGCCATGGACCGAGCCCCCGAATCGCCGCTGCGCCCGCTACCCAACGCCATCCGGCTCGATCCACCAGCCGATGCCTCCCTGTTTGCAGCGCTGCGTCAGGCCGCTTCACTCTACCGGGGACAGACCGGCGGCATCGAGGATGGCAACGGCCCGCACACCCGCGCAGAGCTGCTCAAACGCAGCCTCGGTGCCGGGCGCATCGTCGCGCGCCTGACCCCACCGGGCGAGGCGGTCGGCATCCTTCTGCCCAATGTGGCCGGCACGCTGGCGTTGCTCATCGGCTGCGGAGCGGTGGGCCGGGTGCCGGCCATGCTCAACTACGGTGCCGGCAGCGAGACACTCAACGAAGCTTGCCGCGCCGCGCAGGTCTGCAACATCATCACCTCGCGGACCTTTGTCGACAAAGCCGGCCTTGCCGCGCTGATCGGGCGACTCGAAGCTGCCGTGCACTACATCGAAGACCTGCGCGACACGCTCGACACCGTCGATCGGCTCTGGGTCGCCGTGGCCATGATGGCGCCGGGCAGCATACTGCCACCGGGCAACCGTGAGGCCCCGGCAGTGATCCTGTTCACCTCAGGCTCCGAGGGCGCGCCCAAGGGTGTCGTTCTCTCGCATCGGGCGCTGCTGGCCAATATCGCCCAGATCCTCTCAGCGCTCGAGGTCGGCACCGAGCACGCCGTCTTCAACGCACTGCCGGTGTTCCATTCGTTCGGACTCACGGCAGGCACGCTGCTGCCGCTGCTCACCGGCCTGCGCTGCATCCTTTACGTCAGCCCGCTGCACTATCGGCAGATCCCGGCGCTGATCCGCGAATCGCGTGCGACCATCCTGTTCGGCACCAGCACCTTCCTGCGCCACTACGCCGACCACGCAGTGCCGGGTGACTTCGCCACGCTGCGGCTGGTAGTGGCCGGCGCCGAGCGCCTGACGGGCGAGGTGCGCGAACGCTGGCAACGTGACTTCGGCATCGATATCCTTGAGGGCTATGGCTGCACCGAGACCGCGCCGGTACTCGCCGTGAACCTGCCCGGCGCCCACCGCCCCGGTACTGTCGGCCGTCTGCTCGAGGGCATCGACGGACGCGCAGTACCCTTGGAGGGCATCGACGTCGGCGGCAGTCTTCAGGTGCAGGGACCTAACATCATGAGCGGATATCTGCGCGCCAGCGCGCCCGGAGTCCTCGAGCCACCCGCTACAGCACTTGGCGCGGGCTGGTACGACACGGGCGACATCGTCCAGATCGATGACGAGGGCTACGTAAGCATCATCGGGCGGGCCAAGCGCTTTGCCAAGGTAGCCGGCGAGATGGTGTCGCTGGCGCAGAGCGAAGACCTGGCCCGACACGCGCGCCCCGACCACGTGCACGCCGCAGCCAGCGCCCCAGATACGCAACGCGGTGAGCGCATCGTG
>CAMDGF010000026.1 GCA_945897555.1 Klebsiella pneumoniae | reverse complement strand
TGAGTTGCTGCTCCTCGGGGCCGATGGCGAGCGCCTCGAACACGGTGGCCTGCACATCGGCGCGGTGGATCCGCACCGAGCCACCGCCCACCTCGTAACCATTCACCGCAAGGTCGTAGGCCTTGGCCAGACACTGGCCCGGGTCGGTCTGCAGCAGCGCGATATGCTCGTCCTTGGGGCTGGTGAAGGGGTGGTGGCAGGCGTTCCAACGCTTCTCGTCTTCGTCGTACTCGAACATCGGGAAGTCGACGATCCAGCACGGCGCCCAGGCGCGGCCATCCAGGTGCCCCTTCTCGTGGCCGACCTTGGTGCGCAGCGCGCCCAATGCATCGTTGACCACCTTGGCGCTGTCGGCACCAAAGAAGATGAGGTCGCCGTTCTGCGCGCCGGTGCGGCGCATGATCTCGGCCAGCGCAGATTCATCCAGGTTCTTGACGATGGGCGACTGCAGGCCGGCTTCGTTGAGCTGGGTGACGTCGTTGACCTTGATGTAGGCCAGGCCCTTGGCGCCGTAGATCTTGACGAATTCCGTATATCCATCAATCTCGCCGCGGCTCAACGCCGCACCACCCGGCACGCGCATGGCGGCCACGCGCCCCTTGGGGTCGTTGGCCGGGCCGCTGAACACCTTGAAGGCGACGTTCTGCACCGCATCGGTGATCTCGGTGAGCTCGAGCGTGACGCGCAGGTCGGGCTTGTCCGAGCCAAAGCGCGACATGGCCTCGGCGTAGCTCATCTTGGGGAAGGGGGCGAGCAGATCGATGCCGGCGGCGTCCTTGAAGACGTAGCGGAACAGGTCCTCCATGACCGCGACGATCTCGTGCTCGGTGAGGAAGCTGGTCTCGATATCGACCTGGGTGAACTCGGGCTGTCGGTCGGCGCGCAGGTCCTCGTCGCGGAAGCACTTGGTGAGCTGGTAGTAGCGGTCGTAGCCCGACACCATCAGCATTTGTTTAAACAGTTGCGGCGACTGCGGCAGCGCGAAGAACTGGCCATCGTGCACACGGCTGGGCACCAGGTAATCGCGGGCGCCCTCGGGCGTGGACTTGGTGAGCATCGGCGTCTCGATGTCGATGAAGCCGGCGTCGTCGAGGAAGCGGCGGAAGGCGCGTGCCGTCTTGTAGCGCAGCTGCATGATGCGCTGCATGTAGGGGCGGCGCAGGTCGATGACGCGGTGGGTCAGGCGCACCGTCTCGCTCAAATTGTCGTCGTCGATCTGGAACGGCGGCGTGGCCGAGGGGTTGAGCACCTCGAGCTCGTGCGCCAGCACCTCGATCTCGCCGGAGACCAGGTTGGCGTTCTCGGTGCCGGCCGGGCGGCGGCGCACCTTGCCGGTGATGCGCAGGCAGAACTCGTTGCGCACGCCCTCGGCGGTGGCAAAGGTCTCGGCGCGGTCCGGGTCGCAGACCACCTGCACCAGGCCCTCGCGGTCGCGCAGGTCGATGAAGATGACGCCACCGTGGTCGCGGCGGCGGTGGGCCCAGCCGAACAGGGTCACGGTCTGGTCGAGGTGGGCGGCGTTGATCCGCCCGCAATAATCGGTGCGCATGGAGAGGGCTTTACGACAGGTTGGAGGGGGCGCTGCCGGGTGCAGACGGCGCCGGATGCGCGGTGGGCGATACGGTGCCCATGGAGATGACGTATTTAAGCGCCTCGTCGACGCTCATTTCGAGCTCTACCGCCTCACGGCGCGGCACGATGATGAAGTAACCCGAAGTGGGGTTGGGCGTGGTCGGCACGTAGACGCTGATGTGCTCGCCGTCGAGGTGCTCGGCCACGCCGTGGCCCGGAGTGCCGGTGAGAAAGGCGATGGTCCAGCTGTGGGCGTGCGGAAAGCGCACCAGCACCGGCTTGCGGAAGGCTTGGCCACCGGGTGCCAGCAAGGTGTCTGAGACCTGCTTGACGCTCGAGTAGATGCCCTTGATGACCGGGATGCGCGCCAGCGCCATCTCAGCCCAGCGCACCACCTTCTGGCCGATGAGGTTGGCGGCGAGTGCACCGGTGCCCAGCACCACCAGAATGGTGAGGATGACGCCGAGGCCCGGGATGTGCATGCCGAACAGGTTGACCGGCTGCCACTGTGGCGGCAGCAGGGTGAGCGTGCGGTCCATGGTGACCACGAGGGTGTTGACCACCCACGCAGTGATGCCGACCGGCACCCAGATCAGCAGACCGGCCAGAAGGTAGCGTTTCATCCAGCAGCGTCCGCAGCGGTGGGCGCGGCCGCGGCCGGGCTGGCGGTGGCACTGGGCGCGCTCTCGGCGGCGCTGGCCGGCGCATCGGCAGGCTTGCTGGCCGGCTTATCGGCGGCCTGATCTGGTTTGGCTTGCTTTTGGCCGCCCTTGAAGTCGGTGACGTACCAGCCGCTGCCCTTGAGCTGAAAGCCGGCGGCGGTGAGCGCCTTGCTCAATGCCGCGGCGCCGCAGTGCGGGCAGTCGGTGAGTGGCGCGTCGCTCACCTTTTGCAAGGCATCGTGGCGCTGCCCACAGGCGGCGCAGTGGTATTCGTAGATCGGCATGGTGAGTCCTCGAGAGGCATCCGGGCCTGTGAAAGGCCGAAACAACCTTTGATTATAGCGGCTCGCGAGCGAGCGCCATGAGAGCCGAGCATCACTTGGCCGTTCGGCAACACCGCCCCGCCAGGCTCACCTGGTGAGCCCCGGCACCCGGATACTGCACCACGCCCCCTACCCTCACCCGCCTGGCGGCTGCTGCGCTGGCTCTGGCGCGAATACGACCCGCCAGCACCAATGACAGTGCCAGCACGGCCAGCCAGGGTCGGGGCCTCCGCAGCTTGCATGGGCGCAGTTTGTGGGGGCTGGTGGCTCACCACGCGAGCCTGTTAACTCAGGTGGTGGATGCGGGGTTCGAACGCTAGGGCAACTACCGCTGACCAGCGGGCTGAACGCTGTCGAGCACACCCGACCTCTGCGCCTCCGCCCGCGCCTGCCAAAGGTCATAGGCGTGTTGCTGCGCGAGCCACACCTCGGCGCCACCCCCTCGCTCATGACCGAGCCACTTCTCGATGCGCAGCGCCATCGACGGCGAGATCGCCGCACGTCCGTTGATCACGCGCGAGAGCGTCGTCCGATCGACACGCAGTTCATCGGCGGCCTGACTTACCGAGAGCCGCAGGGCGGGCAGGATATCGTCGCGAAGGGTCAAGCCTGGATGAGGGGGATCGAACATGCGTGACATCGCAACCTCTAGTGATAGTCCCGATAGTCGACCAAGACCGCGTCCCCGTCGACGAACATAAAAGTCAGCCGCCAATTGCCGTTGACGCTGACAGACCAGTGCTGGCGCAGCTCACCGGCAAGAGGATGCCAACCCCATCCAGGTCGGTTCATCTGCTCCGGCCGCTGTGCGGCATCCAAAGCGGACAGCAGACGACTCAACCGCGGAGCATGCGCGGGGTTGATACCCGCACGACTGCCGGTCAGGAAGAAGGCCTCGAGCCCTTTGTGCCGAAAGCTTTAGATCAACGCAAGGGTAGCGCGTGGCGCTACGCGCCTCAACTGTTGGTGACGAACGATATGTTTCGCTAAAAGGTTTGTCCCGGCATCGTCCAAGTGGCCGGTTCAGACCGGGAAGCCATCCCAATCCCCACTCGCCTCCATCGGCACCTGGTGCGCCGGGCACATCGGCGGGCCCATGTGCAGAAACTTCTTGGGGATGGCCAGCCGGTAGTCACACTGCGGGCACTGCGCACGCGGCCCCGAGCCCGACCAGCCGATCGAGACGCGCACTGGCGGCACCACGTGGATGAAGCGCCGCGTAAGGGTGAGCGCCGTGTCTCTGCAGATATTGTTCATGGGGGCCTCCATGGCTCGACAGGAGTGCCAGTATCGAGGGGCGCAGGCTCACCAGCTGAGCCTGAGGCGGTAGCTTGGGTGGCGGATGCTTGACCTGCCCGACACACGCGCCGGTTAAGACGCCACGGCGAGCAAACCTACCGCCGCTCGTCCGCTGCCAAGGCGGCGTGCAACGCCGCCAGCAGCGCTGCGCGGTCAAACGCCCGCGCTGGCGGCTCGCGCCGCGGTGCAGCCCACACCGGGTCGGGAAAGTGGCTGTCGTCGCACCAGCGCGGGATGACATGCCAATGCAGGTGCGGCACCACGTTGCCAAGGCTGGCCAAGTTGATCTTGTCTGGCCCCAGTTGCTCACGCAGCACGCGCTCGACCGTGAGCACAGTGGCCATGAGCCGCGCTGCATCGGCCGGCGGCAGGTCGCTCATCTCGCGCACATGGGCCGTCCACACCACCCGACAGAACCCGGGGTGACGCGGCTCGTCGGCCAAGATCACCCGGTGGTCGGCGCCCTGCCACACCCGCTCGCCACCGGGCGCGCTACACAGCGGGCAATCAGCCGGGTGCGCCAAGGCGATGCGATGGGGCCTGCGTGACCTTGCTGGGCCGCGCCAGCGCCGGGTTCTCGCTCAAGTAGCGCTTGATACCGGCAAGAATGGACCGAGCCAGCTGCTCCTGGTGCGCGGGGTCGGAGAGCTTGCGCTCCTCCGCCGGGTTGGTGATGAATGCGGTCTCCACCAGGATCGACGGGATATCGGGCGACTTGAGCACAGCAAACCCTGCCTGCTCCACCGCCGCCTTGTGCAGCCGGTTGATCTGCCCGAGCTCACCCAGCACATGGCCGGCAAGCTTGATGCTGTCCTGGATGGACGCCGTCTGCGACAGGTCGAGCAGCGTGCGGGCGAGGTGCACATCCTTGCCGTCGATGCGCACCCCGCCGATGAGGTCGGCATCGTTCTCGCGCTTGGCCAGCCAGCGTGCCGCGGCCGACGAGGCACCGTTCTCCGACAACACGAACACCGACGAACCTGCGGCGTCCGGCTTGATGAAGGCATCGGCATGGATCGACACGAAAAGGTCGGCGCGCAGCGAGCGCGCCTTGGCGGTGCGGCCCTGCAGCGGGATGAAGTAGTCGTCGTCGCGGATCAGCACGCCACGCAGGCCCGGCTCGGCATCGACGAGCACCTTGAGGCGGCGGGCGATGGCCAACGTGACCTCCTTCTCGATGAGGCCCGAGGGCCCACGGGCCCCCGGATCCTCGCCGCCATGGCCGGCGTCGATGGCCACCGTGATGAGGCGATCAAAACGCGGATCGGCCACAGCGCGGCCCGGTTCGGATCGGATGGCAGCCAAGGGCGCAGCGCTTTTTGTGCTGCTGTCGCCCTCTGGCACCGCGCCTGCCGCCGGCTCCGCTGCACTGCCCGATGCCGCGGCCTCGCCCGCCGTGGCCCCGGGCGCCTCGGGTGTCAGGTCGACGACCACGCGGTTGCCATAATCGCCTGCGGGCGGCACCGCAAACACGCGGGTGCTCACGGGCCGACGCAGTTCGAGCACGACGCGCACCACGTCGGGCTTGAACTGCGCCGCCCGTGCCCGCACGATCAGCGGATTGTCGGCAGGGATGCGTTGGGCCAACTGGGCAAGGGCACCACCGTTGACATGGCCCGGAAGGTCGACCACCAGCCGCAGCGGGTCGGCCAGCGTGAACGACTGAAAACTCACCGCAACGTCGGTCTCGAGCGTCAGCCGGGTGCTCTCGGGGCCGGGCCAGAATCGCACCGCCTTGACCTGCGATGCGGCGCTGGCTAACGCGGGCAGCAGCGCTAGCAGGCCGACGCCCAAAGCAAGGGCGATGCGCCGCGCTGCGCTCGCAAGGCTGATTCCAGCGTGTGCCATGTGTCCTCCCCAACCCGGCTGTACACACTGACCGCAGCGGTGCGGCCCGCCCCATTCGCCACGAGATGCAACTCGAGGTCGGCGGGCGGTGTGAGGCTTGCGCCCCGCTCCGGCCATTCGATCAGCCGGACGGCAGACGCCGGCAGATCGTCAAACCCTGCATCGCACCATTCTAGGGGCGATGCCATACGATACAAATCAAAATGATATAGGACTAATCCAGATTCTGCTTCAAGTTTTTGCGGCAAAGCCTCAAGTTTTGCCGCGGCGCTGCCGTAGCCGCATATGGGAGATGCCGCGGGCAAGGGTGTGTCATAGGCTTCGAGCAGGCTGTAGGTCGGGCTGCGCACTGCGCCCTGCCAGCCGAGCGCTCGCAACACACCGCGCACCAGATGTGTCTTGCCGCTGCCGAGCTCGCCACGCAGCCAGATGCACAGACCGGGCACAACGCCCGCGGCCAGCCATGCCGCAAGGCACGTGGTGGCTTGGGGGTCGGGCAACTCGATGAAGTGGGTCTTGGCCATGCGCGGAGGGTGTGATTTGGTCCAGAATACGGTCTTGAAAGGGGGGTATGGGTGATGCAGAACGAGATCATGCAGATGGTATTGGAATCGCTGATGGAGTATCAGGAGGGCACCGGCGACGACCGCTTCCATGACAGCATCGACGGCTTGCAGGCCATCCTGGCCAAGCCGAAGCGGCCGATGACGCCAGAGCAGGCGCGCGACCTCTACAAGAACCTGCCGACCAATTGGCGCCCGCATGACTTCGTGCTGCTGGTCGAGAAGTTCCACGGCATCAAGTAGCCGCTGCCGCCCCGCCGCCCTGTGGCGGCTGGCATGAAGCCGACCGATCCGGCGCCGGCCCGCGACCCGGTGGCGCTGCGTGAGGCCATCCGGGAATGGGCCTTGGCGGCGGGTTTCTCGGCTGCCGGCTTTGCCCGGCTGCCTCTCGGCGATGCGCCGCAACGTCTGCTCGAATGGCTCGCGGCGGGCATGCATGGCGAAATGGACTATCTGGCCCGCCACGCCGACCTGCGGGCCGACCCCGCCCTGCTGGTGCCGGGCGCGCTGAGCGTGATCAGTGTCCGCATGCCCTACCTCCCGCCCCCAGCCGGCGGCGGTGATGCCCAGGCCGCGCAGGCGCAGGCCTGGGACACGCTCCGCGACTCCGGGCGCGCCTACGTGGCCCGCTACGCTCTGGGCCGCGACTACCACAAGCAGGTGCGCTCACGCCTCGAACAGCTGGCGCGTCGCATCGAGGCCGTGGCCGGGCCGATGGGCCGGCGCGTGTTCTGCGACAGCGCGCCGGTGCTCGAGGTGGAGTACGGCACTCGCGCCGGCCTCGGCTGGCGCGGCAAGCACACACTGCTGCTCACCCGCGAGGAGGGCTCGTGGTTCTTCCTCGGCGAGATCGTCACCACCCTCGACCTGCCAGCCGATGCACCAGCAGGCGCGCACTGCGGCAGCTGCGAGCGCTGCATCGAGGTCTGCCCGACACAGGCGATCGTCGCACCCTACCGTCTGGATGCCCGGCGCTGCATCAGCTACCTCACCATCGAGCACGCCGGCGCCATCCCTGAGCCGCTGCGCCCGCTCATGGGCAACCGCATCTACGGCTGCGACGACTGTCAGCTGGCCTGCCCCTGGAACCGCTACGCCAAGGTGAGCGTGGAGCCAGACTTCGTGGCCCGACATGGGCTTGATCGCAGCAGCCTGATCGAACTGTTTGCCTGGGATGAAGCGGCCTTCCTCGCCCGCACCGAGGGTTCAGCGATCCGCCGCATCGGTCACGCGCGCTGGCTGCGCAACATCGCGGTGGCATTGGGCAATGCATCACCCTCCCCGGCCATCGGCACCGCACTGCGCTCGCGTGCCGACCATGACGACCCGCAGGTGCGCGAGCACGTGGCTTGGGCGCTGCGCGAGCAGGACAAAAAAATGGCGGCCACGCGGGCCGCCGAGGGACTTCTCTGAGGAGAGGGAACTTCAGTTGCGGACCGAACGGCCCGCATGAATGAAAACGGTTGACTTATTGGTTTGGTGAATCGATGTTGGGCGCGTCCGTACGGATGTCGCGGATGAACGTCCAGCCTCGCGGCGTGCGCACAAAGGCGTAACCGGTGCGGCCATCGATGAACACGTCGTAGGTGGCCGAGCCCGGCTCCAGCGTCACCGGGGCTGCCGAGAGGCGCGCCGGCGCGGCGTAGATGAACTTGCCGGCGAACGCTGCCGGGACAGCTTCGGCAGCAGCCGGGGCGCTGGCCGACGCAGCCAGCACGGCCAGTGCGGCGGCACAGGTTTGACGAAAGATGGAGATTGTCATCGGGATGACCTCATGGGTGGGTTTGGATGTGGCAAGGTTAGGCCGACGCCAATTATTTGTGAACTGGATTGTTAACATGTTATCATTCACATCATGAATCTTAGAACCTTTGACTTGAACCTGCTCAAGGCCTTCGACGCTCTGTTGGAGGAATGCAGCGTGTCGCGTGCGGCCACACGGGTGCACCTGTCGCAGCCCGCCATGAGCAACGCCCTGGCTCGCCTGCGTGACGCGCTCGACGACCCGGTGCTGGTGCGCACCCCGCAAGGCATGGAGCCGACCCCGCGCGCAATCGCGCTCAAGGGCCCGGTGCGGCAGGCTTTGCTGCAGCTGGAGACGGCGCTGAGTGCGCAGCCGGAGTTCGACCCGCACAACGCGCAACGCACCTTTGTGATCGCTGCCACCGACTACATGGAGTTCTTGGTGCTACCCCGGCTCATGCGCATCCTCGAGCGCGAAGCGCCCGGCATCGACATCCGCGTGCGCTCGCTGCAGGTCAGCGCCCCGGAGGAGCCACTCGATGCTGGCGAGGTCGACCTCGCCTTTGGCTTCTTTGCCGACGTGCCCAAGCGCCTCAACCGTCGCCACCTGTTCACCGAGAGCATGACCTGCCTGGTACGGGCCGACCACCCGGTGCTCTACCAGTCATGGAACCTGCAGCGCTTTGTCGAGATGTCACATCTGTTCGTCGCCACCCGGCAGGGCTCCACGGGGGTGGTGGACAGCATGCTGGCCGACCAAGGCTTGCGCCGACGCATCGCGCTGGTGGTGCCACACTTTTTGGTGGTGCCCTACATCATCGCCGAGAGCGACCTGCTGGTGACGGTGAACAGCCGCATCGCCGACACCTACGTGCGCGAGCTGCCGCTGCGTTCGCTGCCACCCCCGCTCGATCTCCCAGAGTTCCCCATCACCATGCTCTGGCACCCGCGCAGCGACGGCGACCCGGGCATCGCCTGGCTGCGCCGCACCTTGGTGGACATCTGCAACGACATCGACAGCGCATACCAAGCGGGCCGGGCCAGCTGACGCGAGGCCTGGTCGAGTGTGGCCACAGCGGCAGGCGCTGCACGCAAAGCCCCGGCGCCTCGCCCGATGAGCGCCGGGCAGGCCGCGGCCGGCTCGGCTCAAGCCCGGGCTGCGAGCAGCTCGACCCAGTGCAGGACCGGGCGCGATGCGCGTGCCGCCAGATGCTGCTGGCAGCCGATGTTGGCGGTGACGATGACCTCGCCGGGCAGCGCGTCGAGGTGCTCGAGCTTGCGGCGCCGCAGCTCATCGGCGAGATCCGGGTTGAGCACAGACCAGCCCCCCGCTGAACCGCAGCACAGATGTGCATCGGCCGGGCGCTGCAAGTCGAAGCCGAGCGCGCGCAAGGTTGCCTCGGTGGCCGGGCCTGCCGCAAGGCCGTGCTGCAGGGTGCAGGGCGGGTGCCAGGCCACCCTCTGCGGTGCGGCTGCGGCCCAGCTGGCTGGCCATGCCGTGCGACGCTGCGCCAACCAGGCAGCGATGTCCATGGCCGCGCCGGCGACGCGCCGGGCCCGTGGGCCATAGACCGGGTCGTCAGCGAACCAGTCGGGGTAGTCCTGCACGGTCAGCCCACAAGCACTCGCGTTGCTGATGATCGCCTGCGCCGCACCACTGTCGAGCAAGGGCCACCAGGCGTCGATGTTGGCACGCGCCACGGCGCGCGCGCCCTCTGCGTCATCGAGGTGCGCCGGGATGGCGCCGCAGCAAGCGGCCGCGGCAGGACGCAGCACCTGATCGCCGAGCGCACCCAGCACCTGCTCGGTGGCGGTGTCGATGGCCGGGCGCAGGTGCGGTTGCACGCAGCCGCGCGGCAGGATGACGGCGTGCGTCGCCGCTTTGCGCCTTGCCGCGCTGCGCCACCCGGCCATGGCCGCCGCCCGGGCCGGCACTTTGTCGCGCAGAGCCGCCGGCAACAGGGGCCGCAGCCGCTGGCCCAACCACAGCGCCGGGCCGAACAGCGGGGACAGCAAGCCGTGGCGCAACAGCGCCCGCATCAGCCGGATGCGCCACGGACGCGTCTGGCCCACTCTGGCCTGCACCGCACGCCGGCCGATGTCGAGCAGCCGGTGGTAGCTCACGCCGGAGGGACAGGTGGTCTCGCAAGCGCGGCAGCCGAGGCAGCGATCGAGGTGCTGCAGCGTGGCGGCACCGCCCTGCCCACTCTCGAGCGCGTTCTTGATGAGATAGATGCGGCCACGAGGGCTGTCCAGTTCGTCGCCGAGCACCTGGTAGGTCGGACAGGTGGCCAGGCAGAAGCCACAATGCACGCATTTGCGCAGCACGGCGTCGGCGGTGGCGCCTTCGAGGGTGGCGAGCAGGCTGTCGGGAAGGCGGGTCTGCATCGTCGCTCAGTGCCTCGAGGCGCTGGACGAGCGCGCCATGGACGCTTCAGCTGCCGCAGCGCTGGCGGCGCCAGCGGGGGCATCGCCATCAAAGCGCCCACTGTCGAACACCCCATGCGGGTCGAACACCTCGAACAACCGGCGATGCAGCGCCAGCCGCACCGGGTCGAGCGGGTGCATGGCTGGCCGCGCCGGGTTGCCGCGCCAGGCGGTGGCGTGGCCACCGAGCGTGGCAGCGAGCACGCGCACCTCGTCTGCGGGCGCATCGGTGCGCAGCCAGCGCAGACCGCCACACCAATCGATCGCCACTTCGCCCTCGGCGCCCAGGCTGCGGGTGGTGGCCGGCACGGCAAGGCGCCAGAGCGCTGGCACGGCAGCGCTTGCGGTCGGGGTGAGGGGAGCCTCCGCAGCGCCCGCCGCCAGCGCCACGGGCGACATCGCCGACCCATCGGGCGGCATCGCCGCAGCCCCTGCCCAGAAGCACGCCGCCGCGTCGGCGTCCAGCGCATCGCCACCGATACCCGGCAGCGCAGCGCTCACGCCTGCGGCAGAGCCAGAGAGCCGCAGACGCAGCGTGCCCTGGCTCCATGCCGCTGCGCTGAGCGGCATCGGCGCACCGGCGAGCTGGTTCATGCGGGTGATGGCCTCATCGACACCACAAGCCAACGCCACCGTGACCTCGCGCTGCGGGCGCGGCAGCAGTCGGAACGAGACCTCCAGCAGCAGCCCGAGCCGGCCCCACGCACCGGCCTGCAGGCGGAACAGGTCGAAGCCAGCGACGTTCTTCATCACCCGTCCGCCAAACCGCAGCGCCTGCCCCTGCCCGTCCAGCAGACGCACACCCAGCAGCGCATCGCGCACCGAGCCGGCAAAGGCGCGACGCGGCCCGGCAAGGCCGCTGGCCACCGCACCACCCACCGTGGCACCGGGCCATGCTGGTGGCTCGAAGGGCAGCATCTGCCCATGTTCAGCCAGCTCGGTCTGCAACTCGAGCAACGGCGTACCCGCGCGCACGGTGACCACCAACTCGGCTGGGTCGTAATCGACGATGCCTTGCAGACCCAGCGTCGACAGGGCCTCGCCATGAGTGGTACCGCCCAGACCGGCCTTGCTGCCACCCCCGCAGAGGTGCAGCGCGCGGCGGTCGCTGGCGGCGGCACGGATGGCGCAGGCCAGACGACGCTCGACCGGATCGACCCGCTCATCGTGCACGCCACCCGGAGCGCTCACGCCAAGGCTCCGCCAACAACGCTCCGCGCCCGGGCCGAGACACGGCTCATCACTCTCAGAACCTCGGCAGCTCGGGGTGCAACAGCCTGCCGCCATGCACGTGCATGCCGCCCATCTCGGCGCAACGGTGGAGCGTCGGGACCGCCTTGCCGGGGTTGAGCACCCCAGCCGGATCGAAGGCCTGCTTGACCTTGTGGAACACAGCCAGCTCAGGCGAGCTGAACTGCACACACATGGCGTCGAGCTTCTCCACGCCCACGCCATGCTCGCCGGTGATGACGCCGCCGGCCTCGACACACGCCCTAAGGATGTCGAGCCCGAAGGCCTCGGCGCGCTCCACATCGCCCGGCTGGTTGGCGTCGAAGAAGATGAGTGGATGGAGGTTGCCGTCGCCGGCATGGAACACATTGGCGCAGGCCAGCCCATGCATGGCGGAGAGCTCAGCGATGCGTCGCAGCACCGCCGAGAGGTGCTTTTTGGGGATGGTGCCGTCCATGCAGTAGTAGTCGGGCGTGATGCGCCCGACCGCCGGGAACGCCGCTTTGCGCCCCGCCCACAGCCTGAGCCGCTCGGCCTCCGATTGCGAGGTGGCGAGCGAGATGGCGCCGTGGCGGCGGCACACCGCCTCGATGCGGGCGATCTCGTCGGCCACCTCCTCCGCCGTGCCGTCTGATTCGGCAAGCAATATCGCACCGGCATCCAGCGGATAGCCAGCGTGCACGAAATCCTCCACTGCGCGGGTGGCCAGCGCGTCCATCATCTCCAACCCGGCAGGGATGATGCCCTCGCCGATGATGCCGGCCACCGCATCGCCGGCGCCCTCCACGCTCGCGAATGCGGCCATGACCACCTGCGCCACTCGCGGCCGCGGCAGCAGGCGCACGGTGACCTCGGTGATGAGCGCCAGCAGCCCCTCCGAGCCCACCATCAGCGCCAGCAGATCGAGGCCGCTGTCGTCGGGTGCCTCGCCGCCGAGGGTCAGCGGCGTGCCGTCGGCCAGCAGGCCACGCACGCCCAGCACGTTGTGCACGGTGAGCCCGTACTTGAGGCAGTGCACGCCACCCGAGTTCTCCGCCACGTTGCCGCCGATGCTGCAGGCGATCTGGCTCGACGGGTCCGGCGCGTAATACAGGCCATGCACGGCGGCGGCCTCGGAGATGGCAGCATTACGCACACCCGGCTCGACCACCGCGATGCGCGAGAGCGGTTCGATGCGGACGATGCGCTTGAGACGCGCCAGCGACAGCAGCACCGCATCGGCGCGTGGCAAAGCCCCCCCGGCAAGGCCGGTGCCTGCGCCGCGCGGCACCACGGGCGTGCCGCGCGCGTGGCAGATGCGCAGCACCGCCTGCGCCTGCTCGGCGCTGTGCGGCAGCGCCACCGCCAGCGGCGGTTGGCGGTACATGGAGAGGCCGTCGCACTCATAGGGCGCGAGCTGCTCGGGCGCAGTGAGCAGCGCGTCGGCGGGCAGCACTGCAGCGAGCTCGGCGAGCAGCGCGCGGCGATCGGCCTCCGGCGGGGGCGGCGGAGCGAACCCGCGCGAGGGATGGGCTGGCGCGTCGAGAGAGGGGTCGAGCATGGGGCTCATCTCCTCATTGTGGCCAAGCCAAGGCAGATTGTGGGTGCCAACGCATCCGGTGGATCCAAACGCCCCCTGCACACGCGCTGCCAGCGTGCGCGAGGCCCTGCCGACATCAAGGTAAAATCCGTGCCAGCACTCCCCTCCGCCTTTTTTGGGACTCCGATGATCTCTGCCACTGCCGCCCTCGACCGCCTGCGCACCGGCAACGCCCGGTATGTACGCAACGACAGCACCATGCGCCTGACCGAACTCAACCGCAGCGCACTCGCCGCCGGTCAGGCGCCCTTTGCCATCATCCTCGGCTGCTCGGATTCACGGGTGCCGGCGGAGCTGGTGTTCGACCAAGGCCTCGGCGACCTCTTTGTGATCCGCGTAGCCGGCAACATCATCGCCCCGTCGCAGATCGGCAGTGTGGAGTTTGCCGCCGAAAAGCTAGGCTCGCGGCTGGTGGTGGTGATGGGCCACACCCACTGCGGCGCCGTGGCTGCCACGCTCGATGCGGTGTTGAGTGGGCAGGCTGCGGACTCGCGCAACATCCGCTCGATCATCGACCGCGTGCGCTGTGCGGTGGAGATCGCGCGTGAATCCGCCCCGGCCAACGACCGTGCAGCACTCCTCGATCAGGCCACCCGCGCCAATGTGCGCATCGCATGCAACCAGTTGCGACACGGCTCGGACATCATCGAGCGCCTGATCGACAAGGAGGGGCTGGTGGTGGTGGGCGCGCAGTACTCCATCGAATCGGGCGAGGTGGAGTTCTTCGACGGCGTTTAGGTCGGGGGCGCACGGTAGCCTGGCGCCAGACCCGGTGTGCGTTAAACTATCGAGCTTTTTAGCGGCCTGACCCGCGACCACGACCCACACCCATGGCACTGATCGTTCAGAAGTTTGGCGGCACCTCGGTTGGCAGCCCCGAGCGCATCAAGAATGTCGCCCGGCGCATCGCGCGCTTTCACGCCGCAGGGCACAAGCTGGTGGTGGTGGTGTCGGCCATGAGTGGTGAGACCAACCGCCTCATCGCGCTCGCCAAGGAGATGCAGGCCAACCCGGACCCTCGCGAACTCGATGTGGTGGTGTCTACGGGCGAGCAGGTGGCCATCGGCCTGCTGGCCATGGCGCTCAAGGACATCGGCATCGACGCGCGCTCCTACACCGGCGGCCAGGTGCGCATCGGCACCGACTCAGCCCACACCAAAGCGCGCATCCTGCACATCGATGACGCCGCCATGCGCGCCGATCTCAGCAAGGATCGCGTGGTCATCGTCGCCGGCTTCCAAGGCGTAGACGACGCCGGCAATATCACCACGCTGGGCCGTGGCGGCTCCGACACCACCGGCGTGGCACTGGCCGCCGCGCTCAAGGCCGACGAGTGCCAGATCTACACCGACGTGGATGGCGTGTACTCCACCGACCCACGGGTGGTGCCCGAGGCGCGCAAGCTCGACCGCATCACCTTCGAGGAGATGCTCGAGCTGGCCAGCAGCGGCTCCAAGGTGCTGCAGATCCGCTCGGTTGAATTCGCCGGCAAGTACAAGGTCCGGTTGCGCGTGCTCTCGTCGTTCATGGACGACCCGGGCGAAGGCACGCTGATCACTTTCGAGGAAGATGAAGACATGGAACAAGCCGTCATCTCTGGCATCGCCTTCAACCGCGACGAAGCCAAGATCACTGTGCTGGGTGTGCCGGACAAGCCGGGCATCGCCTACCAGATCCTTGGCCCGGTGGCCGACGCCAACATCGATGTCGACCTGATCATCCAGAACGTCGGCCGCGATGGCACCACAGACTTCTCCTTCACCGTGCATCGCAACGAGTACCAGAAGGCGCTCAAGGTGCTCAATGAGACGGTCAAGCCGCACATCGGTGCGCGCGAGGTGTTGGGCGACGACAAGATCGCCAAGGTGGCGGTGGTGGGTGTGGGCATGCGCAGCCACGTCGGCGTGGCGTCCACCGTGTTCCGCACGCTGGCCGAGGAAGGCATCAACATCCAGATGATCAGCACCTCCGAGATCAAGATCTCGGTGGTGGTGGACGACAAGTACATGGAGCTGGCGGTGCGCGTGCTGCACCGCGCCTTCGGGCTGGACGGCGAGCCTAATGCCGCCTGATGTGGTGATCGAGGCTGTGCCGGTTTGACCGGCATGGGCCGGTACGGTAGTATCCGCGGCCTGCTGGAGACATGGCCGAGAGGTCGAAGGCACTCCCCTGCTAAGGGAGCATACGGGCTAAAACTCGTATCGAGGGTTCGAATCCCTCTGTCTCCGCCACGGCCAACAAGTTTTTGCGCCCGTAGCTCAGCTGGATAGAGTACCTGGCTACGAACCAGGGGGTCAGGAGTTCGAATCTCTTCGGGCGCGCCATAAAAATCAGGGGGTTGGAGACGATGAGTCCCAACCCCTTGTGCTTTATCCGGCTCGAGTGGTTCCTCAAGCCCATCGGCATCTCCGCTGATCGGCTCGCCACGGATCAGCGTGCCGCAGATGCGCATCAGCGAGATCCTCGGGTCGCATCGGTACTGCCTAGTCGTCGCCGGTCCACACCACCTTGCCCTGCCCGGCTTCATTGAGCCGCGCGATCAGGGCAGCGCCGGCGTCTGCCGCCAGCGTGAACTGAAAGCCGACGCTCTCGCCATGCGAAACCCCGCCGAGCACGCCCCCGGCAGCGACGATCTCGCGCCGCAGCGTGCCCTCGAGGTCGTAGGGCACGACGCAGCGCAGCGTGACCCGGCGCACCATGGCCACCTTGGTGGCGGCCTTGAGCGCACTGGCCACAGCATCGGTATAGGCGCGCACCAGCCCACCCGCGCCCAGGTTGACGCCGCCGTAGTAGCGCACCACGGTGGCCAGCACGCCTTCGAGGTCCTGGTGGCGCAGCACTTCGAGCATCGGACGCCCTGCCGTGCCGCTCGGTTCGCCATCGTCCACCGCCGCCGACTGCCCACCGGCAAGCAGCGCCCAGCACACGTGCGTGGCTGCAGGGTGCTCGCGCCAGAGCGCCGCCACCACCGCCTGAGCGGCAGCGCGATCGGCCACGGGCTGCACGCAGCCGACAAAGCGGCTCTTTTTGATGGTGAGGTCGCTGTGGACCGGGTTGGCGAGGCTGAAGGGCACGAGCTCGAGGTCAGCGCCCTTCCGACCCGAGCCGGAACGGGTTGAAGTCGGTGTCGCGGTCGTACCAGTCCTCGCGCTCGGCGCGCTTGAGGGCACCCACCGCCCAGTACGTGATCGGCGTGAACAGCACTTCGACACCCGTCTTGACCAAAAACTGCATGAGCATGATCAGCGGGATCTGCTCGTTGGGAAAGATGCCGGCATCCCAGAATGCCAAGGGGTAGAAGATGCTGCTGTCCACCGCCTCGCCAAAGACTGTGGAGCCGATGGTGCGCAGCCACAGGTGGCGCCCGGCGGTGAGCACCTTGAGCCGGGCGAGGATGTAGCTGTTGACGAACTCGCCGCAGCAATAGGCCACCAGGGAGGCCGCCACCACCCGCCAGGCATTGCCAAACGCCACCTCATACGCCGCCTGATGCGGCCACCAAGGCGCCGGTGGCAGCGCGACGATGAGCGCCGCCATGCCCGAAGCAAAGACCATGGCGGCAAAACCCGACCAGATCACCCGGCGCGCAGCACTGTAGCCGTAGACCTCGGTGAGGATGTCGCCAAAGATGAACGAGATCGGGAAGAACAGGACACCTGCGCCAAAGGTCACCGTGCCCACAAGCGGCAGATCCAGCTGTGCGCCCTTGGCCGGGCCGATCAGGTTGGAGCAGAGGAAGACGACGACGAACGCCAGCGTGATGGCGCTGTAGTAACGGTACTGACGGCCAACTCGCGGCTGCGCGCTCACTGCGGGAGGGCCTCGGGCGGCGCCCAGGTGACGTCGATCACCTGATACGGCCAGTAGTGGTCGCCGAGCGCGATGAGTTCAGGCCGACCAACGTTGTCCCAGACCAGATACCAGGGGCCGAGCGGGATATCGCGCTTGTCCAGATAGACGTTGTGGGTGGCAAACTCCGCGCCATCCGCCCGGCGATGCACCAGCCACGCCGGGTAGCGGCCGAACTGCTCCACCGGGATGCTCGAGACATAACCATCGGCAGCGCGAAACTCGAGCGCCCCACCCTCGCGCCAGCGCGCGCCGAGCAGGGCATCGAGGACCGACACCGCTGAGAGCCCGCGGAAAGCGATCAGCGGCGCATCTGCGCCGAGCGCGAGGTGCGGGTTGCGCACCTCCACCGTGACCTCCTCTGCGCCTGCCAGCACGGCCGCATCGGCCGGCGCTGGCAAAGATGCAGCGTGAACGACGTGGATGGCGCTGGCAGCGGTGACGGCGAGCGCCGCCAGCACCGCCCTACTGGCCCGCCAAGCCCCGGTCGCGCGCCTGCGCGAGCTCGCGATCCCGTTGCCCGCGCAGGAACTCCTGGCGGCCACGGCAATAGGCTCGGGCGAGGTCTGGGTCATAACGACCCTCATAATAAAGCTCGCCAGAGCAGGCGTCGGCCAACGGTGGTGGCGCCGGTGCGTAGACCGGCCTCGCATCGTAGTGACGACGCTGGCCCCACGCCGGAGGCGGACGATAGTCGATGGACTGGTCACGCACCGGTTCACGGTAGCCGTAGTCACGGTAGCCCGGATAGCTGCCGTAGGCTGGCAAGCCACGTGATACGTCTGCGCCGACGCGACTGCCGATGGCGGCACCGAGTGCCGTGGCTGCCACGTTGCCGCTGCCACTGCCGAACTGGTTGCCGATGACACCCCCCACGACCGCCCCCAGCGCGCTGCCGACCCAATCGTTGGCGAGAACGGGCGTGGCGCTCCCCAGACCCGCGGCCACACATGCTGCGGCAGCGGCGATGTTGCGAATCTTCATGGTCTCCTCCCCTCGGGGATCGATACGGCACTTGCCGTACGTCCTAGAACGCGCGACCAGAGAACCGGGTTGACCCATCCCGAGGCCTCGCCCCCGCGCCGGGCACAGCAGCCGCAGCCCACCCGCGGCTGACATGGCTCACCCCAAGACCGGCCGCGATACGCGAAAATCGGCGTCAGGCCCTGCTCGCCCGCAGCACGCCACAGATCCCGCCCCCCTTGAAAGACACTCCATGACCATCGACTGGAACCACTTCTCTGCCCTGCATGGCCTGACCGGCGGTGCACTCATCGGCCTCGCCAGCGTGCTGCTCATGCTGCTGCACGGCCGTATCGCCGGCATCAGCGGCATCGTCGGCGGGCTGCTCAATGGCTTGCTCGGCGCAGGCAGCAAGCCGGAGACGCTGTGGCGACTGGCCTTTGTGCTCGGCCTCCTCTACGCCCCGCTGCTCTACCGGCAATGGGGCGTGGTCGGGCCCATCCATGTCGAGGCAGACACCCCAAAGCTGATCGCCGCCGGGTTGTTGGTCGGCTTTGGCACGCGCCTCGCGAGCGGTTGCACCTCCGGCCACGGGGTGTGCGGCTTGTCACGGCTTTCGCTGCGCTCGCTGGCAGGGGTCGCCACCTTCATGGCCACGGGCTTCCTCACCGTCGGCATCGTTCGCCATCTTCTCGCCTGAGGCCACCATGCGCTACGTCTCCGTCTTCCTCTGCGGCCTGCTGTTCGGCGTCGGGCTCATCGTCTCCGGCATGGCCGACCCAGCCAAGGTCATCGGTTTCCTCGACCTCGCCGGCCTGTGGAACCCGCAACTGGCGCTGGTGATGGGCGGTGCCGTGACGGTCGGCCTCGCCGGTTTCGCGCTGGCAAGGCGGCGCGCGCGCCCCCTGCTCCAGGGCAGCGAGGGCGTGATGCACTGGCCCACCGCTCAGGCCATCGACCGTCGCTTGCTGGCGGGCAGTGCCCTGTTTGGCGCGGGCTGGGGGCTGGCCGGCTTTTGCCCGGGGCCGGCGCTGGTCGGTGTCGGGCTGGGCAGCGGCGAAGCCTTGGTGTTCACGGCCGCCATGCTGGCCGGCATGCTCGCCTATCGCATCTTCGAGACACGAAGCCGCAGCTGACGCCTACATGACGCCGCCGCGGGGCCCGCGCAGGCCTGCCTGAGGCGCAGCCAGAGGCTACACTCGTGCCGTTATGCCCCGCTTTGCCGCTAACCTGTCGATGCTCTTTGTCGAGCACCCGTTCCTCGAACGCTATGCCGCTGCTGCGCAGGCCGGCTTTCGCGGTGTCGAGTGCTGGTTCCCCTATGAATACGACGCGGCGGTGGTCTCCGAGCTGCTCGAGACGCACGGCCTGCAACAGATCCTGATCAACGCCACAGCCGGCGACTGGGCCGCCGGCGAGCGCGGCATCGGCTGCCACCCTGGCCGCATCGCCGAGTTCCGCGAGGGCATCGATGTCGCCATCGACTACGCACGAGCCATCGGTTGCCAGCAGATCAACGTGCTGGCCGGCGTCGCTCCCGAGGACACCGACACCGAGACGCTGGAAGGCACTCTGCTGGCCAATCTGCGCTTTGCCGCCAAGCGCATGGGCGAGCACGGCCTCACGCTGCTGCTCGAGCCGATCAACACACGCGACATCCCGGGCTATCTGGTCAACCGGTCGTCGCAGGCGCTGGCCATCCTCGAAGCGATCGGCGTCGGCAACACCCGGCTGCAATACGACTGCTTCCACATGCAGGTGATGGAGGGCAATCTGGCGCAGACCCTCGAGCGCCACCTCGAGCGCATCGGCCACATCCAGATCGCCGACAACCCGGGCCGCGGCGCGCCGGGCAGCGGCGAGATCCACTACGCCTTCCTGTTCGACTGGCTCGACCGCATCGGCTACCGCGGCTGGGTCAGCGCCGAGTACCTGCCCGGGCCCGACACACCGGCTTCCCTCGGCTGGCTGAGCCCCTGGCTCGAGCGAGCGCACCTTCAGGAGACCCCGACATGACCGCTCAGCAACCGTTACGCGCCGGCTTCATCGGCCTCGGCATCATGGGTGGGCCGATGGCCTGCAATCTGCACAAGGGCGGCTACGCAGTCACCGGCTTCTCGCGCAGCGGCGTGCCGCAGGCCTGCCTCGACGCCGGGGTGGTGGCAGCGGCGAGCCCGGCGGCAGTTGCCGCCGCCAGCGAAGTGGTCATCCTGATGGTCCCCGACACGCCGGACGTCGAGCGCGTGCTGTTCGGGCCGGGTGGCGTGGTCGAGGGTGTGAGTCCGGGCACAGTGGTGGTCAACATGAGCTCGATCTCGCCAGCTGCCGAGCCCGGCAACGCTGCGCGGCTGGCAGAGCGCGGCGCCGAGTACCTCGACGCACCGGTCTCGGGTGGCGACGTAGGCGCCATCGCCGGGACGCTGTCGATCATGGTCGGCGGCAAGAGCGAGGTGTTTGAAGCGATGCGCCCGGTGCTGGCCTGCATGGGCAAGACACTGAGCCACATCGGCCCGCACGGTGCCGGCCAGACCTGCAAGCTCGCCAACAA
>CAMDGF010000025.1 GCA_945897555.1 Klebsiella pneumoniae | reverse complement strand
TGATCATCGGTCTGGGTGCTGCCGGCGCCTGTATCGGTGTGGGCATCATGTGCTCGCGCTTCCTCGAAGGCGCCGCCCGTCAGCCGGAGATGATGAACACCCTGCAGACCAAGGTCTTCCTGCTGCTGGGCCTGATCGACGCGTCCTTCATCATCGGCGTGGGTCTGGCCATGCTGTTCGCCTTCGGCAACCCGCTGCTGGCCGTCCTCGGTTAAGACCTGAACGGGGATCCGTCGGGAGCTGACGATGAACATGAACCTCACCCTGGTCGCGCAGGCCATCACCTTCGCGATCTTCATCTGGTTCTCTGCCAAATTCGTGTGGCCGCCCCTGTTGCGGGCCATCGAGTCGCGGCAGAAGACCATCGCCGACGGTCTGTCCGCGGCTGAGCGTGGTCGGCTTGAGCTTGAGCAGGCCGCGAAGAAGTCGACCGACAGCCTGCGTGAGGGTAAGCAACAGGCGGCTTCGATGGTGGCAGCGGCCGAGAAGCGGGCTGCCGAGATCGTCGAAGAAGCCAAGACCGCCGCTCGAGTCGAAGCCGAACGCATCGTTGAAGCGGCGCGCGGTCAGGTCGAACAGGACATCCAGCGTGCTCGCGAAGACCTGCGTGAGCAGGTTGCCACCCTCGCGGTGGCCGGTGCCGAACGCATCCTCCGACGTGAGGTGGATGCCAAGGCGCACAGTGAGCTGCTTGCCGGCCTCAAAAAGGAACTGTGACCGATGGCTGAGATCGCCACCATCGCTCGCCCTTACGCAGAGGCCGCTTTTCGCGTCGCCAACGGCCGCAAGGCGCTGGGCGAATGGCTCGAGGGGCTGCAGTTGCTGGCGGGCCTGGTCGCCGACGCTCGGCTGCGGGCTGCACTCGACGACCCAGAGCGTGGTCGCGACGAGAAGCAAAAGCTGGTCGCATCGCTGTTGCAAGGCCAGACCGCAGCTGACGTTATCCGGCTCGCCGATCTGCTTGTAGAGAACGGACGCTTGAGCGCCATCGCTGGCGAGCTGGCGGGCCAGTTCGAGCGGCTCAAGCTCGAGGCCGAGGCGACGCTCGAGGCGTGTGTCGCCAGTGCTTTCCCGCTCTCCGCAGAAGAGAGCCAAGACCTCACGACCCTGCTGGAATCGCGGTACCAGCGCAAGGTCAACGTGACTTCCACGATCGACCCTGAGCTCATCGGCGGTGTCCGCATCGCTGTTGGCGATGAGGTCATCGACGCATCCGTCCGGGGCCGACTGGCCTCGATGGCGCTGACCCTACAACGTTAGGAGCAATCATGCAGTTGAACCCGTCCGAGATCAGCGAACTGATCAAGAACAAGATCGAATCCTTCGGCGGAGCGCCCGAGGTTCGCACCGAAGGCACCATCGTTTCGGTGACCGACGGCATCTGCCGCGTCCACGGCCTGGCCGACGTGATGCAGGGCGAGATGCTCGAGTTCCCCAACAACACCTTCGGCATGGCGCTCAACCTCGAGCGTGACTCGGTCGGTGCCGTGGTGCTTGGCGAATACGAGCACATCTCGGAAGGCGATACCGTCAAGTGCACCGGACGCATCCTTGAGGTGCCGGTCGGCCCCGAGCTGATCGGTCGCGTGGTCAACGCGCTCGGCCAGCCGATCGACGGCAAGGGCCCGATCAACGCCAAGATGACCGACAAGATCGAGAAGGTCGCACCGGGCGTGATCGCTCGCCAGTCGGTGTCGCAACCTGTGCAGACCGGCCTCAAGTCGATCGACTCGATGGTTCCGGTCGGTCGCGGCCAGCGGGAATTGATCATTGGTGACCGTCAGACCGGCAAGACCGCGGTCGCCGTCGACGCGATCATCAATCAGAAAGGCCAGGACATGTTCTGCGTCTACGTGGCGGTAGGCCAGAAGGCCTCGACCATCGCCAACGTGGTGCGCAAGCTCGAGGAGCACGGCGCGATGGCCTACACCATCGTCGTCGCCGCCTCGGCATCCGAATCGGCCGCCATGCAGTTCATCGCGCCCTACTCGGGCTGCACCATGGGCGAGTACTTCCGCGACCGCGGCCAAGACGCGCTCATCATCTATGACGACTTGACCAAGCAGGCCTGGGCCTACCGTCAGATCTCGCTGCTGCTGCGCCGTCCGCCGGGCCGCGAAGCCTACCCCGGCGACGTGTTCTACCTGCATAGCCGTCTGCTCGAGCGTGCCGCTCGCGTCAACGCCGAGTATGTCGAGAAGTTCACCCACGGCGAGGTCAAGGGCCGGACCGGTTCGCTCACCGCTCTCCCGGTCATCGAGACGCAGGCCGGCGACGTGTCCGCGTTCGTGCCGACCAATGTGATCTCGATCACCGACGGTCAGATCTTCCTTGAGACCGACCTCTTCAACGCCGGTGTCCGCCCTGCTATCAACGCCGGTATCTCGGTGTCGCGTGTGGGTGGTGCGGCGCAGACCAAGCTCATCAAGAAGCTCTCAGGCGGTATCCGTACCGACCTTGCGCAGTACCGCGAGCTGGCCGCCTTCGCCCAGTTCGCCTCCGACCTCGACGACGCCACCCGCAAGCAGCTCGAGCGCGGCCGTCGCGTGGTGGAAGTGCTCAAGCAGCCGCAGTACGCACCGCTGTCGGTGTCGCGCATGGGCGTGACGCTGTTCGCCGTGACCCGTGGCTACATGGATGATGTGGATGTGAAGCGCGTGCTCGAGTTCGAAAAGGGTCTCCACAGCTTCCTTGAATCCTCGCACGCCGAACTGATGAAGAAGCTCGAGACCAGCAAGGACCTCGACGGCGATGCCGAGAAGGCCCTGAAAGCTGCGGTTGAGGCTTACAAGGCCGCGTGGGTCTGAGTCGGCTGAGGAGATCCCATGCCTAGCAGCAAAGAGATCCGCGGCAAGATCAAGAGCGTGGAGAACACGCGCAAGATCACCAAAGCCATGGAGATGGTGGCAGCCTCGAAGATGCGCAAGGCGCAGGAGCGCATGCGCATGGCGCGCCCCTATGGCGAAAAGATCCGCCGCGTGGCCGCACACATGGCCCACGCACTGACCGAGTACAAGCACCCGTATCTGGTCAGCCGCGAGACCGTGAAGTCGGTCGGCATCATCGTGGTGACGTCGGACAAAGGCTTGTGTGGCGCGCTCAATTCCAATGTGTTGCGCCTCACCATCAATCGTATCCGCGAGTACGAGCAGGCCGGCGTCAAGGTCAAGCTCACCGCCATCGGCAACAAGGGCTTTGGACTGTTGCAGCGCGCACGCGGTGACATCGTCTCGCACATCACCGGGCTTGGCGACGCGCCCTCGATGGAGAAGCTGATCGGCCCGGTCAAGGTGATGCTCGACGCCTACATCAACGGCGAGGTCGACCGCGTGATCCTTGTCTTCACCCGCTTCATCAACACCATGAAGCAGGAGGCGCAGGCTGAGCAGCTTCTGCCGCTGGCGGGCGAACTCGGCTTCGAGCGCGACGCCAGCTGGGACTACCTGTATGAGCCGGAGCCCAAAGCGGTGATCGAGGCCTTGCTGACACGGTATGTCGAGGCGCTGATCTATCAGGCGGTCGCTGAGAACATGGCGTCCGAACAGAGTGCGCGGATGGTGGCTATGAAGGCTGCGTCGGACAACGCAAAGAACGTGATCGGGGAGCTCAAGCTGGTCTACAACAAGACCCGCCAGGCGGCCATTACCAAGGAACTCGCCGAGATCGTCGGCGGCGCGGCTGCGGTGTAAGCAGGCGCGGACCCAGGAACATTCAGGAATCTACAGATAGGGACATGACGATGAGTCAAGGCAAGATCGTTCAGTGTATCGGCCCGGTGGTCGACATCCAGTTTCCCCGCGACGCGATGCCCAAGGTCTACGACGCGCTCGTGCTCGATGACAAGGCCACCAGCGTGACTGCCGAAGCCGGCCTGACCTTCGAGGTCCAGCAGCAGCTCGGTGACGGCATCGTCCGCACCATCGCGCTGGGCTCGTCGGATGGCCTCAAGCGCGGTATGGCCGTGAATGGCACCGGCAAGGGCATCTCGGTGCCGGTCGGCCAAGCCACCCTCGGCCGCATCATGGACGTGCTCGGCCGCCCGATCGACGAAGCCGGCCCCATCGCCACCGATGAGCGTCGCGAGATCCACCAATCGGCGCCCAAGTTCGACGAGCTGTCGTCCTCGGTCGACCTGCTCGAGACCGGCATCAAGGTGATCGAC
The DNA here is from genome assembly GCA_945897555.1 of Klebsiella pneumoniae. Lineage (GTDB taxonomy): Bacteria > Pseudomonadota > Gammaproteobacteria > Burkholderiales > UBA3065 > UBA3065. Next base: position 16,927 of record CAMDGF010000025.1, on the reverse strand, counting down.
CTGATCTGCCCGTTCGCCAAGGGCGGCAAGGTCGGCCTGTTCGGCGGCGCCGGCGTGGGCAAGACCGTGAACATGATGGAACTCATCAACAACATCGCCAAGCAGCACTCGGGCTTGTCGGTGTTCGCTGGCGTGGGTGAGCGTACCCGTGAGGGCAACGACTTCTACCACGAGATGAAGGACTCCAACGTTCTCGACAAGGTCGCCATGGTGTTCGGTCAGATGAACGAGCCCCCGGGCAACCGACTGCGCGTGGCGCTGACCGGCCTCTCGATGGCCGAGCGTTTCCGTGACGAGGGCCGCGACATCCTGTTCTTCGTCGACAACATCTACCGCTATACCCTGGCCGGTACCGAAGTGTCCGCTCTGCTCGGCCGTATGCCTTCCGCCGTGGGTTACCAGCCCACCCTGGCCGAAGAGATGGGCCGCCTGCAGGAGCGCATCACCTCGACCAAGGTCGGCTCGATCACCTCGATCCAGGCCGTGTACGTGCCTGCGGATGACTTGACCGACCCGTCGCCGGCCACCACCTTCCTTCACTTGGACTCGACCGTCGTGTTGTCGCGTGACATCGCCGCGCTGGGTATCTACCCCGCCGTCGACCCGCTCGACTCGACCTCGCGCCAGCTCGACCCGCTGGTGGTGGGCGAGGAGCACTACAACGTCGCCCGCTCGGTGCAGGCCACGCTGCAGCGCTACAAGGAACTGCGCGACATCATCGCCATTCTCGGCATGGACGAGCTCTCGCCGGAAGACAAGCTGGCCGTGGCCCGCGCCCGGAAGATCCAGCGCTTCCTGTCGCAGCCGTTCCACGTCGCAGAAGTGTTCACCGGTTCGCCCGGCAAGTACGTGCCGCTCAAAGACACCATCGCCGGCTTCAAGGCGATCGTCTCGGGCGAGCTCGACCACCTGCCGGAACAGGCTTTCTACATGGTCGGCAGCATCGACGAGGCCATCGAGAAGGCCAAGACCCTGCAATAAGGACTCGCCGACATGGCAATGACCCTTCAAGTCGACGTCGTCAGCGCCGAGACGTCGATCTACTCCGGGCAGGCCGAGATGGTCATCGCCCCGGGTGCCGGCGGCGAGCTGGGCATCCTGCCGCGGCACGCTCCGCTGATCACGCAGATCAAGCCGGGCGCGCTGCAGCTCAAGGTGCCCGGCCAGGATCAGGATGAGCTGGTGTTCGTCTCGGGTGGCATTCTGGAGGTGCAGCCCGGTGTCGTCACTGTGCTGGCCGATACGGCCATCCGCGCCCACGACCTCGACGAGGCCAAGGCGATGGAAGCCAAGCGTCTGGCCGAGGAAGCCATGACCCATCGCGGCGAAGATTTCAATTACGCCACCGCATCGGCCGAGCTGGCCGAGGCGATGGGGCAGCTGGCCGCCATCACCAAGCTGCGCTCGCAGCTCAAGGGCGGTCGCGGCTGAATCTGGCTGCGGGCTGTCGTGCGCACGGGCAACCCACGGGTTGCCCGTTGCGTTTGGGGTGCTTGAGACGGTCGCGATGAGCGTCCCCGCTATACTCGCGTGATGAAGCAAGCCCTTAACATCGTCGTCCTCGCTGCCGGCAAGGGCACGCGCATGCGCTCCGAGCTGCCTAAAGTTCTGCATCCGCTGGCTGGGCGCTCGCTGGTGGAACACGTCCTGGCCACGGCGGCCGAGTTGTCGCCCTCAGCCACCTGCGTGGTCTATGGTCACGGCGGTGACGCCGTTCCGCAGGCATTGGGTGGCCGTGGGGTTCTGTTTGCGCTGCAAGCGCCGCAACTGGGCACCGGCCACGCAGTGATGCAGGCGCTGCCGCAGATCGATGTCGATGTGCCGACCTTGGTGCTCTACGGTGACGTGCCGCTGGTGCGCGCTCTGACCCTTGCGCCGCTGGTCGATGCCGCGCGCGCTGGCGCTTTGGCCATCCTCACCGCCACCCTCGACGACCCGCATGGCTATGGCCGCATCGTTCGGGAGGGCGGTGCGGTGCGCCGCATCGTCGAGCAGAGGGACGCCACCCCGGCCGAGCAGGCCATCCGTGAGATCAACACCGGCATCATGGCCATCCCGGGCGGTCGCCTGTCGGGTTGGCTCGAGCGTCTTGGCAACCACAACGCGCAGAAGGAGTACTACCTCACCGACGTCGTCGCCCTCGCAGTGGCCGACGGTGTCGCGGTGCAGGGCCTCGACCTCGCGGAGAACTGGGAGATCGCTGGGGTCAACAGCCCGGCGCAACTGGCCGAGCTCGAGCGCGTGCACCAGCGCCGTCTGGCGGGGCAGCTCATGGACGCTGGTGTGCGGTTGGCGGACCCTTTGCGCATTGATGTGCGCGGGCGGCTGGTCGCCGGGCAGGATGTGTCGATCGACGTGAACTGCGTCTTTGAGGGCGAGGTGACGCTCGGTGACGGTGTGAGTGTGGGCCCCCACTGCGTGATCCGCGACAGCCGCATCGGCGCCGGCACCCGTGTGGAGGCAATGAGCTGGATGGATGGCGCCACGGTGGGTGAGGGTGCGGTGGTCGGCCCCTACGCGCGTCTGCGTCCCGGCACCGATCTCGCTGCTGGCGCTCATGTTGGCAATTTCGTCGAGCTCAAGAACAGCCAGGTCGGTGCGGGCAGCAAGATCAACCACCTGAGTTATGTGGGCGATGCCACGGTGGGCGCGCGGGTGAACATCGGCGCTGGCACCATCACCTGCAACTACGACGGCGCCAACAAGTACCGCACGGTGATCGGTGACGACGCGTTCATCGGCTCGGACACGCAGCTGGTGGCGCCGGTGCGGGTGGGCGCAGGTGCGACCATCGGCGCCGGCTCGACCATCACGCGCGATGCGCCACCTGCGCAGCTCACCCTGTCGCGCAACAAGCAGTACAGCCTGAGCGGCTGGAAGCGCCCACAGAAGAAGTCCTGAGATGTGCGGCATCGTGGGCGCCATCGCTGCTGAACCGGTCGCAGCGCACCTGGTGGAAGGCCTCAAGCGCCTCGAATACCGTGGCTACGACTCCTGCGGCGTGGCGGTGCATCAGGATGGTGCGCTCAAGCGCGCGCGCAGCACAGCGCGCGTCGTCGAACTCGAGCGTGGCATCGCCGCGGACTCGCTCGACGGCTTGCTCGGCATCGCCCACACGCGTTGGGCCACGCACGGTGCGCCGGCGGTGCACAACGCCCACCCGCATTTCTCGGGTGACCGCATCGCGCTGGTGCACAACGGCATCATCGAGAACTACGAGGAGCTGCGGGCCGAATTGCAGGCCGCCGGCTACACCTTCGAGAGCCAGACCGACACCGAAGTGGTGGCGCATCTGGTCCACTCTCTTTACACGGGCGACCTGCTCGACGCCGTGCGCCGCGCGCTGCCCCGGCTCAAGGGTGCCTATGCCTTGGCGGTGATCTGCCGGGATGAGCCGGGGCGGCTGGTGGGCGCGCGCGAGGGCAGCCCGCTGGTGCTCGGTGTGGCCGCGGGCGCGCGGTACCTGGCCTCGGATGCCATGGCCCTGGCCGGCGCCGCCGAGCGCATCGCCTACCTCGAGGAGGGCGATATCGTCGACCTGCAGCGTGATGCGCACACGGTCTACGCCGCCGCGGACGGCCACCGTGCAGTGGTGACGCGCGAGTTGCGCGGCATCGAGGCGCAGGCGCAGGCCGCCGAGCTGGGCCCTTACCAGCACTACATGCAGAAGGAGATCTTTGAGCAGCCGCGCGCGGTGGCCGATACCTTAGACGGCGTCGGCGGGCTTGCGCCTGACCTGTTCGGCGCGGCGGCGGCTGAGGTGCTGCCAGGCATCGACCGCGTGCTGATCCTGGCCTGTGGCACCAGCTACTACGCGGGCTGTGTGGCGCGTTACTGGCTCGAGTCGATCGCCGGCATCCCCTGCAATGTCGAGGTGGCAAGCGAGTATCGCTACCGCACCAGCGTGCCCGATCCGCGCCAGCTGGTGGTGACCATCAGCCAGTCGGGCGAGACAGCCGACACGCTCGCAGCACTGCGCCATGCGCGCAGTCTCGGGCATGAGCAGACGCTCACCATCTGCAATGTGGCGAGCAGCGCCATGGTGCGCGAGTGCCGCATGGCCTTCATCACGCGCGCCGGGGTGGAGGTGGGCGTGGCCTCGACCAAGGCCTTCACCACGCAACTGGTGGCGCTCTACCTGCTGGCGCTGGTGATCGCGCGGCTGCGCGGCCGGATCAACGACACGGCCGCTCGGCGCGCCTTGGGCGCATTACGCCACCTGCCCGCTTCGCTCCGCTCGGTGCTGGCGCTGGAGCCACAGATCATCGGCTGGGCGGATGCCTTCAAGCCACGCCAGCACGCGCTGTTCCTGGGGCGAGGGTTGCACTACCCGATCGCCATGGAGGGCGCGCTCAAGCTGAAAGAGATCACCTACATCCACGCCGAGGCCTACCCCGCCGGCGAGCTCAAGCACGGGCCGTTGGCGCTGGTGGACGAGCAGATGCCGGTGGTCACAGTGGCGCCCAACGATGCCCTGCTGGAGAAGCTCAAGAGCAATATGCAGGAGGTGCGGGCGCGCGGTGGGCAGCTGTACGTGTTCGCCGATGCCGACACCCGCATCGTTAGCAGCGAGGGTGTGCACGTTATCCGCATGCCCGAGCACTACGGCGACCTCTCACCCATCCTGCACGTGGTGCCGCTGCAGCTGCTGGCGTATCACACCGCCTGCGCGCGCGGCGCCGACGTCGACAAGCCGCGCAACCTGGCTAAGAGCGTGACGGTGGAGTGACCGGCGCTTCTCTGGCACCCCCTATCCGAGGCGCCGATCGTGGCCAGGGCGTAGCGCAGTCAGGTGGCTGAGACGGGCTCGGTGAGTGGGTCGGGTGTACCGCCGGCGCCGCTACCCTCGATGCGGAACATGCGCCCCTCGACATGCGAGCCCTGATGGATCTCCATGCGCACGTAGGAGACATCGCCCGAGACTCGCGCCGATTCGCGGATCTCGATGTATTCGCCGGAGATGTTGCCCTTGACCGTGCCGAGCACGACCACGCTATGCGCCAGCACGCTGCCGTTGATCACCGCCTTGGGCCCGATGACCACCGCGCAATCGCGCTTCGCTGTGCCTTGAAGGCTGCCAAGGAGGTTGCCGTCAAAGCGCAGACTCTTTTCGAAGTGGAACACCACCTCGCCATCGACGGCGCGCAGCGACACGCTGTGGTCGACCAAGGTGTTGAGGTTGCCGTCCTCTATACGGACTGACTTGCGACGATTCAGCAACATCTCATTTGTCTCCGTTCACCGGCACCAGCAGGGCCTCGGTCTGCGAAGTGTTCCCGGCGGTTGCGAGCAGGACGAGGAGGTGAGAGGCCCCAGACGCCAACCGCCCTTGCAGCGTCTCAGCCACTTTTGGCGAGCGTACCGTGAGCCGCGAGGCCCTGTCGATGTCGAGCGAGAGCGGGCCGCCCTTGGCCGGTGCTGCAACCGGCCCGCGCACCGCCATCACATCGACGAGCACGCGCTCGCCCACCCTCTCTCCGGGCGGCGTGCGCAGCAGGATCTCGAAGCCGATCTCTTTGCCTTTGCGCCTGGCCACCACCTGTCCGAGGCGTTGCCGTGAGCGGTCAGCCTTGATCAGTTGTTCCGCCTCGGCGAGTCGATCGGCGAGCGAGACGCGTTCGGCTTCGAGCTGCGCGAGGCGTTGCCGCATCTCGTCGTTGGCGGAGATGTTGACGTTCTGCACCAGCCGCTGCAAAGCGATGCTGGAGATGAGCCGCCGCCACCAGACCTCGTCGGGGATGTCGCTGGAGGCTGCTGGCCCGGATGGCCAGGCGGCGAGCAGCGCGATGCTGAGCGCCGCGAAGGCGATGCAGCCGATCTGCCAACGGCGGAGACGTCGGCCGTCCCCGACCACCACCGGACCGTCGATGAGGGGGTGCTTACGCGGCCGGAGCATGGCCCTGCGCGGCGCGGTTCAGGGTGCCCCCAAGGAACGGCTTGGGGTTCACCACGTGCCCGTCGATGACCAGTTCGAAGTGCAGATGCGGGCCGGTCGAGCGGCCGGTCGAGCCGACGCGACCGATGCGCTGGCCGGCTGTGACGGGCATGCCGGTGGTCACCTCGATGCCTTCGAGGTGCGCGTAGCGCGACTGCACGCGGTCGCCGTGGCTGATCACCACCAGCTTGCCGTAGGCGTCGGCTGGCCCGATGAAGGTTACTACGCCAGACGCCGAGGCCTCGACCGGGGTACCCGCCGGCGCCGAGAAGTCGATGCCGCGATGGAAGGCCGGTTCGCCGGCGATGGGGTGCTTGCGCCAGCCGAACGGCGATGAGACGTCGCCTGATACGGGCGTTTCCAGCGCACGCCCCAACACGGAGCGCGCGGTGTCTTCGCGTTGAGTGAGTTGGCGTTCGAGCTCGGCCTGCAATTGCGCAGCGCGGGCTTCCAGATCAAGGATGGCCACTCGTTGCAGACCTTCGTTGGGATGTGCGCCGAAGCTCTGCCGCTGCAGGCTGCCCTCGGCATCGCCGAGGGGACGCACGTCTAGCGCTGCCTCGAGGCTCTCGATGCGGGCGCTGAGTTCACCGATCTTACCGGCCACCAGATCGCTGCGCGTGCCATCCCAGATGTCGACGACGCGTTGCAGGACCATGAGGTTGGCGCCACCGGTGAGCCAAGCCGCGAAACTGCCGCCAAACATCAAGATGAAGCACAGAGCACCCACACTCGCGATCTGCCATGTGCGCAGATGGAGCGAGCGGGTGCGACGGCCGGCGTGGGTGACAAGAATGATCTGCATGTCGGGTCTGGGCGGTAGCCGACTGGCGCGGCCGGCCATGATATCACCCACCCGTTTTCAAGCCAGTCTGCTTGCCACAGCACGAGGCATGTACTATGCGTTGGTTTGTATCTCTTGGCGCTTGCCACCACGCTCACTGGATCGCCGGAATGTCGAGACTGCGCGACGGGTTCTTGCCCGCTCTCATCGTGTTCTTGCTGCTGCTGCAGTACGCGGCGGTCGAGCACGTCTTGGCGCACTTTGGCTTGGCATCTCATAGTTTCTCGGCAGGCGCGCCGTGGAGCGGAAGCGGCAGTGAGGCAGATCCAGCTGAGCAGGCCGGTGGCTGTGAGGCGCCGCAACTGCACGCGGTGATCGATGGCACGCCCTTGGCCCGCCCGCCGGTGGCCGTCATCATCAATGAGCGTGCACCGTCGCACGCCGCCTTCCTGCTCGCCGTCGCCGAGCGCAGCGCACCACACCCGCTCAGCCGCGGCCCACCCGCCCTCTCGCTCTAGGACCGCGCCGCCCGCATCGGGTGGCTCCCGTTCAACCGTGTCGCCCCCTCGCGGGCGACTGGAGCGAGACACTATGAAGAAGACCCTTCTGGCCAGCTTGGTCGCTGGTTTGCCGGCCATTGCGCTGGCGCACGAAGTCACATTGCAAGCCAAGCCGGTCGATGTGACCGCCCTGCCCTTTACCGGCCACGACGAACTGCGTGCCGCCCAGCCCATCTCCGTGCTGTTTGGCCAGCGCCTTGACGAGGTTCGCCAACAGACCCTCGGCGATGCCTTGAGCACCTTGCCGGGCATTCAGTCTTCGGCCTTTGGGCCGGGCGCTAGCCGGCCGATCATCCGCGGCCTCGATGCCGGCCGGGTGCGGGTGCTCGATGGCGGCCTCGATGCGCTGGATGTGTCCACTTTCAGCCCCGACCACGCAGTGACCACCGACAATGTCTTCGCCCAGCAGGTCGAGGTGATCCGCGGGCCGGCCTCGGTGCTCTATGGCGGCGCGGCGATCGGCGGCGTGGTGAACGTGGTGAGCAACCGCTTGCCGCGCGAGGCCATGGAAGGCATCCACGGCAGCGTGGTGAGCCGCTACGACTCGGCCACCCGTGGCTGGCTGGGGGGTGTGCAGCTCGACGGCGGCAATGGCCGGTTGGCCTACAACGTGCAGCTGTCGAGCCAGCGCGCTGGCGACCTGCAGGTGCCCGGAGCGGTGTTGGTGGAGGACCCCGGTTTTGTGCGCAATCGCGTGCCGGGCTCTTCGAGCGACACCGATGAGGGCTCGTTCGGCACCTCCTTTACTGGCGATAACGGCTACCTTGGCGTAGCCGTGACGCGGACCGAGCGCCAGTACGGCGTGCCCTCGCTGCACCTGGCCGAGGGCGAACTGCCGGTGAGCATCGATCTGCAGCGCAACCGCTACGAGACGGCCGGCGAGTGGCGCCCGGGTGGTGCCGTGGAGCGCATCCGCTTTTCGGCGAGCCATGTGGACTATGGGCACAACGAACTTGAGCGCGAGGAGGGGGTGCGGGTAGTCGCTACCCGCTTTGCCAGCCGTGGCAACGAGGGGCGTCTGGAGGTGACGCTCGCCGATGTGTTGGGCTGGCGCACCGCTTTGGGTGCCAGCGTCAATCGGCGCGAAGTGTCGACGCGCGGTGAGGAGGGCCTGCTCAATGTGTCCGGGCCAGTGGATGCCAGCGGTCGCGGCGTGTTTGCGGTGGCAGAGCGCGACCTTGGCCCTGTACACGTGGAATTGGGTGGGCGCGTCGACCGCGAGTCGCGCGACCCGGCCAGTGGCCGCGGCCGCGACTTCACGCCGACCACGCTCACTGCGGCAGCGCAGTGGGCATTCGTGCCTGGCTATGGGTTCGGGCTCACCGCCAGCCGTGCGCAGCGTGCGCCGGGCATCGAGGAGCTGTATTCGCGTGGCGCGCACCATGCCACCGGCACCTTCGACATCGGCAACCCGGATCTCGGCAAGGAGACCGCGCGCAACCTCGAACTGAGCCTGCGCAAAACCGAGGGCCCGCTGCGCTGGAAGGCGTCGGCCTACCGTACGCGGTTCGAGGGCTTTGTCTACGGCGCGCTGGGTGCTTTTGGTGGCGTGGATGAAGAGGGCAGCGCGGTGGTTGTTGGCGAAGAGGGTGAGTTCACCTTGCAGACCTTCAGCCAAGACAGCGCCACCTTCCGCGGCTTGGAGCTCGACGGCAGTTATCAGCTCACCGACCATTGGACCGTGGGTGCTTTTGTCGACCGCACCCTCGCCAGCATCGACAATTACGGGCCGGCGCCCCGCATCCCGCCCCTGCGTTTTGGAGGCAATGTGGTCTGGGCTGCACGCGGGTGGCGGGCCGATGCGCGCCTTACGGTGGCCGACAGCGCCGATCGCTTGGCGGTCAACGAGACAACGACTGGCGGCTACACCCGGCTCGATGCAGGGCTCGCCTACCGCACGGCGTTGATGGGCCGTCCGGTCAGCCTGCTGCTGCGCGGCATCAACCTGCTCGACGACGACATCCGCCTGCACACCAGCTACCTCAAGGATGGGTTCCCGCTTGCGGGGCGCAGCGTGGTGGTGGGCGCCACCTGGGACTTTTAAAGCCACCGACCATCAGTGGCGGCCCACTACCTCGGGTGCCACTTATTCTCGCTCCTCTCACTTCGTTCGAAAGTCGCTTCGAAAAGGACACCCGACGGGGGCCGCCCGCCACAACCGTCAGCGCAGCGCCTTGATGCGATAGAGCGCAGTCGCGCCGAGCAGGTTGTGCATCGACGTCACCGGGCGGTTGTCGGTGAGCACCAGCCGCTCGAGGATGTGCACGCTGTGCTGCTGGCAGAACAACTCGAAGTCGCACAGTGTGCAGAGGTGGATGTTGGGCGTGTCGAACCACTGGTATGGCAGGTCTTCGGACACCGGCATCCGGCCACGAACGATCTGCCAACGGTGGCGCCAGTAGCCGAAGTTGGGAAAGCTGACGATGCCCTCGCGGCCAACGCGCAGCATCTCCTGCACGATGTGCTCGGTGTTGTGCATCGCCTGCAGCGTGTGCGAAAGGATGACGTGGTCAAAGGCGCGATCCCCAAAGCCGGAGAGGCCGCGCTCAAGGTCGCTCTGGATGACGTTGATGCCGCCAGCCACACACTGCGTGACGCTCTCGATGTCGATGTCGATGCCATAGCCTTCGACCCGCTTGTCGCGCTGCAAGCGGTTGAGCAGATGGCCGTCGCCGCAGCCGAGGTCGAGCACGCGGCTGCCCTCGTGCACCCAGCGCACGATGGCGTCGAGGTCGGCGCGCTGACGCTGTCCGGCGGCGCGGTTCATGCGGCCACCTCGGTGGCGACGCGCTCGAAGTAGGCGCGCATCACCTTGTGGTAGTGGGTGTCGGTCATAAGGAAAGCATCGTGACCGTTGGGTGAGTCGATCTCGGCGTAGGCCACTGAGCGACGCGCCTCGAGCAGCGCATCGACGATCTCGCGCGAGCGCGCTGGCGAGAAGCGCCAGTCGGAGGTGAAGCTCACCACCAGGAAGCGAGCCGTAGCGCGCGCCAGCACGGCAGCGAGATCGCCGCCGGCCTCGCGTGCCGGATCGAAATAGTCGAGCGCCTTGGTCATGATGAGATAGGTGTTGGCGTCGAAATAGCCGGCGAACTTGTCGCCTTGGTAGCGCAGGTAGCTCTCGATCTCGAACTCGACATCGAAGCCGAACTTGAGGTTGTCGCCACGCAGCATGCGGCCGAATTTCTCGGCCATCACGTCGTCGGACAGATAAGTGATGTGGCCGAGCATGCGCGCCAGGCGCAGGCCGCGGGTGGGCACCACGCCGTGCTCGTAGAAGTGCCCGCCGTAGAACTCCGGGTCGGTGAGGATGGCTTGGCGCGCCACATCATTGAAAGCGATGTTCTGGGCGGTGAGGAAGGGTGCCGCGGCCACCACCACGGCATTCCGTACGCGCTCCGGGTAGGTGATGGACCAGCGCATCGCCTGCATGCCGCCCAGACTGCCGCCGATCACGGCGGCCCAGACCTCGACGCCCAGCCGGTCGGCCAGGCGGGCCTGTGCGTGCACCCAGTCGATCACGGCCACGAGTGGGAAATCCGCGCCCCATGGTTTGCCGGTGTCGGGGTTGATGGTGGAAGGGCCCGTGGAGCCATGGCAGCCACCGAGGTTATTGACGCCCACCACGAAGAAGCGGTCGGTGTCGATCGGCTTACCGGGGCCGACCATGTTGTCCCACCAGCCAGCGCTCTTGGGGTCGTCGGCTACGGTGAGCCCCGCCACATGATGGTTGCCTGAGAGCGCATGGCAGATGAGGATGGCGTTGCTACGCGTGGCATTGAGCGTGCCGTAGGTCTCGTAGACGAGGTCGTAGCCGCGGATCGAAGCGCCACTGCGCAGGGGCAGCGGTTCGTCGAAGCGGGCGGTCTGTGGCGTGACTACGCCGAGCGAGCGGGTGGTCACGGCGGCGAGCAGGCTCTCATGGTGGTTCGATTATATGCGGACCTCACAGCGGTCCCGCTGCCCGGGGCCGGTCAGTCGTTGAGGCGATCGAGCAGACTGCGTGCCTTGTCCGGATCGAGGGTGTTGAGGATGCGCCGCGCCGTGGTCTCGGCTTCGCGCAGGTCGGTCTTGAGCACGCATTGTTTGACAGCCGGCACATTCGCCGGGTGCATCGAGAACTCGCGCAAGCCCATGCCGAGCAGCAAGCGCGTCAGACGCACCTCGCCAGCCATCTCGCCGCAGACAGCGACCGGCTTGCCGGCGCGCGCGCCAGCTTTGATCACGCTGCTGACCAACTGCAGGATGGCCGGGTGTGTGGGGTCATAGAGGTGCGAGACAGCGCCGTCGGTGCGGTCGATGGCGAGCGTGTACTGGATGAGGTCGTTGGTGCCGATCGACAGGAAATCGAGGGTGTCGAGGAAGGGGCGCAGCATGATCGCCGCAGCAGGCACTTCGATCATGCCGCCGATGGCGATGTCCTCGCGGTAGGGAAAGCCATCGCGTTTGAGGCTTTGTTTGGCGTCCTCGATGGCAGCGAAGGTCTGACGCATCTCGCCGATGCCCGAGAGCATCGGGATGAGCAGTCGGATGTCGCCAAAGCGCGCTGCGCGCAGGATGGCGCGCAGCTGGGTGCGGAACAGTTGCGGCTCGGCGAGGCACAGGCGCACTGCGCGCAGGCCGAGCGCGGGGTTGTCGCCTTCATGGGTGAGCCCGGTGAGCTGTTTGTCGGCGCCGAGGTCGAGGGTGCGGACGATCACCGGTTGTCCGCGCATCTCCTCGGCCACCTGCCGGTAGGCGACGAACTGCTCTTCCTCGCTGGGCAGGCCCTGGCGGTCGAGAAATAGGAATTCGCTGCGAAACAGGCCGACGCCGGTGGCGCCGCTGGCCTGTACCTGCGCTATGTCGCCTGGCAATTCGATATTGGCATGCAATTCGATGATGGTGCCGTCGAAGGTCTTGGCTGGCGAGGTGCGCAGTCGTGCCAGCTTGCGCCGCTCGATCTGCAGTTCCGATGCGCGTAAGCGGTATTCCGCAAGCACTTCGCGGTCTGGGTTGACGATCACCGCACCGATGCCGCCATCGACGATCAGCAGGTCGCGGTCGTGTATGAGTTCGCGCGCGTGGCGCAGCGACACCACCGCCGGCACGTCGAGGCTGCGAGCAAGGATGGCGGTGTGCGATGTCACGCCGCCGACGTCGGTGAGGAAGGCTTCAAAGCGCTGCTGCTTGAAATGCACCACGTCGGCCGGCGAGAGGTCGTGGGCGATGAGGATGGTATCGCCGGGTCCACTGCGCGGCCCGTCGCCCGTGTGGCCCATCAGACCCTTGAGCACGCGCTCCACCACTTGTTCGACGTCGGCCCGGCGTTCGCGCAGGTAAGCGTCCTCGATGGCCTCGAACTCGGCGACCAGCATGTCCATCTGCTGCTTGAGTGCCCATTCGGCGTTGCAATGCTGGGAGCGGATACGTACTCGCGGCTCTTCGGCCAGCGTCGGGTCGTTGAGGATCATCAGGTGCAGTTGCACGAATGCCGCATACTCGGGCGGTGCGTTGACCGGGATCTTGTCGATCAGCGCCTGCAGTTCCGAGTGCGTCTCGTTCATCGCGCGATCGAAGCGCGCCACTTCGGCCTCGATAGCGCCCTTGGCCACTTCGTAGTGCGGCACCTCAAAGGCGGCATGGGCCATGAGCTGTGCATGACCGATGGCGATCCCGCCTGAGACACCGATGCCGTGTATGACAAAACTCATAACCTGACTATACGCCAGCCCGCCTTGATACCCTCCGGCTTGTCGCAGGGGGATCTGCTCCGCTAGCATCCCATCACATCCATAAATCAAATCACATGTCCTGTATCGCGGTCTTCAACCAGAAGGGCGGTGTCGCCAAGACGACCAGCACGCTCAATCTCTCGACCGCCTTGGCCAGGGCCGGCTGGAAGGCTTGGGCGATCGATATGGACGCGCAGGCGCATCTGTCCATCGCGCTGACTGCCGGACGGCCACCGCTCGATTCGGCCAACACGCTCTGCGCCTTCTTTCACCAGCAGAAGCCGTTGCGCGACATCGTCACCGACACCCCGACCGGAGTCAGGCTGGTGGCCTCGCATGCCGAACTGGCCAAGGTCGAGTCGCTCTATGGCAGCAATTCGCAGGCCACCATGGCCTTGCGGCGCGGGTTGGCTGAGGCTGAGCCCGAGGGGCCGGTGTTGATCGACTGTTGTCCGGCCTTGGGCGTGCTCTCTCTGAATGCGCTCTACGCAGCCGATCGAGTGCTCATCCCGGTGTCGTCAGACTACCTTTCCCTGCAGTCAGTGGTGCGTCTCGACGCGGCCATCACGGCTCTGGAGAAGGCCATGAAGCGCCCGATCGAGAAGCGCATCGTGATCACCCGTTTCGACGGACGGCGCAAGCTCGCGCAGCAGATCGCCCAGACTCTGCAGGACCGATACGGCGAGCAGTTGTGCAAGACGCGCATCCGCGAATGCGTGGCGCTGGCCGAGAGCCCGGCGGTGGGCAAGGACATCTTTGCCCACCAGCGACGCGGCGTCGGCGCGCAGGATTATGGGGCGCTGGCCTATGAGCTTTTAAAAAGCGGCTTCTTTCGCTGACGTGTCTCGTCAGGCCGGCTCCAGCTTGGCGTATTCGAGCGCGAGCCACTTCTGGCCACCTTCGCGGAAGTGCACCTGCACCCGCGCATCGGCACCACGCCCTTCGGTGCCGATCACCACACCCGCGCCGAATCTTGCATGACGGACGTTCTGGCCGATGTGAAAGCCGGTGGCGTTGTCGACGCCGGCCGGGCTGAAGCTCGGCCGCTGCACCGCCATCTTGCGTGCGTTGATCGGCGCCAGCAGCTGCTCGGGCACTTCCTCGAGGAAGCGCGAGGGGATGTTGTAGCGGGTCTGGCCGTGCAGCTGGCGTGACTCGGTGTAGCTCAGGGTGAGCTTGCGCCGGGCGCGGGTGATGGCCACATACATGAGCCGCCGCTCCTCCTCGAGCCCATCCTCGGTGTTGAACGACTGCTCGTGGGGGAACAGCCCCTCCTCCAGCCCGGTCATGAACACGGCATTGAACTCGAGGCCCTTGGCCGAGTGCACGGTCATGAGCTGCAGTGCCTCGGCGCCCTCGCCGGATTGGTGCTCGCCGGCCTCCAGCGATGCATGCGCGAGGAAGGCCGCGAGATCGTTGGCCTCGCCGTCGTTGGCGAACTGCTTGGCGGCCGAGACCAGTTCGTCGAGGTTCTCGACGCGGTCGGCGCCATCCTTGTCGGCACGGTAATGGGCCTTGAGACCGCTGGCCTCGATGACGTGGTCGACCGCCTCGTGCAGCGGCAGGTCGCGCAGCTTCTCGCCGAGCACATCGACCAGCGCGACGAAGCTGGTGAGCGCGGCGCCGCCGCGGCCGCTGCCGGCGGATTCGCGGGCGGTCTGCAGCAGCGGGCGGCCTTGGGCGGCCTCGGCGAGCGTCTCGAGGCTGCGCGCGCCGATGCCGCGCGGCGGGAAGTTGACGATGCGCAGGAAGGCGCCGTCGTCCTCGGGCTGCGCGGCGATGCGCAGGTAGGCCAGCGCGTGCTTGATCTCGGCGCGCTCGAAGAAGCGCAGCCCGCCGTAGACGCGGTAGGGCATGCCGGCGTTGAACAGGGCCGATTCGATGACGCGCGACTGCGCGTTGCTGCGGTAGAGCACGGCGACATCGTTGAGCGGCACGCCCTCGCGCTGCAGCGAGCGCGCCTCTTCCACCACGAATGCGGCCTCGTCCAGATCCGACGGGGCGCGGTAGACGCGGATGCGCTCGCCGGCGCCGGCGTCGGTCCACAGGTTCTTGCCGAGCCGGCCGCGGTTGTTGGCGATGAGCGCGTTGGCGGCCTCGAGGATGTTGCCTTGGCTGCGGTAGTTCTGCTCGAGGCGGATCACGGTGTCGCCAAAGTCGCGCTGGAACTCGCGCATATTGCCCACGTCGGCGCCGCGGAAGGCGTAGATGGACTGGTCGTCGTCGCCCACCGCCAACACTTGTGCGCCCGGCCCGGTGAGCAGGCGCAGCCACTGGTATTGCAGGCGGTTGGTGTCCTGGAACTCGTCGACCAGGATGTGCGCGAAGCGCGCCTGGTAGTGCTCGCGCAGGGCTGCGTTGCGCCCGAGCAGCTCGCAGGTGCGCAGCAGCAGCTCGGCAAAGTCTGCTACGCCTTCTTTTTGGCACTGCGCGTCGTAGGCAGCGTAGATCTCAGCCATGCGCTGCGTGAACGGATCGTGTGCCTCCACGCGTGGCGCGCGCAGGCCGCGCTCCTTGTTGCCGTTGATGAAGTGCTGCGCCTGCTTGGGCGGGAACTTCTCGTCATCCACGCCCATGGCCTTGATGACGCGCTTGATCACCGCCAGCTGGTCGGCCGAGTCGAGGATCTGGAAGGTGGAGGGCAGTTCCGCCTCGCGGTGGTGGGCGCGCAGCAGCCGGTTGCACAGGCCGTGGAAGGTGCCGACCCACATGCCGCGCGTGTTGATCGGCAGCATGGTGGAGATGCGGGTGAGCATCTCGCGCGCGGCCTTGTTGGTGAAGGTGACGGCGAGCAGGCCGTGCGGGCTGGCCTGGTGCGTGCTGATGAGGAAAGCGATGCGGGTGGTGAGCACGCGGGTCTTGCCGCTGCCGGCGCCAGCGAGGATCAGCGCGGAACGCCCCTCGAGCGTAACCGCCTCGTGCTGGTGGGGGTTGAGGCCGTCGAGGAGGGTGCCGAGATCCATAGCGGGATTCTATCGTTTGCCGGGCACCGGCCCGTCAGCTATCATTACCCGACTAAATCACTCGGCTTTTGGAGCAGAACCCATGTCCGCACACGAAAAGATCGACGCCACCGTCAAGGCCAACCCGGTGGTCTTGTACATGAAGGGCACGCCCAGCTTCCCGATGTGCGGCTTCAGCGGCACCGCGGTGCAGATTCTCAAGGCTTGCGGCGTGGAGCAGATCACGGCCGTGAACGTGCTGGAAGACGAAGAGATCCGCCAGGGCATCAAGGATTACGCCAACTGGCCGACCATCCCGCAGCTCTACGTCAACGGCGAGTTCGTCGGCGGCGCGGACATCATGCGCGAGATGTACCAGTCGGGTGAGCTGCAGGCGCTGCTGGGGTCGAAGCCGGCGTAAGGTCTGTTTTTGCAGTCAGCGTAGCGAGGCGGGGATGTCCCGCCGCGCATGTAACACCCTGACCACCGATAAATAGTCGGGGGTCTGTTCGTAGACGACCAGATACGGAAAATCCGATAACGGCCATGTCCGCATGCCGGGGCGGGAGGTGGCCGAGCCCAATGTGGTCGCGCCGATCTCGGGGAATCTCGCGAGCAGCTCCACGGCATCTTTCAGGGCTTGGCGAAAGCCTGTCGCGACTTGCTCGCCTGCTTCCGCGGCGTAATGGGCGATAGCGTCGCGGACGTCCCCGTCCGCCGCCCGGCTGAGCCGAACTGACCGAGCGGTCATTCTGAGCGGCTGGTTTTGGCGATGACCTGATCGAGCTCTTCCCAGTAAGCCGGATCCACCTCGGGTCCTGGACCCGAGCGAATGCCTTCGTCGATGAGTCCCCTCACCTGCTGGATGTCGCGCTCGCGGCGGATGAGCTCGCGAAAGTATTCGCTGACCGAGGCGTAGCCGCGCGTGGCGACCTGCTCGTCGACGAAGGTCTTGAGCGAGTCGGGCAGGGAGATGTTCACCGTCGGCATGT
>CAMDGF010000024.1 GCA_945897555.1 Klebsiella pneumoniae | reverse complement strand
ATGGTCACCCTGCGTGCTGCCAAGACCGGGGTCATCACCGGCGTGCTGCTGGCTCTGGCGCGCATCAGCGGCGAGACCGCGCCGTTGCTGTTCACTGCGCTGAACAACCAATTCTTCAGCACCAATATGTCGCAACCCATGGCCAACTTGCCGGTCACGATTTTCCAGTTTGCCATGAGCCCATACGACAACTGGATCCGCTTGGCTTGGGGGGGTGCGCTGCTCATTACCCTGGTGGTGCTGGTGATCAACATCGTTGCCCGCGTCGCCTTCCGCGAGAAGGTCAAGGTTTGAGCGCCCGTTCTTCGGCCCCGACATTCCCTAAAGAGTGATCTAAATGACTGCCACCGCTACGCAAACAAGCAATGCCATCGAGGTCCGTAATCTCGACTTCTACTACGGCAAGTTCCGCGGCCTCAAGAGCGTCACCATGGACATCGCCGAACGCAAGGTCACGGCCTTTATTGGCCCGTCGGGTTGCGGCAAGTCCACGCTGTTGCGCACCCTCAACCGCATGTACAGCCTCTACCCGGGGCAGCGTGCCGAGGGTGAGATCCGCTTCTATGGCCAGAACATCCTCGACAACAGTCAGGATTTGAATCTTCTGCGTGCCCGCATCGGCATGGTGTTCCAAAAGCCAACGCCGTTCCCCATGACCATCTACGACAACATCGCGTTTGGCGTGCGGCTCTACGAGAAGCTCAATAAGTCGGAGATGGATGAGCGTGTCGAGTGGGCGCTGACCAAGGCGGCGCTCTGGAACGAAGTCAAGGACAAGCTCGGCCAGAGTGGTCTTTCGCTCTCCGGTGGTCAGCAGCAGCGCTTGTGCATCGCGCGCAGTGTGGCGGTTAAGCCGTCGGTGGTGCTGCTCGACGAACCCACCTCGGCGCTGGATCCGCTCTCCACCGCCAAGGTCGAAGAACTGGTCCACGAGCTCAAGAACGACTACACCATCGCCATCGTGACCCACAACATGCAACAGGCAGCTCGGGTGTCGGACTTCACGGCCTATATGTATCTGGGCGAGTTGGTGGAGTTCGATGTCACCGACACCATCTTCTTGCGGCCCTCCAAGAAGGAGACCGAGGACTACATCACCGGTCGGTTCGGCTGATCGGCGTCGCTGTTCTGTCAACAAAGCCCTGCTGTGCGGGGCTTTGTTGTTTTTGGTCTGCCGCGGTTTGACCGCTGCTGGCGCGCCACGTAGTATCCGCGCTCCGTAACCGTCCCCTCAATCCCGATGCGCTGGGTCGTTGGAAACTGGAAGATGGTCCGCGCGCAGCCCTCTGTCGAAGGCTGGCTGCGCGAAGCGGCGTGCGAGCGTCCACGGCAGGGCGTGAGTGCTGCCGTGGCCGTGCCCGCGCCCTACTTGTTTGCGGCGGCGGCGAGGCTGCAAGGGTCGGCTGTGGCGTGGGGTGGGCAAGACGTGAGCTGGGACGAGGAGGGCGCTCACACCGGCGAAGTGTCGGCCGGCATGCTGGCAGAGGCCAAAGCCTCCTTGGTGATCGTCGGCCACTCCGAGCGACGGCTCCGTTTTGGTGAGACCGACGCACAGATCGCTGCCAAAGCTTTGCGCGCAGCCGCTGCCGGCATCCGGCCTTTGGTGTGTGTCGGTGAACTGGCGGTGGAGCGCCGCGATGGGCGCGCCGAGGCGGTTGTGGCGGCCCAGGTGGATGCTCTGTTGATCGGGCTCAAGGGGCAGACGCAAGGCTTGCTGGTGGCCTACGAGCCGATCTGGGCCATCGGCACCGGCGTAGCGGCGTCGCCGGCGGACGCCGCGGCCATGCACAGCGTCATCCGCAACCGCCTCAGTGCCTTGGGCAATCGGGTGCCCGTGCTCTATGGCGGGAGTGTCTCGCCGGAGAACGCCGGCGAGTTCATGGCCATCGCCGACGTGGACGGCGTGCTGGTGGGCGGCGGGTCGTTGCGCACCGAGTCTTTTTTTGCCATTTGTGATGCGGCCGAGCGCTGCGCAGGAGTCTGAGAACCCATGGAAATCTTCTTGCAGATCGTCCACGTCGTGGCGGTTATCGCCATCATCGCCCTGGTCCTGCTGCAGCAGGGTAAAGGTGCCGATGCGGGCGCGGCATTCGGTGGTGGCAACTCGGCCGGCTTGTTCGGCGCCTCGGGGTCGGCCAATTTTTTGAGCCGGGCCACCGCCGTCACCGCGACCATCTTTTTTTGCACCAGCCTAGCGCTCACCTGGATGTCCAATCGAACCGCTCGGTCGGCGGGTGTCGTAGAATCCGTGCCGTCAGTTCCGGCAGCGTCGGGTGAAAGCGCGTCTGGGGCCGGCACGGTCGCCCCAGCACCTGCTGGGCCCGACGAGATTCCTCAGTAGCTCACCGGGGGCTGCCGGCGGTTCCGGCAGCAACACGATGCCGTCGTGGTGAAATTGGTAGACACGCTATCTTGAGGGGGTAGTGGCGAAAGCTGTGCGAGTTCGAGTCTCGCCGACGGCACCAAAAGCATGCGTGAAGGCAGCTTGCTTGAAGTAAGATATAAGCTATCTAAAATACCAACAGCCGGCTTAGAAGCTTCCCATGCTCGAGCAATACTTTCCTGTGCTGCTGTTTTTGGCAGTCGGCTTGCTGGTCGGGGTCGGCCCCATCCTTCTGGGGCGCCTCATCGGCCCCGATCGCCCCAGTGCCGAAAAGCTCGCACCCTATGAGTGTGGGTTCGAGGCTTTTGAGGATGCGCGCATGAAGTTCGACGTGCGCTACTACCTGGTGGCCATCCTTTTCATCTTGTTCGACCTCGAGATCGCCTTCCTCGTGCCGTGGGCCGTGGTGTTCGACGACCTCGGCTGGTTCGGTTTCATCGCAATGTCAGTTTTCCTCGGCATCCTTGTCGTCGGCTTCATCTACGAATGGATGAAAGGAGCCTTGGAATGGGAGTGAACAGGGTGGTTCTTGCCGCAGGGGGCTCAGCGTGAGCATCGAAGGCGTCCTCGAGAAGGGCTTTGTCACCACTTCGGCCGACACGCTCATCAATTACATGCGCACCGGCTCGCTGTGGCCCATGACCTTTGGGCTCGCCTGCTGCGCGGTGGAGATGATGCACGCCGGCGCAGCGCGCTACGACCTTGATCGTTTTGGCATCGTGTTCCGGCCCA
Source organism: Klebsiella pneumoniae (assembly GCA_945897555.1). Taxonomy (GTDB): domain Bacteria; phylum Pseudomonadota; class Gammaproteobacteria; order Burkholderiales; family UBA3065; genus UBA3065. The sequence goes on along the minus strand of CAMDGF010000024.1, from coordinate 18,633 downwards.
GTCCCCGGCAATCCGACGTCATGATCGTTGCCGGCACCCTGTGCAACAAGATGGCGCCGGCCTTGCGCAAGGTCTACGACCAGATGGCAGAGCCGCGTTGGGTCATCAGCATGGGTTCTTGCGCCAACGGCGGCGGCTATTACCACTACAGCTACTCGGTGGTGCGCGGTTGCGATCGCATCGTGCCGGTGGACATCTACGTCCCGGGATGCCCACCCACCGCCGAAGCGCTGATGTACGGCTTTATCCAGTTGCAGAACAAGATCCGCCGCACGTCCACCATCGCCCGATGAACCACGTCCAGCCCAAGACGGCTCATTCATGACCCACGCCCGCGAGCAGTTCATCGACAGCTTGGCCGCTGCCCTCGGCGAGCGCGCCCTTGACATCACTTGGCACGCCGACATGGCAGTGCTGCACCTGCAGCCTGACGGTCTGCAAAAGAGCCTGCTTACGCTGCGCGACCATCCGGCGTTGGCCTTTGAGCAGCTCACCGATCTCGCCGGCCTCGACTTTGCCGATTGGCCGCGCGCGCGGCGCAGCGCGCGCCGCTTCGGTGTGGTCATGCACCTGCTCTCGGTGAGCCGCAACCAGCGCTTGCGCGTGCACGTCGAGGTCCCCGACGATGACCTTCCGGCGCTGGCAACAACCACCGGTGTCTGGCCTGCCGCCAATTGGTACGAGCGCGAAGCCTTTGACCTGTTCGGCATCCTCTTCGAAGGCCACCCCGACCTGCGCCGCATCCTGACCGACTACGGCTTCGTGGGCCACCCGTTCCGCAAGGACTTCCCCGTCAGCGGGCATGTCGAGATGCGTTACGACCCGGAGAAGCGGCGTGTGGTCTATCAGCCGGTGAGCATCGAGCCGCGCGAGATCGTGCCCCGCGTGTTGCGCGAAGAAGGCTACGGCACCGAACACCTTGGGATCGAGCGCTGACATGGCCGAACTCCGCAACTACACCATGAACTTTGGCCCGCAGCACCCCGCTGCGCACGGCGTGCTGCGCTTGGTGCTCGAACTCGATGGCGAGGTCATCGTGCGTGCCGACCCGCACATCGGGCTGCTGCACCGCGCCACCGAGAAGCTCGCCGAGACGCGCACCTTCATCCAGTCGGTGCCTTACATGGACCGCCTCGACTACGTCTCGATGATGTGCAATGAGCATGCCTATGTCATGGCCATCGAGAAGCTGCTGGGCGTCGAGGTGCCGGAGCGTGCCCAGTACATCCGCGTCATGTTCGACGAGATCACGCGCGTGCTCAACCACCTGCTGTGGATCGGCGCGCATGCACTCGACGTTGGCGCCATGACGGTGTTCTTGTACGCGTTCCGCGAGCGCGAAGACCTCATGGACTGCTACGAGGCGGTCTCTGGCGCGCGTTTGCACGCGGCCTATTACCGCCCGGGTGGCGTCTACCGTGATCTGCCGGCGCAGATGCCGCAGTACACGCCGTCCAAGTGGCATAAGCCCACCGACGTGGCGAAGATGAACGCCAATCGTCAGGGCTCGATGCTCGACTTCATTCAGGATTTCACCGACCGCTTTCCGACGCGGGTCGACGAGTACGAGACGCTGCTCACCGACAACCGCATCTGGAAGCAGCGCACCGTGGGCATCGGCGTGGTCGACCCTGAGCGCGCCGTCGCGCTCGGTTTTACCGGCCCCATGCTGCGCGGCTCTGGCATCGCCTGGGACTTGCGCAAGAAGCAGCCCTACGAGGTCTACGACCGGCTCGATTTCGACATCCCGGTCGGGGTGAATGGCGACTGCTACGACCGCTACCTGGTGCGCATCGAGGAGATGCGGCAGTCCAACCGCATCATCCGGCAATGTGTGGATTGGCTGCGCGCCAACCCGGGCCCGGTCATCGTCGGCGATCACAAGGTGGCGCCGCCGCACCGCGAGGCCATGAAGTCCAACATGGAAGAGCTGATCCACCACTTCAAGTTGTTCACCGAGGGCATGCACGTGCCGGCCGGTGAGGCCTACGCAGCGGTGGAACACCCCAAGGGCGAGTTCGGCATCTATCTGCTCGCCGATGGCGCCAACAAGCCTTATCGCCTCAAGATCCGCGCTCCGGGCTACGCCCACCTCGCCGCGCTCGATGAGATGTCGCGTGGCCACATGATCGCCGACGTGGTGGCCATCATCGGCACGCAGGACATCGTCTTTGGGGAGATCGACCGGTGAGCGCCGTGTTGTCTGATGCCACTCGTGCACGCTTTGAACGCGAGGTCGCCAAGTACCCGGCCGATCAACGCCGTTCGGCGGTCATCGCCTGCCTCGCTATCATCCAGGACGAACAGGGCTGGGTGAGCCGGGAGAGCGAGCAACTGGTGGCGGATTACCTGAGCATCGCGCCGATCGCGGTGTACGAGGTCACGACTTTTTACAACATGTTCAACCAGCAGCCGGTCGGACGCTTCAAGTTCAACGTCTGCACCAACCTGCCTTGCAAATTGCGTGACGGTCAGCATGCGCTCGAACACCTGTGCAGTCGCTTGGGCGTGGAGGCTGGCGGCACCACTGCCGATGGCGTGTTCACCGTTCAGCCCAGCGAGTGCCTGGGGGCATGCGCTGACGCACCGGTGTTGTTGGTGAACGATCGCACCATGTGCAGCTTCATGAGCAATGAGAAGCTCGACGAGCTGGTCGAGGGCCTGCGGAAGGCGGAGGAGAAGGTATGAGCGCCCGTGACGTACTGGCACGCTTTGAGGCCACCGGCGGCGAGACGTGTTTCCACGGCCGGCACATCGACCCGCAGATCTACGCCGGGCTCGACGGCCGCAACTGGCATCTAAAGGATTACGAAGCGCGCGGTGGCTACCAGGCGCTGCGCAAGATCCTCGGCAAGGACGGCGGCCCGGGCATGACCCAGGATGACGTCATTTCGCAGGTCAAGGAATCGGCCCTGCGCGGGCGCGGTGGTGCCGGCTTTCCCACCGGCCTCAAGTGGAGCTTCATGCCGCGCCAGTCGACGGCGCAAAAGTACCTGGCCTGCAATTCCGACGAGGGCGAGCCGGGCACCTGCAAAGACCGCGACATCCTGCAGTTCAACCCGCACATCGTCATCGAGGGTATGGCCATCGCGGCCTATGCCATGGGCATCACCGTGGGCTACAACTACATCCACGGCGAGATCTTCGGCACCTACGAGCGCTTCGAAGAGGCGCTTGAGGAGGCGCGTGCGGCGGGTTATCTGGGCGACAACATCCTCGGCAGCGATTTCTCTTTCCAGCTGCACGCCTCGCATGGCTTTGGCGCCTACATCTGCGGTGAGGAGACAGCGCTGCTCGAGAGCCTCGAGGGCAAGAAGGGGCAGCCGCGTTTCAAGCCGCCGTTCCCGGCCAGCTTTGGGCTGTATGGCAAGCCCACCACCATCAACAACACCGAGACCTTTGCTGCGGTGCCGTGGATCATCCGCAACAGCGGCAAGGCTTACCTCGAGGTGGGCAAGCCCAACAATGGCGGCACCAAGATCTTTTCGGTGAGCGGTGATGTCGAGTTGCCGGGCAATTTCGAAGTGCCCATGGGTACGCCATTCAGCAAGCTGCTCGAGCTGGCGGGCGGCGTGCGCAAGGGCCGTTCGCTCAAGGCTGTGATCCCCGGCGGCTCCTCGGCGCCGGTGCTGCCGGCGTCGATCATGATGGACTGCACGATGGACTACGATTCCATCTCCAAGGCCGGCTCCATGCTCGGATCGGGGGCGGTGATCGTCATCGACGACAGCCGTTGCATGGTCGAGAGCCTCCTGCGGCTGTCGTACTTCTACACCCACGAATCCTGTGGTCAGTGCACACCGTGTCGCGAGGGCACCGGCTGGCTCTACAAGATGCTGCTGCGCATCGAGCACGGCCAGGGTCGGGCTGAGGACATCGACACGCTCGATGACGTGGCGCTCAACATCATGGGCCGCACCATCTGCGCTCTTGGCGATGCGGCGGCGCTGCCGGTGCGCAGTTTCATCAAGCACTTCCGCGACGAGTTCGTGCATCACATCGAGCACGGCACTTGCATGGTGGGTGCCGGCCGCGGTGCTGCCACGCGCAAGCTCGCCGCTGCCAAGGTTGGAGACCGCGCATGAGCACCGTGCAGCTCGAGCTCGACGGCCAGCCGATCGAGGTCCCTGTCAACTCGACCATCATGGATGCAGCCAACAAGGCCGGCGTCTACATCCCGCATTTCTGCTACCACCGCAAGCTCTCTATCGCGGCCAACTGCCGGATGTGCCTGGTCGAGGTCGAAAAATCGCCCAAGCCGCTGCCGGCCTGTGCCAGCCCGGTGACGCAGGGCATGCGGGTGTTCACCAAGAGTCCGGCTGCGGTGCGCGCGCAAAAGGGGGTGATGGAGTTCCTGCTCATCAACCACCCGCTCGATTGCCCGATCTGCGACCAAGGCGGTGAGTGCCAGCTGCAGGATCTCGCGGTGGGCTACGGCAGCACCGCGTCGCGCTACGCCGAAGAGAAGCGCGTCGTGCTCAACAAGAATCTCGGCCCGCTCATCTCCACCGACATGACGCGCTGCATCCACTGCACGCGCTGTGTGCGTTTTGGCGAGGAGATCGCCGGGCGCATGGAGCTCGGCATGGCTCACCGCGGTGAGCACTCGGAGATCATGCCCTTCATCGAGCGCACGGTGGACAGCGAACTCTCGGGCAACATGATCGACGTCTGTCCGGTGGGTGCGCTCACCTCCAAGCCTTTCCGTTACGCCGCCCGCACTTGGGAGTTGACCAAGCGCCGCTCCATCACGGCGCACGACTCGCTGGGCAGCAGCGTCACCGTGCAGGTCAAGCAGGACCGCGTGCTGCGCGTCACGCCGCTCGAGAACGAGGCGGTCAACGAATGCTGGCTGTCCGACCGCGACCGCTTCGCCTACGAGGGGCTCGACAGCGACGACCGTCTGCTGCACCCGATGGTGCGTGAGGGCGACCGCTGGGTGCAGGCGAGCTGGGAAGACGCACTGGCGCGCGCCGTGGCGGGTCTGCAAGCTGCCGGCAGCTCCACCGGCTGGCTGGGCAGCCCGAATTCCACGCTGGAAGAGGGCCATCTGGCCGCGCGTCTGGCCAAGGGTCTCAAGAGCGGCAACGTCGACCACCGTCTGCGTCAGTCGGATTTTGCGGGCGACGACGTGGCCACTGGCGCCGCCTGGCTGGGGATGCCGATCGCCTCGGTGCAGGACCTGCGGGGTCTGCTGGTGGTCGGCAGCAATCTTCGCAAGGATCACCCTCTGTTGGCGCATCGGGTCCGCTATGCCGCCGGTCACGGGTGCGCGCTCTACACCCTGGGTGCCTGGCGGGAGGATGTGCTGTGCCCGGTGGCAGACCAGTTCGCGCTGCCGCCCTCGCAATGGGAGACGGCGCTGGCCGGCATCCTGGCTGCGGTGGAAGCGCGGCGTGCCGGGCAGGCCGACAGCGGCGAGTTTGCCGGTGTGGCCGCTGCGCTGTGCGCCGATGCGCCGCGCGCTCTGCTGCTAGGCAACGAGGCTGTCGATCATCCGCGCGCCAGCCGCTTGCGCTGGTTGGCGCAACGCATCTGTGAGGCCAGCGGTGCCACTCTGGGCACCACAGTTGCTGGCTCCAACGCTGTCGGCCTTGCTGCCGCCGGCGTGCTGCCCGCTAGCCGTGGCAAGAACGCGCAGGCGATGCTTGCCAAGCCCCTTTCGGCCTACGTGTTGCTAGGCGTGGAGCCGAGCCATGATTGCGCTGATGGCCCGGCCGCACTGCGCGCGCTGCAGGCCGCCGATACGGTGGTCTGCCTCGCCACACACAGGGATGGCAATGCTGACTATGCCGACGTGCTCCTGCCCGTGGCGCCGTGGACCGAGACCGCCGGCAGCCGTGTGAACTGTGAAGGCCGGCTGCAGACTTTCGTCGGTGTTGTGCCGCCGGCCGGCGAGGCCCGTCCGGCGTGGAAGGTGTTGCGCGTGCTGGGCAATCTGCTCGGCCTCAAGGGTTTCGATCAGGAGACCGTCGACGATGTGCGTCACGACATCGGGCTCGATGAGGCAAAGCTCGTGGGGGCTCTGAGCAACACCTTCTCGGCCGAACCGCAGACCGCCGCACCCGAACCCGGCGGCATCGAGCTGGCGGGTTTTGTCATGCCCTACGGCGTCGATGCCATCACCCGCCGGGCTCGTGCCTTGCAAAAGACCGCCGACGCGCGCGCACCGGTGGCGCAGATGCACAGCCAGACGGCGGCCCAATTGGGCTTGACCCATGGTCAACGGGCGCGCGTGACGCAGAGCGGCGGTGCCCTGCTGCAAGTGCAGGTCGACGACCGCGTGGCGGCCGGAGCGGTGCGCATCGGCCTTGCTCATTGCGACACCGTGGTGCTCGGCGGCCTGTTCGGAACACTTCGGGTGGAGCCGGTCTGATGCAGCCCTTCTTTGGCCTGATCGATGCATCCATGCTGCCTGAGTCAGCCCTGCTCACGGCGTGGACGCTTGCCAAGATCCTTGCCATCACCCTGCCGGTGATGGGCGCGGTGGCCTACCTCACCTACGCCGAGCGCAAGGTGATCGGCTACATCCAGGCGCGCATCGGCCCCAACCGCGTGGGTCCCTTCGGGCTGTTGCAACCGATCGCCGACGCCATCAAGCTGCTCACCAAAGAGATCATCATCCCCACGGGTGCGAACCGCGGTCTGTTCGTGCTGGCCCCGGTGATCAGCATCATGGCGGCGCTTGCGGCCTGGGCTGTGGTGCCATTCGGCCCGGAGACCATCCTCGCTGACATCGACGCCGGCTTGCTCTACGTGCTGGCGCTCACATCGATGGGTGTGTATGGCGTCATCGTGGCCGGCTGGGCGTCCAATTCAAAGTATGCGTTCCTCGGCGCCATGCGCTCGGCAGCGCAGATCGTCGCTTATGAGATCGCCATGGGTTTCGCGCTCATCGGCGTGCTGATGCTGGCGGGCAGCTTGAGCCTGCTCGACATCGTCAATGCTCAGGTGGGGGGTTGGGGTCTGCTCAACTGGAACCTGGTGCCGCTCTTCCCGCTGTTCATCGTCTATTTCATCTCCGGCGTGGCCGAGACCAACCGGGCGCCGTTCGATGTGGCCGAGGGTGAATCGGAGATCGTCGCGGGCTTCCACGTCGAATATTCCGGCATGACCTTTGCCATCTTCTTCCTCGCTGAATATGCCAACATGATTCTCGTGTCGGCGCTGGCCACCTGCCTCTTCCTCGGTGGCTGGCTGTCCCCGATCCCCGGCATTCCCGGCGGCTGGCCGTGGCTGTTTGCCAAGATGGGTTTCCTGTTGTTCTGCTTCCTCTGGTTCCGCGCCACCTTTCCGCGCTATCGCTACGACCAGATCATGCGCCTGGGCTGGAAGGTCTTCATCCCCCTGACCATCGTCTGGATCCTGGTGGTGGGCGTGTGGAAGTTGTCGCCGTTCTGGCTCTGGTGAAAGGGCACGCTCAAGCCATGCAAGCCGTTCGCGAATTCTTCAAGACCTTCTTTTTGCTCGAGCTCCTGCAGGGGCTCGCGCTGACCGGTCGCAATCTTTTTGCGCGCAAGGTCACGGTTCAATACCCCGACGAGAAGACGCCCATGTCGCCGCGTTTTCGCGGCCTGCACGCACTGCGCCGCTACCCCAATGGCGAGGAGCGCTGCATCGCCTGCAAGCTGTGCGAGGCGGTGTGTCCGGCCATGGCCATTACCATCGAGTCGGAGCAGCGCGACGACGGCACCCGCCGCACCACCCGCTACGACATCGACCTCACCAAGTGCATCTTCTGCGGGTTCTGCGAGGAGAGCTGCCCGGTCGACTCGATCGTCGAGACGCATATCCTCGAATACCACGGCGAGCGCCGCGGCGACCTGCTCTACACCAAGGAGATGTTGCTTGCCATCGGGGATCGCTACGAGAAGGACATCGCCGCAGCACGCGCGGCCGATGCGCCCTACCGCTGAGCCCTCCGACCGGACGCAGGCCCCGAACACCTATGGATTTCCTCAGCGCCGTCTTTTATCTCTTCGCCAGCATCCTGGTCATCGCCGGGCTGCGCGTCGTCACCGCCCGCAACCCGGTGCATGCCGCCCTGTTCCTCGTGCTCGCATTCTTTAGCGCCGCGGCCATATGGATGCTGCTCGAGGCCGAGTTCCTCGCGCTCACCCTGGTGCTGGTCTATGTCGGCGCGGTGATGGTGTTGTTCCTCTTTGTGGTGATGATGCTCGACGTCAATTTCGACACCCTGCGCGAGGGCTTTTGGCGCCATCTGCCTGTGGGACTCCTGGTCGCCGGGGCCATGGTGCTGGAAATGGTGCTGGTGCTGTCCGCCGAGAGCTTTCACGGCGCGCCCAAGCCGGAGCCGCGCGGTTTTGATTACAGCAACACGCGCGAACTGGGCTCGGTGCTCTACACGCAGTATCTGTATGCGTTCGAACTGGCGGCGGTGCTGCTGCTGGTGGCGATCATCGCCGCCATTGCGCTCACTCTGCGCCGTCGCGACGGCGTCAAGCGCAACGACGTGGCCGAGCAGGTGAAGGTGCGCCGGGACGATCGCGTGCGCGTGCTGCAGGTGGCGCCCGAAGCGCCGGTGGGTGCGCGCCCTGACGCTGCCCAAGCCGGGGAGGGTGCCCAGTGATCACGCTGTCGCACTACCTCATCCTTGGCGCGGTGCTGTTTGCCATCAGCATCGTCGGCATCTTTCTCAACCGCAAGAACGTCATCATTTTGCTCATGGCGATCGAGTTGATGCTGCTGGCGGTGAACCTCAACTTCATCGCCTTCAGCCATTACCTCGGCGACATCGCCGGCCAAGTCTTTGTTTTCTTCATCCTGACGGTCGCGGCTGCTGAGTCGGCCATCGGCCTCGCGATCCTGGTGGTGCTGTTCCGCAACCTGCGCACCATCAACGTCGACGACATCAATACGCTCAAGGGCTGACGCGCCGTGTCCATGCAAAACCTCTATCTGCTGGTCCCGTTGGCGCCGCTGGCCGGCGCTTTGCTGGCGGGCCTGTTTGGCAAGGCCATCGGGCGCACCGGCGCCCACATCGCGACCATCCTCGGCGTGGCGGTGGCGTTTGTGGTGAGCTGCGTCATCGCGCAGGACGTGCTCGTCAACGGCAACACCTTCAACGGTGCGCTCTACACCTGGGCGACATCCGGCAGTCTCAAGATGGAGGTCGGCTTTCTCATCGATCCGCTCACGGTGATGATGATGCTGGTGGTGACCTTCGTCTCGCTCATGGTGCATGTCTACACCATCGGCTACATGCAGGACGACCCGGGCTACCAGCGGTTCTTCAGTTATATCTCGCTGTTCACCTTTGCCATGCTCATGCTGGTGATGAGCAACAATTTCCTCCAGCTGTTCTTTGGCTGGGAGGCGGTGGGCTTGGTGAGCTACCTGCTCATCGGTTTCTGGTACACCCGTCCCACGGCTATCTACGCCAACCTCAAGGCTTTTTTGGTGAACCGCGTGGGCGACTTTGGCTTCGTGCTGGGCATCGGCCTGGTGGCCGCGCACTGGGGCAGCCTCGATTACGCCACTGTGTTTGCCGCCGCTCCGGGTCTGGCCAACGACACGGTAAGTCTGTTCCCGGGTGTCGAGTGGTCGCTGCTGAGTGTCGCCTGCATCTGCCTGTTCATTGGTGCGATGGGCAAGAGTGCCCAGTTTCCGCTGCATGTGTGGTTGCCCGACTCGATGGAAGGCCCGACTCCCATCTCCGCGCTGATCCACGCTGCGACCATGGTGACTGCCGGTATCTTTATGGTCGCGCGCATGTCGCCCCTTTTTGAGCTCTCGGAGACAGCGCTCTCGGTGGTGCTGGTGATCGGCGCCATCACGGCGTTGTTCATGGGCTTCCTCGGCCTCATCCAGAATGACATCAAGCGCGTCGTGGCTTATTCGACGCTGTCGCAGCTGGGCTACATGACGGTGGCACTGGGTGCCTCGGCCTACTCGGTCGCGGTGTTCCACCTCATGACGCACGCGTTCTTCAAGGCACTGCTGTTCCTGGCTGCGGGCAGCGTGATCATGGGCATGCACCACGATCAGGACATCCGCAACATGGGTGGCCTGCGCAAGTACATGCCCATCACCTGGATCACGTCGCTGGTCGGCTCGCTGGCGCTTATTGGTACGCCGTTCTTCGCCGGCTTCTATTCCAAGGATTCGATCATCGAGGCAGTGGCTGAGAGCCACATCGCTGGCAGCGGATTTGCCTACTTCGCGGTGGTGGCGGGGGTGTTCGTGACAGCCTTCTACAGCTTCCGCATGTATTTCCTCGTGTTCCATGGCAAGGAGCGCTGGCGCGAGGGTGGTCATGGCCACGCCGGCCATGCACCTGCAGCGGCCGCGGCCCACAACGACGGCCACGGGCACGCAGACGCCCATGGCCATGACGACCAGCACGCCAAGCATGACGACCATGGGCATCACCATGGCCTCGGGCCGCATGACAACCCCCACGAGAGCCCGTGGGTGGTCACATTGCCGCTGGTCCTGCTGGCCATCCCGTCGGTCGTGATCGGATACTTTGCCATCGAGCCGATGCTCTACGGCGGCTTCTTTGGTGACGCCATCTTCATTGCCGAGAACCATCACGGCATGGCCGAGATGGCGGAGGCCTTCCACGGCGCCACCGCGATGGCCATCCACGGCTTCAGCACCCTGCCGTTCTGGCTGGCGCTCTCCGGTGTGGCACTCTCGGCGTTCTTCTATCTCAAGCGACCTGACATCCCGGCCGCCATCAAGTCGCGCTTCTCCGGCATCCATCGCATCCTCGAGAACAAGTACGGCTTCGACGATTTCAACCAGTGGTTCTTTGCCAACGGTGCGCGCCTGCTGGGTGGTCAACTGTGGCAGCGCGGTGACCGTGCGGTCATCGACGGCATACTTGTCAACGGCTCGGCCGGGTTGGTCGGTCGCATCGCCGCTTGGGCACGCCACGGTCAGACCGGCTTCATCTACACCTATGCATTCACCATGATCATTGGCGTCGTCGCAATGCTGGCCCTCTGGCTGAGTCTCTGACCATGGTGACCAGTCAACTCCCACTCCTCACCCTCGCCATCTGGGTGCCCATCGTCTTTGGCCTGGCGGTGCTTGCCGTCGGCCGCGACAGCGCGCCCTCCAACGCCCGCTGGCTCGCGCTGATCGGCGCATTGGCCGGTTTCGCCGTCACCGTGCCGTTGATGACAGGTTTCGATACCTCCACCGCGGCCCTGCAGTTCGTCGAGGACCGGGCTTGGATCCCCGCCTTCAACATCCGCTACCAGCTGGGGGTGGACGGCATCGCCATGCCGTTCGTGGTGCTCAACAGCTTCATGACCATCTTTGTGGTGGCGGCGGCGTGGCGCGTGGTCACCAGCCGGGTGGCGCAGTATCTGGCGGCTTTCCTGATCATGAGCGGGCTGATCAACGGGGTCTTTGCGGCCGCCGATGCCATCCTGTTCTACGTGTTCTTCGAGGCGATGCTCATCCCGATGTACATCATCATCGGGGTCTGGGGTGGGCCGAACCGTGTGTATGCGGCGATTAAGTTCTTCCTCTACACCTTGCTGGGGTCGTTGCTCACGCTGGTGGCGCTCATCTACCTGTTCTACCGCTCCGAAGGCAGCTTCCAGATCGCTGATTTCCATGTGCTGCCGCTCACGCTTGAGGAGCAGATCTTCATTTTCCTCGCCTTCCTCATGGCCTTTGCGGTGAAGGTGCCGATGTGGCCGGTGCACACTTGGCTGCCGGATGCGCACGTCGAGGCGCCGACCGGTGGCTCGGTGATCCTCGCGGCCATCACGCTCAAGGTAGGTGCCTACGGCCTCCTGCGGTTCTCTTTGCCGATCGCGCCGGACGCCTCGCACGAACTGGCAGGTCTCATCATTGCGCTGTCGCTCATCGCAGTGGTCTACATCGGCCTGGTGGCGCTTGTGCAGGCCGACATGAAGAAGCTGGTGGCGTATTCGTCGATCGCCCACATGGGCTTTGTCACCCTCGGTTTCTTTTTGTTCGAGCCGCTCACGGTGGAGGGTGGCATCGTACAGATGATCTCGCACGGCTTTGTCTCGGGCGCCATGTTCCTGTGTATCGGTGTGCTCTACGACCGGATGCACAGCCGCCAGATCGCCGATTACGGCGGGGTCGTCAACCGCATGCCGACCTTTGCGGCGCTGTTCCTGCTGTTTGCCATGGCCAACGCCGGCCTGCCGGCCACCTCTGGCTTCGTCGGCGAGTTCATGGTCATCCTCGGCGCGGTGCAGGTGAACTTCTGGTACGCCTTTGCCGCCGCCACCACGTTGATCCTCGGTGCCGCTTACACCTTGTGGATGTACAAGCGCGTGGTCTTTGGTGACATCGCCAATCACCATGTCGAGGAACTGCAGGATATCGACCGGCGCGAGTTCGCCATGCTCGGCACACTGGCTGTCTGTGTGCTAGTGATGGGCATCTGGCCGGCCCCGGTGACCGAGGTGTTGCACGTCTCGGTCGACAACCTGCTTCACCACGTTGCGCAGAGCAAATTGTGATTCCGACCTTCGCCGACTATTTTGCTGCGCTGCCCGAGATCGTTCTGCTGGGCATGACTTCGTTCATCCTCATCCTCGACCTCTTCCTCAAGGACCACCAGCGCAACGTCACCTACCTGCTGACCCAGCTCACCTTGTTGCTGTGCGCGGTGCTGACGGTGTTCACGGTGCAGGGGCGGCCGGTCTTCGCTTTCAACGGGCTGGTGGTCGACGACCTGATGTCCGATGTGCTCAAGGTGATGACCTACCTGGCGGTCACCATCGCGCTGGTCTACGCGCGCGCCTACAACGTTGCGCGAGGGATCTTTACCGGCGAGTTCTTTACGCTGGCGCTGTTTGCCACGCTGGGCATGGTGGTGATGGTGTCGTCCAACCATTTCCTCACGCTCTACATCGGGCTCGAGCTGCTGTCGCTGAGCCTCTACGCCATGGTCGCGCTGCAACGCGACTCGGCGCGTGCCACCGAGGCGGCGATGAAGTACTTCGTGCTCGGCGCGTTGGCTTCGGGGATGCTGCTCTACGGCATGTCCATGCTCTATGGCGCCACCGGTTCGCTCGACCTCGAGTCGGTCTCTGCAGCCTTGTCGGCTGGTCTTGGGTCTTCCAACGTGCTGGCTTTCGGGCTCGTGTTCGTGGTGGCTGGCATCGCCTTCAAGCTGGGCGCCGCGCCTTTTCACATGTGGGTGCCGGACGTCTACCAGGGCGCGCCCACTTCGGTCACGCTGTTCATCGGCAGCGCGCCCAAGATCGCCGCCTTTGCCTTCACCCTGCGCTTGCTGGTCAATGGCATGGAGCCTTTGGTAGCCGACTGGCAAGGCATGCTCATCGTGCTGGCTGTGGTCTCCATGGTGTTGGGCAACGTGGTGGCGATTGCACAGACCAACCTCAAGCGCATGTTGGCCTACTCGACCATCTCGCACATGGGTTTTGTGCTGCTCGGCGTGCTCGCTGGCAGTCTCAACGGCTATGCCTCGGCGATGTTCTATGTGCTGGTCTACGTACTCACCGCGCTGGCTGGTTTCGGGGTGATCCTGTTGCTCAGCCGCGAGGGATTTGAGGCGGAAGAGCTCGACGATCTCAAGGGCCTCAACCGTCGCAGCCCTTGGTTCGCCTTCATCATGCTGCTGGTGATGTTCTCGATGGCCGGGGTGCCGCCGCTGGCGGGCTTCTTTGCCAAGCTGTCGGTGCTGCAAGCGGCGCTGCAGCAGGGCTTGGTGTGGCTGGTGGTGCTGGCAGTGATGATGTCGCTGATCGGCGCCTTCTACTACCTGCGCGTGGTCAAGCTGATGTATTTCGACGACGCCCAGCATCACGAGCCCATCCGGCCCTTGGGCGACATGCGCATGATGCTGTCGGTCAACGGTGTCGGCCTCTTGCTGCTTGGTATCGCGCCGCAGCCGCTGCTCACACTTTGCATGGTGGCCATCAGTCATTCGATGTAGCCGCGCTGGAGGCGCCCGTCCTTGGGGGTGCAGGGTTGCGGCTTGCGGGCAGGGCCATCCGGCGCGTAGTTCGGTTGGCTGATGCGCTGGCGGTGGATCAGGGCAAGACTGGAAGGGCCGGGCTATCCGGCCTTTTTCGTTTCCGGAGCTTGCCATGCCTGATCTGCGTACCTTGGCCATTCGTGGTCTGCTCACCTGCGCATTCGCGTGTGCCTTGCTCGCAGCGCCGGCGGCGCAAGCCCTGGTCGACCTGAACACTGCAGACAGCGTCGCGCTGCAGAGTCTGCCTGGCATCGGCCCCGGCAAGGCGCGTGCCATCCTCGACGACCGGGCGCGAAACGGTGCATTCCGCAGTGTTGACGATCTCGCACGCGTCAAGGGCTTTGGCGCCAAGACGCTCGAGCGCTTGCGGCCGCATCTTTCGGTCGGCGGCGGAACTGCGCCCCCGCAGCAGCCCGGGCCGGTGATGCTGACGGCGCCACGGCGGTATCATCTCGCACCCCAGCAGAATGCCCTGAGCCATGGCCGACCGCCCGCACTACCAGACCGTCGAGGACTTCATCGGCAACACGCCGCTGGTGCGTCTGCAGCGCCTGCCTGGCCGGACCACCAACGTCGTGTTGGGCAAGTTGGAGGGCAACAACCCGGCGGGCTCGGTGAAGGACCGTCCGGCGCTGTCGATGATCCGCGAGGCCGAGGCGCGGGGGCAGATCCGCCCCGGCGATACGCTGATCGAGGCGACCAGCGGCAACACCGGCATCGCGCTCGCCATGGTGGCGGCGATGCGCGGCTACCGCATGGTGCTGATCATGCCGGCGCACATGAGCGTTGAGCGTCAGCAGGTCATGAAGGCGTTCGGTGCAGAACTCATCCTGGTGAGCCAGGCCGAGGGCATGGAGGGTGCGCGCGATCTCGCGGATGCCATGCAGGCGCGCGGCGAGGGTGTGATCCTCGACCAGTTCGCCAACCCGGACAACCCGCTCGCGCACTACCGCGGCACCGGCCCCGAGATCTGGCGCGATACCGCCGGCACCATCACGCACTTTGTCAGCAGCATGGGCACCACTGGCACCATCATGGGTGTCTCGAGGTATCTCAAGGAGCAGAACCCGGGCATCCAGATCGTCGGTGTGCAGCCGGAGGAGGGCGCCCAGATCCCGGGCATCCGCAAATGGCCAGAGGCCTATCTGCCCGCTATCTGCGACTTCTCGCGGGTCGACCGCATGATGTATGTGAGTCAGGCCGAGTCCGAGGAGACAGCACGCCGGCTGTCGGCGGAAGAGGGCATCTTCTGCGGCATCTCGGCCGGCGGCGCGATGGCCGCCGCGCTGCGGCTCTCTGCCGAAGTGAGCAACGCCACCATCGTCAGCATCGTCTGCGACCGCGGCGACCGCTACCTGTCCACCGGCGTGTTCCCGGCATGACACCGATCCTCACCTTCGACATCGAGACCATCCCCGATGTGGCGGGGCTGCGCCGCCTGCTCGATCTGGGGCCGGAGGTGAGTGATGCCGCGGTGGCCGAGGCGGCCTTCGAGGCGCGCCGGCAGAAGACCGGCGGTAGTGACTTTTTGCCACACCATCAGCATCGTGTGCTGTGCATCTCCTGTGCGCTGCATACGGCGGAGGGTTTCCGCGTGTTCTCCCTGTGCGGCGAGGACGAGGCACGCAACATCCAGCGCTTCTACGACGGTATCGAGCGCTACACGCCGACCCTCGTGAGCTGGAACGGCAGCGGCTTCGACCTGCCGGTGCTCAACTACCGGGCGCTGGTGCACGGACTGCGTGCCACGCGCTTTTGGGAGCAGGGCGACGACGACCGCGACTTCAAGTGGAACAACTACGTCAGCCGATATCACAGCCGCCACACCGACCTCATGGACGTGTTGGCGATGTACGGTCGGGGCGGCGTGCCGCTCGACGAGATGGCGCAACTGCTCGGTCTACCCGGCAAGCTCGGCATGGATGGCAGCAAGGTGTGGTCTGCGTATCTCGCGGGTGGCATGGAGGACATCCGGCGCTACTGTGAGACCGATGTCGTCAACACCCACATGGTCTATCTGGCTTTCCAGCACCTGCGCGGACACCTCAGCCAGACGGCGTGGCGCGATCAGCAAGCGCTGGTTCGGCAGACGCTCTCGGCGATCGACGAGCCGCACTGGCGCGAGTTCTTGCCGCGCTGGGAGACCCGCGGCGAGGCAGCACCGGCGGTATGAGTCGCGCTGGCAGGGGCGAGGCCGGCGAGATGCCGGTCTTTACCGCACACGTCGAGTCGCTCGACCATGAGGGACAGGGCGTTGCGCACGTTGAGGGCAAAGTGGTGTTCATCGATGGGGCACTGCCGGGCGAGACGGTGCGCTACCGCGTGCGCCGCAGCAAGCCGCGGTTCGACAATGCCGATCTGGTCGAGGTGCTGCGCCCGAGCCCGATGCGGGTGGGGCCCCGCTGTGACCACTTTGGTACCTGTGGCGGCTGCGCCACTCAATATCTTGATACAGCCGCTCAGGTTGCTGCAAAGCAGCGCGTGCTCGAGGACAGCTTGCGCCACATCGGGCAGGTGCGAGCCGAGGAGATGCTGCCGCCGATCCATGGCCCAGACTGGGGCTATCGCTTTCGCGCGCGCCTTTCGGCAAGGTGGGTAGCCAAGAAAAACAGTGTGTTGGCTGGTTTTCATGAGAAACGTTCGAGCTTTATTGCCGATATGCACGGCTGCCATGTGCTGCCACCGCGCATCGGCCGGCTCATCGATCCATTGCGCGAACTCATTGGCCAGCTGAGTTTGCGCCAACGCCTGCCACAGATCGAAGTGGCACTCGGCGATGCGCTCGATGTATTGGTGTTTCGCGTCATGGATCCACCGACGCCTGCTGACGAGGCCCTCTTTCGGGCTTTTGGGGACCGGTGGGGGGTCAGCGTGTGGTTGCAGCCCAAGGGGCCCGATACGGCGTTCCGCTTTCATCCGGCCGAGGGGCCGCCGCTCGACTACACCTTGCCGGAGTTCGGTCTGCGCCTCGAGTTCGCGCCCACCGAGTTCACACAAGTGAACCCGTACATCAATCGCGTACTGGTGTCGCGGGCCATCGGGCTGCTCGATCCCCAGCCTGGCGAGCAGGTGGCTGACTGGTTCTGTGGGCTGGGTAACTTCACTTTGCCCATCGCACGGAGGGGCGCAGCGGTGCTGGGGGTGGAGGGGAGTGCGGCGCTGACCCGGCGAGCGCTGGCCAACGCGGGCCTTAATGGACTGTCTACGCGTGTGCGTTTTGCGGTGGCGAATCTTTTTGAGATTGATGAGGTGGCACTGGCAAGCTATGGCCGGTTTGACAAGTGGCTGGTGGATCCACCGCGCGACGGGGCTCTCGAGCTGTGCAAAGCGCTGCCGGCAGCGGGGAGTGGCATGGCGCCCCAAAGCATCGTCTACGTGAGCTGCAACCCGGCAACGCTCGCCCGCGACGCGTCTATCCTGGTCCACACCAAGGGCTACACCTTGCGCGCTGCGGGTGTGGCCAACATGTTCCCGCACACTGCTCATGTGGAATCGGTAGCGCTGTTCGTGCGCCGCTGATGCCGTCACGGCCACGGTGCGATCGGGCATGAAAAACGGCCCCGAAGGGCCGTTCGAATGGGTGTTTCAGCCCCGCTTAATCGCGGTTGCCAGCGAAGGCCAGAAGCAATTGGAGCAGGTTGACGAACAGGTTGTAGATGTTGAGGTAGAGCGACAGGGTCGCCATCACGTAGTTGGTCTCGCCGCCGCGGACGATGCGCGAGACGTCGTACAGGATGAAGCCCGAGAAGATGAAGACTGCCAGCGCCGAGATGGTGAGGGTGAGCGCCGGCACCTGGAAGAAGATGTTGGCGATACTGGCCACGATGAGCAGCACCAAGCCGATGAGCAAGAATTTGCCCATGTGGGTGAAATCGCGACGGGCCACCGAGGCGATGCTGGCGAGGACAGCGAAGACCAGCGCGGTGCCGCCTGCAGCCAAGCCGACCAGATCTCCACCGTTGGAGAAACCGGCGGCGTACTGAAGGATCGGGCCGAGGAACACGCCCATGACAAAGGTGAAGGCCAGCAGCAGAAACACGCCAGCGATGCTGTTGCGCAGCGCCGAGACACCAAAGATCAGGCCGAACATGACACCCAGCATCAGCAGGGTGCTCATGAGGGGGCTCTCTGCCATGAAGGCAAAGCTCATGGATTGGCCGATGAACGCACCAAAGATGGTGGGGATCAGCGAGATGGCCAGCAGCCAGTACGTGTTGCGAAGGACGCGGTTGCCTGTGCCCTGCGCGACGATGGCGCCGTTGTCGAGTCCGACGGGGGTGGTCATGGCGGTTAGACTCCTTGCAAATAAAAGACGAATCTAAGACTACGCAAGGGCCGCCAGAGTTTCAATCTCTTCGGTGTGACAGCCGGTGCAGCCAGCCGAGCGTTTAGAATCCCGGCTACGGAAGCGTGGCAGAGCGGTTGAATGCACCGGTCTTGAAAACCGGCGGGGGTGCGAGCCCCTCGTGAGTTCGAATCTCACCGCTTCCGCCACTTTGGAAGGTTCCGACTGGTCCTGAAGTGTCGGGCCCAGTGGCCTTCACGCTGACCCAGCCTAGTGGTAGTCCTCCTCCCGTTGGTGTCGGACGGCGAGCACAACGACCTTGGACCCACCCACGATCTCGTAAAGTGCGACGTACCCCGAGCGTCCCGAAGGGATGATCAGCTCGCGC
>CAMDGF010000023.1 GCA_945897555.1 Klebsiella pneumoniae | reverse complement strand
GCGGTGTGGCGCTACCGCGGCTTTGTGCTCGGCAGCGTTGCCCGCGATTTCCAGCTGCGCTACCGCAATTCCATGCTCGGCGCCGCGTGGACGGTGCTGGCACCTGCGGCCATGATAGCCGTGTATGCGCTGGTGTTCAGCCAGATCATGCAGGCGCGCCTGCCGGGTGTGGCTGCGCCGTTGGCCTACACCATCTACTTGTGCGCCGGTGTGCTGGCGTGGAACCTGTTTGCCGAGATCGTCACCCGCGGGCAGGCCGTGTTTGTGGAACAGGGCGCGCTGCTGCGCAAGGTGAGCTTTCCGCGCCTGTGCCTGCCGCTGGTGGTGGTGCTCAACGCGCTGGTCAACTTTGCCGTGGTAGCGGCGGTGTTTGCGGTGTTCCTGCTGCTGGCCGGCCACCCGCCCGGCTGGGCGGCGCTGGGCCTGCTGCCGGTGCTACTGGTGCTGGTGCTGCTGGCCATCGGGCTGGGTGTGGGGCTGGGCGTGCTCAATGTGTTCTTTCGCGACGTGGGGCAGGCCGTGGGCATAGGCATGCAGTTCTTGTTCTGGCTCACGCCTATCGTCTACCCGGCATCTATTCTGCCGCCGCAGCTGGCATCGGCGCTGCAGCTCAACCCGCTGGTGCCGCTGGTAGGCGCCTGCCAGCGCGCGCTGGTGGAGGGCCTGTGGCCGCAGTGGCGCACCCTGCTGGCGCCAGCGCTGCTGGCCGCGCTGCTCTGCGTGCTGGGGCTGTGGCTGTTCCGCCGCCACGCCGCCGACATGGTGGATGAGTTATGACCGGCGTGCTGCACGTGCAGGGAGTGGGCAAAGCCTACCGCCGCTACCCGGGGCGCTGGTCGCGCCTGCGCGAGTGGGTCACCGGCCGGCCCTGCCACGAGCCGCGCTGGGTGCTGCGCGATATCAGCTTTGCCGTGCAGCCCGGCGAGGCGGTGGGCATCGTCGGCATCAACGGCGCTGGCAAGAGCACCCTGCTGCGCATCATCTGCGGCACCACTGCCGCCACCACCGGCAGCGTGCAGGTGGGCGGGCGCATCGCCGCGCTGCTCGAGCTGGGCATGGGCTTCCACCCCGATTTCTCGGGCCGCCAGAACGTGCGCATGGCCGCCCAGCTGCAGGGCCTGAGCGGTGCCGAGATCGATGCCCTGATGCCGGCGGTGGAGGACTTTGCCGAGATCGGCGACTACATAGACCAGCCACTGCGGGTGTACAGCAGCGGCATGCAGATGCGGCTGGCGTTTAGCGTGGCCACCGCCCGCCGGCCGGACATCCTCATCGTGGACGAGGCACTCTCGGTGGGCGATGCGTATTTTCAGCACAAGAGCTACGGCCGCATCCGCGATTTCCGCGACCAGGGCACCACCCTGCTGCTGGTGTCGCACGACCGCCAGGCCATTCAGAGCCTGTGTTCACGCGTGGTGCTGCTGGACGCCGGCCGGGTGCTGCGCGAGGGCGAGCCGGAGGCCACCATGGACTTCTACAACGCCATGCTGGCGGCACGGCAGAACCAGCAGGTGAGCCAGACCGCGGTGCAGGGCCGTGCGCAGACCATATCCGGCACCGGCCAGGCGGCCATTGCCAAGGTGAGCCTACACAACGCCGCCGGCGAGGCGGTGAGTGCCGTGGCGGTGGGCGAGCGGGTGGAGCTGCGGGTGGTGGTGCAGGTGCACGCCCACCTGCCGGAGCTGGTGCTGGGCTGGGAGCTGCGCGACCGCATGGGGCAGCCGGTGTTCGGCACCAACACCTGGTACACCGGGCAGGTGCGCCGCGACGTGCCGGCTGGCAGCCGGCTGCAGTATTCGGTGGGGTTCGACGCCGCCCTGGGCGCGGCATCGTATGCCGTGAGCATCGCCCTGCACGCCTCCAACTCGCACGTGGTGGCGAGCTACGAGTGGCGCGACCTGGCGCTGGTGTTCAATGTGATCAACGTAGACCGCCCCGGCTTTGTGGGCTGCGCCTGGCTGCCGCCGGATGTGCGCTGCGAGGTGCTGCCGAGCGAGTTGCCCGTGGTGGCGGTGGAGGCTGAGCATGACCACGCCCGCTAGCGGCACCGAGTTCAACGACTGCTTCCGCGGCGCCGAGGACATGGTGCTGGCGCGGCTCACCGCCGATTACGGCACGCTGGTGCAGCGCTGGCTGCCGGTGTGCCGCACCCGCACCGCGCTCGATCTGGGCTGCGGCCGCGGCGAGTGGCTGCAGCTGGCCGCCGGCTGGGGCCTGCAGGCGCACGGAGTGGACTTGGACGACGCCGCGCTGGCGCGCTGCCACAGCCTTGGCCTGAGCGCCGCGCACGCCGACCTGCACGCTGCACTGGCGGGAGCGCCGGAGGGCGGCCTGGGGCTCATCACCGCATTCCAAGTGGTGGAGCACATGCTCTGGGATGCGCTGCAGCGGCTGCTTGCCGAGGCGCTGCGCGCGCTCGAGCCGGGCGGCCTGCTGATCCTCGAGACGCCCAACCCGGAGAACATCCTGGTGAGCACGCGGCGCTTCCACCTCGACCCCACCCACGTGCGGCTCATCCCGCTCGACCTGCTGGCGCATGCCCTGCAGCAGGCCGGCTACTCTGCCGTGCACGTGCTGCGCCTGCACGAGGACCGGCGCATCGCAGCCGATGCCGCACCCACCGTGCTCGACGTGCTCGACGGCGCCAGCCCCGACTACGCCGTAGTGGCGCAGAAGGCCGGCCGCCCCGCGCAGATGGAGGTGGTGCGGCAAGCGCTGGCGGGTGCTGGCGCTGGGCTCACGCTGGAGACCGTGGCCGCGCGGCATGAGCAGCGGCTGGCCGATATGCAGACCTGCCTGCAACGGGTGGCGCACCGGCTGACCATGGCGGATCAACAGCTGGCCACGCTGCAGCAGCAACTGGCCGAACAGCAACAGCAACAGCTGGCCATGCACCAGCAGCGGCTCGAGCAGGCACAGGCCCTGCGCCATGAGCTCGACGCCGTCTACGCCAGCCGCTCCTGGCGGATCACCCGCCCGCTGCGCTGGCTGGCCGCGCTGCTGCGGCGCATCGAGCAAGGCAGCGACCCCGGGCGCCGCGCGGTGGGCGTACTGCGCAACGTGGTGCAGCACACCCCGGGCCTGCAGCCCACCCTACGCGCTATAGCGCTGCCGCCGGTGGCCGAGCTGCGCGCCCGTTGGCAAGAGGATGCCAACCAGCTGCCGGAGGCTCGCTTGCTGCACCGCCCCGCTCCTGATGCGCCACGCCAGCTGCTGCTCGATGTATCGGCGCTGGTGCAGCACGACCCGCGCACCGGCATCCAGCGCGTGAGCCGCAGCCTGCTGGTAGAACTGCTGGCCAACCCGCCGCCGGGCTTTCGCGTGGAGCCGGTGTGTGCCGACACCGAGAGAGAGGGCTTCCGCTACGCCCACCGCTGGTTGGCGGCTCTGCGTGGCGAGCCGGCACCCACCGCCGGCGACGCGCCGATGCAGTGCAACGCCGGCGACGTGTTTCTGGGGGTGGACTTGCGCCACCTCGAGGTGGTGTTCCAGCACGACCACCTCATGCGCCTGCGGCACAAAGGCGTGTCGATCAACTTTGTGGTGTATGACCTGCTGCCGGTGTTCTTGCCCCACCGCTTCGACCTGCCACGCGGCACCCACGAGGCTTGGCTGGAGGCTGTGGCATCGTTCGACGGCGCATGGTGCATCTCCAAGGCGGTGGCCGACGAGCTTGCCGGCTGGCTGCAGGCCAACCCCGGCCGGCCGCGCGCCCTGCCTCTGCGGATCGGCCATTTCCACCTGGGCGCCGACATCGAGAACTCGGTGCCGAGCACTGGCATACCGGACGATGCGGCGGCGGTGCTGGGGCAGCTCGCCGCCCACCCGAGTTTCCTCATGGTCGGCACGCTTGAGCCGCGCAAGGGCCACGCGCAGGTGCTCGACGCCTTCGAAATGCTGTGGCGCGAGGGGCTGGAAGCCAACCTGGTGCTGGTGGGTAAGCACGGCTGGCTGGTGGACGCGCTCGTGGCGCGGCTGGCTGCCCACCCGCTGGCTGGCCAGCGGCTGTTCTGGCTGCGACAGATCAGCGACGAATACCTCGAGCGGGTCTACGCCCACTGCCGCTGCCTGATCGCCGCCAGCGAGGGCGAGGGCTTTGGCCTGCCGCTCATCGAGGCGGCGCGCCACGGCCTGCCCATCATCGCGCGGGACATCCCGGTCTTCCGCGAGGTGGCCGGCGAGCACGCCCTCTTCTTTGACGGCGCCAGCGGTGCCGACCTGGCCCGCGCCGTGCAGACCTGGCTGGACCTCGACGCCGCCGGCAAGGCGCCGCCCTCCGGCGGCATGCCTTGGCTCACCTGGGCGCAGAGCACGCAGCAACTGTTGGCCGGCCTGCTCGGCTTCCCGCTGCGCGACGAGTGGTATAGCGAAGATGAACCCGACGTGTCGCTCATCGTGCTGAACCACGACAAGCCGGCCATGACGCTGGCGTGTGTCGAATCGCTGTGGCAGCACACCGCTGGCTATCGCTACGAGATCGTGCTGGTAGACAACGGCAGCAGCCCCGACAACGTCGCCCTGCTGCGTGGCCGCGGGCCGGGCTTGCGGCTGGTGGAGACCGGCGTGAACCGCTTCTTTGGCGAGGGCAACAACCTCGGCGCCGAGGCCGCGCGTGGCCGCTGGCTGGTGTTCCTCAACAACGACGTGTTCGCGACCGCCGGCTGGCTGCCACCGCTCATCGACCGTCTGCGCCGCGACCCGGAGCTGGGCGCGGTGGGGCCGCGCCTGCTCTCCATGGATGGCCGCCTGCAGGAGGCCGGTGCCGAGATCCTGCCCTCCGGCGACGACCTCCACTTTGGCCAGGGCAAGCCGGGCGATACCACGATGCACGCCGACCCCGATGTGATGTTCGTCTCGGCCGCGGCACTGGCCATGCCGCGCGCGGTGTTCGAGGACGTGCTCGGCTTCGACCTGCGCTACGAGCCGGCTTACTACGAGGACTGCGACCTCTGCCTCAAGGTGCTGCAGCGCGGCCAGCGCGTGGTGTGCTGCCCGGACTCGGCCATCATCCATGTCGGCAACGTGACCACCCACGCCATGCTCGGCGAGCAGCGGCTGGCGGCGCTGGTGGCGCTCAACCGCGAGCGCTTTCTGGCGCGCTGGCAGGCGGTGCTGGATGGCACCCAGGCCAGCGTGCCGGGCCTGCTGCCGGTGCCCTCGGCGGCGCCGCGTCACCGCGAGGGCCTGCCCTCGGTGCTGCTCTACACCCCCTACGATCTGGTGCCGGGTGGCGGCGAGCGCTATCTGCTGAGCATCGCCAGCGCGCTGAGCCGCGCCGCCAATGTGACGCTGGCCACACCCTGGGCGTGGTCGCGACTGCGCCTGCGGACCCTCGGCCGCGAACTGCAGCTCGACCTGGATGCGGTGCGTCTGAGCACCTGGAGCGCCGCCCTGCGGTCGGAGGCGTGGGACCTGCAGATCACGCTGGGCAACGAGGCGCTGCCGGCGATACCCGGCCGCGCTCGGCGCAACGTGTTCGTCTGCCAGTTCCCCTTCCCCACACCGCAGGCTGAGCTGATGCGCTGGCTGCCAACCCTGGCCGACTATGCCGAGACCTGGGTGTACAGCGGCTTTGTGGCCGCCCACCTGCAGCAGGCGCGCGCTGCGCTGGGCGTAGCCGAGAGCCGCATCGAGATCATGGAACCGCCCTGCCCGCCGGTGAGCGCCGACCTCACGCTGCCGCGTGGGCCGATCATCCTCGGTGTGGGGCGCTTCTTTGCCGGCGGTCACAACAAGCGCCACGACCTCATGATCGAGGCGTTGCGCGAACTGCTGCCGCGCTGCCCCGGCGCCCAGCTGCATCTGGCCGGCACCGTGCCCGGCGAGCAAGAGCACCGCGAGCACTATGCCCAGCTGCGTGAGGCCGCGGCCGGGCTGCCGGTGCACTTCCACCCCAACGCCGACCCGCAGCAGCTGGCCGCGCTCTACCGCAGTGCCTCGCTCTACTGGCACTGCGCCGGGGTGGGCGTGGACGTGGCGGCCGAGCCGCAACGCTGCGAGCACTTTGGCATCACCGTGGTTGAGGCGATGTCGGCCGGCTGTATCGCGCTGGTGCCCGACCGGGGCGGCCCACCGGGTATCGTGCAGGATGGCGTGACTGGTCACGTGTTCGGCAGCCTGCCGGCGCTGGTGGCGCGCAGCGTCGAGCTGCTGCAGTGCCCACCCGACGATGCCGCGCTGGCCGCGATGCGCGCAGCGGCGGTGGCGGCTGCGCGACGCTATGCGCCGGAGGCGTTCGCCGAGGCGGTGCTGGCACGCTGCGGCCTGCAACCGGCCGAGGGCGCGGCCGCAGCGGCAACTCAGCGCCCGGCTCAGGTGGCGCCGCCGTGGTGACCGGCAGCAAGACCTGACCCATGCGTCTACCCTGCAGCGGTGAGCACCTCGACTTTGCCTGCAACGTGTGCGGGCAGCGCAACCGGCTACCGCTGCGCGGCTTCCACCGCGAGACCGCGTTGTGCGGCGACTGCGGCGCCAACGCGCGATTCCGCGGCATCGTGCACGTGCTGGCGCAACACCTCGGCATCGACCCGGCGCTGCCGCTGGCGCAGTGGCCGCTGCGCCCAGACCTGCGCGGCCTCGGCATGAGCGACTGGCAGGGCTACGCTACGCTGCTGGCCGAGCGCATGGCGTATCGCAACACCTTCTACGACCGCGATCCGCGGCTGGACATCGCCCAGCCGCCCGCCGACGAGCTGCG
This sequence comes from Klebsiella pneumoniae, assembly GCA_945897555.1. Classification (GTDB taxonomy): domain Bacteria; phylum Pseudomonadota; class Gammaproteobacteria; order Burkholderiales; family UBA3065; genus UBA3065. The sequence goes on along the minus strand of CAMDGF010000023.1, from coordinate 15,602 downwards.
CGACAGCCACGACTTTGTGATCACCACCGACGTGTTCGAGCACATCCTTGAGCCGCTGCAGCCCGCCTTCGCCCATCTTCTGGCGCTGCTGCGACCGGGCGGTGCGCTGATCTTCAGCGTGCCCTACACGCGGCAGGCTCACACTGTGGAGCACTTCCCCGGCCTGCACCAGTTCGAGCTGGTGCAGGCGCTCGGCCAGCATCTGCTGGTGAACCGCCGGCGCGACGGCACCCTGCAGGTGTACGACGGGCTGGTATTCCACGGTGGCGAGGGCGCCACCCTCGAGATGCGGCTGTTCTGCGAGGCGGACCTGCTGCAGCGTCTGGCGGCGGCGGGCTTTGAGGACATCGTGGTGCACAGCGAACCGGTGCCTGAGGTGGGCTACTACTGGCCACCGCTGGAGCAGGCCGACCCGGCGGCGCCGCTGCTCTACGCATACATCATCAGCGCCCGGCGGCCGCCATGCTGAAACCACGCAAGGCCAGCCCGGCAGCGCTGGACAATGTGTTGCTGGCGCACTACGAGCGCGCCGTGCGTGCGCCGCTGGTGCGGTCGCGCCCGTTCGTGATGCTGCTCGACCCGGTGTCGGCCTGCCAGCTGCAGTGCCCCATGTGCCCCACCGGCCTCGAGAACCGCGGCAGCGTGGCCGACGACCGTGAGCGCTTTCGGCAGCGCGGCCTGATGGATACAGGCCTGTTCGACGCCATCGTCGACGAGCTCGGCCCATGGCTCTACTTTGTGAACCTCTACAACTGGGGCGAGCCGCTGCTGCACAAGCAGCTGCCACGCTTTGTGCAGCGCCTCAACGACCACCAGGTGGCCACCGACATCCACACCAACCTCTCGCTGCCGCTGCGCGAGGAGATGCTGGCCAGCCTGCTGGCGGCCGGGGTGGACCGCGTGGAGGCCTCGATCGATGGCTTCAGCCAGGGCACCTACGGGCGCTACCGGGTGCGCGGCGACTTTGCGCTGGCCCGCGACAACCTGGTGCGGCTGGCGCAGCTGCGCGACCGCATGGGCCTGCAGACGCAACTGGTGTGGAACTTCCTGGTGTTCCGCTACAACGAGAACGAGATCGGCGAGGCGCGGCGATTCTGCGCCGACCACGGCATCGAGTTCGTGCGCCGCGAGGCAGCCATCTCCGAGGCCATGCGCGTGGAGTTTCTGCCGAGCTACCGCGAGGGCGAGGTGCTGGAGGGCTGCTTCGACCAGCGCCGGCAGACCTTCGACCCGGAGAGCCTGGCAGCGCGAGATGCTGGCAGTTCGTGCGGCTGGCACTACTTCTACTCGGTGATCAACCACGACGGCAGCGTGTCGCCCTGCTGCGCGCCGTGGGAGGACGACTGGGACCTCGGCCAGGTGGCGGCCGGCGGCACCCGATTTGCTGACATCTGGAACAGCAGCGCCATGCAGGTGGCGCGCGGCGATGTGGCCGGCCACCGCCTGCTGGCTGAGCTGCGCGAGAGCGGCAGCCTTGGCGAGGTGCGTACCGTGGCCGACCTGCAGCGGCGTGGCGGCATCTGCCGCGGCTGCCAATACCCAGAGGGCATGCTCGACCTCTACACCCACTATGCCGACGCCATCCTTGACGATGCGCTGCAGCGCCTGCCTGCAGACAGCCGCGAGGCGAGGCTCATCGCCCTGCTGCGCAGCGACCGCGACGGGTTCGTGCAAGCCTACGCAGCAGCGCCGGCGCATGAGGCGGCGGCGGGCACCGGTCTCGCCGCGGGCGTGGCCGGCTAGAACTGCTGCCGCAGCGTGACGCCCACCACGCTGCGATCGGACTCGAACAGGCTCACATTGGAGGTGCTGCGCTCGTGGCGGGCGAACAGCGCCCAGCTGGCGTGTGGCGCCAGCACGAAGCGCCGCTCCAACTCGGCGCGCCAGAGCAACTGGTGGCGCTCGGTGGGGCCGAGAAGCGCTGGCGCGAAGGCCTCGCTGTCGTCGGTGTAGCGGGTGAGCAGGCGCGCGCCCCACGCGTAGGACGGCGAATCCCAGGTGAGCTGGAGCGCGCTGCGCCACTGGTCGCCGCCGGCGCGGCCGCCGAGCGCGGCGTCGAACTGCACGTCGCCACGCAGCAGCAGATGCTGGCCCTGCCAGGTCCAGCGTCGCTGCAGGTCGATGCCCAGCTGCGCCGACTCGGTCTGCCCGAGCCGGTGCAGCGCACCGAGCGTGAGCCCGGCCTCGAGCCCTCCGGCGCTGCGACGGTAGCTGCGCAAGTTGGCGAGGCTGTAGGTCTGGCCACGCACCTCACCGTGTGCCAGCAGCAGCGATGCACCGCAGCGGGGGCCGGTGGCGGCGGTGTTGCCCGAGGCGGTGGCGGCGGTGTTGCCCGAGGCGGTGGGGGCGGTGTTGCCCGAGGCGGTGGGGGCGGCCACGCTGCCGGCCAGTGGCGTCGGGCAGCCGCGATCGCCGCTGGCCAGGCCCCCATAGGCCAGGTACTCGCGGTCGAAACCGGCATCGGGAAAATGGCTATAAGTGGCGCCGTACACCGCGCTGGCACCACCGGCAAAGGGGGATGTCTGGCCATCGAGCTGCAGGCTGCCAAAGGCGCTGGCCTGCGGCAGTGCCGAGGGCGCCAGTTGCAGCACCTGCCCCACTGCGCTGCCGCCCAGCAGCAGCACGCTGCTGCTCGAGCCGAGCGTGGGGTTGCTGTCCCAGCCGGCGCCCAGCTGCACCTGATGGCGCGGTGCGGCCGGGCGCGCACCCGGCAGCGGTGCGGCGGCGCGCAGGGTGTCGGCCTGCTCGAACCAGCGTTCCACCAGCGCACGGATGCCCTCGGGCGGCTGCAGGCGCTGCAGCGCGTCCCACGCCGCCTGAGCCGCAGCCACATCGCCCCGGCCGAGCAGGCGGCGGATGCGCTCCAGCTGCAGGTCGCCGCGCAGCGGTTGCGCGCCGATGGCCTGCTGCAGCGCGGTGTCGTCGAGCGCGGCGAGGTCTTCGGCCGGCGCGGCAGGGTGGTCGGCCGGCGCAGCGGTGGCGGCGTGGCTCGCCACGCCTAGCAGCAGCGCCAGCAGTAGCGTGGCGGCTTGGATCGCGTGGCAACGCTGGTGACTCCGACGTGCATGCATGCACTGCACCCGGGCGCGATGGGTCATAGCACGATGATCATGGCGCACCCCGGCCGGTGCACGGCCGCAACCCGAAGGCGGCGGCGGTGGCGCCATTGCGCAGCACACTGAGCGGCTGCGGCGGCGGCGTGGTGAGGGCGGCCTCGCCCGCCTGCTGCACGGTGGCCTCACCGGCGATCACATCGAAGTCGAAGGCGCGTGTGGCGCCCTCGAACGCGCTCGCCCAGTTCACCATGGCGCCCATCACCGAGAAGTCGTAGCGGCCGCTGCTGCCAAGGTCGCCCACCACCGCATCGCCGCTGTTCACACCGATGCCCAGGCGCAGCGGCGGCAACTCACCGGCCGCCACCAGCGCGTGCACCGCGTCGCTCATGGCCAGTGCGGCGCGCAGCGCGTCGGCGGCATGGCTGGCGCGCGGACGGTCGGCGCCCCACACCGCCATCACCGCGTCGCCCATGAACTTGTCCACGGTGCCGCCATGCACCTCCACCTGCTCCACCAGGCAGTCCATGAGCCGGCGAGTGATGTGCGCGAGGCGATCGGGCGGGGTGTGCTCGGAGAACCGCGTGAAGCCGTGCACGTCGGCGAACAGCACGCTCACCTCGCGGCGCTCCAGGCGCGGCGCCATGCCGGTGCCATCGCCCACTTGCACGCGCGCCAGCACTGCGGCCGGCACGTAGGCGCCGACCCGCGCCAGCAGGCGCTGCCGCACCCGCCGGTCGAGCACGAGGCTGGCCACCATGAGCGTCAGGCCGAACAACAGCAGCGGCGCGGCCACGCCCAGCCAAGGCCACAGCTCGCTCTGCCCGCGCCCGATGCCCACCCAGACCATCCACGCCAGCGCACCCCCTGTGCCGAGCAGCGCGCACAACCCCGGCCGGCCGCGCAACTGTGCCAGCGTCATGGCCAACAGCACGGCCGCAAGTACCCACACCTGTATCGCGAAGGCGTGCGGCGGCACCTGCCACACCTCGCCATCGAGCAGACCGGAGAGCAGGTTGCGGTGCACCTCCACCGCCGGATAGTGCGGCGAGAATGGCGTGACCACCTGATCGAACAGGCCGGTGGAGGTGCTGCCCACCACCACCAGATGGCCAGCGAGCGCCGGCAGCGGTGCCTTGCGGCGCAGCACGTCCACCGCCGGGATGTAGAGCGGCTCGTCGGCCAGCGAGCGCCACGGGATCCACACCTCGCCCGCCGGCGTGGTGCGCAGCCCGGCGGGCTGCGCCGGGCTGTCGGCCAGCCGCAATCGCCCGCCCTGCCAGCGGTAGAGTGGCGCCACGCCCAGCAGCTGCCGATACATGGCCAGCCCGAGCGCCTCCACGCAGCGCCCGTCGAGGCACACCAGCGGCGCCAGCCTGCGCACCACGCCGTCGGCATCGAGGGTGGGCGTGATATGGCCCACCTGCAGCGCCGGCAGGGCGCCACGAGCAACCTCGACTGGGCTTAGCCAGCCAGACGGCGCGGGTGGTGGCTGAGCAGCGGCCGGCGCATCGACCAGCTGGGCGGCATCCGGCCACGCGCCTCGCCGCGTCGGGTCGTCGGGGCTGTAGACCAGCGCATTGACCACGCGGTGCTGGCGCAGCGCGCGGATGAGCCGGTCGTTGCCGGCTGCATCGGCCACTGCGTCGATGAGCAGGATGTCGGAACCGATGACAGCCGCGCCATAATGCCCGCCGAGCGTCTCGAAAAGCTCCGCCTGCAGAGCCCGCGGCCACGGCCAGCGACCCAGTTCGCGCAGACTGCGCTCGTCGATGTCGACCACCACCACGCGCGATTCGGCCAGCGGCGCGCGCTGCAGGTGCAGCTTGGTGAGCTGGTCGTGCCACCACAATTCGATACCGGCCAGACGCTCTCCGCTGGCCGATTGCCGCTGGGCGTAGCCGGCACCGAGCAACAGCGCCACCAACGCCAGCACCAGCGTGAGCCGCTGCGGCAGGTTGAAGGTACGGGTGGGTGGCTCGGAGCGGGCGGACGCGCCGCCGGGTGGCGGGCTCAACGCGCCCAGTGTGTGATGCCGGCGAACTGCGCATCGGCGCCGACCGGGCGCTCGAACAGCAGGCTGGCGCTGGCGCCGCCCGGGCCGAGCGCACCCGCCATGCGGGCGTTGGAGAAATCGGCCTGCGACACCAGACGGCCCGCCGCCTCCAGCGTGCCGGCGCCGCGCACGTGGGTGAGTTCGACACCCGGCGCGGTGGCGTCGAAGGCGGCCACGAAGCGCTGCCGATCGAAATCGACCTGCATGTAGCCATTGCTGAGCGAAGCCGGACGCAGGCCGCTGGCATCGCTGTAGAGGGCCTCATGGCTGCCCATGGCGAACTCGAAGGCACCGCGTGCCGGCAGGTCGGTGGCTGCCGGTGCCTGCAATGCATAGCGGCCCTGGGCGATGGTCTGCTCGCCACGCTCGGGCGCCCCCAGCAGGCGCTGCACGTCGGCTGCCGACAGCTGCGCAAAGTCGCTCCAGCGGCCCCACTCCACCGCAGCCGCCGTCTGCGTCTGCAGGGAAGCCGGCGCCGGGTCGACGGCGATGCCGGCCGGGCTGAGGCCGAGCACGTATTCGGTGCCCGAGGCCTGGTGCTCGACCAGCATCAGCACGCTGCCATCGGCGGCGCGCTGGCCGCGCGCAGCCATGGCGCTGTCGGCACCGAACAGCATGCCGCCACCTGACGACACGCCGGACAAGCGTCGCGCCGTGCCGGATTCGAGGTAGTCGATATCAAAGCGGCCACCGCGGTCGGTCACCGTGACGAACAACGGCCGCGCCGCTGTGGCGTTGCCCCCCGGCGTGAATACGACCTGCACGAAATCTACGGCATAACGGCCGCTGCCCGCCGGCAGCGCACCCCGCGGCTCGAAGTGCAGCATCTGGTCGCCCAGAGGCAGGGTCCAGAGATCGGCCGCGCCCACAGCGAGACGACCGAGCCATGCGCTGGCATCGGGCGCCAGACCCGCCAGCTGGCCTGGGATGCTGCTCCACACGGCACGGCCCTCGGGCAGGTCGCGCGCATCGAGAAGAGTCTGCACCACCGGCGTGACACCCCAGAACTGCCGATGGCCGGCGTCGAACCACAGGCTCAGCGAGCCGGGGCTGCCGGTGCCGCGCAACTGGTAGAAGCCGGCGGCACCAAAGCCGCCAAGGTCGAACGAGGACAGTGTGGCCACCGGGTTGGTGAGCACGGCGCGGAAGCCGGCCTCAGAGAGTGCCTGGGCCGCCCCGTCGAGGCGCAGACCACTGCTGGCCATACGCGGCTGCGCGTCAAGGCCATCGGCGATGCCATCGCCATCGGTATCGGCGCGCCACGGCAGCGTGTTGCGTGCCAGCTCGGTGACGTCGTCGATGCCGTCGCCATCGCGGTCGAAACGCTCGGTGGGCCCAAGCAGAAAGCCATTGAAGAAGCGCTGCACCAGAGCTGCCGAGGGCTCGGGCGGCAGCTGAGGGCTGTCGTTGTCGCCGTCTGCCACCGCACCGCCAGTGCGACCGGTATCGCCGCGCAACACCGAGGCGTCGAGCAGATCGGTGACGATGCGCCGCTCCGACACGGCGAACGGCTCGATGGCGCGGCCATTGGCGTCGAACACGCGGCCATCGGCGACCGGCAGCGCACGGCGTGCAACGAGCGTATCGATGCGGGGGGCGGCTGCCGCCGCACCGGCGGGGAACAGGTCACGCTCGGCGGGTGCGGGCCGAAGGGCGTCGCTCACACCGTCGCGCAGGTCGGTACTGCGGGCGGCGGCATCGAGCAGCAGCGTGCGACCGGTGCCGGCAGCCAGCACGGTGGCCACGCCGGCGCACTCACCGACGCCGCTGGCGCTACAACCGGCGGCGTCGAACAAGGCCACCGCCACTGCACCCGACTCCACATGCACCTCCTGCCGACCATCGGCCACGCGGGTCACGAAATCGGTGCCGCGGATGCCCAGCGCCGAGAACGGGGTGTTGAGTCGGAAGCGTGGCTTGCCCACGCTGCCGCTGGCACTGCGCAGGGTGCCCTCCTCCAGCCGCAGCCGCACCACCGCACGCTCAAGATCGGCGGTGTTGCGGTAGTTCTCGATGACCAAGCGGCTGCCCTGGCGCAGGCTGAGCAGTGCCTGATCCTCCATGCGCACGATGAGTTGGCCATCGCCGGTGAGCAGGGTATCGCCCTCGCGGATGGCGTGGCCACGCTGCAGCGGCTCGCGCTGCTCACCCTGCACCCGCCAGACCTCACCGGTGGCCAGCAGCACCTGCCCCACCGCGGCTGCAGCACCCTTGCCGGCCAGCGCGGGCATGGCCAGCAGCGCCAGCAGCAACGCGCAGACGAGCGCGATGCAGCCGCGCGACGGGCGGCGGGCGCTGCTACGGGCGAAGGCGACGATGCTGCTCATGCGGAGGGCGGATCCCATGCGATTGAGGCCAAAGCGGTTTCTGGTTGCGGCAGCGCGGCGACCGCGCTCGCAACTTTGCTTGACTACTATACCAAAGGCCTGATTTGCGCCCAAGGCGTGGTGGTGGCGGCTGCCGCAGGTGCCTTGATCAGGACGCGATGCTGCGCAGCTTGGCCACCGAGCGGATCACCAGCACGTTCTTTTCTTTGGAGATGAGGCCTTGCCGCACCAGCTCGTTGATGCAGCGAGACACCGTCTCCCGCGACGCATTGACGACCATGGCAAGCTGCTTCTGCGAGGGCAGCGGCTCGATCACGCCAGCGTTGGCGTCGTCTGGCATGGGCTGCGCCATGCGCATGAGCACCGTGGCGACGCGCTGATGCACCGCCTGATTGTTGACCATGGCCAGCTGCTGGGAGGTGTTGCGCACCATCTGCACCAGCCGGTTCATGACACGCTGGCTCACGGTGGGGTTGTGGAACATGAGGTAGGTGGCGTCGGCGCGCGGCAGGGTGATGACCTCGGACGGCACCACCGCCACCACCGATGCCGAGCGGGTGCCGCCGTCGATCAGCGCCATCTCGCCAAAGTGGTCGCCCTCGTTGACAAAGCCGAGCCCGATCTCGCGCCCGTCCGGGGTGACATCGACCACCTGCAGGCGGCCGCTGTAGACAAAGGCCAAGGTGTCGGCGTCGTCACCCTTGCGCACCACCAGCCCGCCCTTGCCGAAGCGCCAGAGCGACATCTTGCGGGCGAGGTCGACCACCAGGCCGTCGTCGAGACCCTGGAGCAGGTTGAGGCGCGAGAGCAGAAGGGTGTTGACGGCCACGCGGAGACGCCGGTGTTCGCGGGGGTCAAGGATACCGCCACGAAGCCGCGGGCGGAATCGCGGACTCAGGCGGAGTTGATGACGTTGATGTCGGCAGCGCTGAGCGCCGGCGCACCCGTGAGGGTGACCACCACAACAGCGGCACCCGCGCCACTGCCGTCGGCGTCGTAGCGCAGCACGCCGGTGGTGGTGTCGTAGATGAGGCGGTGGCTGGCGCTGGTGGCGGCTGCCGCGCCGGCACCGGCGAGGAAAGCGCCGGCGTCGAGCCCACCGTTGGTGGTGCGCGCGGCTGCGAGCCCGGAGAAGCCGAAGCTGTTGCTGGCGAAGGCGACAAAGACCAGCTTGTCGGTGCCCGGCGTGAAGTCGGTGAGGGTGTCGGCGTCGGCAGAGGTGAGGCTGCGCGTCTGCGCATAGAAGTCGTCTGCCGAAAAGTGGAACTCGTCGGCCCCCGCGCCACCGGTGAGGCGATCGGCACCTGCACCGCTCTCGATGAGGTCGTTGCCATCGCCGCCGCGCAGGGTGTCGTTGCCGTACTGGCCGTCGAGGGTGTCGTTGCCAGTGCCGCCAGTGAGCGAATCGCTGCCCGAGCCGCCGAGCAGCCAATCGTCGCCGGCGCCGCCGTCCATGGTATCTGCCCCGGCAAAGCCCTCGAGCACGTCGTCGATGGGCGCACCGTCGTCGAGCACGGTGCCGACGATGTTGTCGGGGCCGTCGGTGCCAGTGGAGGGCTCGTCGTCCTCCGGCGCGGGCTGCTCGGAGGGCGGCGTCTGCGAGGCGGTGGTGCCGGGTGTGGTGCTACCGGGCGTGGTGGCGCCGGGGGCGACCCCTGCCGCCGCCACCTGCTGCACCGCAGTAGGCAGGGCGGCAAGTGCGCTCGCTCTGGAAGCCTGCAGCGCGGCGGCGCTATCGCCCGCCACCGTGGTGAGGAAATTGCGCGCCGCAAGCGCGGCCGCATTGCCCGCGTAGCCCGCCCTTAGGGTGGGATCGGACTCGACCTGCTGCGCGAACGCCCGCATCACATCGAGCTTGGTGTCCACCACGACCGCATCGTTATTGAGCGCGCCGCCGAGGATCGCAAACGCGGCACCCGCCAGCGAGACCCGGCCAGCCTCGATCTCGCCCACCCAGTAGGCTTGGCCGAGCGCCTCGGCCGGACGACCGAACAGGTTGCGGTAGATCGAGCTGACCTGATCCGGTAGCGAGACACTGCGGAACAAGTCTTGCGACTCCTGCGAGCCGCTGAACGCGGCGATGACCTGCTCCTGCGTCGAGGCCGCAAAACCTGCCAGGCCGGTAGGGTCGGGCGGTCGGCCGAAATACGCCAGGTAAGCCTTGTAGAGGTTATCTGTGGAGATGGTCATGGCTGTTGTGCTTGTGTCGCAAAGGGCGAAGTGTTCTACCCGTCAGAACGTCGTGGGCAAGGTCCCAAAGCGTACCCGTAGAGTGTAGTGAACCGGCATCGTCAATGGTCGGCAACTCCCCGTTTGAAAAGACACCTGTTTGCGGGATGCGCAAGTATCCTCCATCATCCGAAGTACCAGACCATGAGCTGGACCAACATTGGACATCATCTTAAGAGCGGCATCGCCCGCGACCGGCTTCGCGGCCTTTTTGTGCGGTGCGGCTTTGTTGTTGTCAGCGCCGGCAGCCGAGGCGCGCTGCCCTCGCGCGGCCACAGGCACATTCTCCGGCCTGATCACCACCGACTCGTTCAACGCCAGCGTTGGGCACACCGATTCGAGCACCGGCCTTGCGCGGATCACGCTGGCAGCCGACGGCACCTTCAGCGTCGAGGTCGACTCCAAGAACAGCCTTGAGCCCACCGGTGAATCGGGCACCCTGTCAGGTACTTATTCCTTCAGCACGAGCAATTGCTCCGGCCAGCTCATGCTCGGCTCTGATCTCTATCGGTTCCGGCTCACCGACTCTGGGCGCTTGCTCAACGGCATCCGCTACAACCAGGCCGACACCAGCCAGCAGGACGTGAACAGCTTCCAGTTGTTCCGGGAATGACCAACGAGTTCGACCCGAGGGACAGGCTAGTCATCGACCACGGCCGCAAGGATGCCCGCCAGCAACAGTATCAAGGCGCTCGCGGTGGGCCGTTTATGCGGCAGATCCTCCCCGGCGCGGCCATGCACCCAGACGCCCAGTTGTGCTGCGGTGGGCGCGTCGAGGCCACGCGCCAACAGCGCGCCGACGAGGCCGCTGAGCACATCGCCCGTACCTGCCGTGGCGAGCCGGTTACTACCGGTGGGGTTGCGGGCGAGCGCGATGGCAGGAGGCGCAGCGGGCCACGCCACCAGCGTGCCGGCGCCCTTGAGGATGATGATCGCGCCATAGCGCTCGGCCAACGCAAGGGCCGCGGCGGGCCTGTCTGACTGCACACCCTCCACACTTTGGTGGAGCAGGCGCGCGGCCTCGGCCGGGTGCGGCGTGAGGATGGTTGATGCGGGGGCGCGACCACGGAGCCGATCAGCCAGGTCGGCACGGCGCGCGATCAGGTTGAGCGCGTCGGCATCGAGCAGCAGCGGCAGCGGCACTGCGAGCGCCTGCACCAGCAGGTCGGCAGCACGCACTGCGGTGCCCATGCCGGGGCCCGCCACCAGCGCGGTGAGCGGAAGGCGTGGCGGATCGGGAGTGTCCGCAGCGGGGATACCCTCCACCGTAGTGGGCGCGGGGTCCCATCCGGCCAGGAGGTCCGCTGCGCGCCGCAGCATGAGTTCCGGGTAGAGCGGGTCGACCACCGGTGCCGCCGGGTCCATCTGCCCCACGTACACCCGCCCCGCCCCGCCATGCAGTGCGGCACGCCCCGCCAGCCAAGCGGCGCCGACCATGCCAGGTGCGCCGCCGAGGATGCCGACCGAGCCGCGACTGCCCTTGTGGGCGTCGGCTGGCAGGCGCAGCGCCGAAAGGTCGAGGGCCGTGGGGTCGATGGTGGAGGAGGCACTCATCTCCCGAAGCATAAGGCCTGTAACAACACGGCGTATCTACACGCCAGTGATCGTTAGCAAGCCAGATAGGGCCAGCTGACGACATCATGCCGGCCGGGTAGGTGCCCCCCGACACTTTGGCCGCGCCTGAACGCTCTTCTGGACGCCGCGGCCGACTGCCCGCGCGGGTATCATCGCCCCTTGAGGCGGCGCAATGGCTGCCGCCGACCCTGAGCCCCCGCCCAACGTGCCCATCTTGACCCTGCGCGGCCGCCGCGCGCTCTCCGATTTCCGCGCCGAAAAGCTCCTGCAGACGCTGCGCCGCAGCCTGCCCGACCTGCAGGGCATCGCCACCGAGCACCGCTACTTTGCCGACTGCGAGCGGCCGCTGAGCGAGGTCGAGCTCGGCCGCCTGCAGGACCTGCTCGACGACCCCTCGGTGCCGGTGGAGGACCTGCCGCGGGGGCCCACGCTGCTGGTCACGCCGCGGCTGGGCACTCTCAGCCCGTGGTCGTCCAAGGCCACTGACATCGCACACAACTGCGGCTTGGCGGCGGTGCGCCGCATCGAGCGCGGCACCGTGTATACGCTGGCGATGAACCGCGCACTTTCGGGGGCGGAGCGCGCGGCGGTGCTGGCGGCCATCCACGACCGCATGACCGAATCGGTGATCATCGAGGCGCAGGTGGACGCGCTGTTCGCGCGCGCCGAGCCGGCGCCGCTGGTGACGGTGGATCTGGGGCTGGCCACGGCGCTGCCGACCAGCGCCGACGACGATGCGCGCGCTGCCCGCCGCGGCCGCGCGCAGGCGGCATTGGCCCAAGCCAATGTGGAGCTGGGCCTGGCACTGGCGCTCGACGAGATCGACTACCTGGCCGATGCCTACCTAGCGCTGGGCCGCAACCCCACCGACGCCGAGCTGGTGATGTTCGCGCAGGCCAACAGCGAGCACTGCCGGCACAAGATCTTCAACGCCGACTTTGTGGTGGACGGCGAGGCGCAGGCGCAGAGCCTGTTCGCCATGATCCGCGAGACGCACAAGGCCAACCCGCAGTTCACGCTGAGCGCGTATTCCGACAACGCTGCGGTGATGGCCGGCAGCACCGTGCCGCGCTTCTACCCGCGCGAGGTGCCCGCCACCGGGGCGCGGGAGTACCAGTATTCGGTGGAGCCGGTGCACACCCTGATGAAGGTGGAGACGCACAACCACCCCACCGCCATCGCCCCGTTTGCCGGTGCCGCCACCGGTGCTGGCGGCGAGATCCGCGACGAGGGCGCCACCGGGCTGGGCGCCAAGCCCAAGGCCGGGCTGTGCGGGTTCTCGACCAGCCACCTGCGCGTGCCGGGCGTCGAGCTGCCTTGGGAGGCGGGCGGCATCGGCCGGCCAGACCGCATCGTCAGCGCACTGCAGATCATGCTCGACGGGCCTATTGGTGCCGCGGCGTTCAACAACGAGTTCGGCCGGCCCAACCTGGCGGGCTACTTCCGCACCTTCGAGCAGGTGGTGGACGGCCGGGTGCGCGGCTACCACAAGCCGATCATGATCGCCGGCGGCATCGGTAATGTGGCCGAGCCGCACGTGCTCAAACACGGCTTTCCCGCCGGCTCCCTGCTGATCCAGCTCGGCGGGCCGGCGCTGCGCATCGGGCTGGGTGGCGGTGCGGCCTCAAGCCTGGCCACCGGCGCCAATGCCGCCGACCTCGACTTCGACTCGGTGCAGCGCGGCAACCCCGAGATCCAGCGCCGCGCGCAGGAGGTGATCGACCGCTGCTGGCAGATGGGCGAGTCCAACCCCATCCTGCTGATCCACGATGTGGGCGCCGGCGGCCTGAGCAACGCCTTCCCCGAGCTGGCGCACTCGGCCGGCTGCGGTGCGCGCTTTGAGCTGCGCCGCGTGCCCAACGAGGAGCCGGGCATGAGCCCGATGGAGGTGTGGTGCAACGAGGCGCAGGAGCGCTACGTGTTGGCCATCGCCCCCGAGCGGCTCGGCGCCTTTGCCGCCATCTGCGAGCGCGAGCGTTGCCCCTATGCCGTGGTGGGCACCGCCACCGCCGAGGGGCAGCTGGTGGTGAACGACAGCCACTTTGGCAACCGCGCGGTGGACCTGCCGCTGGAGGTGCTGCTGGGCAAGCCGCCCAAGATGCGCCGCGAGGTGGCGCGCGTGCTGGCGCAGGGCGACGACTTTGGCATGCCGGCGGCCAATGGCCGCGCCTCACCGCTGGCCGCGCAACTGCGTGGCACCGCGCTGCGCGAGGCGGTGCTCGACGTGCTGCGCCACCCCACGGTGGGCGACAAGACCTGGCTGATCACCATCGGCGACCGCACCGTGGGTGGCCTCACCGCGCGCGACCAGCTGGTGGGCCGCTGGCAGGTACCGGTGGCCGATGTGGCGGTGACCACGCTCGGCTACACCACGCTCAAGGGCGAGGCATTTGCCATGGGCGAGCGCACACCCATTGCCGTGCTCGATGGCCCGGCCAGCGGCCGCATGGCCATCGGCGAGGCCATCACCAACCTCGCCGCGGCCGATGTGCCGTCGCTGCAGCACGTCAAACTATCGGCCAACTGGATGGCCGCGTGCGGGCAGCCCGGCGAGGACGCCGCGCTTTTTGACACCGTGCGCGCCGTGGCGCTGGACTTCTGCCCGGCGCTGGGCGTGGCCATCCCGGTGGGCAAAGATTCGTTGTCGATGACCACGAGGTGGCGCGCGGCGGAAACGGTGCATGAAGCGCCCGGCGGGGGCCGTCCCTCCCTGGGAGGGACGCCCGCGATGGGCGCGACCGCCAGTGACGGCCCCGACACCGCAGCGGCAAGGCTTCGCGCCTTGCCCGCCGCGTCGCCGAGGCCTGATGGGGCGGAAGCGGAGCGCATCGTCACTTCGCCGCTCTCCCTCATCGTCTCCGCCTTCGCCCCCGTCGGCGACGCCAGCGCCACCCTCACCCCGGTTTTGCGCGAGGGCGACACGCGGCTGGTGCTGCTGGACCTCGGCCGCGGCAAGAACCGCCTCGGTGGCAGCATCCTCGCGCAGACGCGCGGGCAGATCGGCCACGACGTGCCCGACTGCAAGAAGCCGGCGCGGCTTAAGGCGATGTTCGACACCGTGCGCGCGCTGGCGCGCGAAGGCCGCATCCTCGCCTACCACGACCGCTCCGACGGCGGCCTGCTGGCCACGGTGGCAGAGATGCTGTTCGCCAGCCGCCTCGGCGCCACGCTGGATTGCACGCAGGACGACTTTGCCGGCTGGCTCTTTAACGAAGAACTCGGCGCGGTGCTGCAGGTGGCCGAATCCAACGTCGACCCTGTTCTCAAGGCGTTCGCCGCCGCCGGGCTGGACAATGTGGCCAGCGTGATCGGCCGCGTCGAGACGGCGCAGCGCCTGCTGCTGCGCCAGCGCGGCACGCCGCTGCTCGAGGTCGGGCTGCACGAGATGCTGGCCGCCTGGCGCCAGACCGGCCACGCCATGCAGCGCCTGCGCGACAACCCGCGCTGCGCCGACGAGGAGCAGGCGCGGGCGCTGTCGGATGGTTCGCCGCTGTCGGCGCACCTCACCTTCGACCCGGCGCAGGACCCGGCCGCGCCGTTTGTGAGCCGGGCCTTGCGGCCGCGCGTGGCCATATTGCGCGAGCAGGGCGTGAACGGCCAGATGGAGATGGCCGCGGCCTTTACCCAGGCCGGCTTTGCCGCCATCGACGTGCACATGAGCGACATCATCGCCGGCCGCGTGAACCTGCGCGATTTCAAGGGCCTGGCGGCGTGCGGTGGCTTTAGTTACGGCGACGTGCTGGGCGCCGGCCAGGGCTGGGCCAAGTCGATCCTGTTCAACGACCGCGCGCGCGAGGTGATGGAAGCGTTCTTCCACCGCACCGATACGTTTGCGCTGGGCGTGTGCAACGGCTGCCAGATGATGGCGAGCCTGGCGCCGATGATCCCGGGCGCGGCGCACTGGCCGCGCTTTGTGCGCAACCGCAGCGAGCAGTTCGAGGCGCGATTGGCCATGGTGGAGGTGCTGGAGAGCCCGTCGGTATTGCTGGCCGGCATGGCCGGCAGCCGCATGCCGGTGGTGGTGAGCCACGGCGAGGGCCGCGCCTGGTGGGCCGACCCGCATGAGGCTGGGCGCGTGCGCGTGGCGATGCGCTACGTGGATGGCCACGGCAGCCCCACCGAGCACTACCCGGACAACCCCAACGGCTCGCCGGGTGGCATCACCGCAGTGACCACGCCGGACGGCCGCACCACCATCCTCATGCCGCACCCGGAGCGCGTGTTCCGCAGCATCCAGATGAGCTGGCGGCCCGAGGGCTGGGGCGAGCGCAGCCCGTGGGCGCGGATGTTTGCCAACGCACGCGTGTGGGTGGACTGACGGGTCCGGGGTGAGCCCGGCCAGAGTGACGCCGCCCAGCGATA
>CAMDGF010000022.1 GCA_945897555.1 Klebsiella pneumoniae | reverse complement strand
GCAGCTCGACGCGATCCACCAGCAGCCGATCACTTCCGCAGGCGGTACTTCTCCAGCAACTCATCGTTCACCCCGTCGCGCGGCAGCACCACGGGTTCCACCAGCTTGCAATCCGTGCCGCCGTACTTGTCGCGCCCTGACGCATCGCAGGGCGGTAAATCCTCGCGCTTGAACGCGCCCTCGACCTTCTTGCCCGATGCCGCCGGGGCCTGCTGCCCAGTCAGCGGGTTAGCCCCTGCCAGTGCCAGCACCGGTAGGCAGCACACCGCGCACGTCACAGCAAAACGAAACATCGCTACTCCCTCCCCCTCAATTCTCAAGCTTGCGGAACACCCGCACCCGCCCAGCCAGCTCTGCCGCCAACCCGCGTCGCGCAATACGGATATCGTATTCAGACTGCAGGTTCAGCCAGAACCTTGGCTCCATCGAAAAGAACAGACCCAACCTGAGCGCAGTGTCGGCCGTAACTGGCCGCCGCCCGTTGACGATATCGCTGATACGACTCGGCGGCACATCGATATCGGCCGCCAGTCGGCGCGCAGTGATTCCCATCGGGCGCAGAAACTCTTCTAGCAGGATCTCACCGGGGTGGATGTCTTCGAGCAGATCGTCTTGCATATATGGCCTCAGTGATAGTCCACCAGGTGTACTTCGCTCGCACCGTCAGTCTCCCAAGCAAAGCAGATACGCCAACGCTGATTTACCCGGATGCTGTACTGCATTTGCCGGTCGCCACGTAGGCGTTCCAACCGGTTACCCGGTGGCACCCTCAGATCGTCGAGGGTGGCAGCTGCGTGCAGCATCAGTAATTTGCGGCGCACCGCCCGTTCGATAGCAACCAAGCGAACAGGGCATCTACCAGCGAATAGCGATTCGGTGTCCTTGCAGGCGAACGAGAGGATCACGAAAGATATTCCATTTCGAAGATTCTGTACAGCGGAACACCCGCCGTGTTGCCAGAATTCTTGCGCATACACTTGCGTTGCCGCATCGTTCAAACGGTCCACGTGGCGCGCACCGCAGGGACAAGCCATCTGCAAGCGCATTGGAGCACGCTGCTAGTCCTCCGCCGACCCCAGCTCCGCCGCTACCACCGCCCCCAACAACACCACCAGCCAGGTCAACTGCAGGCTCACCAGGAACAGCGGCAGGCTGGCAAAGGCGCCATAGACCAGCTTAAAGGTGGGGAACAGCTTCACATAGGTCGCCAGACCCAACCGCATGGCCTCAAAACCCACCCCGGCAACCACGCCGCCGGTCAACGCGTGCACCCGCTGCACCTGCCGGTTCGGCACGGTCAGGTACAGCGCCGCGAAACTCAGCACACTCAGCACCAGTGGCACCAGCTCGCCGATCGCCGCTGCCACCACAGGCAGGCCACGCGTGGCGCCCACCGCCATGCCGGTCAGGGCAGCGGTGATGGACAGTCCCGCCCCCACCACCACCGGCCCGGCCGTCAGCACCGCCCAGTAGGTGGTCAGCCGCACCACGAAAGGACGGTGCCGCTGCACGTGCCAGATGTCGTTGAAGGCCGCCTCGATGGTCATCATCAAGCTGATGGCAGTGACCGCCAGGATGACCAGACCGATGGCCGTGAGCTTGTTGGCGTTGCTGCTGAACTGCAGCATGTAGATGCTGATGACCTTGCCGGCCGAATCCGGTACCAGCGTGGTGAGCAAAAAGCGCTTGAAGGCGATCGACCACTCCTCGAACACCGGAAAAGCCGACACCGCGGTGAGCATGATGGTGATGATCGGCACCAAGGCCAGCAGGGTGGTGAAGGTGAGGCTCGAAGCCACCAGGCCTAGTCGGTCTTCGCGGAAGCGCCGGCGGACCCGGCTGGCCAATCCGGCCCAGCGCATTGCAGCAGCTTTCACCATGGCCGCTATGATACCGGCCATGCCAAGCATCCTTATCGTCTACTACAGCACACACGGGGGTACCCGCGAACTGGCTCGTCTGGCGGCACGCGGCGTAGAGTCGGTCGCCGGCTGCAGCGCCATGCTGCGCACCGTGCCGCGCGTCTCCACCGTCTGCGAGGCCACCGAGCCGGATGTCCCGGATAGCGGTGCCCCCTACGCCACTCTGGATGATCTGGCCCGGTGCGATGGACTGCTCATCGGCTCGCCGACCCGCTTTGGCAACATGGCCGCCCCGCTCAAGTACTTCCTCGATGGCACCGCCGGCCTGTGGTCGTCTGGCGCACTGGCTGGCAAGCCCGCAGGCGTGTTCACTTCGAGCGGAAGCCTGCACGGCGGCAACGAGGCGACGCTGCTCAGCATGATGCTGCCGCTGCTGCACCACGGCATGCTCATCGTAGGCCTGCCCTACAGCGAGAAGGCGCTGGGCGAGACGGCGGGTGGCGGGACGCCCTACGGCGCGTCGCATGTCGGCGGCAGCGCCGGCGACCGGCCGGTCGACCCGCAGGAACACGCGCTGGCCATGGCGCTGGGCCGTCGCGTCGCCCAGATCAGTCTCAAGCTGCGCTGACCCGATGAAACGTTCGCTCGCGCAAAACCTGGCCTGCGCCACCTACATCGCGCTCATCCTGCTCACCGTGTGGTGGGAAGGCTACGGAGCGCCGCTGCGTGAGGGTGGCTCGGCGTTGATCCTCAAAGGCGTGCTGCTGCTTCTGCCGTTGCGCGGACTTCTTTATGGGCGTCTCAAGAGCATCCAATGGGCTGCCTTGCTCTCCCTGCCCTACCTCACCGAGGGTCTCACCCGCGCTTGGGCGGACCCACAACCGTCGGCCACCTACGCGTTGGCAGAGGCCTTGCTTTGCTCGCTGTTCCTCATCCTCACCTGGTTCTGGCTCAAACGCGCGCGTGACTGATGTTACGGGCGTGCGTCTCGGTGACACACCAAGCCGCCACCACGCCCAGCGCGCAGGTCAGCGGGATCAGCCAGACGCCCTCATGCAGGGCGCTTGACGCTGTCGCTGCCTGCTCGACGCGCCACTCGACCCAGAAGCCGATCGCCTGCTGGATCACCGCCCCACCGAGGAAGGCTCCGGTGTTGACCACGCCCGCAGCCATGCCCGCCAGACGCGGCGCGTTGACCTCTTTGGCCACTGCCCAGGTGAGCACAAAGGCAGCAGAGGTGAAGCCAAGACCCGCCGACAGCAACGAGTGCTGCCACATGGCCAGCGGCCAGTGGAGCATCCAAGGCAGCCAGAGCAGCGTGTGCAGCACCGTCCAAACCAGCATCACGGCGCGCCGCTGCCCGAGCGCATCGGAGATGCGCCCGATGACCAGCCCGCCCACAGCGCAGGCCATCACCAGCAGGCTGGTCTGTGCAGCCGCCTCGGCCTTTCCCATGCCATAACTGCCCTCGAGAAAGGGCACGCCCCACAGCCCGGCAAAACCAAAAGCGCCACCGGCCAGACCAAAATTCACCACAAAGCCAGGCCAGGTGCGGCGATTGCGCAGCACCTGCAGCAGGCCTTCGCGCCAGTGCATACCGGCGCCCGCTTCTCGGAGCGTGGGCGGGTTCACTGGGGGCAGGCCAGCGTGCTCGGGCTGGTCGTGGACCAGCCGCCCTATGGCCAGCGCAAGCACCAGGGTGGCCACACCGATGCCGACGAACACCGGCTGCCACGCCACCCGCGCCATCAGCCAGACCAGCGGCGTTGCAGCCAGCACCGCGCCCAGGTTGCCAATAAACACGGTAAGCCCGCTCACCGTGGCGAACTGGCGCTCCGGGAACCACACCGCGGTGAACTTCATGAGCGAGATGAAAGGAAAGCTCACCCCGAGACCGATGAGCATCCGCGCGGCGGCGCCCCATGCGGCATCGGGCGCGACCGCGAACAGCACGGTACCCACGCCGGTGATCACCATGCCAAGCGCGACGATGCGCCGTGGGCCGACCTGATCGGCAAGGATGCCAGTGGGCACCTGCATCGCAGTGTAGACCCAGAAATAGCTGGCAGCGAGGGTCCCCAGCAGGGCCGGCCCGGTCTGCCATTCGGCCGCCAGCGCCTCGGCCATGGCCGCAGGCGAGTTGCGGTGGAAGAAGGCCAACACGAAGCCCGACACCAAGAGCCCGTAGCCGAGCCAGCGCAATCGCTTGAGTCGAGCCGGGGAGTCTGGTTGAGTGAGCATATGCGCTCGCACCTTAGCAGGTGCACCGGCGCAGCAGGCCGGCGGCTGGGTGTGGCGCCCGAATTGACACCATCCACTGGTGCGGCGCAACATGCGGGACCTCGTGGTGCTCCGGAGCCGATGTCGCTCGATCGCAAAGCGCTGATGCCGCTGACCCTCGCCGCACTCGGCGTAGTCTATGGGGACATCGGCACCAGTCCGCTCTACGCCTTCCGCGAAGCGCTGGTAGGGGCCCACCCCCTGTCGCCCACGCCGGAACACGTGTTCGCCATCCTCTCGGCGATGTTCTGGGCGATGACACTGATCATCTCCATCAAATACGTCGGCCTGGTGGTCAATTTCGACAACGATGGCGAGGGTGGCGTGCTCGCACTCACCGCGCTCGCCCAGCGCATCGGCCGCAAGGCTGGGGCCCTCTCCACCGGGGTGGTGATGATCGGCGTGTTTGCGGCATCGTTGTTCTATGGCGATGCCATCATCACCCCGGTCATCTCGGTACTGTCTGCGGTCGAGGGGCTCAATGTGCTCTCGCCTGAACTCGCCGACTGGGTCATACCGATCACGGTCGCCATCCTCGTGGCGCTGTTTGCCATCCAGCGGCTCGGCACTGCCGCGGTCGGCAGGCTATTCGGCCCGGTGACCACGCTATGGTTCCTGGTGCTCGGGGTGCTCGGCGCGGCCAGCCTCATCCAGACGCCCGAGGTGCTGCTCGCGCTCGATCCGCGCCATGCCATCCGCTTTGCTTTGGACGAACCGCTCGCTGCGTTTTTTATGCTCAGTGCGGTGTTTCTCGTGCTGACCGGTGGCGAAGCGCTTTACGCCGACATGGGCCACTTTGGCAAAGTGCCCGTGCGGCTCGCTTGGTATGGTCTGGTCTGTCCCTCTTTGCTGCTGAATTACTTCGGTCAAGGTGCACTCGTGCTGCGCGAACCCTCAGCAGCCGTGAACCCTTTCTACCTGATGTCCCCCGAGTGGTTCTTGCCGTTCCTCATCGGTCTGGCCACGCTGGCGGCCATCATCGCCTCACAGGCGGTCATCTCGGGCGCCTTCTCGGTGACCATGCAAGCGGCGCGCCTCGGCTTTCTCCCACGTGTGCGCGTGCTGCACACCTCGGACACGGAGCGCGGACAGATCTACATCCCGTCGATGAACTGGCTGATGATGGTCGCAGTGATCATCCTGGTGCTCGAGTTCGAGACCTCCAGCCGGGTGGCCAACGCCTACGGCGTCGCCGTGTGCGGCGCGATGCTGCTGGACAGCCTGCTGTGCAGCTACGTGGTTCTGCATCGCCGCAACCGCTACCGTCTTGCTGTGCTGGCTGCGCTGGCGGTTTTCTTTGCCGTCGAGGCGCTGTTCATGGCCGGCAACCTCTCCAAATTCCTCAATGGTGCCTGGGTCCCAGTGCTCATGGCGCTGGTGTTCTTCACCCTGCTCACCACCTGGAAGCGCGGCAGCGCTCTGGTCAAGGAGCGCCAGCAGGCCTACGACATCCCGATCGCGGCATTCCTTGAGGGCCCCGCGCCGGACGTGCCGAGAGTGCATGGCAACGCCGTCTATCTCTGCGCCGACCTCGATCTGGTGCCCACGGCCCTGTTCCACAATCTCAAGCACTTCAAGGTGCTGCACGAGCGCAACTTGTTCCTGCACGTCTACACCGAAGAGGTGCCTTACATCTCCGATGCCCGGCGATTGACCATCCGCGATGCGGGCAATGGTATGTATCTCGTAGCGGTGCGCTATGGATTCCGGCAAACGCCAGATGTACCCGCAGCGCTGGCCCTGCCTGCTGCAGCCGACCTCGAGCTCGACCCGATGAGCACGACCTTCTTTGTAGCCCGCTCGCAGGTCGTCGAAGGGGTCGGTGGCCTGCCGAACTGGCGGCGCGGGCTGTTTGCGTGGATGACCCGCCAATCTGAGGGCGCCGCCAGCACCTTCCGCCTGCCGCCGAATCAGGTGGTGGAGGTCGGCACGCAGGTGATGCTCTAGCGCTGGTGCGGCGGCAGCCCTGCGCCTATTCGAGGCCCTGGCGCGACAGATAGTCGTCGTAACTGCCGCGGTGATCGACGATGCCCTCGGGGCGCACCTCGAGCACTCGCGTGGCCAGTGAGCTCACGAACTCGCGGTCGTGCGAGACGAACACCAGGGTGCCGGTGTATTTGTCCAAAGCGGTATTGAGCGACTCGATGGACTCCATGTCGAGGTGATTGGTCGGCTCGTCCATGAGCAACACGTTGGGCCGCTCGAGCATGAGCCGGCCAAACAGCATCCGCCCCTGCTCGCCGCCCGACAACACCTTGACCGGCTTGGCGAACTCGTCGCCCGAGAACAGCAGCCGCCCAAGCGTGCCGCGCGTCAGCGTCTCGATATCGGCGCCCTCGTAGCCGCCTGAACGCACGCAGCGGCTGATCCAGTCGACCAGGTTGGTATCGCTGTCGAAGTCGGCCGAATGGTCCTGCGCGTAATAGCCCAAGCGCGCCTTTTCCGCCCACTTGAGTTTGCCGTGGCCGTGCAGCTCGCCAGCCAGCAGCCGCAACAGGGTGGTCTTGCCCACACCGTTCTCGCCGACGATGGCCACCCGCTCGCCGGCTTCGATGTGGATCGAGAAGTCGCGGATCACAGGCGAACCGCCTTCGTAGGCGAAAGTGAGCGCTTCCACCTCCAGCGCCAGCCGATGCAGCTTGTCGCGGTCGTCGTATTCGAAGCGGATGAACGGGTACTGGCGCGAGGACGGCTTGACATCCTCGACCTTGAGCTTGTCGATCTGCTTCATGCGGCTGGTGGCCTGCCGCGCCTTGGACTTGTGGGCGCGGAAGCGGCGCACGAAGTCCTCGAGCTCGGCGATGCGGTCCTTGGCCTTGGCGTTGGCCGACATCTGGCGCTGGCGAGCCAGCGTCGAGGCCTCCATGTAGTCGTCGTAGTTGCCTGGGTAGACCTGGATGGTGCCGTAGTCCAAGTCCGCCATGTGGGTGCAGACCTGGTTCAGAAAGTGCCGGTCGTGCGAGATGATGACCATGGTCGACTCGCGCTCGTTGAGCACGCCCTCGAGCCAGCGGATGGTGTTGATGTCGAGGTTGTTGGTCGGCTCGTCGAGCAGCAGGATGTCGGGGTTGGCGAACAGCGCCTGGCACAGCAGCACGCGCAGCTTCCAGCCGGGCGCCACCTCGCGCATCGGGCCCTGGTGCTGCTCCACCGGGATGCCCACACCGAGCAGCAGCTCACCCGCACGTGATTCAGCGGTGTAGCCGTCGAATTCGGCGAAGCGGCCTTCCAGCTCGGCCGCCTTCATGTAGTCGTCCTCGGTGGCTTCAGGGTTGGCGTAGATCGCGTCCTTCTCCTGCATCACCGCCCACATCTCGGCGTGCCCCATCATCACCACATCGAGCACCCGCATGTCCTCGTAAGCGAACTGGTCCTGCCGCAGGTAGGCCATGCGCTCATGCGGATCGGTGCTCACGTTGCCGCCGCTGGCCTCGAGCACATCGCACAGGATCTTCATGAAGGTCGACTTGCCGGCACCGTTGGCACCGATCAGGCCATAGCGGTAGCCGTCGCCGAACTTGACGCTGACGTTCTCGAACAGCGGCTTGGCGCCGAACTGCTGGGTGATATTGGCCGCGACCAGCATGTGGGACTCCGGAAAAGGCTTGGGGGCTGCTCTGTGCGACCGGTCGGTCGCGGGCGCCGATGATAACAGCCGCGAGCAAGGGGATCCGGCGTGCCCCGAACCACCGGCCGTCAACCTGCGGTCGGCGCCTCGAAATCGATGTGCCCGTCGATGACGGTATACCGGGGACGGCCGCGCAGTTCGCGGCCGAGGAAGGGCGAATTGCGCCCTTGGCTGCGCATCGACTCGCGTGTCACAGTCCAGCGAGCCTGCGCGTCGAAGATGCAGAGGTCGGCTGGTGCACCCTCGACCAAGCGCCCCAAGCCCAGGCCCAGCACTGCCGCTGGGCGACTAGTGACCGCTGCGAGCGCCGCTGGCAGGCCCACGTCTGCAGCAGCAGCCCAGGCGAGCGTGAGCGGCAGCAGCAGCTCCACCCCGCTGGCGCCCGGCTCGGATTCGCCAAAGGGCACCTCCTTGGCCTCGTCGTCATGCGGCGCGTGGTCGGAGCAAACCGCGTCGACACTGCCATCGGCCAGGCCTTGGGCCAGCGCCAGCCGGTCGGCCTCGCTGCGCAACGGTGGAATGACATGCGATTGGGCGTCGAAGCGCGCCAACTCTGCATCAGTGAGGTGCAGATGATGCGCGGCGACGTCGCAAGTGAGCGGCAAGCCCTCGGCTTTGCCGGCGCGCACCAATTCGAGCCCTGCGGCACTCGAAAGGCGGCACAGGTGCACGCGCGCGGCGGTGGCCCGCATCAGTTGCAGGATGGCGCCGATCGCCAGTGTCTCGGCCACCACAGGAATACCCACCAGACCGAGCGTACTGGCCATGGCGCCTTCGTGAGCGATGCCATTGCGCGACAGGTGCGGATCCTGTGGCCGCAGCCAAAGCGAATAGCCAAAGGTGGCGGCATATTGCATGGCGCGCATCAGCACCTGCGTATCGGTGAGCACAGCATCAGCCTGGCTAAAGGCCACACAGCCGGCCTCGGTGAGTTCAGACATCTCGGTGATGCCAGCGCCCAGAAGGCCCGTTGTGAGGGCGCCGACCGGGTAGACGCGTGGCCCCGGCAGGTTGCGTGCCCGAAATTTGAGCATCTCGACCAGGCCCGGCTCATCGAGTGGCGGGTCGGTGTCAGGTGGGCAGGCCAGTGCCGTCACCCCACCTGCAGCCGCCGCGTGCATCTCCGATTCGAGCGTCGCCTTGTGCTCGAGGCCGGGCTCACGCAGCCGCGCCGCCAGATCGACGAGGCCTGGCGCAACCACAAGACCGCTGGCCTCAATGACCCGTTGCGCGGCAAAGTCCGCCGGCTCGCGACCGATCGAGACGACCTTGCCGGCGGCGACACACACATCGGCAACGTGATCGAAACCGCTCGCCGGATCGATGACGCGCCCGCCACGGATAAGGATCTTCATGCGGCGGCCCCGATCAGCAGGTTCATGACCGCCATGCGCACCGCGATACCGAAGGTGACCTGCGGCAGGATCACCGCCTGCGGGCCATCTGCCACCGCCGAGTCGATCTCCACGCCACGGTTCATTGGCCCGGGGTGCATCACGATGGCATCAGGCGCAGCGCGCGCCAACTTGTCCGGCGTCAGGCCATAGTTCTTGAAGTACTCGCCGGCAGAGGGCAACAGCGAGCCCTTCATGCGCTCGTGCTGCAGGCGCAGCATCATCACCACGTCGACGCCATGCAAGCCCGCATTCATGTCGTGGCAGACGCGCACCCCCAGCTCCTCGATACCCGCGGGGAGCAGCGTGCGCGGGGCGACCACGCGGATGTCGCGCACGCCAAGCGTGCGCAGGGCGTGGATCTCCGACCGCGCCACCCGGCTGTGCAGCACGTCACCGACGATCGCCACCGACAGCGGCGCGAAATCACCCTTGAACTGACGGATGGTGAACATGTCCAGCAAGCCTTGCGTAGGGTGCGCGTGGCGCCCGTCACCGGCATTCACCACCGCGATATGCGGCCGCACATGGCGTGCGATGAAGTGCGCTGCGCCACTGGCTGCGTGCCGCACCACAAAGAGGTCGGCATCCATCGCCTCAAGGTTCTGTACGGTATCGAGCACCGTCTCGCCCTTGCTCTGGCTGCTCGTCGCCACGTTCAGGCTGATCACATCGGCCGACAGCCGCTTGGCGGCGATCTCGAAGGTGGTACGGGTGCGAGTGGAAGACTCGAAGAACAGGTTGAAGACGGTCTTGCCGCGCAGCAGCGGAAGCTTCTTGGATTCACCGTCACCTCCGCTGACGAAGCCGCCCGCAGCGTCGAGGATCTGCAGCAGCACCTCTCGCGGCAAGCCCTGCAACGTGAGCAGGTGGCGCAGGCGGCCGGCGACGGAGAGTTGATCAGAGGCGCTCACTGCCGCTCGAACCAGGTCTGCAGGATGGCTTGCGCTGCTACGCTGTCCAACACCGCCTTGCGGCGCTCCGCCTTGAGTCCGGCGGCGGCCAGATCGGCTTCGGCCACTGCCGACGAGTAGGACTCGTCGACGAGGTCGGCGGTGAGCCCAAAGCGCCCCTCGAGCTGCCGCGCGAACTTTCGGCAGCGCTCATTCATGGGGTGGGTCTCCTGTCCGGGGGCAGGCAGCCCGACCACTGCGCGCCCAGGCTTCCACTCCTCGATGAGACGCGCGATGCTGGCAAAGCGAGTCTCGTTGTCTCGTGCATCGATGGTCTGCAAGGGGTGGGCCGAACGCAGGGCCAGTTCGCCCACCGCCACGCCGATACGGCGCTCCCCGAAATCGAAGGCGAGGACAGTGCCCGCCATCAGGCGTGGCCCGCTTCTTCCGAAAGACTGCCGAGTTCGATACCCAGCAGCGCCAGCGCCCGATCGACACGCTCACCGTAGGGCGCATCGAACAGGATCTGTGGATCGGCCTGCACCGACAGCCAGGCATTGGAGCCCATCTCCTGTTCCAATTGACCCGCGGTCCAGCCGGCATAGCCCAGGCTGACGATCAACTCAGGTGGGCCCTCACCCGCCGCGCAAGCCTCAAGGATGTCACGAGAGGTGGTGAGCGAAACGCCCTCACGCACCGCGAGGCTCGATTGCCACTTGCCGATCGGACGATGCAGCACAAAGCCGCGGTCGGTCTGCACCGGACCGCCGAACATCACCGGACGCTCGGCCAGATCATGGGATTCAAGGTCGATGTTGATCTGCTTGAACAAAGCCCCCATGGTCATATCGGTGGGGCGGTTGACAACGATGCCCAGTGCACCGTCACCATTGTGTTCGCAGACGTAGGTCAGCGTCCCGGCAAAATGTGGGTCAGCCATGCCGGGCATGGCGATCAGAAAGTGATGGGTCAAGTCCAGCGCAGCCATGCCGGCATTGTAGCGGTCGGGTCGTATGCTGTCGCCGAAGACAAAAAAGGCCGGCAATGCCGGCCTTTTTCGCAACGCCAAGACCCGATGATCAAGCGGCCTCGACCTCAACGGCCGCCGACGGCTCGGGTTGGTCCATCAAGCTCACCAAGGCCATCGGCGCATTGTCACCTTGGCGAAAGCCAAACTTGAGGATGCTCAGATAGCCCCCCGGCCGGGTCGCGAAACGCGGACCGAGTTCGTCGAACAACTTGACCACCATCTCGCGGTCACGCAAGCGGTTGAATGCCAGCCGGCGATTGGCCAGGCTCGGCGTCTTGGCGAGCGTGATGAGAGGCTCGGCCACGCGACGCAACTCCTTGGCCTTGGGCAGAGTGGTACGAATGGTCTCGTAGCGCAGCAGGGCGTTGGTCAGGTTGCGCAGCATAGCCAGGCGGTGGCTGCTGGTGCGATTCAGTTTTCTCAATCCATGACGGTGGCGCATGGTGTTCTCCTCAATTGCGCTCGAGCCCGACCGGCGGCCAGTTCTCGAGCTTCATGCCCAGGGTGAGGCCACGAGAGGCCAGCACTTCCTTGATTTCGGTGAGCGACTTGCGGCCGAGATTCGGTGTCTTCAGCAGTTCCGCCTCGGTGCGCTGGATCAGGTCGCCAATGTAGTAGATGTTCTCGGCCTTGAGGCAATTCGCCGAACGGACGGTCAGTTCCAGATCGTCTACCGGACGCAAAAGCACCGGGTCGACCTGCGGGGCCCGAACCGGCTCGCCCGGGCTGTCGGTGCTCTGCAGATTAGAGAAGGTCGACAGCTGGTCCACGAGCAAGGTGGCTGCCTGCCGCAATGCGTCTTCGGGCTCGACCACGCCGTTGGTCTCGATGTCGATCACCAGCTTGTCCAGATCGGTGCGCTGCTCGACGCGCGCAGCTTGCACCTCGTAACTGACACGGCGCACCGGCGAGAACGAAGCGTCGAGAACCAAGGTGCCGATCTGGCGTGCCTGCAGGCTGTCGGTGCGCAGATTGCCTGGCACGTAGCCACGGCCACGCTCGACCTTGATCTCCATGTTGAGCGCACCACCCGGATTGACGTGGGCGATGATGTGGTCGGGATTGATGACCTCGACGTCGTGGCCGAGATCGATATCGCCAGCCGTGACAACGCCTTCGCCATCCTTCTTGAGTTCGATGAGCACTTCGCTGCGGCTGTTGAGCTTGAACACCACGCCCTTGAGGTTCAGCAGGAGGTCGACCACATCCTCTTGAACCCCGTCGATGGTGGAGTACTCGTGCACCACACCATTGATGCGGACCTCGGTCGGCGCATAGCCGGCCATGGACGACAGCAGGATACGACGCAAGGCATTACCGAGCGTGTGGCCGTAGCCGCGCTCGAACGGCTCCATGACGATGCGGGCATGCGTCGGCGAGACGGTCTCGACGTCGATGATGCGCGGCTTCAGGAATCCTTCACTCTGCATGGCTTGCTTGCCCTCGATTGGCGACCCGTCGGTTCACGGCGGGATCGGAATTACTTGGAATACAGTTCCACCACCAGGTTTTCACGGATGGTGGCCGGCAGGTCAACGCGTTGCGGAGCAGCCTTGTAGGTGCCCTTGAACGCCTTTGCGTCAACTTCGACCCAGTCCGGAAAGCCACGCTGCTCAGCCGACGCGAGCGCGGCCTTGATGCGCAGCTGCTCCTTGGCGCCCGGCGCGATCTCGATGACATCGCCTGCACGCAATTGGTAAGCCGGAATGTTGACGCGGCGCCCGTTCACAAGAATGGCGTTGTGGCGGACGACTTGGCGCGCCTCGTTGCGCGACGCACCAAAACCCATGCGGAAGGCCACGGTGTCGAGCCGGCTCTCCAACATCTGCAACAGGCTCTCGCCGGTCACGCCCTTGCGCCGATCGGCTTCCTTGTAGGTCTTGCGGAACTGACGCTCAAGAATGCCGTAGATGCGGCGGATCTTTTGCTTCTCACGCAACTGCGCGCCATAGTCAGACAGCTTGACCTGCTTTTGACCATGCTGGCCGGGCGCATAGGCACGGCGCTCGATCGCGCACTTCTCAGAGAAACACTTGTCGCCTTTGAGGAACAACTTCTCGCCCTCGCGACGGCATTGACGGCACTTGGCGTCCAGATTTCTTGCCATGTCTTGCTCCAGTCCTTAGATGCGGCGCTTCTTCGGCGGACGGCACCCGTTGTGCGGGATCGGCGTCACGTCCGAGATGCTGATGATCTTGAAGCCCACGTTGTTGAGTGCGCGGACCGCCGATTCGCGGCCAGGGCCGGGGCCCTTGATGCGCACTTCGAGGTTCTTCAACCCGTATTCCTGCGCCGCACGGCCGGCGTTCTCAGCTGCGATCTGGGCGGCAAAGGGCGTCGATTTGCGCGAGCCTTTGAAGCCACCACCCCCGGAGGTCGCCCACGAGAGCGCGTTGCCCTGCCGGTCGGTGATCGTCACGATGGTGTTGTTGAACGACGCGTGAATGTGCGCGATACCGTCGGAGACGCTCTTGCGGACCTTCTTGCGGACGCGGGTGTTAGCCTTGGTTGCCATGTCTCAGCCTCTGTTTACTTGGTGGCGCGGATGGCCTTGCGCGGACCCTTCCGGGTACGAGCATTGGTACGAGTGCGCTGGCCGCGCACGGGCAGCCCCTTGCGATGACGCACACCGCGATAGCAGCCGAGATCCATGAGCCGCTTGATGCTCATCGAGACTTCCCGACGCAGGTCACCTTCGACCGTGAACCGACCGACCTCTTCACGCAGCCGTTCCATCTCGCTGTCGTTCAGATCCTTGATCTTCTTCGAGTACTCGATGCCGGCGGCTTCGCAGATCTTGCGTGCACGCGGACGACCGATGCCGAAGATGGCGGTCAGGCCGATCTCGGTGTGCTGATGGTTGGGGATGTTGACCCCTGCGATCCGTGCCATTTTTGCTACCTCGTGTCAGTGATCGCCCGGGCTCAACCCTGGCGTTGCTTGTGACGCGCGTCAGCGCAGATCACGCGGACGATTCCGTTGCGGCGGATGATCTTGCACTTGCGGCAGATCTTCTTGACCGATGCCTGAACTCTCATGGTTCAACCCTCTCTTCAAATCACTTCGCGCGGAAAACGATCCGCGCACGCGACAGGTCGTACGGCGTCAACTCGACCGTGACCTTGTCCCCAGGGAGGATGCGAATGTAGTGCATGCGCATCTTTCCCGAAATGTGCCCCAACACCTCATGCCCGTTCTCCAGCTTGACCCTGAAGGTCGCATTCGGAAGGTTCTCCAGAACCTCCCCCTGCATCTGGATAACGTCCTCCTTGGACATCCTCAGCGCCCGCCCAGGGGCGCCATGCCCTTGAAGTTGGCTTTCTTCAGCAGACCTTCGTACTGCTGCGACATCATGTGGGCCTGCACCTGAGTCATGAAATCCATCGAAACCACCACGATGATCAGCAGCGAGGTACCCCCGAAATAAAAGGGCGTGCCGAGCAGAACGATCAGGAACTCCGGAAGCAGGCAGACCGCGGTGATGTAGATGGCTCCAGCCAAGGTGAGGCGCATGGTCACGCGGTCGATGTACTTGGCGGTCTGTTCACCCGGACGGATGCCCGGGATGAAGGCCCCACTGCGCTTGAGGTTGTCCGCCGTGTCCTTCGGGTTGAACACCATGGCGGTGTAGAAGAAGCAGAAGAAGACGATGGCTGCAACATAAAGGGTGACGTAGACCGGTTGCCCAGGCGACAGGGCACCAGCGATGTCGCGCAGCCAGGTCATGCTTTCGGACTGCCCGAACCAACCGGACAAGGTGGCCGGGAAGAGGATCAGGCTGGAGGCGAAGATCGGCGGGATGACCCCGGACATGTTGAGCTTCAACGGCAAGTGGCTGCTCTGCCCGCCGTAGACCTTGTTGCCCACCTGACGCTTGGCGTAGTTGACAAGGATCTTGCGCTGCCCGCGCTCAACAAAGACCACAAAATAGGTGACAAGGATGACGGCCACGAAAAGCGCGATGATCAGCGGGATCGAGAACGAGCCTGTGCGGCCCAGTTCGAGCGTGCTGCCAACGGCACTCGGCAGGCCGGCCACGATACCGGCGAAGATGATCATCGAGATGCCATTGCCGATACCACGTTCGGTGATCTGCTCGCCCAACCACATAAGGAACATGGTGCCGGCAGTGAGCGTGAGGATGGTCGTGATGCGGAATGCGATGCCCGGGTCGAGGACCAGACCCGGTTGTGCTTCGAGCGCGATGGAGATACCCATTGCCTGAACCACCGCGAGAAACACCGTGCCATAGCGGGTGTATCGCGTGAGCTTGCGGCGCCCAGCCTCGCCTTCCTTCTTGAGCGCCTCGAGCTCGGGCGACATCACCGATGCCAGCTGCATGATGATGGAGGCCGAGATGTACGGCATGATGCCGAGCGCGAAGATGGTGAAGCGCGACAGCGCACCGCCCGAGAACATGTTGAACATGCCCAGGATGCCGCCCTCTTGGCTGCGGAACAGCTGCTCCAGCACGGTCGGGTCGATACCCGGCACCGGGATGTGTGCACCGATCCGATAGACGATCAGCGCTCCCAGCAGGAATAGCAGGCGACGCTTGAGGTCACCCAGCCTTCCTGCCGTTCCGAGAGCGTTCGTCGCGCCAGCCAATGCCGTCTTCCTCAGCCCTGAGCGTCAGCGACGCTGCCGCCCGCTTGTTCGATAGCCGCGCGGGCACCCTTGGTGACACGAATGCCGGTGAGCTTCACTGCTCGCCCGATCGAGCCCGAAAGGATGACCTTGGCGGAGGTGCAGAGCTGATCCACCACACCTGCGCGCTTGAGGGTCAGCAGATCAACCTCTTCGGCGTCCACCGCAGCGAGGTCTGACAGGCGCACTTCGGCCGTGAGGCCCGCTGCCAACGACTTGAAGCCGCGCTTGGGCAAACGCCGCTGCAAGGGCATCTGGCCGCCTTCAAAGCCCACCTTGTGGAAACCACCCGCGCGGGACTTTTGGCCTTTGTGGCCTCGGCCGGCAGTCTTGCCCAAGCCCGAGCCGATGCCACGACCCACGCGGCGACGATCCTTCTTCGAGCCCTCAGCAGGCTTGACGCTATTCAGTTCCATGACAGGGTTCTGCTCCATCTCAGGCCTCGCACTTCAGGAGGAAGCGGGCTGCATTCACCATGCCCCGATTGGCCGGAGTGTCAGCGACCTCGACAGTCTGGTTGAGCTTGCGCAGCCCAAGACCGGCCACGCTGGCACGGTGATTGTGCTTGGTGCCGATCGGGCTTTTCACCAGCGTCACACGCAGGGTGCCAACGGTCGCAGCAACTCCAGCGTCCGACTTGACGGTGGCCTTTTTGGCCGGCTTCTCAGCAGTGGTCTTTTCGGTAGCCATGATCAGCCCAAGATGTCTTCGACCGACTTGCCGCGCTTGGCAGCAATCTCGGACGGGGTGTAGACGTTGCGCAGGCCGTTGATGGTTGCGCGCACGACGTTGTAGGGGTTAGTGGAGCCGAAGCACTTGGCGAGCACATTGCGCACACCCATCACTTCGAACACCGCGCGCATCGGGCCGCCCGCGATGATGCCGGTCCCCTCGGACGCCGGTTGGATGAGCACCGTCGAGGCGCCGTGACGGCCGATCACCGCGTGGTGGAAGGTGCCGTCGCGCAATGGCACCTTGGCCAGGTTGCGCCGCGCCTCGTCAAGCGACTTCTGCATCGCCGACGGCACTTCGCGCGCCTTGCCCTTGCCCATGCCGATGCCGCCCTCGCCGTCGCCGACCACAGTCAGCGCGGCGAAGCCGAGGATACGACCCCCTTTGACGACCTTGGTGACGCGATTCACCGCGATCATCTTCTCGCGGAGGCCGTCACCCTTGTCTTCGGTTTGATGCTGATTTCTGGTTGCCATCGCAGCCCCGCTCAGAACTTCAGTCCGCCTTCACGCGCGGCTTCCGCCAACGCCTTCACGCGACCATGGAATTTGAATCCGCTGCGATCGAAAGCGACCTCTTCGATACCCAGCGCCTTGGCCTTTTCGGCGATCTTCCTACCCACTTGCTCAGCCGCTCCAACAGTCGCGCCGTTGGGGATCGACCCGCGAACATCCTTGTCGAGCGTCGAGACGCTGGCGAGGACACTCGCACCGTCCGCAGCGATGATTTGTGCGTAGATGTGCTGATTCGAACGGTTGACCGCCAGACGCACCGCGCGCAGACCGCGGATGCGCAGCCGGGTGCTCCGGGCGCGGCGCAGACGAGTTTGTTTCTTGTCCATTTTGTCGGCCCCTTACTTCTTCTTGGTCTCTTTGATGACGATCGTCTCGTTGGAATAACGAACGCCCTTGCCCTTGTAGGGCTCCGGCGGACGGTAACCACGGATCTCGGCAGCGACTTGACCGAGCATCTGCTTGTCGATGCCTTTGAGGACGATCTCGGTCTGCGTAGGGGTCTCGACCTTGATACCCGATGGCATCTTGTGTTCGACCGGGTGCGAAAAACCCAGCGAGAGATTGACCTTGTCGCCCTGAGCTTGCGCGCGGTAGCCCACGCCGACCAAATTGAGCTTGCGCTCGAAGCCCTTGCTCACACCCTGAACCATGTTCGACACGAGTGCACGCAAGGTGCCACTCATGGCTTTGGCGCGGATGCTGTCTTCCACGGTCTTGATCTGCAGGACACCCGCGGCCTGCTCGACCGCGACGTAAGTCGGGTGCGACTGCACCAGTTGACCCAGCGGGCCCTTGACCGCGATCGAGCCTGCGCCGATCTGCACCTCGACCCCTGCGGGGAGCGCAACCGGCGACTTACCGATACGTGACATGACGCTCTCCCTTTAGGCGACGAGGCAGAGGACTTCGCCACCGACACCCAGGCTGCGCGCCTTGCGGTCAGTGACGACACCCCTCGGCGTCGAAACGATGGCAATACCCAGACCGTTCATCACCTTGGGGATGTCGCGGCTCTGGCGGTAGATGCGAAGACCGGGGCGGCTCACGCGCTCAAGGCGGTCGATCACCGGACGGCCTACGTAGTACTTGAGAGCGATGCTCAGGGTGGACTTGCCGGCATCGGTGCGCACGGAGAAGTCTTCAACGTAGCCTTCGTCCTTCAACACCTGCGCAATAGCCACCTTCAGCTTCGACGACGGCATATCAACGGCCGTCTTCTCCGCCGCTTGACCATTGCGGATGCGGGTCAACATATCGGCGATCGGATCACTCATGCTCATGTCGCCCCCCCTTACCAGCTGGCCTTGACGAGACCCGGGACACCGCCTTGCATGGCGATCTCACGGAGCTTGCTTCGGCCGAGGCCGAACTTGCTGTACACACCGCGGGGCCGGCCAGTGATCTGGCAGCGGTTGCGCGTGCGCGACGGGCTGCTGTCACGCGGCAGACGCTGCAGCTTAAGGCGCGCCTCGTAACGCTCCTCTTCGGACTTCGACTGATCGTCGATGATGGCCTGCAGTGCCGCCCGCTTGGCAGCAAACTGCTCGACCGTCTTGCGACGCTTGTTCTCGCGATTGATGAGAGCCAACTTAGCCATTGCTGTGCCTCAGTTCTTGAACGGGAAGCGGAACGCGGCCAACAGGGCGCGTGCTTCGTCGTCGGTCTTGGCGGTGGTGGTGATGGTGATGTTCATCCCGCGGAGCGCATCGACCTTGTCGTACTCGATCTCGGGGAAGATGATCTGTTCCTTCACACCCATGTTGTAGTTACCGCGGCCATCAAAGCCCTTGCCGGAGACACCGCGAAAGTCGCGGACGCGCGGCAGGGCGATGGTGATGAGCCGGTCGAGAAACTCGAACATGTGGCGCTTGCGCAAGGTCACCTTGCAGCCGACCGGGTAACCCTCGCGGATCTTGAAACCTGCGATCGACTTGCGGGCCAGAGTGACCACCGGCTTCTGGCCGGCGATCTTTTGCATGTCGCCGACGGCATGCTCCATGACCTTCTTGTCTGCCACGGCTTCACCGACACCCATGTTGAGCGTGATCTTTTCGATGCGCGGGACCTGCATCACCGACTGATAACCAAACTGAGTCATCAGCGATTTGACGACTTCGGTGCGGTAGAACTCTTCGAAACGTGCCATGTGTCTTGTCCCTTAGCCTGCGATGGTCTCGCCGGTCGACTTGAAAAAGCGGACACGGCTGCCGTCTTCGAGGACGCGGATACCCACACGATCGCCCTTGCTGGTCGCGGGGTTGAATAGGGCGATGTTGGAGACCTGAATGGGCGCCTCCTTGGCGACGATGCCACCCGGCTCGCCCTTCATCGGATTGGGCTTGACGTGCTTCTTGACCAGGTTGACGCCCTGCACCAGCACGCGCTGCTCGTCGAGCACGCTCACGACTTGGCCACGACGGCCCTTGTCGCGTCCGGTACGGACGACCACCTCATCTCCACGACGGATCTTTCTCATGGCGAGGCCTCAGATGACTTCAGGGGCCAGCGACACGATCTTCATGAAGCGCTCGGTGCGCAGTTCGCGCGTGACCGGGCCGAAGATGCGGGTGCCGATGGGCTCCAGCTTGTTGTTGAGCAGGACGGCGGCGTTGCCGTCGAACTTGATCAGCGAGCCGTCCGGACGACGCACGCCCTTGGCGGTGCGCACAACCACAGCGTTGTACACGTCGCCCTTCTTGACACGACCGCGCGGCGCAGCCTCTTTGATGCTGACCTTGATGATGTCGCCCACCGAGGCGTAACGGCGCTTGGAGCCGCCGAGCACCTTGATGCACATCACCGAGCGAGCGCCGGTGTTGTCGGCCACGTCGAGCCGGGATTGCATTTGAATCACGATGTCATCTCCAACTTAGCGCCCAAAGGACGCCAGTCTTGGACCCCGAGGGGGCGGGCCCGCCCGAGTCGCGAGACCCGGTGGGACTGGAGCGCCGGCTCACGCCGACGCCAAAACCTAAGCCTATGAGTATAGAACGGGCTGCCGCGCCTTTGCAAGCCCCCGGCACATATTGCGAACTTGAGCGATCAGGAGATCGCCCGCTCGACGACGCGCGTCACACGCCACGACTTGTTGCGCGAGATCGGACGGCACTCCTCGATCTGCACCAGATCGCCGGCCTTGCAGTCGTTGGTCTCGTCATGCGCCGCGTACTTCTTGGACTTGGTCAGCACCTTGCCGTAGATCGGGTGCTTCACCCGACGCTCGACAAGAACGGTGACGGTCTTGTTCATCTTGTCGCTGACAACACGGCCGGTCTCGGACCGACGCAGGATGGTCTGTTCGCTCATGCTGAAGCCTTTTCACGCAATAGGGTGCGCACCCGTGCAATATCGCGACGCACTCGCTTGAGCTGACCCGTGTTGGTCAGCTGCTGGGTCGCGTGCTGCATGCGGGCCGAGAACTGGGCCTTGAGCAGCGACAGGAGTTCGACGTTGAGTTCGTCGACCGACTTGTTGCGAAGTTCACTCGCCTTCATGGCTCAGCTCCCGATGTGACGGAGGACAAAGGTGGTGGCCAGGGGCAACTTGGCGGCAGCCAGGCGGAAAGCCTCGCGAGCCAGCGCCTCGGGCACACCATCCATCTCGTACAGCACCTTGCCCGGCTGGATCTCGGCGACCCAGTATTCCGGGCTGCCCTTACCGCCGCCCATACGGACTTCGGCCGGCTTCTTGGAGATCGGCTTGTCCGGAAAGATGCGGATCCAGATGCGGCCGCCGCGCTTGATGTGACGGGTCATAGCCCGAC
The DNA here is from genome assembly GCA_945897555.1 of Klebsiella pneumoniae. Classification (GTDB taxonomy): domain Bacteria; phylum Pseudomonadota; class Gammaproteobacteria; order Burkholderiales; family UBA3065; genus UBA3065. The sequence continues at coordinate 4,498 of CAMDGF010000022.1, read as the reverse complement.
GCGCAGCCTCGATCTGTCGCGCCGTGATACGACCACGGGCAACAGCCTTAAGGCCGAAATCACCGAAGCTGACCTTGTTGCCGCGGGTCGCGATGCCGGTGTTGCGGCCCTTTTGGACCTTCCGGTATTTGGTTCTAGACGGCTGCAGCATTTCTCGGGCCCGCCTTTCTCACTCGTTTTTCCGCTTCGGGTGCCACCGCCGGCGATTCGCCCTGGCCCAACACCTCACCCTTGTAGATCCACACCTTGATGCCGATGATCCCGTAGGTCGTCAGCGCCTCGGACGTGGCGTAATCGATGTTCGCGCGCAGCGTGTGCAGGGGCACACGGCCCTCGCGGTACCACTCGGTACGCGCGATTTCGGCACCGTTGAGACGGCCCGCACTCATGATCTTGATGCCTTGCGCACCCAGTCGCATGGCGTTCTGGATGGCGCGACGCATGGCCCGCCGGAACATGATCCGCTTCTCGAGCTGTTGAGCGATGTTGTCGGCAACCAGTTGAGCGTCCGTCTCCGGCTTGCGCACCTCTTCGATGTTCACGTGCACCGGCACGCCCATCATCTTTTGCAGGGTCGACTTGAGTGCCTCGATGTCCTCACCCTTCTTGCCGATCACCACACCGGGACGACCACTGTGGATGGTGATGCGCGCATTCTTGGCCGGGCGCTCGATGACGACACGGCTCACCGCTGCGCCCCGGAGCTTCTTCTTAAGGAAGCCGCGAACCTTCACATCCTCGTTGAGCAGCGTCGGGAAGTTCTTGCTGTTGGCATACCAACGGCTATCCCAGTCACGTGTCACACTCAGGCGGAAGCCACGCGGGCTGATTTTCTGTCCCATGTCCGCTCCTTAGTTACCGACAGTCAACGTGATGTGACACGTCGGCTTCATGATGCGATCGCCACGACCCTTGGCGCGTGCAGTGAAACGACGCATGAAGGTCCCGCGATCGACGTAGATGCTCGTCACCTTGAGCGTGTCGATGTCGGCACCATCGTTGTGCTCGGCGTTGGCGATGGCCGACTCGAGCACCTTCTTGATGATCTCGGCGCCGCGCTTGGGGCTGAAGGCGAGGATATTGAGGGCACGGTCGACCGGGAGCCCCCGGATCTGATCGGCCACCAGACGACCCTTTTGGGCCGACAGGCGGACGCCGCGCAGCATGGCTTTGGTCTGCATCGTCGTCTCCTCTTAGCGCTTGGCCTTCTTGTCCGCCGAGTGACCCTTGAACGTCCGGGTCAGGGCGAACTCGCCGAGCTTGTGGCCCACCATGTTCTCGTTGATGAGAACCGGGACATGCTGGCGGCCGTTGTGGATGGCAATGGTCAGCCCGACAAAGTCGGGCAGCACCGTCGAACGGCGCGACCACGTCTTGACCGGACGCTTGTCGTTGGTCGAGCGTGCCGTCTCTGCCTTCTTGACCAGATGGTGGTCGCAGAACGGGCCTTTTTTGATTGAACGTGCCATGGCTTATCCCTTGGTGGCGTGACGGCGACGCACGATCATGCTGCTCGTGCGCTTGTTGCGACGGGTGCGGTAGCCCTTGGTCGGCTGGCCCCACGGGCTCACCGGGTGCGGGTTACCTTGGCCGGCCTTGCCCTCGCCACCACCGTGCGGGTGATCGACCGCGTTCATGGCCGCACCACGGACCGTCGGGCGGATGCCACGCCAGCGCTGGGCGCCGGCCTTGCCGATCGAGCGCAGGGCATGTTCTTCGTTGCCAACCTCGCCGATGGTCGCGCGGCAATCGACGTGCACCTTGCGGATCTCTCCAGAACGCAAGCGCAGCTGCGCGTAGGTACCCTCGCGAGCCAACAACTGGACCGAAGTGCCTGCAGCCCTCGCCAGCTGGGCGCCTTTACCCGGCAACATCTCGATGCAGTGGATGGTCGAACCCACCGGGATGTTGCGAAGCGGCAAAGAGTTACCCGGCTTGATCGGCGCTTCCGAGCCATTCACGATCTGGCTGCCAGCCGACACACCGCGCGGCGCGAGGATGTAACGGCGCTCGCCATCGGCGTAGCAGAGCAGTGCCAGATGCGCGCTCCGGTTCGGGTCGTACTCGAGGCGCTCGACGCGCGCCGGAATGCCGTCCTTGTCGTTGCGCTTGAAGTCGACCACACGATAATGCTTCTTGTGACCACCGCCCATGTGACGGGTGGTGATGTGGCCGTTGTTGTTACGACCGGCGGTGCGGTTCTTGCGCTCGATGAGGTTGGCGACCGGCTTGCCCTTGTGCAGATCCGGATTGACCACCTTGACGACCGCACGACGGCCCGCGGAAGTGGGTTTGACTTTGATCAGTGCCATGCTCAGGCCCCCATCGTGAGATCAAGATCCTGGCCGGCCTTGATGCCGACATAGGCCTTGCGGACATCGCTGCGACGGCCGATGAACCGGCCGAACCGCTTTTGCTTGCCCTTGACATTGACCACCTGCACCGACTCCACATCCACCTTGAACAAGGCTTCGACGGCCGCCTTGATCTCGGGCTTGGTGGCGTCCGAGGCGACCCGAAACACCACCTGATTGTTGCGTTCGGCAACAAAGGTGCTCTTTTCCGAGATGTGCGGTGCAAGCAGCACCTGATAGATCCGTTCTTGGCTGATGGTACTCATGCCCACATCTCCTCCATCTTGGCCACGGCCGCCTTGGTCACCAGGACCTTGCGCGAGCCCACAAGGCTCACCGGGTCGGCGTGGCTGACCGGCACCACGTAGACATGCGGCAGGTTGCGGCACGACAGGTACAGGTTCTCGCTCACCTCGTCGGTGATGATCAAAACCTCTTTCAAACCCATGGCATTGAGTCGCTCAGCCAGCAGCTTGGTCTTGGGCGCCTCGACATCAAAACTCTCGACGACCGAGAGGCGCGCCTCGCGAGCCAGTTGCGACAGGATCGTCGCCATGCCGGCGCGATACATCTTGCGGTTGACCTTCTGCGTGAAGTTCTCGTCCGGCAGGTTCGGGAAGATACGACCGCCGCCACGCCAGATCGGGCTCGAAGCCATACCGGCACGCGCACGGCCAGTACCCTTCTGCTTCCAGGGCTTGCGGGTCGATTTGGCGATCTCGCTACGACCCTTCTGCGCGCGAGTGCCCTGACGAGCGTTGGCAAGAAACGCGGTGACCAACTGGTGCACCAGCGACTCGTTGTAGTCGCGGCCGAACAATTCGTCCGAAGCCGTCAGGCCCCCCTTCACGGGCGCCCCCTTGTCATTGATCAGCGCCAGTTCCATCAGGCACCTCCCTTCACAGCCGGGCGAACGACGACGTCTGAACCCTTGGAGCCGGGCACAGCACCTCGCACCAACAGCAACTGACGCTCCGCGTCGACGCGGACCACCTCAAGATTGAGCGTGGTGCGCTTGGCAGCGCCGAGGTGGCCGGCCATGCGCTTGCCCGGGAACACGCGGCCCGGGTCTTGCGCCATGCCGATCGAGCCCGGCGAGTTATGCGAGATCGAGTTGCCATGGCTGGCACGGTTCGAGCTGAAATTATGGCGCTTGATCGGGCCGCTGAAACCCTTGCCTTGGCTGGTGCCGGTGACGTCGACCTTCTGCCCGACAGCAAAGATCTCGACCGACAAGGGCTTGCCTGGCGTGAACTCAGCCAAACCCGCGGCGTCGATGCGAAACTCGTGGATGCCGCGGCCGGCCTCGACGCCAGCCTTGGCGTACTGCCCGGCGACCGGCTTGATGACGCGGCTGGCACGACGCTCGCCAAAAGCCACCTGGACGGCGCTGTAGCCGTTGGTGTCCGGCGTCCGGGTGCCCACCACCCGGTTATTGGAAAGATCCAGCACGGTGACTGGGATCGACGCACCATCGTCGCCGAATACCCGAGTCATGCCGACCTTTCGGCCTACAAGACCTAGACTCATGTTTATTGCCCCTATGACGGGTGCCGGTTGCGATTGACCGGCGGTTTATGGAACTGCGATACGACTGGAAGAAGTGCTTTGCCTACTGCAGCTTGATCTCGACATCGACCCCGGCCGGCAGATCGAGCTTCATCAACAGATCGACGGTCTTGTCGGTCGGGTTGACGATGTCCATCAGGCGCTGGTGGGTACGGATCTCGAACTGATCGCGCGAAGTCTTGTTGACGTGTGGCGAACGCAGAACGTCGAAGCGTTCGATGCGGGTCGGCAAGGGCACCGGGCCTTTGACAACAGCGCCTGAACGCTTGGCGGTCTCGACGATCTCGAGGGCTGACTGATCGATGAGACGGTAGTCGAACGCCTTGAGACGGATACGGATCTTTTGACCTTGCATGGCACGGCTTCCTTAAAGAGCGAAAAACGAAAAGCCCGCGATTATAGCGGGCTTTTCGGGTCTGGCAATACTTACTCGATGATCTTGGCGACGACGCCGGCGCCGACGGTGCGGCCGCCTTCGCGGATGGCGAAGCGCAGACCCTCTTCCATCGCGATCGGCGCGATCAGCGCAGCCTTGATCGACACGTTGTCGCCAGGCATCACCATCTCGGTGCCCT
>CAMDGF010000021.1 GCA_945897555.1 Klebsiella pneumoniae | reverse complement strand
GGTCGAAGGTCGTGCCGAGAGGGGCATGCCTCCGCATGGCTTCCTGGGTGCCGAGAAGATCGAGAATCTGTACTCGTATCTCAAGGGTCGTTCGGATGGCGCCTTTGCCACCAAGGTCAAGAGCTTCGAGGAATAAGCGTTCGAGGCCCGGGTAGAACGGGCCGTCGGCAAAGTGTCCTTCAAGTTGTTGCAGCCGCCCTCGGGCGGCTTTTTATTGTGCGGGCGGGTTGCGCTATGAGCCTTGTCGCGTCCTGGTTGCGGCGCATCAGAGGGCAACCGTCGCGGCGATCCACAGCGGCACTGTCACCGCTGACAGCGCGGTGGAGATGAGCAGCGCCGCTGAGGTCTCACCTTCGAGTGCCTCGAACTGGCGCGACATCAGGTAGACGTTCACCCCGGTGGCGAGCGAGGCCATCATCACCACTGCCTGCGTCTCGATGAGTGGCAAGCCGATGGCCCGTGCGATGCCCCACACCGCCAGAGGGTGCAGCAGCAGTTTGACCGCCGCGATGCTGCTGCTTGCCTTCCAGCCTTTTCGGATACCGAACTCAGCCAAGCTCAGCCCGAGCGCCACCAGCGACATGGGTCCGGTGGCTTCGGCCAGCATGGCCATGGGGCGATCGATGGCGGCGGGTATCTCGAGACCTGCGAACCCGTAGATCGCACCCCCTACGATCGAGGCCACCACCGGGTTGGTGATCACGCCGCGGAGCGTGCGGCCGATGCCATGCAGCGACAGTTCGCCGTGCCGAGCCCACTCCACCGAGGCCGTCACCAGTGTCCACAGGACGAGTGCGTTGAACACCAGGGCCAGAGCCACAGGCGGGATGTGCCGCTCGCTGAGCAGAAGGTGGGCGATGGGGATGCCAAGCAGTACGTTGTTGGAGAACACGCCGCCCAGCCCGAAGACCGACTGCTCGACGCCGTTGTGGCCGAACAGCCGCCAGCTGAGCAAACGGCCTACCACGAAGACCACCAGGCAGCCGCCGAAGAAGGCGATCAGCAAGCGTGCATCGACCCCCGACAGCTCGCCAAAGCCTGCCATCTGGCGAAACAGCAGGGCCGGCATGGCCACCGTAAAGACGAAAGCCGAGAGTGCTTTGCTCGCCTCCTTGCCCCAGCCACCCCAGCGGCCCAGGCCATAGCCGAGAAACACCAGCGCGAACAGAGGGGAGGCCAGCAGGACCTGATCAGCGATCCGGTTGGGGTCGACGGGCATCGAAGGCGAGGGGGCCCAGCTGCATAAGGGCCCGCATCATGCCACGGTCAGGGGGTGTGACCGAGCTCAGTAGACCTCGGGTACGTAGATCGATGCCGGCAAGGGATGGCGGGTGTAGTCGGCGTGGCGTTCGCGCTCGGGCAACTCGATCGGCGTGCGCTCGATCTCGTGATAGGCGAACTGGTCGAGAAGGTGCTTGATGCAGTTCAGGCGGGCCTTCTTCTTGTCAACCGCCTGCACCACCCACCAAGGCGCTTCGGGAATGTGGGTGCGCTCGATCATGTCTTCCTTGGCGCGGGTGTAGAACTCCCAGCGACGCCGGCTCTCGAGGTCCATTGGCGACAACTTCCACTGCTTGAGCGGGTCGTGGATGCGGCCGAGGAAGCGCAGGTGCTGTTCGTCGTCGGTGATGGAGAACCAGTATTTGATCAGTCGGATACCAGAGCGCACGAGCATGCGCTCGAACTCGGGCACCGAACGGAAGAACTCCTCGACATCGGCCTCTGAGCAAAAGCCCATGACGCGTTCGACGCCGGCGCGGTTGTACCAGCTGCGATCGAACAGCACGATCTCCCCGGCGGCAGGCAGGTGTGGCGTGTAGCGCTGGAAATACCACTGCGTCTTCTCGCGGCTGTTGGGTGCGGGCAATGCCACCACCCGGCAGACCCGCGGGTTGAGCCGCTGGGTGATGCGCTTGATGGCGCCGCCCTTGCCGGCGGCGTCCCGACCCTCGAAGAGGATGACCACCTTCTCACCGGTATTCGCAACCCATTCCTGCAACTTCACCAGTTCGCCCTGCAGGCGGAAGAGCTCGCGGAAGTAGCGCACACGGGCTTCACGCCGCTCATCGAGGCTCAAACCAGACTCGCTGCCGCCATGGCCATCCTCGATCTCGAGTTCCATCTCTTCGTCGAGGCCATCGACGATCTCTTCGCGGATGCGACGCATCAACTCTTCGTGCTGCTCGGGCGTGATGTCAATCATGGCGGCCTGACTCCTTAAGGTTTGGAAGAGTGTCGCCAACTTGCATGAAACTCATGTTTCAGTCGCATGAAAAAGCAGCGCCCGCCATCCCTTTGCCGGGTGGCGGGCGCTTACGGCCTAGGCGGACCTCAGACGGTCACGGAACGCGCTGTCTCGGCGTATTCGTCGATCTGGTCGAAATTCATGTAGCGATAGATGTTGTCGGCGTCCTTGTTGATGATGCCCATGGCTTCTTGGTACTCACCGACAGTCGGGATGCGGCCCAGCTTGGAGCACACCGCCGCCAGTTCCGCACTGCCGAGGAACACGTTGGTGTTCTTGCCCAGGCGGTTGGGAAAGTTGCGGGTGCTGGTCGACATCACCGTGGCGCCTTCCTTGACCTGTGCCTGGTTGCCCATGCAAAGGCTGCAGCCCGGCATCTCGGTGCGCGCGCCGGCGGTGCCAAAGGTCGCGTAGTGGCCCTCTTTGATGAGTTCGCTCTCGTCCATCTTGGTCGGCGGGGCGACCCACAGCTTGACCGGGATGTCGCGCGCGCCGCCGAGCAGCTTGGCCGCTGCACGGAAGTGGCCGATGTTGGTCATGCATGAGCCGATGAAGGCCTCGTCGATGGGGGTGCCGGCCACCTCGGACATGAACTTGGCGTCATCCGGGTCGTTGGGGCAGCAGACGATCGGCTCCTTGATATCGGCGAGGTCGATCTCGATCACCGCCGCGTATTCGGCGTCGGTGTCGGCCTCGAGCAACTGCGGATCGGCCAGCCAGGCCTCGACGGCCTGGATGCGGCGCTCGAGCGTGCGGCGGTCGGCGTAGCCGTCGGCGATCATGTTCTTCATCAGCACGATGTTGCTGGTGAGGTACTCCTTGATCGGTTCGGGGTTGAGCTTGATCGTGCAGCCGGCGGCGGAGCGCTCGGCCGAGGCGTCGCTCAACTCGAAGGCCTGCTCCACCTTGAGGTCCGGCAGGCCCTCGATCTCCAGCACGCGGCCAGAGAAGATGTTCTTCTTGCCCTGTTTGGCCACCGTGAGCAGGCCCTGCTTGATGGCGTAGAGCGGGATGGCGTGGACCAGGTCACGCAGCGTGACGCCGGGCTGCATCTGGCCCTTGAAGCGCACCAGCACACTCTCGGGCATGTCCAGCGGCATCACGCCGGTGGCTGCCGCAAAGGCCACCAGGCCGGAGCCGGCCGGGAAGCTGATGCCGATCGGGAAACGCGTGTGCGAGTCGCCGCCGGTGCCGACCGTATCCGGCAGCAGCAGGCGGTTGAGCCACGAGTGGATCACGCCGTCGCCCGGGCGCAGCGCCACGCCGCCCCGGTTGCTGATGAAGTTGGGCAGCTCGCGGTGCATCTTCACGTCCACCGCCTTGGGATAGGCCGCGGTGTGGCAGAACGACTGCATCACCAGGTCGGACGAGAAACCCAGGCAAGCAAGGTCCTTGAGCTCGTCGCGGGTCATCGGGCCGGTGGTGTCTTGCGAGCCGACCGTGGTCATGCGGGGCTCGCAGTAAGTACCCGGACGGATGCCGGTGCCCTCGGGCAGGCCGCAGGCGCGGCCGACCATCTTCTGCGCCAGCGTGTAGCCCTTGCCGGAGTCGACCGGCGGCTTGGGCAGACGGAACACCGTGGATGCCGGCAGGCCGAGGAACTCGCGCGCCTTGGCGGTGAGGCCGCGGCCGATGATCAGGTTGATACGGCCACCGGCGCGCACCTCGTCGAGCAGCACGTCGCTCTTGAGGGCGAACTCCGCCACGGTGGCGCCGCCACGGTTGATCTTGCCGTCGTAGGGCAGCACCTCGATGACGTCACCCATCTCGAGCATGCTGACATCCACCTCGATCGGCAGGGCGCCGGAATCCTCTTGCGTGTTGAAGAAGATCGGCGCGATCTTGCCACCCAGCGTCACACCGCCGAAGCGCTTGTTGGGCACGAAGGGGATGTCCTCGCCGGTGGCCCAGATCACGCTGTTGGTGGCCGACTTGCGGCTTGAGCCGGTGCCGACCACGTCGCCCACATAGGCGACCAGGTGGCCCTTCTTCTTGAGGTCCTCGATGAACTGCATCGGGCCGCGCTTGCCGTCTTCTTCCGGCTTGAAGGCGGCATCCGGGCGCGTGTTCTTGAGCATCGCCAGGTAGTGCAGCGGGATGTCGGGGCGGCTCCACGCATCGGGGGCGGGGGAGAGATCGTCGGTGTTGGTCTCGCCGGGCACCTTGAACACGGTCACGGTGATGCTCTTGGGCACCTCGAGACGGCTGGTGAACCACTCGGCCTCGGCCCAGCTGTGCATCACGGCCTGGGCGTGGGCGTTGCCCGCCTTGGCTTTCTCCGCCACGTCGTTGAAGAAGTCGAACATGAGCAGGGTCTTCTTCAGCCCTTCAGCAGCGATGCCAGCCACTTCGGCATCGTCCAGCAGCTCGATCAGCGGGTGCACGTTGTAGCCACCCACCATGGTGCCGAGCAATTCGGTGGCCTTGGCCTTGCTCAGCAGCGTGACCTCGATCTCGCCATGCGCGACGGCCGCGAGGAACGACGCCTTGACCTTGGCTGCGTCATCCACGCCCGGCGGCACGCGGTAGGTGAGCAGGTCGACGAGGCAGGCCTCTTCGCCGGCGGGCGGGGCCTTGATCAGTTCGATGAGCTCGCTGACCTGCTTGGCATCCAGGGGCAGGGGTGGGATGCCAAGGGCGGCGCGCTCGGCAACATGGGCTCGGTAGGCTTGCAGCATAGTCGGTTCCTCGTGTCAGCGTGTTTCGGGACGGCGGGATGCCGGGTTCGTCAGGTGACGATCAGAAGAATGCGCGCTCGGCTTCTGCCGGTATGGCCACACCGGTGGCACGAGCGCGTTTGAGCACCTGCCAGTTGTAGCGGTAGCTCGCGCGGTCGTGCAGCTTCTCGGCGTACGACACCGGGCCCCAGTCGGCAGCCTTCGCCAGCAGCAGGATGGCGGATGAATCGGCCACGTCGGTGGGGTCGGGGCGCATCGCCTCGACGATCGGCAGGATCTGCGACGGGTGGATGCTCCACATGCGCAAAAAACCGAACTCCTCTTTCGCGCGACGGGCGTCATTACCGGCCGTGGCCGGGTTCTTCACGTCGCGCGTGACGTTGTGCGAGGCGATGACACCGTGTGCCGCGGCGGCGGTGCCGATGGCGCCCTTGGCGCGCACGATGAGCGGATGCGTGAACTGCATCGGGCTCTGCATCCCGGTCGACGGGATGGCGCCCTGATAGCTCGAGACAAAGTCCATCAGGCCGAAGTCGATCACCTCGCAGCCGGGCAGGGCGGCGATCTTCCACACATCGTGGACTGCGGTGGGCGACTCGATCATCAGGTGCAGCGGGATGGTGCGCTTCACCCCCATGGCCTGCGTGCGCTTCTGGATGTACTCGACCGCTGCAAGCGCCATGGCGTAATTGGGCGATTTGGGCAGCGTGATGTAGGCGATGCGCTCGCCAGCTTCGCCGATCAGGATGTCGATGTCGTCGGTGAAGCTCGGGTGCTGAAAGTCGTGGATGCGGGTGCCCGCGCGACCGAAATGATTGTGTTCCGACGTGATCATGCGCGCCACGAGGTGCGCGTGCTGCTTCTCGGTGCCGGCGGCAGCGCCGTCCTCGCAGTCGCAAGTGACGTCGAACACTGGGCCGAGCTCATCTTGCAGCGCGAACGACTTGAGCATGAGTTTTTCGGAGCCCGCGTAGTGCTCGGCTGCGGGCAGGATCGGCAGCGGCTTCTCGTCGGGGAAGAGGACGACGTCGGGAGAGTTCGGGTTGGTGGTCATCGCGGCGGGGCAGGTCGGTTGAGAGCGGTCTGTCAGCGTGGCGCAGGCGCACCGGCGTGTCGTTTGCGGTGCAACATCAAGTGTGCCATAGCGAGCCCGGCCTGCATACTTATGTCTTATATAAGATATCAGTATGTGGACGTTGCCCCATCCGGGTGCTAGATTCATCGCCATGAACGAGAAGGCCGCGTCCATACCGAGTTATCAGCCGCTCTACGGCCAGATCAAGTCGCTGCTCGTCAGCAGCCTTGCCAATGGCGAGTGGAAGCCCGGCCAGATGATCCCGAGCGAGTCCGAATTGGCGAGCCGTTTTGGCGTGAGCCAGGGCACGGTGCGCAAGGCCATCGACGAACTCGCCACCGACAACCTGCTGATGCGCCGTCAGGGCCGTGGCACCTTCGTCGCCACTCACGCCGAGGATGGCAACTCCACCCGTTTTTTGCGGCTGCGCGCTGCCGACGGCAGCGCCGGGCCTCACGGCAGCCGTCTGGTCGACTGTCGGCGTGGCGCCGCCAGCGGACGGGCCGCCGCGCTGCTGCGATTGGCGCCCGGGGAGCCCGTCATCGAGGTGCGTCGCGTCTTGACCTTTTCGGGGGCGGGCGTCATCCATGACCGCATCGTGCTGCCCGCGAGCGTGTTCGGCACGCTCGACGCGTCCGTCATCGAGGCATGGGAGGGCAGCATGTACAGCCTGTTCGAAGCGCGCTTTGGCGTGCGACTGATCCGCGCCGAAGAGCACCTCACGGCAGTCGGCGCACCCCCCGATGTGGCGACCGAACTGGGCGTCGAGGAGAGATCGCCCTTGCTCGCAGTGGAGCGCGTGGCCTATACCTATGACGACCTGCCCATGGAGTGGCGCTTGGGCCACTACGATACGGCGGCACATTATTATGCAACCACATTAGACTAAATCCATGATGCAGCGGCCGTATCGACCCGCCCTCGGCCGCGTCCTTTCAACCTCAGCAACCGGAGCCTCACCCCAATGACCTCTCCAGCCAGTGCGGCCAAGCGGCCCAAGCATCTGGACCTGCTGCGCATCAGCCTGCCGCTGCCAGCCAAGGTGTCGATCCTGCACCGTGTCAGCGGCGCTCTGCTGTTCCTCGCGCTGCCGGTCCTCATCTTTCAACTGGACCAGTCGCTCGACAGCGCCGAGGGCTTTGCCGACGCCGCCTCGTTCTTCGCCAGTCCTCTGGTCAAGCTCGTCGTGCTGGCACTCGTCTGGTCCTATGCCCACCACTTTTGCGCAGGCATCCGCTATCTGCTGCTCGACCTGCACATCGGCCTCGACCGCGTCCCGGCCAACCGCAGCGCCACCATCGTGATGGTCGCAAGCCTGATCCTGACCGCTCTGGTGGGGGTGCAGCTATGGTGAAGCGTATCGTGACGGGTGCTCACTACGGTCTTCGCGACTGGTTGGTGCAGCGTCTCACCGCCAGCGTCATGCTGGTGTTCAGCGTCGTGGCAGGTCTGCGCATCGCGACGGCCGGCCCCGGCTACGAGGCTTGGGCCGGTGTCTTTGAGCCGGGCTGGATGCGGGTGGCCTTGTTCGTGTTTCTGCTCTCGGTGCTGTACCACGCGTGGATCGGCGTGCGTGACATCTACATGGATTACATCCAGCCGGTCGCGATCCGGCTGACCCTGCACACCCTCACCGTGTTGGCGCTGGTCGCCTGCGCTGGCGGGGTCTTTGAACTGGTCTGGAGCCGCTGATGGGACTGCCCGTACGCTCTTTCGATGCGGTGATCGTCGGCGCTGGTGGCGCCGGCTTGCGCGCCGCGCTGCAACTCTCCGAGGCGGGCCTCAAGGTCGCTGTCCTCTCCAAGGTGTTCCCTACCCGCAGCCATACCGTTGCCGCTCAGGGTGGTATCTCGGCAGCGCTGGGCAACTCGCAAGAAGACAATTGGCTCTGGCATATGTACGACACCGTCAAGGGGTCGGACTGGCTGGGTGATCAGGACGCCATCGAATACATGTGTCGCATGGCGCCGCGCGTGGTGATCGAGCTCGAGCACTTCGGCATGCCGTTCGACCGTCTCGACAACGGCAAGATCTACCAGCGCCCGTTCGGCGGCCACACGCAGGAGTTCGGTGCCCGTCCGGTGCAGCGCGCCTGTGCCGCGGCCGACCGCACCGGCCACGCCATGCTGCACACGCTCTATCAGCGCAACGTGCGTGCCCGCACCCAGTTCTTTGTCGAATGGATGGCACTCGACCTGATCCGCGACGCCGACGGCGACGTGGTGGGGGTGGTGGCGCTGGAGATGGAGACCGGGGAGTGCATGATCCTGCAGGCGCGCGCCACCCTGCTGGCCACCGGCGGGGCGGGTCGCATCTTTGCATCGAGCACCAACGCCTTCATCAATACGGGTGATGGGCTGGGCATGTGCGCCCGTGTCGGCATCCCGCTCGAAGACATGGAGTTCTGGCAGTTCCACCCCACTGGCGTGGCTGGCGCCGGCGTGCTGATCACCGAGGGCGTGCGCGGCGAGGGCGGTTATCTGCTCAATGCCAACGGCGAACGCTTCATGGAGCGCTATGCGCCCACTGTCAAGGATCTCGCCTCGCGCGATGTGGTGTCGCGCGCCATGGCAGTGGAGATCTACGAGGGCCGAGGCTGTGGCCCGAACAAGGACCACGTCCTGCTCAAGCTCGACCATCTCGGGCCGGAGGTCATCAACCACCGCCTGCCGGGCATCCGCGAGATCGCTATCCGCTTTGGCGGTGTCGACCCGATCAAGGACCCGATCCCGGTGGTGCCGACCTGTCACTACATGATGGGCGGCATCCCGACCAACATCAACGGGCAGGTGGTGGCGCCGCATGGCACCTCGCCCGACGAGGTGGTGCCGGGCCTGTGGGCGATGGGCGAGTGCGCCTGCGTCTCGGTGCACGGGGCCAACCGCCTCGGCACCAACTCGTTGCTCGATCTCGTGGTGTTCGGCAAGGCCGCCGGCGACCACGCCATCGAGTGGCTCAAGGCCAACCCGGTGCAGAAGCCGCTGCCGGCCGCCGCCGCCGATCTGTCGCTGTCGCGCCTCGCGCGTCTCGATGGCCAGAAGGATGGCGAATCGGTGACCGAGGTCGGCCGCGACTTGCGCAACATCATCCAGCGCCACGCTGGCGTGTTCCGCACCGGCGAGGTGCTGACCGAGGGCGTCGCCAAGATCCGCGAGGTGGCCGAGCGGGTCAAGCGCAGCGCCATCGCCGACAAGTCCAAGGTGTTCAACACGGCGCGTGTGGAGGCGCTGGAGCTCGACAACCTCATCGAGGTGGCGATGTCGACTCTGATCGCTGCGCACACTCGCACCGAGAGCCGCGGCGCTCACGCTCGCGACGATTTCCCGGACCGCGACGATGCCAACTGGATGAAGCACAGCCTCTATTACAGCGAGGACCAGCGTGTCGAGTTCAAGCCGGTCCGCCTCAAGCCGCTCACCGTCGACTCGATCCCGCCCAAGGCGCGCGTCTACTAAGCATCCAGGAGTTCAACCATGCGTTTCTCGGTCTATCGCTACAACCCGGATGTCGACGCCAAGCCGTACATGCAGGAGTACGACATCCCGCTCGAGCCCACCGACAAGATGCTGCTCGATGCGCTCATCCGCCTCAAGGCGCACGATGACACGCTGGCCTTTCGCCGCTCCTGCCGCGAGGGCGTGTGTGGATCGGACGCCATGAACATCAACGGCCGCAATGGCTTGGCGTGCATCACCACGGTGGCCGAACTCGGCGGCCACGTGACGCTCCGCCCAATTCCCGGTCTGCCCGTGATCCGCGATCTGATCGTCGACATGACGCAGTTCTTCCGCGCCTATCACTCGGTCAAACCCTACGTCATCAACAACGACCCGGCACCCGAGACCGAGCGCTTGCAGAGCCCGGAGGATCGTCTTGAACTCGACGGCCTCTATGAATGTATCCTGTGCGCCTGTTGCAGCACCTCGTGCCCGTCGTTCTGGTGGAATCCGGACAAGTTCCTCGGGCCTGCGGCGCTGTTGCAGAGTTACCGTTTCATCGCCGACAGCCGCGATCAGGCCACCAATGAGCGCCTGGACGATCTGGAGGATCCGTACAAGTTGTTCCGCTGCCACTCGATCATGAACTGTGTCGACGTCTGCCCCAAGGGCCTCAACCCCACCCGGGCGATCGGCAAGATCAAGGACATCATGATCAAGCGGATGGTGTAGCAGCGAGTCATGGGGGAGAAAGAGCGCGTGCGCTGGCGCTGCCGGCGCGGGATGCTGGAACTGGATCTCATCCTGTCCCGGTATCTCGAGGCGCGCTTTGATGCAATGACGGAGGTGCAGAGGGAGGCTTTCCAGTCTCTGCTCGAATACCCCGATAACGACATCTGGGACTGGTTCAACGCCCGTACCCAGTGCAACGACCCGGAAGTGGCGCCGATGGTGGATGACATCGTCGGCTTCGCTGCGCGGATTTAGCCCCGGCGCCGTGGCGTCGACCGATTGAGAGAGGACCTTCCATGACCCAGAATGTCAAAGCCACCCTCAGCTTCTCCGATGGCCGCCCAGCCGTGGAGATGCCGCTGCTCCGAGGCCAGATCGGCCCGGACGTGATGGACATCCGTTCTGTCACACAGGCTGGCATCTTCACCTACGACCCGGGTTTTCTCGCCACCGCCAGCACCAAATCGGCGATCACCTTCATCGACGGCGATGAGGGCCTCCTCTACTACCGGGGTTACCCGATCGAGCAGCTGGCCGAGCGCTGCAGCTTCCTCGAGACGTGCTACCTGCTCTGGTATGGCGAGTTGCCCAGCGCGGAACAACTGCAGGTGTTCGAGGCGCGGATCCGCAAGCACACCATGGTGCACGATCAGATGTCGCGCTTCTACACCGGCTTCCGCCGCGACGCTCACCCAATGGCGGTGATGTGCGGCACCATCGGCGCGCTCTCGGCCTTCTATCACGACCACCTTGACGTGAATCTGCCGGAAGATCGCGAGCTGTCGATGTTCCGCCTGATCTCCAAGGTGCCGACCATCGCCGCGATGAGCTACAAGTACAATCAGGGCCTGCCCTTCATGTACCCGAACAACCAGCTCTCGTATGTGGCCAATTTCCTGCACATGATGTTTGCCACGCCGTGCGAGCCGTACTTCGCCAACCCGATCGCGGTGCGCGCCATGGAACGCATCATGATCCTGCACGCCGACCACGAGCAGAACGCTTCGACCTCCACCGTCCGGCTGGCTGGCTCGACCGGTGCCAACCCGTTCGCCTGCATCGCCGCGGGCGTGGCGGCGCTGTGGGGCCCGGCGCACGGTGGTGCCAACGAAGAAGTGTTGAAGATGCTCGACGAGATCGGCGAGGTGAAGAACATCGACAAGTTCATCGCTCGCGCCAAAGACAAGAACGACAGCTTCCGTCTCATGGGTTTCGGCCACCGCGTCTACAAGAACCGCGACCCGCGCGCCGGCGTGATGCGCAAGACCTGCCACGAAGTCCTGGGCGAGATGGGCATCGCCACCGAGCAACTCGAGATCGCCATGCGTCTCGAGGAGATCGCGCTCAAAGACGATTACTTCATTGAACGTAAACTGTATCCAAATGTGGACTTCTATTCGGGTATCGTTCTCAAGGCGCTCGACATCCCGGTCAAGATGTTCACCGCGATCTTCGCCATGTCTCGCACCATCGGCTGGATCAGTCAATGGAACGAGTTCATGTCGGATCCCGAGCGCAAGATCGGCCGTCCGCGCCAGCTGTATGTGGGGGCGGCTCGCCGCGACCTGAACCGCTGAGGTTCCGGCCGTGGCAGGGGCCCGGGTGTGGCTGCGAAGCTCGCCCGGGCGGAACGAAGGCCCGGCGTCTGCCGGGAGGTAGCCAGAGCGAGGTGGGCCGATGATGGAATCTTGGCGCGCCAGTTCCTTCCTTTATGGGGGGAACGCGGCGTATCTGGAGGAGCTCTACGAGCAGTTCCTTGTAGATGCAGCGGCCGTTCCCGAGCCTTGGCGCTCGACCTTTGCCGGGTATCAGCCGCCGGCCGGTGAGTCGGCGGATGTCAGTCATTCGCGTGTGGTGCAGGCGCTCGTCGATCAGGCGCGGGCACCCCGCGGCAGCGCCGCTCAGGGCACTGACCCACGGCAGATCGCCGTGTTGCAACTGGTCGAGGCCTACCGCAGCTACGGTGTGCGTCGCGCCCGCCTCGACCCTCTCGGGCGCTACCCGCTCCCCCACATCGCTGAGCTGGAGCCGTCCCACTATGGGCTCGGCGAGGCCGATATGGGTACGCCATTCAGCAGCGGCGACTTTGCAGGGGGTAAGACGCTCCCCTTGCGCGACCTGTCGGCCGAGTTACAGGCGGTCTACTGCGACAGCATCGGCGCCGAATACATGTTCATCACCCAGCCAGAGCACAAGCGTTGGCTGGCGCAACGGCTCGAGAGCCCGCAGATGCGGGCGCTGCCCGAGGTGGCCATGCGTCGGCGCATCTTTGAGAAGATCACCGCCGCTGAGACGCTCGAGCGCTATCTGCACACCCGTTATGTGGGCCAGAAGCGCTTCTCGCTGGAGGGCGGCGAGACCATGATCGCCGTGCTCGACCAGATGATCCGCGGTTGTGCCGAGCGCGGCGGCGAGGTAGCGGTGATCGGGATGGCCCACCGCGGACGCCTGAACGTGCTCATCAATACGGTGGGCAAGATGCCCGCGGAGTTGTTCGACGAGTTCGAAGGCAAGCACAACCACGACCTCCCCTCTGGCGATGTGAAATACCACCAGGGCTTCTCTGCCGACGTGGCTACGCCGCACGGTCCGGTGCACCTGGCGCTGACCTTCAACCCCTCGCACCTCGAGATCGTCAACCCGGTGGTCGAGGGCTCCGCGCGCGCCCGGCAGGACCACGTGGGCGATGCCGAGGGCAAGCTGGTGGTGCCGATCCTGCTGCACGGCGACTCGGCCTTTGGCGGTCAGGGCGTGGTGATGGAGACGCTCAATCTGTCGCAGACGCGCGGTTACTTTACCGGCGGCACGCTGCACCTGATCGTCAACAACCAGATCGGCTTCACCACCTCCGACCCGCGCGACATCCGCTCCACGGTGTTCTGCACCGATGTGGCGAAGATGGTCGATGCGCCGATCCTGCACGTCAATGCCGACGACCCCGACGCGGTGATGCGCGTGGTCGAACTGGCGCTCGACTATCGCTACACCTTCCGTCGCGACGTGGTGATCGACCTCGTCTGCTTCCGCAAGCTCGGCCACAACGAGCAGGATGAGCCGATGGTGACGCAGCCGATCATGTACAGCCACGTGGCCAAGCACCCCGGCACCCGTGTGCTGTATGGGCAACGTTTGGTGGCGGATGGCGTGATCGCGGCCGAGGAGCCGGAGGCCATGATCGAGGCCTACAAGGCGGCGATGGAGGAAGGCAACCGGGTGGTCGATCTGGTGCCCGCCAATCGCAACCACAAGCACGCCATCAACTGGCTGCCGTTCATCAAGAAAACGCCGTGGCATGTGGCCTGCGACACCACCGTGCCAGTGAAGGAGCTCAAGCGCCTGGCCGAGCGTCTCACCGACATCCCGGCTGGTTTCAAGCTGCATGGCCGCGTCGAGAAGATCATCAGCGATCGCCGTACGATGGGCGAAGGCAAACTCGCACTGGATTGGGGCATGGCCGAGAACCTGGCCTACGCCAGCCTGCTGCAGCAGGGCTATGCGGTCCGACTGTCGGGTCAGGACTGCCAGCGTGGCACGTTCTTCCATCGTCACGCCGTGCTGCACGATCAGAACCGCGTCGACGCCGGCGACGGGATCTTCACGCCGCTCGAGCACATCGCGCCGAACCAGCCCGCCTTCACGGTCATCGATTCGGTGTTGTCGGAGGAGGCGGTGCTCGGCTTCGAGTATGGCTATGCCACCTTTCAGCCCAATTCGCTGGTGGTCTGGGAAGGCCAGTTCGGCGATTTCGCCAACGGCGCGCAGGTGGTCATCGACCAGTTCATCGCCAGTGGCGAGACCAAATGGGGCCGCCTGTGCGGCTTGGTGATGATGCTGCCGCATGGCTACGAGGGCCAAGGCCCTGAGCATTCATCGGCGCGGCTCGAGCGCTATCTGCAACTGTGCGCGGAGTACAACATCCAGGTGGTGGTGCCATCCAACCCGGCGCAGATGTTTCACGTGCTGCGGCGGCAGATGATCCGCCCCTACCGCCGGCCGCTGATCCTGTTCACGCCCAAGAGCATGCTGCGCAACAAGGAGTCCACCTCGAGTCTGGAGGATCTGGCCAAAGGCAGCTTCCTGCCGGTGATCCCGGAAACCGACGACGACATCGACGCCGCCAAGGTCAAGCGTGTGGTGGCTTGTGCCGGCAAGATCTACTACGAACTGCGGGCCGCTCGCCGCGAACGCAAGATCCGCGATGTCGCCATCGTCCGCCTCGAGCAGATGTACCCGTTCCCGCATGCCGCTTTTCAGGCTGAGCTCGGGCGTTACACGGCCGCCACGTCGGTGGTCTGGTGCCAAGAGGAGCCGCGAAACCAGGGCGCATGGCATCGCATCCAGCACTACCTTGCCCAGCACCTGCGCGCTGATCAGGCTTTGGGCGAGGCGCAGCGGCCCTCGTCGGCCTCGCCAGCGGTGGGCTACGCGTCCAAGCACGCTGAACAGCAACGTGCGGTGATCGACACCGCGCTGACTATCTGAGAGAGACCTATGCGCGTCGAAGTCAAAGTCCCGCAACTGTCGGAATCGGTCGCCGAGGCCACCCTGCTCACCTGGAACGTCAAGGTCGGCGAAGCGGTGAAGCAGGGCCAGAATCTGATCGACATCGAGACCGACAAGGTGATGATGGAGTTGCCCGCGCCGGGTAACGGCGTGCTCGCCGAGATCGTCCGCGACGCTGGCAGCGCGGTGAAGAGTGGCGAGCTGATCGCTGTCATCGACACCGAGGCGGCAGCGACCGCTGGTGCTCCGGCTGCTGCAGCAGCGTCTGCGTCGGCTCCCGCGCCAGCCGCCGCGCCGGCCGCAGCCAGCGGCAACGGCGCCGCCGCGCCACTGGCCATGCCGTCGGCTGCCAAGTTGATGAGCGAGCAGGGCATCGACGCCGGTGGCGTCAACGGCACCGGCCGTGGTGGCCGCATCACCAAGGGCGACGTGCTCGAGCACGGTGCTGGCATGTCAGCCGCACCGGCCACGCATAGCGGTACGCAGCCTTCGGCCGAGCCGGCGCAACGTCCAGCAGCGCCGGCCACGCCGCTGCCGCAGGTCGCGCTGGCCCCCGGGCGCAGCGCCAACCGTGTCCCCATGACCCGCCTGCGTGCGCGCGTGGCGGAGCGTCTCGTCGAATCGCAGCAGGGCACCGCCACGTTGACCACCTTCAATGAGGTCAACATGGCCCCAGTGATGGACCTTCGCAAGCGCTATGGCGAGCGCTTCGAGAAGGACCATGGCGTCAAGCTCGGCTTCATGGGTTTCTTCGTGAAAGCTGCTTGCGCCGCGCTCAAGCGCTTCCCGGTGGTCAACGCCTCGGTCGACGGCGGCGATATCGTCTACCACAACTACTGCGACGTCGGCATTGCCGTGGCGAGCCCGCGCGGCTTGGTGGTGCCCATCCTGCGCGATGCCGACCAGATGAGCATCGCCCAGATCGAGAAGACCATCGCCGACTTTGGCGTGCGTGCCAAGGACGGCAAGCTCGGCCTCGACGACCTCTCCGGTGGCACCTTCAGCATCAGCAATGGCGGTGTTTTTGGCTCGATGCTCTCGACGCCGATCATCAACCCGCCGCAGAGCGCCATCCTCGGTATCCACGCCACCAAGGAGCGCGCGGTGGTGGAGAACGGGCAGGTGGTGATCCGGCCGATGAATTATCTGGCGTTGTCCTACGACCACCGCATCATCGATGGCCGCGAGGCGGTCCTCACATTGGTCGCCATCAAGGATGCGCTGGAAGATCCGGCGCGCCTGCTGCTCGAGATCTGAGGGGAGCTCTGCCATGGCCGACTTTGACGTTGTAGTCATCGGCGGAGGGCCGGGCGGCTATGTGGCTGCCATCCGCGCCGCCCAACTCGGCCTCAAAGCAGCGTGCGTAGAGGGCTGGACCACGCCATCCGGCCAGCTTGCGCTCGGTGGCACCTGCCTCAATGTCGGCTGCATCCCGTCCAAGGCGCTGCTCGAGTCGAGCGAGCACTTTGAGCAGGCCCAGCATGGCCTGGGCGAACACGGCGTACAGGTGAGCGGCGTCAAGCTCGACCTCGCCACGCTGCTCAAGCGCAAGGACGGCATCGTCGGCACGCTCACCGGCGGTATCCAGGGTTTGTTCAAGAAGAACAAGGTGGAGTGGCTGCGCGGCTTTGGCCGGCTGGAAAAGGCTGATGGCGGTGAGTGGCAGGTGGTGGTCGAGGGTGCTGACGGCGCGCGAATCGCGTCCGCCACCCACGTGATCCTCGCCACCGGCTCGCGGCCACGGCCGATCGCTGCCGCGCCGATCGACGGCAAGGCCATTGTCGACAACGCCGGGGCATTGGCCTTCGAAAGCGTGCCCAAGAAGTTGGGCGTGATCGGTGCCGGGGTCATCGGGCTCGAGCTGGGCAGCGTGTGGCGCCGGCTCGGCAGCGAAGTCATGCTGCTGGAGGCGCTGCCCGGGTTCCTCGGCTTGGCCGACGCGGCCATCGCGGCCGAGGCGCGCAAGCAGTTCACCGCGCAGGGGCTGGACATCCGTCTGGGTGCGACGGTCACGGCGACCAAGGTGTCCAAATCTGGCGTGCAGGTGACCTATCAGGACGCCGACGGCGAGCACACCGCCACCTTCGACAAACTGATCGTGGCGGTCGGGCGCGTGCCGTACACCGATGGCAGCGGTGCACGCGAGGCCGGCGTGGTCTTCGACGAACGCGGCTTCATCGTCACCGATGCGCAGGGGCGCACCAATCTGGCCAATGTTTGGGCCGTCGGCGACTGCACGCCCGGGCCTATGCTTGCCCACAAGGCCAGCGAGGAGGGCGTGATGGTGGCCGAATGCATCGCCGGTCAGCACGGCCACTGCGACCATGCGGTGATCCCCTGGGTCATCTACACCCACCCCGAGATCGCCTGGGTGGGGCAGACCGAGGCGCAACTCAAGGCCGCCGGCATCGATCATCGTTCGGGCACGTTCCCATTTGCCGCCAATGGCCGCGCGCGCAGCCTTGGCAACCCATCGGGCTTCGTCAAGATGCTGGCTTGCACGCGCACCGACCGTCTTCTGGGTGTGCACATCATCGGTCCACAGGCCTCCGAGCTGATCAGCGAGGCGGTGGTGGCCATGTCGTTCGGTGCCGCCAGCGAGGATCTGGCGCGCATCGTCCATGCGCACCCGACGTTGTCGGAGTCGATGCACGAGGCTGCACTGGCGGTCGACGGCCGCACTCTGCACCTCTAGCCGCCTGGTAGTCGGCACCGTGGCGCCACCGCCGATGCAGTCCGAGGTCTTGTCGTCGTTGAGCTTTGTCGGCGTCGAATGTGGGGCCGACTTCTTTCGTGAGCACGCCCGTCGCCACGGTGTGCAGCTTGACGCGGCACAGAAGCGGGCCGTGTCTGCCTTTGAGCAACTCGCGGTGGAACTGCTGGAGCGTGAGACGCGCCGTGGTGTCTTGGCGCGTCTGCGCCGTCCCAAGCCGATCGCCGGCTTGTATTTCTGGGGTGGGGTGGGGCGCGGCAAGAGCTTTATGATGGACGCGTTCTTTGCCGGGGTGAATGTGGCCCGCAAGCAGCGCTGGCACTTTCACCGCTTTATGCAGCACGTCCACGGCATGCTGGCGCGTCATTCAGGTGAGATCGACCCGATGCCAGCCATCGCCCGCGACCTCGCGCAGGATTGCCACCTGCTCTGCCTTGACGAGTTCCACGTGCGCGACATCACCGACGCCATGCTGCTGCGTCGGCTGCTGGAGAGCTTGCAGGACAACGGCGTGGTGCTGGTCACCACCTCCAACTGTGCGCCGCATCAGCTGTATGCCGATGGCTTGCAGCGCAGCCAGTTCCTGCCGGCCATCCGCCTGATCGAGCAGACCATGCAGGTGATGAACCTGGATTCGGGCACCGACTACCGCTTGCGCAAGCTTGAGACGCAGCACGTCTACCTGCTGGGGGACGAGGCGAGCACTTTCGCACCGATGGCAGCGCTCTTTGCCGACCTTGCCGGCGGTGCCGGGCAGGCGGACATCGAGGTGCCGCTGCCGCAGGGTCGCGCTGTGCGTTCCCGCCGGCACTGCGAAGGGGTGGCCTGGTTCGACTTTGCCACTCTGTGCGGCCAAGCCTATGGCAAAGCCGATCTGATCGAGATCGCGCATGGGTATCACACGGTACTGATATCGGGCATCCCGCGGCTCGGGCCGGAGAATGCCGACCAGGCGCGTCGCTTCATCTGGCTGATCGACGAGTTCTACGACCGGCATGTCAAATTGGTGGTCTCGGCTGCTGCGCCGCCCGACGAGTTGTGCCTTGCCGGCCACGTGGCGCAGGATTTTGCTCGCAGCGCCAGCCGGCTCGCCGAGATGCAGACGCGCAAGTATCTGGCACTCGCTCATCTGGGATGAGTGTTCCGGATACATCGGCCTGCGACTCCCTCTGACACCCGGCCCGACTGCCTCCATGACCTCAGGCTTCCCGTTGCAGGATCGATTCGCGGCGCTGCGCATCCACGAGCAGGACGGTGGCGTCCGCGCCGCCATCGAGTCGATCGGCATCGACGATCTCTCGCCCGGCGAGGTGGTGGTGCGGGTGGCGTGGTCCAGCCTCAACTACAAGGACGCGCTTGCCATCACCGGCCGCGGACGGATCCTGCGCGGCTCGCCGCGCATCCCCGGGGTCGATCTGGCTGGGCAGGTGGCGGCCAGCAGCGACGCGCGATTCAACGTGGGCGATGCAGTGGTGGTGACCGGTTACGAGCTCGGCATGTCGCACGACGGCGGCCTGGCCGAGTACGCCCGCCTGCCGGCCGACTGGGTGGTGCCGCTTCCGGCAGGCCTCAGCCTGCACCAAGCCATGCAACTGGGTACCGCAGGTTTCACCGCGGCGCTCGCCATCTCCCGTCTGGAGCAGCTCGATCTGGCGCCTGCCCACGGCCCGGTGGTGGTGACCGGTGCCAGCGGTGGCGTCTCGGTGGTGGTCATCGATCAGCTGGCGCAACTGGGCTACGAGGTGGTGGCGATCACCTCAAAGCCCGAGCAGGTGGACCCGCTGCAAGCTCTCGGCGCGGTGGAGGTGCTGCTGCGCGACCAGCTGGAGATGGGCCGCAAGCCCTTGGAGCGGGCACGTTTTGCTGCCGCTTTCGATTCGGTGGGCGGCGAGACGCTGGCCTGGCTCACCCGTGTGATGCAGCAGCGCGGGCTCATCGCGGCGTATGGCAACGCATCCGGCACCGATCTGGTCACCACCGTGTTCCCTTTTATCCTGCGTGGCGTGTCACTGATCGGCATCGACTCGGCGGCCACCGCCATGCCGCAGCGCCTGCGTATCTGGCAGCGCCTGGCTGGCGATCTGCGGCCGCGTCATCTGGCCGCACAGTGCCGGGATATCGCCTTGAACGAGGTGGTGGGTGCGTGCCAAGCGATGGTCGATGGCCGGCACAGCGGCCGCAGCGTGGTGCGTCTGGCGGGGGGCTGAGAGCCGCTTTTCCGTATAATGCGGCTTTGCCAAACGGCCGCCGCACATCATGCGTATCCTGCAGAAGGCCCTGACCTTCGACGACGTCCTCCTCGTCCCCGCCCACTCGGCCATCTTGCCGCGTGACGTGCAACTGAGGACGCGCGTCAGTCGCGACATCGAGGTCAATCTGCCGCTCGTCTCTGCGGCCATGGACACGGTGACCGAATCGGGTCTGGCCATCGCCTTGGCTCAGGAAGGTGGCATCGGCATCGTCCACAAGAACCTCACCTCACGCCAGCAGGCTGCCGAGGTGGCCAAGGTCAAGCGCTTCGAGTCGGGCGTGGTCAAAGACCCGATCACCATCGGCCCCGACCTGAGCGTGCGTGAACTGCTTGCGCTCACTCGGCAGCATCGCATCAGCGGCTTCCCGGTGATCGAGGGCGGGCAGGTGGTCGGCATCGTCACCAACCGCGACCTGCGCTTTGAGCCGCAGCTCGACCAGCCGGTGCGCAACATCATGACGCCGCGCGAGCGGCTGGTCACCGTACCGGAGGGCGTCAGCCTCGAGGTGGCCACCGATCTGCTGCACAAGCATCGGCTCGAACGGTTGCTCGTGATCGGCGACAACTGGGCACTCAAGGGCCTCATCACCGTCAAGGACATCGTCAAGTCGAGCGAGCACCCCAACGCGTGCAAAGACAGCCTTGGGCGTTTGCGCGTCGGCGCTGCGGTGGGTGTGGGCGACGGGACCGATGAGCGTGTCGAGCTGCTGGTCGAGGCCGGCGCCGACCTGATCGTCGTCGACACCGCGCACGGCCACTCGCAGGGGGTGCTCGATCGGGTCAAGTGGGTCAAGACGCGCTTTCCGCAGGTGCAGGTGGTCGGCGGCAACATCGCCACCGCCGATGCCGCGCGCGCGCTGCTCGACTGCGGCGCGGATGGCGTGAAGGTGGGCATCGGCCCCGGCAGCATCTGCACCACCCGCATCGTCGCCGGTGTGGGTGTGCCGCAGATCACCGCGGTGCAGAACGTTGCTGCGGCGCTGGAGGGCACCGGCGTGCCGCTGATCGCCGATGGCGGCATCCGCTACTCGGGCGACATCGCCAAGGCGATCGCCGCCGGAGCGCACTCGGTGATGCTCGGTGGGCTGTTTGCCGGCACCGAGGAGGCGCCCGGCGAGACCGAGCTCTACCAGGGCCGCTCTTACAAGAGCTACCGTGGCATGGGCTCGCTCGGTGCCATGCAGCAGGGCTCTTCGGACCGCTACTTCCAGGACGGCGAGGGCGCCGACAAACTGGTACCGGAAGGCGTTGAGGGCCGCGTGCCTTACAAGGGCCCGGTCACCGCGGTGATCCACCAGCTCATCGGCGGCCTGCGCTCGTCGATGGGCTACTGTGGCGCGGGCAGCATCTCGCAGATGCACGAGCGCGCGGCCTTCGTGGAGATCACCTTCGCCGGCATGCGCGAGTCGCACGTCCACGATGTGCAGATCACCAAGGAAGCGCCGAACTACCGCGTGGAGTGACGCGGTGAGCCACGACCGCATCCTCATCCTCGACTTCGGCAGCCAGGTCACCCAACTCATTGCGCGCCGCGTCCGCGAGGCGCAGGTCTACTGCGAGATCCACCCCTGCGACGTGTCGGACGAGTTTGTTCGCAACTTTGGCGCGCGCGGCATCATCCTCTCCGGCAGCCACATGTCGGCCTACGAAGAGGCCACCGACAAAGCCCCCGCGGCGGTGTTTGCGGCCGGTGTTCCGGTGCTGGGCATCTGCTACGGCATGCAGACCATGGCGCAGCAGCTCGGCGGCCGGGTGGAGCCTGGGGAACAGCGCGAGTTCGGCTTCGCCCGTGTCCGTGCTCGCGGGCATACCAGATTGCTCGACGGCATCGAGGACCACCGCACGCCCGAAGGCCACGGTCTGCTCGACGTCTGGATGAGCCACGGCGACAAGGTCACCGAGCTGCCGCCCGGTTTCAAGTTGATGGCCAGCACCGATAGCTGCCCCATCGCCGGCATGGCCGATGAGGCGCGCGGCTTCTATGCGCTGCAGTTCCACCCCGAGGTGACGCACACCGTGCAGGGGCCGGCCATGCTGCGGCGCTTCGTGCGCGACATCTGCGGCTGCCTTGGCGACTGGATCATGGGCGACTACATCGTCGAGGCGGTGGCTGCCATCCGCGCGCAGGTGGGCAGCGACGAGGTTATCCTCGGGCTCTCGGGCGGCGTCGATTCGAGCGTGGCCGCAGCGCTGATCCACCGCGCCATCGGCGACCAATTGACGTGCGTGTTTGTGGACCACGGCCTGCTGCGGCTCAACGAGGCCGAGCAAGTCATGGCCATGTTCGAAGGCAAGCTGCACGCCCGTGTCATCCATGTGGATGCGCGCGAGCCCTTCATGCGCCACTTGGCCGGTGTGACCGACCCCGAGGCCAAGCGCAAGGTCATCGGCCGCGAGTTCGTCGAGGTGTTCAAGGCCGAGGCGGCGAAGTTGAAGGCCGGCGGCTCTGGCCACAAGGGCGCGACCTTCCTCGCACAGGGCACCATCTACCCGGACGTCATCGAATCGGGCGGCGCCAAGAGCAAGAAGGCCACCACCATCAAGAGCCACCACAACGTCGGCGGCTTGCCGGAGACGCTCGGGCTTAAGCTGCTCGAGCCGCTGCGCGAGCTGTTCAAGGACGAGGTGCGCGAGCTCGGTGTGGCGCTCGGCCTGCCGCGCGAGATGGTCTACCGCCATCCGTTCCCCGGCCCGGGCTTGGGCGTGCGCATCCTCGGCGAGGTACGGAAGGACTACGCCGATCTGCTGCGGCGGGCGGATGCGATCTTTATCGAGGAGCTGCGGGCCACCTTGGCCACCGAGCGCGACGTCGCGGCCGGCACGTGCCACGCCGGCGACATCGGAAAAAGCTGGTACGACCTCACCAGTCAGGCCTTTGCCGTGTTCTTGCCGGTGAAGAGCGTCGGCGTGATGGGCGATGGCCGCACCTATGACTACGTGGTGGCGCTGCGCGCGGTGATCACCAGCGACTTCATGACCGCGCACTGGGCGCATCTGCCCTACGCACTGCTCGGCCGCGTATCCAACCGCATCATCAACGAGGTGCGCGGCTTGAACCGCGTCGTCTACGACGTCTCGGGCAAGCCGCCGGCGACGATCGAGTGGGAGTAGTTTTTTTGGGCTAAGTCGTTGATTTATATAGGTTTTGTAGTTACACAAAACTTTCACAAATCAAATAAGCTGTTGATTTTATTAGGCATTGAATTTACAGTTACACGTAAGGCTACACAAAGCTGTAGCTATTCAAAATCGTACGTGACATCAACGCCATATGCCGCTCAAAAAACAGCCAAACGAAGCCAATGAAATAGCCATATACGACGAAGCCTTAATTTACCAAAGAGGTGAATATTGGCAGATGCGTATGTGGTTGGCTAAGGAAAAGAAGTACGCACGTTTTAGTCTGCGTACGAGAAATAGAGATACGGCAGAGGCTAAAGCTAAGAAGCAATACCACGAGCTAATGGCACAGCAATTAGCGGGTAAAACGTACTTCTCTATGACAGCTAAGCAAGCTGTTGATGAATATCTTAAGCAACGCACAAAGGATATGGAGGCTGGCTTAATCGTTAAAGGTAGGCTTGGCACCATCAAAACACACTTAGAGCATTGGCTTAAGTTCATAGGCAAAGACACTAAAGTTAAGGAAATGGAACGCACAGACTGCGAAAACTATTTCCACAATCGCACGAAGAACAAAAAGAAGCTGCCAGTTAGCAGAACCACTGTGCTTAATGAGCAAAGTAGTATCAACGCAATGATGAGTTGGCTACACAAACGTGGTGAAAGTTACATCGAAGCTTTTGAATTTAAGAAGCTTGGAAAGATTGATACTGGTGACGAGCGTACGAGACGCAACACATTTACGGATGAAGAAATCGTCGCCATAAAGACTGAGCTTGAGAAGTACATAAAAGAAGCCAAAGAAGATTTAAGCTTGTACGGCAACCTAAACAAAGTCGTCACAAGCTATTACTTGCTCATATCTATCATCACTGGCTTGCGTAGGGGAGAGCAACTACAGCAAACTTGGAGTGATATTAGTTGGATTGAGAAGCAAGTTAAGAGCGAAAGTAATGAAGATGAAGAAGGCGAAACCTACAGCTTAGTTAAGATAACTGTTAGGGGTAAAACTTCTAAAGTAGGCAAGACAAGAAACTTTGTCGTTAAGGATTGGGAATACTTTGATGAGCTGTTCAAGTTTCTACATCCACGCTATCTCAAAGTGACTAAGGGCGTAAAGAACGCAACACCGTTTGGCAAAACCCTAGTTTTTAGCTTGGATGGAAAAACGCCATTAACACCACGTGTAATCTTGTATCACTTTGACGAGATACTGAAACGCTGTGAAATTGATGGTGGCAATGAGCGAGACTTAGTGCCCTACAGCTTTCGTCATTACTTCATCACAGATATGATTAATAAAGGTGCTTCGCCAACACAAGTAGCTGAAACTTGTGGCACAAGTACGGCACAGATTGAGAAGACCTACTATCACACTACAGAGCGTAAAATGATTGAAAACGCTTTGCCTCAGTTCTATTACAAGGATGGATTGTTGATTCCAAAATAAAAATCAGGTTGCCCTTTATTTTTTTTGACCAAATACTTGTTGGTGTAAACAAGGAGACGGTTAAATGGGCAAAAGTGAAGAAGGTCGAACTCAAGCAGAGTTCGCACGTGTAACAGGCGAAGCTCTGATTACAAAAAATCTCAATTACGTGGCAGAGGATTTAGGTTGCTTTTGGCTACTACACCTTTATGCCTCACACCTAAGCTGTCTGCTACCTGACGAACAGCCCTTTACGTGTATGAAGCTTACGGTTGAGCAAACATCCGCTGTAGCTCATATCGAAGATGGGAACGGTGGAATACTAGGCTCAGAGAGAATTAGGTACACAGATTTCCCTCTCAGCGATTTTACACTTTTCGGCTGCTGGAACGGTGACTGTTGGGTGATTATGCTGCCCGAAGACTACTGACTATTTTTGCTATGCCTCTCGTCTCAAAAAATAAAAATATAATTAGCTGCGTATCCCTCGCAAAAAACCCGTCAAACGAATCAAATGACGGGTTTTTGGAAGTGCTATATTCAAAAGCCAGTGGTCAAAAATCAAGTGGGGATGGGAAAAAGTAGTTACGGCTAAATTTTTTACGTAGTAAGGTTTTGAAGTTGCTGTGTAGCCTTAATACGCTTCTGGTTGTCACGCTCACGCTTAAGAGCCTGTCGAGCATTATCAACGTTTCGCTTTAATGAGGCGATACGGGCTTGTTGTGGTGTTAAGGGTTTTGTAGGACTGCTGCTGACTATTTCTTTGATTCTCATATATCACCTCATCTTTATTTATGAGGTGAAAAAGTAGGAGCACTTGGCTCCCACCCCTTACTTTACGAAACCCGCACGCAAAGCTCCGCTCGCAGCTTCAATCTGACTATCTAATTCGCCTGCTTCAACTGCTGATTTCAATGCTTCAAGTGCTTTAAGCAGCTCGTCGCCATTGGATACTTCTACAGCGTTCTTACCTTTAGCAAGTTCAATTTGCTTACTGCCGTACTTGACGACGATATTAATCTTGCCTGCTTCACTAAGATGCCACCATTCACGCACACGCTTCGTGCGTTCAACTGTCCGTCTTTCGCCAGTTTCTTTATCAATCACGCTTTTGAGTCGTACTGGAGCATATGTGCGACCCTCTTTTTGTGCTTGAGCAAGCTGAATCTGCTCGTAAAGCTTGTTGCTCAGCTTGTTTCTACGTTGAATCAAAGGGGGAAGTCCTTTGCTCTTTTTGCTAGTAACGATCTTGAGATTTGAAAGAATGCTCATTACGATCTCCTTATAAAGTTGTGA
>CAMDGF010000020.1 GCA_945897555.1 Klebsiella pneumoniae | reverse complement strand
TTTGATGCGTTGCAGGGCGATGGCGTCGTTGCGCAGGTCGATGCCCTGCTGCGTCTTGAACTCGTCGCAAAGGAAGTCGATGAGGCGCTGATCGAAGTCTTCGCCACCGAGGAAGGTGTCGCCGTTGGTCGACAGCACCTCGAACTGATGCTCGCCGTCAATCTCGGAGATCTCGATGATCGAGACGTCGAAGGTGCCACCGCCCAGGTCATACACGGCGATCTTGCGGTCGCCCTCTTGTTTGTCCAGACCGAAGGCCAGCGCTGCCGCGGTGGGCTCGTTGATGATGCGCTTGACCTCAAGCCCGGCGATGCGGCCAGCGTCCTTGGTGGCCTGGCGTTGTGCGTCGTTGAAGTAGGCCGGCACGGTGATCACCGCCTCGGTCACCTCTTCGCCCAGATAGTCCTCGGCGGTCTTCTTCATCTTGCGCAGCACCTGTGCGCTGATCTCCGGCGGCGCCATGCGCTTGCCGCGCACCTCGACCCAGGCATCGCCGTTCTCGGCCTTGGCTATGGCGTAGGGCATCAGGTCGATGTCCTTTTGCACCTCCTTCTCGCTGAACTTGCGGCCGATCAGGCGCTTCACTGCAAAGAGGGTGTTCTTGGGGTTGGTCACCGCCTGACGCTTGGCCGGCGCGCCGACCAGGATCTCGCCGTCCTCTTGGTAAGCGATGATGGACGGGGTGGTGCGGGTGCCCTCGGCGTTCTCCAGCACCTTGGGCGTGCCGCCCTCCATGACGGCGACGCAGGAGTTGGTGGTTCCGAGGTCGATGCCGATGATCTTGGCCATGTCTGTGTTCCTTGTGCGGCGCCCGTTGCTGATCGCAACCGCGGGCGCGAGGGTTGTCGATGTAGTGGAAGTGGGGGTGGGTGGCGTCGATTCAAGTGGCGAGCGATAAGCTGCCGAGGGCCAGCGCTTCGCGCACGAGCGGTGGCGTGCCTCAGCCGCCTTTGGCGACGGTCACCAGTGCCGGGCGCAGCACCCGGTCGTGCAGCGTGTAGCCCTTGACCATGACGGCGACCACCGTGTTGGCCGGCTGGTCCGATTCGACCATCGACATCGCCTGATGGCGGTTGGGGTCGAAGCGCTGGCCGAGCGGGTCATCGGCGCGCACCTGAGCGCCCTCGAAGGCCGCGACCAGTTGCTTGAGAGTGAGCTCGACGCCCTCACGCAGCGCTTGGCCATTGGCTGGATCGGTGGCCAATGCAGCCTCGAGGCTGTCGCGCACCGAGAGCAGGCTGCCAGCGAACTTTTCCACCGCAAAGCGCGATGCCTTTTGTACGTCCTCGGCTGCGCGGCGGCGGATGTTCTCCGCTTCGGCACGAGCATAGAGCACCGCGGCGCGGGCTTCTTCGAGTTGGCGGGCAAGGTCGTCGGCCGCGGCCAGCGGCGCCTCTCCGGAGGCCGGGCCGGCGTGGGGCTGGTCAGTCGGGATGGTGTCGCTGATGGCGTCTTCGTGGTCGCCTTGTTGTGGCGCCTTCTCTTCTTGCATGGTGCGTCTCCGGAACAGTCTGCGGTAGGCCCGGGCAGGATCGGGTTGCAGAGGATTTTGGGGCTGCCGAAGCGATTTCAAGCCCTCTGCAGCGCCGGGCGGCTGGTCCCCGGCGGGTAAGGCGCAGAGGCAGCCAGCTATACTCTGCGCCACGAGTCGGGGCCACCCGACGGCGGCTGCGGGCGCGGCTGCGATACGACAAACAGGGCGACAGGACGACGCATGGCAGGGCCGAGATATGGCAGGACATAGCAAATGGGCCAACATCCAGCACCGCAAGGGGCGCCAGGATGAAAAACGCGGCCGCATCTTCTCGCGGCTGGCCAAGGAGATCACCGTCGCCGCCAAGATGGGTGGCGGTGACGCCAGCTTCAACCCGCGCCTGCGGTTGGCGGTCGACAAGGCCAAGGACGTCAACATGCCAGCCGACAACATCGATCGCGCCATCAAGAAGGGCACCGGCGAGCTCGAGGGCGTCGACTACATCGAGATCCGCTATGAGGGCTACGGCATCGGCGGTGCGGCAGTGATGGTCGATTGCCTTACCGACAACCGCACCCGCACCGTGGCCGATGTGCGCCACGCCTTTGCCAAGCACGGTGGCAACATGGGCACCGATGGCTGCGTGGCGTTCCAGTTCAAGCACTGCGGCCAGATGCTGTTTGCGCCGGGTGTGAGCGAAGACGCGCTGATGGAGGCCGCCCTCGAGGCCGGCGCCGAGGACGTCATCGCCAACGCGGATGGGTCGTTCGAGGTGCTCACCGGCCCAGCCGACCTCACCCGGGTCCGCGAGGCGCTGGCCGGGGCCGGCTTCAAGCCGGAGCTGGCCGAGGTCACGCAGAAGTCGCTCAACGAGACCGAACTCGCTGGCGATGACGCGCTCAGGATGCAGAAGCTGATCGATGCACTCGAGAGCCTCGACGATGTGCAGGATGTCTACACCTCCGCGGTGTTCGACGAGGCATGAGCGTGCTGCGCATCCTCGGCATCGACCCGGGTCTGCGCGTCACCGGTTTCGGCATCATCGATATGGATGGCTCACGCTTGGCCTACGTGGCCAGCGGTCGTGTGCGCGGTGGCGAGCGCCTGCCTTTACCCGATCGCATCCGCCTGCTGGTGGACGGCATCGGCGAGGTGATCCGTGAACACCGGCCGCAGGCGGCTGCGGTGGAACAGGTGTTCGTCAACGTCAATCCCCAATCCACGTTGCTGCTCGGTCAGGCGCGCGGCGCTGCGCTGGCGACGCTGGTGGGCGCCAGCCTGCCCGTGAGCGAGTACACCGCGCTGCAGGTCAAGCAGGCGGTGGTGGGCGCCGGCAAGGCTGGCAAGCAGCAGGTGGCGCACATGGTGGCGCGCTTGCTGGCTTTGCCGGCAGAGCCCGAGGGCGACGCCGCCGACGCGCTGGCCTGCGCCATCTGCCACGCGCACAGCGTCAACGGCTACGGCGGTCGTGCCACCGGCGCCCGGCGTGGCGGGCGGGTGCGGAGCATCGAGGCATGGCTGCGGTGAATGCCGCCTTATGCGGAGGCGAAGCCCGGTGATCGGCCGGCTGCGCGGCATCCTGCTGGCCAAACAGCCGCCGCAGGTGCTGGTCGAGGCCGGTGGTGTGGGCTATGAGGTCGACGTGCCGATGAGCACGCTGTATGCGCTGCCAGCGCTCGGCGCCGAGGTCCTGCTGCTCACGCACCTGGTGGTGCGTGAGGACGCGCATCTGCTGTACGGATTCGCCACCGATCGCGAGAGATCGACTTTTCGCGAGCTGCTGCGCATCTCCGGCGTCGGGCCGAAGGTCGCGCTGGCAGTGCTCTCGGGGCTCTCGACAGATGACCTTGCGCGCGCTGTGGCGATGCAGGACACCGCCTTGCTCACGCGCGTACCGGGCATCGGCAAGAAGACTGCCGAGCGCTTGCTGCTGGAGCTCAAAGGGCGCTTGGCCGATGCCCTGCCGGGTGCGGGCGGTGCAGTGGCTGGAGGTGCCGGCGCGGATGTGATGGCGGCGCTCGTGGCGCTCGGTTACAACGAGCGCGAGGCGGCAGCGGCGGTCAAGACGCTGGCGGAGGGTGTGTCGGTGGAGGAGGGGATCCGCGCCGCGCTCAAGGCGCTGGCCAGGTAGCCTTCCAGCCTGCTAAGCCAAGGCTTTGTGCAGGTTGTAGATGCTGATGAGGGTGATGACCAGCCCGACGATGGCCATCAGCGCACGAGCCGGGATGCGGCTGCACAGCACCGCTGCGAATGGCGCCGCGAACAAGCCACCGAACACCAGCCCGCCGACCGTCACCCAAGGGCTGGCGGTGATCAGCATCGAGAACGAGGCGGCCGTGGACAGTGTGAGAAAGAACTCCGCGAAGTTGACCGAGCCGATGGTGGTGCGCGGGTCGTGACCCGAACCGACGAGCGACGTGGTGACCACGGGTCCCCAACCACCGCCGCCTGCCGCATCCACAAAACCGCCGAACAATGCCAGTTTGGCGACATGGCGGGGCTTGCCGGTGTTGGGCTTGCGCTTGTGGTAAGCCCGCCACAGGATGTAGAGGCCCATCAGCAACAGGTAGCCGGAGATGACCGGCTTCATGGCGCTGCCGTCGACCTGTGTCACCACCAGCACGCCGACAGTCGCGCCGATGATGCCCGGTACCAGCAGGCGCAGGAACAGGTCGCGGTTGACGTTGCCGAGCTTGACGTGAGAGATGCCCGAGAGCCCGGTGGTGAAGACCTCGGCGATGTGCACCGAGGCGCTGGCGACGGCTGGCGTGGCCCCGGTGCTGAGCAGGAAGGTGGTGGCAGAGATGCCGTATGCCATGCCCAGCGCGCCGTCGATCATCTGTGCCAAGAAGCCGACCGCGGCCGCGCTCCAGAACGCTTCGCTGGTGAGCACTTCGGCCAGCACCTCGCCGGTGTTCACGCCATTGATGACGACGAACTGGCCGGACAGGTAGAGGGTCAATCCGATGAGGATGATGCCGGTCGCCCAGGCCGCCCACACCAGGTGCGGGTGACGCATCTCCTCGGTGACCAGCGTCTCGACCGGCGGCAGGCCAGCTTCCAGGTGTTCCTGGTTGATGGCGTTGGCACTGAGGTCGGGGTCGCGGATCTTCATCGGGTGGGTAGCGGGTGGCGGAACCCGCCGGACCAAAAGGGGCGTAATGCTAGCGCACTCCGGCGCGCCTGTCCGGTTGGCCGATGTCGGGTCTCGCGCACGTCGTTAGCCTTGGCCTGCGATGACTGCTCGTCCGGCTTCTGCCTTCACCTCTTCCGACCCTGACGACCCTCTGGCTGGCGCGCTGCGGTCTGGTCCGCTCGATGCGTGGATCGCGCGTTCGGCAGCAGACGGCCTCACCGAGGCTGCGCGGTGCGCGCACAACGCCGCTTTCGAGGTCCGCGAGGTCGAGCGCTGGGGTGGCTTCTTCGAGCGGGTCCTGCCGCAGCCGCTCAATGCCGAGCAGCGGGCAGCCATCGTCGTCGACGAGGATGCCACGCTGGTGGTGGCTTCGGCGGGCTCTGGCAAGACCACCCTGCTGCTCGGCAAGATCGCCTATCTGGTGGCGCGCGGGCTGGCGAAGCCAGAGCAGATCGCGCTGCTCGCGTTCAATAACTCGGTGCGTGCAGAGATCCGCGAGCGCTTGGCCGGTAGCCATCCGGGTGTGGCCGTGCACACCTTCCATTCGCTCGGGCTCGATCTCATCCGTATGGCTCGCGGTGGTGCTTGTCGGCTGTCGGCGATGGCAACCGACGCCGCTGCACTGCAGGGTCTCATCACCCAGACCTTGAGCGCGCTCGCCGACACCGCCCCTGCCGCCCTCGCCGACTGGCTGGCGGCCCACGCGCAGCCGCAGCGGGATGCCATTGATTTCGGTTCGAGGCGAGAGTGGTCGGCTTGGATGCGCCGCCATGCTCCTCTGACGCTGCGTGGCGAGCGGGTGCGCAGCCACCCCTTGCGCGAGGTCGCCGACCGGCTCGCGCTGGCCGGCATCGCCTATCGCACCGGCGTGACCCTGCGTCTGGTGCCGGGCGCACCGCTCTACCAGCCCGACCTCTTGTTGCCCGACGCCGGGCTGGTCATCGATATCAACGACGATGTAGAGGCTGTCTGGCGGCAGCGCGGCCACCCCGGACGGCAGGGCGGCCACGGCGCCGCTGGCAGCCTGCGCCGGATCGGCAGAGCGTTGCTGGCGGCACTGGCCTGCCGCCGACGGGGGCTGCGTCGGGTCTGCATCAGCGACGCCCATGCCTTGCAGCGCGCCGGGTGTCTCGCCGATGCATTGGCCCGGGTGCTGGCCGGCTGCGGCCTCTCTGCCGCGCCGCGCGCCTTGTCTGCGATGCTGTCCACCGAGGTGGGCGTTGCGCGCCTCGACGCAACGGTCTCGCTGCTGGCCACCTCGCTCGCTTTGCAGCGCAGCGGCGCATCACGAGCGCCGCCGGCAGCCTCAGACAGCCGCCGGCAGTGCGCTTTCGAGGGGCTGCTGGACCGCGTTGCCAAGGCCTATGCTGACCACCTTGCTGCTCGCGGTGAGGTCGACTTTGGCGACATGATCTCGCAAGCGGTGACTGCGCTCGAAGCGAGCGCAGTCCGGGTGACGTTCCGTTATTTGTTAGTGGACGAGTTCCAGGACATCTCGGCGGGCCGTGCCGCGCTGGTCAAAGCATTGCTGCGCTCACAGGCGGGCATGCGTCTGGTGGCGGTGGGGGACGACTGGCAGTCGATCTACCGCTTTGCCGGCAGCGATGTGAGCATCATGACTCGCTTCGCAGACCATTTTGGCCACACCGAGACGCGCTTTTTGCGCCGCACCTTCCGCTTTGACCGCCGTCTGGAGGCAGTGGCCTCGGCTTTTGTGCTGCGCAACCCACAGCAGATCCGCAAGCAGGTTGAGGCGCGTGAGCCGGACGGCGAAGGGCCTGCGGTGGTGTTGTGGTTGCCTGCTGACAGCGCTGCCGATGATCCGTTGCCGGGCATCGCTGCGCATCTCTTCGGTTTGGCAGATGTCGAGTCGCCACCCCGGGAGACCCCACGCTCCGGCCCGCGCCTCGACATCCTCATCCTGGGCCGCTATCGCAGCCTCGAGGCTCAGGCCCGCCTCGACTGGCTCGCCACCCATTACCCGCAGGCCAACTGGCGCTTCAGCACCATCCACCGCGCCAAAGGCGCCACCGCCGACCACGCCGTGGTGCTTGGCGTACGCGGTGGCCGCCAGCCTTTTCCCGCAGAGAAGCACGAGGACCCGCTGCTCGCAGCGCGGCTCGGCACCGTCGAGGCCTTTCCGCACGCCGAGGAGCGGCGGCTGTTGTATGTCGCGCTCACCCGTGCCCGGCACCGCGTGTACGTGGTGGGAGACCGCCGCCAGCCCTCGTCCTTCTTTGAGGAACTGCTGCGGCGGGGCGACTGCACGGTCGCCGGCTGATAATCTCCAGCCATGATCGAGAACGACCGCCTCATTGCGCCGCGCGCTGCCGGGCCGCAGGAAGATGCGCTGGAGCGCGCCTTGCGCCCGCGTGACCTTGCGGAATACGTGGGCCAAGAGAAGGCGCGTGGGCAGATCTCCCTGTTCGTCGAGGCCGCCCGCCAGCGCAAGGAGGCGCTCGACCATGTGCTGCTCTACGGCCCGCCGGGTCTGGGCAAGACCACGCTGGCGCACATCATCGCTCGCGAGATGGGTGTCGGCCTGCGCCAGACTTCCGGCCCGGTGCTGGAGCGCGCCGGCGATCTCGCCGCACTGCTGACCAACCTCGAGCCCAACGACGTCCTCTTCATCGACGAGATCCACCGGCTCAGCCCGGTGGTCGAGGAGGTGCTGTACCCCGCGCTCGAGGACTACCAGATCGACATCATGATCGGCGAAGGGCCGGCGGCGCGCTCGGTCAAGCTCGACCTGCCGCCGTTCACGTTGGTCGGCGCCACCACCCGCGCCGGCATGCTCACCAACCCGCTGCGCGACCGCTTCGGCATCGTCGCTCGGCTCGAGTTCTACTCGCCGGAGGAGCTCGCGCGCATCGTCACCCGCTCAGCCGGCCTGCTCGAGGTCGGCATCGACGACGCCGGCGCGCTCGAGGTGGCGCGACGCTCGCGCGGCACACCGCGCATCGCCAACCGGCTGCTGCGTCGCGTCCGCGACTATGCGCAGGTGCGCGCCGCCGGCCGCATCGACAACGCGACCGCAGATGCAGCCCTGCTCATGCTCGAGGTCGATCGCGCCGGCCTCGACGTGCAAGACCACCGCCTGCTCAGGGCCATCATCCAGCGTTTCGACGGTGGGCCGGTGGGCGTCGAGAGTCTGGCGGCAGCCATCGGTGAGGAGCGCGATACGCTCGAGGACGTCATCGAGCCCTACCTCATCCAACAGGGCCTGCTGCAGCGTACGCCACGCGGGCGGGTGGCGGCACCGGCAGCCTATCGCCATCTGGGCATCGAACCGCCTTCGAGCCTACCGGGCGCAGGCACGGCTGGCGCTCAGCAGTCCGGACTGTTCTGAGCACGCGCGCGTTCTGGGCGATAATCCGACGCTTATGTCGAACCGTCACCCCATCATCGCCGTCACGGGCTCCTCCGGCGCTGGCACGAGCACGGTCAAGCTCGCCTTTGACCACATCTGCCTGCGTGAGTCGATCAACGCCATCCACATCGAGGGCGACAGCTTCCACCGCTTTGGTCGTGGGGACATGCAGATGGCGATCGCCGAGCAGCTGAGCCGCAACAAGCGACCCATCAGCCACTTTGGCCCTGAAGGCAACCTGTTGGGCGAGCTCGAGAAGTGTTTCCGCACCTACGCCGAGACCGGCGTCTGCCAGCGCCGGCACTACATCCACAATGAGGAGGAGGCGCTGCAGCATGGCGTGCCGGTCGGTGCCTTCACCAACTGGTACCCGACGCCGCCCGGCAGCGAGTTGCTGCTCTACGAAGGCCTGCACGGCGGCTTTGTGGGCAACGGTGTGGACGTGGCGCGCTGGGTCGATCTGTTGATCGGCGTAGTGCCGGTGGTCAACCTCGAATGGATCCAGAAGATCCATCGCGACATGAAGGAGCGGGGCTACTCGATGGAGGCGGTGACCGACGCCATCTTGCGCCGCATGCACGATTACGTGCACCACATCTGCCCACAGTTCTCACGCACCCACATCAATTTTCAGCGTGTGCCGCTGGTCGACACCTCCAACCCGTTCTCGGCCCGCGACATCCCCTCGCTCGACGAGAGCTTCGTGGTGATCCGCTTCCGCAACCCCAAGGGCATCAACTTTCCCTACCTGCTGAGCATGATCCAGGGGTCTTTCATGACCCGGCCCAACTGTATCGTGGTGCCTGGCGGCAAGATGGGTATGGCGATGCAGCTCATCCTGACGCCGCTGATGCTTGAACTCATGGACCGCCGCCGTCGCGCCATACCGGCCGGCGTGGGCGAGTAGGCGACAGTCGCCCTAGGCCTGGCCGCGGTTGCGCGTGCCGAAGCTGCCCGAGGTGCTGCCGTCGGCCCCGTAGGTGAGGTCGGGGCTGGCAAGGCGGGTGAGCAGGTCGAGTGACTGACGATTGTGCCGCATCAGGCCTTCGAGCAAGGCCGTATTGGTGCGATGGAGTTCGTGCACTGCGCTCGTCTGCGCCAGCAGGTCGGTCCAGAGTTTCGCTCCTTGCGCCCCTGCAGTGGCGTGTAACCAACTTTCCACCCCGGTGGCAGACGCCTCGACCCCGGCAGCGGCCAACGCGGCTGCGCGGGAACGGGCCGTGTCCTGCAGGTCATCGAGGATGGCTGCCTTGCGGCGCAGGATCTGGTCGAGCACATCCGGGTCGGCGCTGCCGAGGCCGGCAAACTCCTCGGCAAGGATGGCCGAGAGGCGGTGCATGCCCTCAAGTTCGTGGCGCAAGGTGTCAAGGAAGGGCGCAGTGCTCATGCTGCGATTGTCGCGCAATCCCCGCCGCCCGTGGGCTCGAGCCTGAGCAGAACCTGACGGGCGCCGCCAAGGCGCGTTGGCCTCAGTTGGGGCGGGTCAGGATGAGGTCACGCACGCTGCCGAGCAAGCGCTCGGCGACACGCCGGCTGTCCACCTC
The DNA here is from genome assembly GCA_945897555.1 of Klebsiella pneumoniae. GTDB lineage: Bacteria > Pseudomonadota > Gammaproteobacteria > Burkholderiales > UBA3065 > UBA3065. The sequence goes on along the minus strand of CAMDGF010000020.1, from coordinate 17,635 downwards.
GAAACGGCCCTCGGCGATGGCGCGCTTGATCTCCTCCACGCGCGCCAAGTCGATCTCGGAGGTGTTGCCGAGCGAGGCTTCCGCGCTGGCCAGCAGGCTGGCACGCGGGTCGATGCGGACGGTGCCGGCATCCCGGCCGTTGCCGACCTGTGCCTGGGCGGGGGACTTGCGCTCATCCCTGCGGGTGACACCGTTGGTGGTGGCGGTGGTCTCGACGCCGCCGACGCTGCTCTGGATCTTCATGGACTACCCCCACCGGGAGGCCGGTTGTATTCGCGGAGTATATCGGCAGTTCGACGCCAGTACTTTAGGACAGCATCATCGGCGGCGAGGCCACTGCCGCAGCGCTGCTGTGGCCGCTCAACTGTGCCAGCAGTTCGCGCGCGTGCGCCCGCGTCGTGTCGGTGATCTGTACGCCGCCCAACATGCGCGCCAGCTCATCGACGCGCGCTGCGGCATCGAGCCGCGCGACGCTGCTGCTGGTGACGCCGTCGGTCATCACCTTGCACACGCGGAACTGGCTGCCGGCGCATGCCGCCACTTGCGCCAGATGGGTGACGCAGAGCACCTGGCGCTGGTCGCCGAGCGCCTGCAGCATCCGTCCGACCACTTCGGCGACGCCGCCACCGATGCCGGCATCGACCTCGTCGAAGACCAAGGTGCCGGCCTCCAGCGCGGTCATGCCGGCGGTGCTCAAGGCGAGGCCGATGCGCGACAACTCGCCACCCGAAGCGACGCGGCTGAGCGCGCCGAGTGGCATCCCGGCATTGGCCGAGACGAGGAACTCAACCCGTTCGCTGCCGTGCGCGGCAGGCGCTAACTCATCGTGCAGAGCCACCTCGAAGCGGCCGCCGCCGAGCGAGAGCTGTTGCATGGTGTCTGTGACCACCGCTGCGAGGCGCTGCGCTGCCGCCAGCCTGAGGCCCCGCAACACCTTTGATGCTGCAGCGTAGTGGGCGAGAGCCTCGCTAGCGCGCTGCTGCAGCAGCAGCTCGGCGTCGCCCTCGCCGTCGCCACCGAGCTGCACGAGATCGTTGCGCAGCGCGTGCAGCAGTGCGGGCAGGCCGGCAGGGGTGCTGCGGTGCTTGCGCGCCAAGCGCTGCAGTTCACCGAGCGCGCTCTCCACTTCGGCGAGTCGTGCCGGATCGAGTTCGGCGCGGTCGAGGTAGCGTCGCAGCGAGGAGGCTGCTTCGGCTGCTGCAGCCTCGGCGGTGCGCAGCGCTGTCAATGCCTCGGAGAGGCGGTCGTCAAGCGCGATCACCGCGTCGACCCGGTGCAATGCCTCGCCCAGCGGGTCGAGCGCGTTCGCTTCGCCCTCGTCGAGCCGCTGCAGGGCCTCCTGTGCCGCTTCGATGAGCCCTTGCGCATGGCCGAGGCGCCGATGCTCCGCTTCCAGCGCTTCGATGGCGGCGGCATCTTCGGCCAGTGGTGCGAGTTCGGCGATGTCGTGACGCAGCGTCTCGACCCGGGTGCGCCACGCGTCGGCTGACGTTTGCCAAGCGCGCAGCGCGGAGTCGGCTTCTTGCCAGACAGAGTAGGCGGTGGCGACCTCGGCTGCGGCCGCAGCTGCACCGGCAAAGCGGTCGAGCAGTTCGCGCTGTGCCCCGCTCCGGGTGAGCAGGAGGTGGGCGTTCTGACCATGCACGTCGACCAGTTGCTCGGTGGCCTCGCGCAATTGACCCAGCGTGGCCGGGCGGCCGTTGATGCTGGCGCGCGAGCGGCCGGAGCTGTCGACCACCCGGCGCAGCAGCAATTCGCCGGGCGCGTCGGCGTAGTCGTGGTCAGCCAGCCAGCGCGCCACTGCGCTGTCCGGAGCGTAGTCGAACTCGGCATGGAGCTCGGCGCGATCGGCGCCAGGGCGGATCAGGCCCGATTCCGCGCGGCCGCCGAGCAGCAGGTCGAGCGCGTCGAGCAGGATCGACTTGCCGGCGCCCGTCTCGCCAGTGAGCACGTTGAAGCCAGATCCGAACTCGAGGTGGAGCCGGTCGACGATGACAAAGTCGCGGATGCTCAGCGCACGCAGCATGGCGGCTCAGGCCCCAGGTTGTGGCGAGCCGCTCCAGCCGAGTTTCTCGCGCAGCGTGCGGAAGTGGCTGTAGCCATCGGGGTGCAGCAGGCGCACACGCGCGGGTGCGGTGGTCACCGTGAGGTGGTCGCCGGCGAGCAGGCTGTGGTGGTCGCGCCCATCGAAGTAGACGCTGCCACGAGTCGAGTGGAGCAGCACAACATCCACCCGGCTGCCGTTGCCGATCACGATCGGCCGGTTGGACAGCGTGTGCGGGCTCACCGGGACAAGGATGAGCCCAGCCACTGACGGATGCACGATGGGGCCGCCGGAGGATAGCGCGTAGGCAGTCGAGCCGGTGGGAGTGGCCACGATCAAGCCGTCGGCCCGGAGTTCGTAGGCGAACTCGTCGTCCACCATGACGCGGAATTCGATCATCCCGCCCTGCACGCCACGGCTGGCCACCACATCGTTGAAGGCCAGCGATTGCACGAGCAGTTGGCCCTTGCGGCTCACCGTCGCGTGCAGCAGGGTGCGATCCTCGGCCGAGAAGTTGCCGTCGAGGATCTGCTCCACCGCCGGGAGCATGCTGTGCATGGCGATGTCGGTGGTAAAGCCGAGACGGCCGCGGTTGATGCCGACCAAAGGCACGCCGTGGGCAGCCAACTCGCGGGCTACGGTCAGCATGGTGCCGTCGCCCCCGACGACGATGGCGATGTCTGCTTCACGCCCGATGCGCCCGAGATCGGCCGACTCCAGTCGGGCGTCGCCGAGGCACTCGTGGGTATGCGCCTCGACGAGGACGGCCAGCCCACGCCCGGCGAGGAACCGCGCCAGGTCCGAAAGCTGCCCGGTGTCTTCGCTACGGGCGAACTTGCCGACGATGGCGGCGGTCCGGAAGGGGTGCATGCGCCGATTAAACCACAAGCCCCGCGCATGGCCATCGGCCGACTGGCCAGTGTGCTGTCAGCGCCCGCAGCGCCGCTACCGCCCCCCGCTGCTAATATCCAGCGCATGCTCAATGACCGCGCCCAGATCCTGCTCAAGCTGCTCGTCGAGCACTACGTTGCCGATGGGCAGCCGGTGGGGTCACGCACGCTGTCGCGGCAATCCGGGCTCGACCTTTCGGCAGCCACCATCCGCAACGTCATGGCCGATCTTGAGGAGATGGGTTACATCACCAGTCCGCACACTTCGGCCGGTCGGGTGCCGACGCCACGCGGCTACCGTTTCTTCGTCGATAGCCTGCTGACCGTGCAGCCGCTCGACCGTGCCCAGATCGAGCGCGTCGAGGGCAAGCTCGCGCCGGCCAATCCGCAGCAGCTGATCAGCACCGCATCGCAGGTGCTCTCAGAGCTCTCGCGCTTTGCCGGCGTGGTGAGCGTGAGCCGTCGCGCCGAACCGGCGGTCCGCCAGATCGAGTTCATCGCGCTTTCCGAGCGGCGCGTGCTGCTAGTGCTCATCACCACCGACGGCGACGTGCAGAACCGCATCATCCACCTCACCGCACAGCCCTCGCCGGCACGTCTGGTCGAGGCCGCCAACTACTTCAACGAACACTTTGCCGGGCAGACGCTCGCCCTGATGCAGCGCCGCCTGCGCGACGAGTTGCATGCCCTGCGTGAGGACATGCAGGCGCTGATGGGGGCGGTGCTTGCCACCGGGCAGCCCGCGTCGGTCGGCGATTGCGTGATCTCTGGCGAAGGCAATCTGCTGCGCACCGACGACCTTACTGCCGACCTGGTCAACCTGCGGCGCCTGTTCGAGGTGTTCGAGACCAAGACCGGCTTGCTACAGATCTTCGAGGCGAGCAGTCAGGCGCATGGCGTGCAGATCTTCATCGGTGGCGAGTCGGGCGTCACTGCGCTCGACGAGTGCAGCATCGTCACGGCGCCGTATGAGGTCGACGGCCAAGTGGTTGGCACACTGGGTGTCATCGGCCCCACTCGCATGGCCTACGAGCGAGTCATTCCGATCGTCGATGTCACTGCGCGGCTCCTCTCCAGCGCGCTGTCGGCGGCCTGAAGCGGGCAGACACCGCGGCCTCAGCTGCCGCATGAACCATGACGGACCAGCGCCGTCTGACCCACGAGACCTGAGACCCGATACCCGCCCATGCCCCGTTACCTGCCCGAGCCGGCCTTCTCCCACGGCGACAGTCCGCGCATCGGCGTACTGCTGGTCAACCTCGGTACGCCCGACGCCGCCACGCCGCAGGCCCTGCGCCGCTACCTCGCCGAGTTCCTCTGGGACCCGCGCGTGGTCGAGATCCCACGCGCCATCTGGTGGTTCATCCTCAACCTGATCATCCTGCCGCTGCGCCCGCGCGCCTCGGCGGCCAAGTACGCATCGATCTGGAGCGCCGAGGGTTCGCCGCTGCGCGTGCACACCGAGCGTGTCACCGAGATCCTCAAGGGGCGGCTGCAGAACCGTTTCGGTGACGCGATGGTGATCGATTACGCCATGCGCTACGGCCGGCCCAGCGTGAGTGATGCCATCGCCAGCCTGCGCGTGCTGCACTGTGACCGCCTGCTCGTCATCCCGATGTACCCGCAGTTCGCCGGCAGCACCACGGCTTCGGTCTGCGACGCTGTGTTCGACGCGCTCAAGGCGCGCCGTGTGGTGCCTGAGCTGCGCGTGCTGCGCAACTTTCACGACCGCCCCGACTACATCGCTGCACTGGCCGCCAGCATCCGCGAGTATTGGGACGAGCACGGTGAACCGGATTGCCTGATGATGAGTTTCCACGGCGTGCCACGGCGCTCGCTCGACTTGGGCGACATGTACCACTGCGAGTGCCACAAGACCGGCCGCCTGGTCGCACAACGGCTCGGTCTGGCCGAGGGGCGCTGGAAGGTCTGCTTCCAGTCGCGTTTTGGCAAGGCCGAGTGGCTCAAGCCCTACACCGCCCCGACGTTGGTGGAGATGGCCGAGGCCGGCGTCGGCCGCGTCGATGTGGTCTGCCCCGGCTTTGTCGCCGATTGCCTGGAGACGCTGGAGGAGATCGCGATGGAGGGGCGCGAGGAGTTCCTTGAGCACGGCGGCCGCGAGTACCACTACATCCCTTGCCTGAACCAGCGCGAGGACTGGATCGACGCGCTCGAGCGCATGATCGGTGAGCAGACCGCCGACTGGTGCGCCAAGCAGCCCGGTGCCCAGGCGCTGGCCGAAAGCCGCGCCGCGGCGCTGGCGATCGGTGCGGAGGACTAACCCTCCTCACCCCACCGCGGCAGCAGATCGGTGGCCACGCCGATCTGGTCGCAGATGCGCATCACTACAAAGTCGATGAGGTCCTCGACCCGCTGCGGCCGGTGGTAGAAGCCCGGGTTGGCCGGCAGGATGCAGGCGCCGGCGCGCGCCAGCCGCAGCATGTTCTCCAGGTGGATGGCCGACAGTGGCGTCTCGCGTGGGGCCAGCACCAGCGGCCGGCGTTCCTTCAGCATGACGTCGGCGGCGCGATCGATCAGGTTCTTGGCCAACCCCTGCGCGATGGAGGCCAGCGTGCCCATGCTGCAAGGGCACACCACCATGGCATCGGCGGCGTTGGAGCCCGACGCGATCGGCGCGAACCAGGCCTCGCGGCCGTAGACCTGCAGCGCCTCGCCGGCACCAAACCGCTCGCGTAGCTGTGTGGCGGCAGCCTCTGGCGAGGAGGGCAGTGCGAGGTCGAGCTCCTGCCGCGCCACCACTTGTGTGACGGCTGAGTAGACCAGTTCCACGCGCACACCCGCGGCCAGCAGCACCTCCACCAGGCGCAAGCCGTAGCCGATGCCGGAGGCACCGCTCCAAGCCACTACAACGCGCTGCGGCCCAGCTGTCACGAGGCGCGTCCGATGTCGCGGTGGCGGATCTGCACGGTGGCGAAGCCCACGCAATCCTGCGCCAGCTGCTCGGCCAGCCACACCGAGCGGTGTCGGCCGCCGGTGCAGCCGATGCCGACCGTCAGGTAGCTGCGCGGCTCGTCGCGGTAGCGCGGCAGCCAGGTGCCAAGAAAGGCAGCGATGTCGCGGCGCATGGCTTGCACCGTGTCGTTGGCTGCCAGAAACGCGGCCACCTCGGCGTCGCGGCCGGTCTGCGGGCGCAGAGCAGGGTCGTAATGCGGGTTGCTGAGACAGCGCACATCGAACACCAGATCCATGCCGAGTGGTGTCCCGTACTTGAACCCAAAAGATTGGAACAGGAGGTGGAAGTGACCCGCCGGTGTGCCGGCAAAGTCGCGGACCCAGCTGGCCAGTTGCGCGGTGCCTGCATCGGAGCTGTCGATGTGGTGCGCCACGGCAGCCACGCCGGCCAGCAGTTCGCGTTCCAGCGCGATGGTCTCGGCCAGCGTGCGTGTGTCGTCCTGCATCGGGTGCGGGCGCCGGGTTTCCGAGAAGCGGCGCGCCAACACCTCTGGCCGGGCCTCGAAGAACAGCGTGCGCACCGTGTGGCCAGCCGCGCGCAGGCTCTCGATCTGGGCAGGCAGGGTGTCGATGCTGCCACGCCCGTCCTCGCCGCCGGCAGTGGCGCTGCGCGTATCCACACCGATCGCCAAGGGCGCATTGATGCGGGGGCCTATCCGCAGCACCAGATCGGCCAGCAATTCGGCCGGGATGTTGTCGACGCAGTAGAAGCCGCTGTCCTCCAGTGTGCGCAGGGCAACGCTCTTGCCGGCGCCCGACTGGCCGGTGACCAGCAGGATGTCGAGCGCGCCGCCGGCGCTCACTCGTCGCCGGCGATCATCTTGGCCTGCCGTTCGGCCAGTTCGCGGTTGCTGTCGATGCCGCGCAGTTGCAGCACGGTGTTGCGCACCGCAGCCTCTACCAACACCGCGAGGTTGCGTCCGGGCGCGACCGGGATGGTCACCTTGGCCAGCTTGACGCCGAGGATGTCGATCACCGAGGCATTCAGCGGCAGGCGCTCCAGCGGCGCTTGGTCGACGTGCCGCACGCTGGCCAGGTGGATGATCAGGCGCACGTTCTTGTTGGGGCGTACCGAGGTCTCGCCAAAGATGGTGCGGATGTTCAGCACGCCCAGGCCGCGCACCTCGAGGAAGTCGCGTAGCAGGGCGGGGCAGCGTGCCTGCAGGGTGTCTGGGCCGATGCGGTAGATGTCGACGACGTCATCGGCCACCAGGCCGGCGCCGCGCGAGATCAGCTCAAGGCCGAGCTCGCTCTTGCCCGAGCCTGAGTCGCCGGTGATGATCACGCCCATCCCCAGCACGTCCATGCAGACGCCGTGCACGCTGGTCGACTGCGCCAGACGCAACGTGAGGTAGTTGCGCAGCAGCGTCATGAAAGGGATGGTCGGCTGGTCGGATGCCGCCAGCAACGTGCCAGTGCGGCGGCAGGCCGATTCGACGAAGTCGGGCACCGGCGCGTTGTCGGCGATCACCAGCAGCAGGGGCCGCGCCGCGAACAGCTGGTTGAAGTGGTGGCTCAGCGATTCCGGCTCGAGGCTCTGCAGGTAGGCGAACTCGGTGGCACCGAGCACCTGGATCCAGTTGGGGTGGATGAAGTTGAGGTGGCCGACCAGCCCGTTGGGCGAGTTGACCAGCGACTCACTGTCGATGCGCCGCTCGCTGGCCCGCTCGTCAAAGATCCAGCGCAGGCCCAGCTTGGACTGGTTATCGGCGACCAGCTGCGCGACGGTGACGCTCGACATTCAGGCTCCGTGACTCGAGAAGGCGGCGAGAACCGCGTCGGCATCGGTGGCCGCGGCCAATCGTTCGCGGAAGGCCGCCGAGCCGAGGTGTTGTGCAAGCTCGCCAAGCAGCTGCAGATGCAGTTCGTCGGCATGTGCCGGCACGAGCAGGGTGAAGACCAGCGACACCGGCTTGGCATCGGGAGCACTGAACTCGATGGCCGGCTGCAGCCGTGCGAACAGCACGGTCGCCTCGCGCAGACCCTTGATGCGCCCGTGCGGAATGGCAACGCCCATGCCGAGGCCGGTGGTGCCGGCACTCTCGCGGGCACGCAGGCTATCGACGATGGTGTGCTCACTGGTGCCGGTGAGCGGTGCGGCCTGTCGCGCCAATTGCGCGAACAGGTCGGCCTTACCGGCGACCTTGAGGTCGAGCGAGATGTTGGGCGGACGCAGGAGGCTGACGATCGTGCTCATGCGTCCGCGGGCGGGTCAGTCGGCCAGTTGTTGGCGCTTGATGCCAGCGCCGTGATGGTTGAGGTGCTTCTCCTTGTGGCGGATGACCTCGCGATCGAGCTTGTCGGCCAGCGCGTCGATCGACGCGTACATGTCCTGATCGACCGCCTCGGCGTGCAGGTCGCGGCCGCGCACGTGGAGCGTGGCCGCCGCCTTCTGCTGCAACTTCTCCACCGACAGCACCACATTCACCGTCGTCACGTCATCGAAATGTCGCAGCACACGATCCAGCTTGCCCTCCAGATACTGGCGGATGGGCGGGGTGATCTCGACATGGTGACCAGCAAGGCTCAGGTTCATGGCAACTCCTCCTTGAGTACAGCGACTTCTGCTGATTTACAGCGACTTCCGCAAAGACACTGCGGGGATCTGAAGCGACTCTCGGTATTTGGCGACGGTGCGTCTTGCGACGATGATACCCTGCCGGCCGAGGATGTCGGCGAGCTGACTGTCGGACAGCGGCTGCTGACGGTCCTCACTGCCGACCAGCTGGCGTATCAGCGCGCGGATCGCTGTGGACGATGCTGCCCCACCGCTCTCGGTGGCGACATGGCTGCCAAAGAAGAACTTGAGTTCGAACAGGCCGCGCGGGGTCATCATGTACTTCTGCGTGGTGACACGGCTCACGGTGGATTCGTGCAGGTCGAGCGCCTCGGCGATCTCGCGCAGCACCAGCGGCCGCATCGCCACCTCGCCATGGTCGAAGAACGCCTGCTGGCGCGCGACGATGGCCTGAGACACACGCAGGATGGTCTCGAAGCGCTGCTGCACGTTGCGCAGCATCCAGCGCGCTTCCTGCAGCCTGCCCCCCAACTCGCCGCCCTGGCCGCGGTTGCGCGCCAGCAGGTCGGCATAGGTGCGGTTGACGCGCAGACGCGGCACCGCATCGGCGTTGAGCCGCACCACCCAGCGCTCGCCCGCACGGAGCACGCGCACGTCGGGCACCACATAGCGCGTGTCGTTCTGGCCAAAGGCTGAGCCAGGCCGCGGGTTGAGTGCAGTCACCAGTGCCTGCACCGCGCGCAGTGTGGCCTCATCGCAGTTGAGGGCGCGGCGCAGTCCGGCGTAGTCGCGTGCGGCAAGCGCATCGAGATGGCCGCGCACCAGTTGCAGCGCGAGGTCACGTTGCGGCGTGTCGGCGGGCAGAGCCTCGAGCTGGATGGCGAGGCAGTCGGCGAGGTCGACGGCGCCAACGCCAGGCGGGTCGAGTGTCTGCAGGTAGCGCAGCGCGACTCGCAGTACATCCTCGTCGATCGGGGATTCGGCTGGCCCTTCGGCGGCATCGGCAGCGCCCAGGGCGTTGGCCGCCTCGACCAGCTCGGCGAGCGCCTGCGTGAGGTAGCCGTCGTCGTCGAGTGCCTCGATCAGCCAAAGCACCAGCTGACGGTCGTCTTCGGCCAGTTGCGACATCTGCACCTGCCACAGCAGGTGGTCGCGCAGGCTGGTGGCGGCGGCGGTCTGCCGCTCGAAACCCTCGTCATCCTCGTCATGGCCACCGCTGCTGCCCTCCCAGAGCAAGGCACCGTCGTCGCTGGCCAGCGCGTCAGCCTCGCTGGTGCTGGCCGCGCCCGCCGGGTCGGTCCCCGTCTCGCCGGAGGCGGTGTTCGGCGCCGACAGTGCTGCCACCAGCATCGGCAGCACCTCGTCGGCTTCGCCCGGCTCGGCACGCTCGAGCATGGGGTTCTCGTCGAGCACACGCTCGAGTTCCTGGTTGAGGTCCAGCGTCGACATCTGCAGCAGCCGGATCGACTGTTGCAACTGCGGCGTCAGCGTGAGCTGCTGGGAGGTGCGCAGCTGCAGGGTCTGTTTCATGGTGGGCGCGCCGCTACAGGCGGAACCGCTCGCCAAGGTAGACCCGCCGCACGTCCTCGTTCTCAACGATCGCGGCCGGCTCGCCGCTGGCCAGCACGTGCCCCTCGCTGATGATGCAGGCGCGGTCGCAGATACCCAGCGTCTCGCGCACGTTGTGGTCGGTGATGAGTACGCCGATGCCGCGGTCGCGCAGGAAGGCGATGATGGTCTGGATGTCGATGACGGCGATCGGGTCGACGCCGGCGAAGGGCTCGTCGAGCAACACAAAGCGCGGCTCGGTGGCCAACGCACGGGCGATCTCGACGCGCCGGCGCTCGCCACCCGAGAGGCTCACAGCGGGTGCGTCGGCGAGGTGGCCGACGTGGAGTTCGTCCAGTAACTCCGCGGTGCGGCGTGCCATCCAGTCGTCATCGTCGTGCGCGATCTCGAGGATGGCGCGGACGTTCTCGGCCACCGTCATGCGTCTGAAGATCGACGCCTCCTGTGGCAGGTAGCCGAGCCCGAGGCGGGCGCGGACGTGCATCGGCTCGTGGGTGATGTCGCGGCCGTCGAGCAGGATGCTGCCGCCGTCGGTGGCGGTCAGGCCGACCACCATGTAGAAGCAGGTGGTCTTGCCAGCGCCGTTGGGCCCGAGCAGGCCGACCACCTCACCGGCATCGACGCTGAACGACACATCCTCGACCACGGTGCGCGCCTTGTAGCGCTTGCGGAGCCGCTGTGCGGCCAGGGTGCTCATCTGCCCTGCGGGCTGGCTGGCGTGTTGCGCGGCTGGATGACCGCACGCACGCGGCCGCCGGCGCCCGCCGGGGTGCTTTCGCCACGCTGTGTGTCACCCACCACGCGATAGGTCCCGTTGTCGCTGTCGTACTCGATGAGCTGCCCGCGCGCCCAGTCGCCACCGCGACGGATCTCGGCGTTTTCGCGCAATTGCAGGAGCTGCCTCGTGCTGTCGTAGTCCATGCGCTGACCACGGCCCTCGATGTACTCGTCAAGGCCATCGCGTTTCTGGCGGAACGTGGCCGGGTTACCGAGCGCAGTCGCGGCTTGGCGGCCCTTGCCATCGTCGCGCAGGGTGACCTTGTCGCCGCGGATGACCAACGTACCCTGGGTGATTACCACCTGGCCCTTGAATACGGTGGTCTTGGTCTTGTCATCCACCTCGGCGGTGTCGGCTTCGATCTCGACCGGCTTCTCGCGGTCGGCCTTCTCGGCCTGTGCGGCCGGGCTAGCCAGCGCGACGGCCAGCAGCAGCGCGATCAGGCCGGCGCTTTGCAGGAGGGGTTGCTTTTGCTGCATGTCTGCCGGGTGGTTGGTAGGTCACTCTGACCCGCGAGCGCAACTTGAGCGTGCGGGCTTCCATGTCAAAGTCTAATCCATGGCCAGTGATAAGGGTGTTGGCTGAGCTGATGCGCACCGGCTGGTCGGTGGAGGCAAAGCGCTGGTCGGGCAGCACCCTGAGGTAACGGGTCTCGAGTGTGACCGGCGTCTTCACTGCGCCGCCTTGGCGCAGCGTCACCCGTCCCTCGAACTCGAGCGTCTTGCGATCGCCCGAGGCGCGGCCGCGGTCGCTGCGCACGCTCAGCGTGTTGCCTTTGGCGTCGCGGTGCTCGACCTGCGGCAGGTCCATGTCGGTGCTGCCATCGTCCATGTAGTGCTGCAGCCGCTTGGCCTTGAGGGTGAGTTCCAAGGCGCCGGTCTTGCCGGTCTGGCGTGTGCTGAAGTCATGCAGGATGGTGTCGGGCTCGTGGCGGTTGCGGCTGCCAGCCTCCGTGATGCTATTGCGCACCTCGAAGTCGAGCCAGGTGGTGAGCGCCGCCAACGCTGCCAGCAGCACCAGCGGGAACCACAGGGCCGGGCGGTCACTCATCGCCCGGTGCTAGGCCATGTAGCGCGCCAGCGCAGCATCAAAGCGGCCCTGAGCGTGCAGGATCATCTCGCACCACTCGCGCACAGCGCCGTGGCCGCCCGGAAGCTTGCAGATGTAGTGGGCGTGGGCGCGCACCACCTCGGGCGCCTCGGGCACGCAGGCCGCGAGTCCGCAGCGGCGCAGCACCGGCAGGTCGACCACGTCGTCGCCGATGTAGGCGGTCTGCTCCGGCGCCAGGCCGGTGCGAGCGAGCAGCTCTTCGAACACCGCCACCTTGTCCTCTACACCCTGATAGAGCACGCCGATATCGAGGCTCTGCGCGCGCAGTTCGACGCAGCGGGCGGTGCGCCCGGAGATGATGGCGGTCTCGAGGCCGGCATGTTTGAGCAGCTTCATGCCGTGACCGTCGCGCGAGTGAAAGCCCTTCATCTCATCGCCGTTGTCGTTGATGTAGATGCGGCCATCGGTGAGCACGCCGTCGACGTCAAAGATGACGAGCTTGACTGCTCGGGCGCGTTCGTAGGCTTCCTGCATATGCGGGTGAGTCCTTGATGGAGGCGGCATCGACCGCCGGCCCGGGACAGGAACCGGGGCGGGATGCGGGGTGGCAAGTATAATGCGTGCCATGAGACCTACGACCCCGAACCTCGTCGCGCTCGCTGCTCTGGCAGCGGCGCTGTCTGTCACCACCACAGCCCGCTCGGCAATGCCTGCCGAAGAGCTGCAGAAGGCCAAGGACGCGGCGCAGATGATCGCCCGCAAGTCGGCCCAGTACGAGCTGTGCGGTCTGGCCAACGCCAACGACCTGCGCAAGAGCCTGCTCGACTTCGGCCAGCGTTGCGGAGCCGCGCCGCGCGAGATCGACGCCATCGGCAAGGCCTACGATAGCAAGCGCAAGGAGCAGATGAAGGCGCTGGTCAACGGCAACTACGTATGCCCGGTGCAGCCATCGCAGGCGCGGGAGATGATCGAGCGCGACATCGTCGCCATGGGCGCGGTCGATTGCAAGCCGACCAAGTCCAAACTGGAACTCCGCTGAACCGCGCCTGCGAGGCCGGTTCCGCACCCATCCGCGACGGCGAGCGTCCCGACACCACCGCCATGTCTGGCAAGTACTACATCAAGACCTACGGCTGCCAGATGAACGAGTACGACTCGTCCCGGATGGGCGACGTGCTCGAGGCCGAGTACGGCATGACGCCGACCGACGACCCGCAGCAGGCGCAGGTCATCCTCTTCAACACCTGTTCCGTGCGCGAGAAGGCGCAGGAGAAGGTGTTCACCGACTTGGGCTGGATACGCGAGTACAAGCAGGCCAACCCCGACGTGGTGGTGGGCGTGGGGGGGTGCGTGGCGAGCCAGGAGGGCGAGGCCATCGTCAAGCGGGCGCGCTACGTCGATGTGGTGTTCGGCCCGCAGACCCTGCATCGCCTGCCCGAGCTCATCGAGCAGCGCCGCCGCACCGGCCGCGCCGCGGTGGACATCACCTTCCCCGAGATCGAGAAGTTCGACAGCCTGCCACCGGCGCGGGTCGAGGGCGCCAGCGCCTTCGTCTCGATCATGGAGGGCTGCAGCAAGTACTGCACCTTCTGCGTGGTGCCCTATACCCGCGGCGAGGAGGTCTCGCGGCCGCTGCTCGACGTGCTCGCCGAGATCACCGACCTCGCCCAGCGTGGCGTCAAGGAGGTGACCCTGCTCGGCCAGAACGTCAACGCCTATCGCGGCGCCCTGCACGGGCTGGAGGCCGAGGTGGCGGCTGGCCAGGGCGCGGCGGGTGAGGCGGTTCCTGACGCTGGCGCTTTCGCCGACTTCGCCCTGTTGCTCGAGTTGGTCAACGACATCGAAGGCATCGAGCGCATCCGCTACACCACCAGCCACCCGCGCGAGATGACGCAGCGCCTGATCGATGCCTACGCCACTTGCCCCAAGTTGGTCAGTCATCTTCATCTGCCGGTGCAGAGCGGCTCCGACCGCATCCTCGCGGCCATGAAGCGCGGCCACACGGCGATGGAGTACAAGTCGATCATCCGCCGGCTGCGCAAGGTGCGGCCGGACATCTGCCTGTCGTCCGACTTCATCGTCGGCTTCCCCGGCGAGACCGAGGCCGATTTCGAGGCCACCCTGCGCCTGATCGAGGAGCTCGACTTCGACCAGAGCTTCAGCTTCATCTACTCGCGTCGGCCGGGCACGCCCGCCGCCGAGTTGCAGGACGACACGCCGCACGAGCTCAAGGTCGAGCGGCTGATGCGTCTGCAGGCGCAGATCCAGACCCAGGCCGACCGCATCAACACCGCCATGGTGGGCACTGTGCAGCGCGCGCTGGTCGAGGCGGCAGCCAAGAAGGACGCCAACGAGCTCGCTGCGCGCACCGACAACAACCGGGTGGTCAACTTTGCCGTGCCGCACGGCTTGGCTCGCGACCGCCTGATGCACACCTTTGTCGACCTGCGCATCACGCAGGCCTACCCGCACTCGCTGCGTGGCGAGCTGGTGGTGAAGTGAGCTCGGCGGGCAGCCTGGGCAAATCAGTGGGCAGCGGCCCAGTGCCCGTTGAGGGGCGGCCCCCGTTGGGGGTCCTTTTCGAAGCGACTTCGCGCAGCGTGGAGCGAGAACACGTGACACCCGAGGTCGTAGGCCGCCGACGACAGGCCTTCTTCGGGCTGCCCGCATGACCGCGCCCCCCATCGAGCTGCGCTTCGAGCCGGTCGACAACCTCCGGCTGGCCAACCTCTGTGGAGCGCTCGACGAGAACCTGCGCCAGGTCGAGACTGCACTCGACGTGCACATCTCGCGCCGCGGTGAGCGCTTCACTTTACGCGGGGAGGCGTGCGAGCAGGCAGCGCAGCTGCTGCAACGCTTCTACCAGCGTGCTCAGCAGCCACTGAGTGTCGACGACGTGCAGTTGGGCCTGACCGAGGCGCGCCATCTGGCGCCGCGTGCCGAGGCCGAGGCCGACGAGGTGCCACTGCTGCGCACCCGCCGCACCGACCTGCGCGGCCGCACGCCCCATCAGGAGGCTTACATCCGGCAGATGCTGAGCCACGACCTGACCTTTGGTGTGGGCCCGGCCGGCACGGGCAAGACGTATCTGGCCGTGGCCTGCGCGGTGGATGCGCTGGAGCGCGACCTTGTGCGGCGCGTGGTGCTGGTGCGTCCAGCGGTGGAGGCGGGCGAGAAGCTCGGCTTCCTGCCCGGCGACCTGGCGCAGAAGGTCGACCCCTATCTGCGCCCGCTCTACGATGCGCTCTACGACCTGATGGGCTTCGACAAGGTCGGCCGGCTGTTCGAGAAAGGCACCATCGAGGTTGCGCCGCTGGCCTACATGCGCGGCCGCACGCTCAACCAGAGCTTCGTCATCCTCGACGAGGCGCAGAACACCACGCCTGAGCAGATGAAGATGTTCCTCACGCGCATCGGCTTTGGCAGCCGTGCGGTGATCACCGGCGACGTGACGCAGATCGACCTCGGCCCCAAGCAGCGCAGCGGCCTGGTGGACGCCCGGCAGGTGCTGGCCAAGGTGCGCGGTATCGCGTTTTGCAACTTTACCGCCGAGGATGTGGTGCGCCACCCGTTGGTGGCGCGCATCGTCGAGGCCTACGACCGCCACGACACGCGGCGTGGCCCGGGGGAGTAGGCCAGCGTGGCGGTTACTGACGCTGCGCTGAGCGGCCACCGCTTGGCGCTGGCCGTGCAGTATGTCTGCCATGCCATCGACCTGCCCGCACGTCAGCAGGTCCGCCGCTGGGTCGCCGCGGCATTGGCTGGCGATGCGGTGATCACCGTGCGTTTTGTCGATGCCGATGAGGGCCGCGCGCTCAACCGCGACTTCCGCGGCAAGGACTACGCCACCAACGTGCTGACCTTTGTCTACAGCGAGCCGGAGGCCGACGTCGCCGAGGGCGACATCGTTGTTTGCGCCCCGGTGGTGCGGGCCGAGGCGGAGGCCCAGGGCAAGCCGCTGCGCGACCATTGCGCCCACCTGATCGTGCATGGCGTGCTGCACCTGCAGGGCTACGACCATGAGGATGATGCATCGGCTGCAATGATGGAATCGCTGGAACGCGTTATGCTCAGACGTATGCGCATCCCAGATCCTTACGCCGATCGCGACGCCGCCGGCGGCGCGACCAAGGCAGACTGATCCGCCTGCATGGACGACCCCAGTCATAAACCGGGGCTGCTCGACCGTCTCAGCGCGCTGCTTTTGCGTGAGCCTGAAGACCGCGAGCAGCTCATCGAACTTCTCCACTCGGCATACGAGCGGCACCTGATCGACAGCGATGCCTTGTCGATCATCGAAGGCGCGCTCGCCATGTCGGAGATCGCGGTACGCGACATCATGGTGCCGCGCGCGCAGATGGACATGATCGACATCGAAGATCCGCCCGAGTCTTTCATCCCCTTCGTCCTCGAGACGGCTCACAGCCGCTTCCCGGTGTTCGAGGGCGAGCGCGACAAGGTGCTCGGCATCTTGCTGGCCAAGGATGTGCTGCGCTTCTATGCCGAGGCCAGTTTCGATGTGCGGGAGATGCTGCGGCCGGCGGTCTTTGTGCCCGAATCCAAGCGCCTCAATATGTTGCTGCGCGATTTCCGCGCCAACCGCAATCACATGGCCATCGTGGTCGACGAGTACGGCGGCGTGGCTGGACTGGTGACCATCGAGGACGTTCTTGAGCAGATCGTTGGCGACATCGACGACGAATACGACTACGACGAGGACGAGGACAACATCGTCGAGGAGCAGCCTGGCCGCTACCGCTGCAAGGCGCAGACTGAGATCGCCGATTTCAACGAGATGCTGCTGGCCGACCTGCCGCTGGAGGATGTCGACACGCTGGGCGGTCTGGTGGTGCGCGGTCTCGGCCGCGTGCCCAAGCGTGGCGAGCGAGTGAACGTGGGCGGTTTTCAGTTCCAGGTGCTGCGTGCCGACAGCCGGCGTGTGCATACGCTGCTGGTGCAGCGCATGCTGTCGGCCGACGATGAGGTGTTGCCGCAGTGAGTGCTGGTGCGGGCAGCGCGATCGTTGATGCACGCCTTGCGGCACTCGACGCTGCAATCCGCCAGTTCGCCGAGGTGCGAGACTGGCAGCAGTTCCACACGCCGAAGAACCTCGCCTCGGCACTTATCGTGGAGGCCG
The DNA here is from genome assembly GCA_945897555.1 of Klebsiella pneumoniae. Classification (GTDB taxonomy): domain Bacteria; phylum Pseudomonadota; class Gammaproteobacteria; order Burkholderiales; family UBA3065; genus UBA3065. Next base: position 676 of record CAMDGF010000020.1, on the reverse strand, counting down.
CTGAGCTGCTCGAGCACTTCCAGTGGCTCACGCCGGAGCAGAGCGCCGCACTGCCGGCGCAGACGCGCGACGAAGTGGCGCGCGAGATGGCCGACGTCTTCATCTATCTGCTGCGATTGGCGCAGGTGCAGGACATCGACCTGCTCACCGCCGCCGAGGCCAAGCTCGCCGACAACGCGCGTCGTTACCCGGTGGAGCAGGCGCGCGGCAGCAGCGCCAAGTCCACCATGCGCTGACTGAAAAACGACCAGCCCATGACCCAGCCCACGCCTGACAGCCACTTCTCGCACCACGTCTTCTTTTGCCTCAACCAGCGCGAGCCGGGCGAGGGTTGCTGCGCCGACTGCGGTTCGGTCAAGGCTTTCGAGCACACCAAGGCCAAGGTTAAGGCGCTCGGCATGTCGGGCCCCGGCAAGGTGCGCGTGAACAAGGCCGGTTGCCTCGACCGCTGCGACCTCGGCCCGGTGGTCGTGATCTACCCGGAGGCGGTGTGGTACCGCTACGTCGACAGCGAGGACCTCGACGAGATCGTCGAGCGGCATCTGCAGCGCGGCGAGGTGGTCGAGCGGCTGCTCGTTGATTGAGCGGACTGCCGGGCGCGGCCGTCCAGCTGGTGGTGGGCGGGCCCTTCTCGGGTCGACTCTTCTCGCTCCCGCTCGCTGGCGCTCGGAGGTCG
>CAMDGF010000019.1 GCA_945897555.1 Klebsiella pneumoniae | reverse complement strand
TGCCGCTGCGCCTGCTCGAACGCGACCCGCAGATCGCCGCGTGCTGGCAGGGCCGGCTGCGCCATGTGTTGGTGGACGAGTATCAGGACACCAACCCCGCGCAATACCGCCTGCTGCGTGTGCTCACCGGGCTTCGCCACGCCTTCACCGCGGTGGGCGACGACGACCAGGCCATCTACGGCTGGCGCGGCGCTTCGGCCGATAACCTTGGCCAGCTGGCGCGCGACTACGCCCAGTTGCGGGTCATCAAGCTCGAGCAGAACTATCGGTCGAGCGGGCGCATCCTCGCCGCCGCCAACGCGCTCATCACGCACAACCCCAAATTGTTCGAAAAGTCGCTGTGGTCGGAGTACGGGCCGGGTGATCCGGTGGAGGTGCTGGCGCACCGCGACGACGCCACCGAGGCCGAGGCGGTGACGCTGCGTCTGCAGGCGCACAAGCTGCGCAGCGGCGGGCGCTGGCTCGACTACGCCATTCTCTACCGCGGCAATCACCAGGCGCGCATGTTCGAGGAGGCGCTGCGCAGCCAGAAGATCCCCTACCGCGTCTCAGGCGGGCAATCGTTCTTCGACCGCGCCGAGATCCGTGACCTCGGCGCCTATCTGCGCCTGCTCTGCAACGAGGACGACGACCCGGCCTTCATCCGCGCGGTGACCACGCCCAAGCGCGGCGTGGGTGCGGTCACGCTGGAGAAGCTCGGCGGGCTGGCCGCGCGCGGCCGCTGCAGCCTTTTTGCTGCGCTCGACCGGCCCGATTGCCACGACATCATTCCCGAGCGCCAGCTCGAACTGCTCATCGAGTTCCGCGACTTCATCGCCCGCATGCAAGGCCGCGCCGCGCGCGAGCCGGCGGGTGAGGTGATACGAGACCTGGTGCGCGCCATCGACTACGAGCTCTACCTGCAAGACACCGATCCGGGCCGCCCGGGCGAGACGCGCTGGGCCAACGTGAGCGACTTCATGGACTGGGTGGCGCGCAAGGGCGAGGGTGGCGATGCCGCCGAGGCGCAGACGCTGCTGGAGGTGGCGCAGACCGTGGCGCTCATCACCCTGCTCGAAGGCCGCGAGGGCGAGACGCCCGATGTGGTGCAACTCTCGACGCTGCATGCCGCCAAGGGCCTGGAGTTCGACCATGTGTTCCTGGTCGGGGTGGAGGAGGGCATCCTGCCGCACCGCGACGCGGCGGACGAAGGCCGGCTGGAGGAAGAGCGGCGGCTGATGTATGTGGGCATCACCCGCGCCCGCCGCACACTGTGGGTGAGCCACTGTGAGCGGCGCAAGCGCGCCGGCGAGTGGACGAGCTGCGAGGCCTCACGCTTCATCGCCGAGATGGGCGAGGCGGTCAAGCCGCCCGACCGCGGGCCGGTGTCGCGCGAGGAGGGCAGCGCGCGGCTGGCGGCGATGCGTGCCCGGTTGCAGAAGGGCGGCGTCTAGCCGAGGGCTTAGCCGGCGAGCTTGACCAGATGGTCGACGGCGGCCTTGACCTCGTCGTCGCTGAGCTTGGGGTTGCCGCCGCGTGCCGGCATCACGCCGGCATTGCCTTGGAAGCCGTTGATGGCGTGGCTGTAGAGGGTGTCTTTGCCCTTGGCGACGCGCGGCCCCCAGGCGCCCTTGTCGCCGGCCTTCGGCGCGCCGCCGGCGCCCACCGCGTGGCATCCCGCGCACACGCCGTTGTACACCTTGGAGCCATCGATCGCGCCGCCCGCGGCATCGGCGTCGACCGCCGCCAGGACATACTCGCCGACCGGCTTGAGCCGCGCCAAGACGACCTCTGGCGGCTCAGCGCCAGCCTTCGGTAGGGCAGGCACGTCGCCGGCAGTGGTGAGGCCACCCAACAGGGCCGCGGTGAGCGGCACCGCGACGAGGGCGCCGATGATGAGCAGAGTGCGATTGAGCGGGGCAGGTTTGGACATGGTCTAGCGGGCTCCTTTGCAGCCCGGAGTTTAGCGCGAGTCAAAGCTGTCCGCGCGGTGCAGCGCGATGTTCGGGCACCCAAGCTGGACGCGGTCCACAATGCACAGCAGGCATCGCTGATATTTGAGGGTTATACTGGCATGTCTTGGCTCTTGGCTCTTGGTACTTGGCTCTTGGCTCTTGGCTCTTGGACCGCCTTGTTCGAGAGGTCGCGCATGAGATGGAGGCATTGGATCAGGGTTCTGAGCAGCGCGCTATTGGGTTCGCTGGCCCCGATGTCTCCCGCGGCCGGCGCGGCCACACCGCCTTGTTACGTGTTCGATCTGCCGGTGCAGGTCGCGTCCATTGAGACCCGAAACCTGTGGACGCCGTTGCTGGCCGAACTGGCTTTGCGATCGGGTGTCTGCCTGCGTGCGCACAGTCCCGATGACTTCTCGTCAGCCGAGTCGCGTCTCGCGTCCGGCTCGCCCGATTTTGCGATCGCGTTGCCCACGAGCCTGTTCCGATTACAGAAAGAACGCGGCTACACGCCTATCGTGACCAGCGGCCGGCTCATCCGGGCGATGCTTGTAGTGCGTCGCGATTCGCCACTCACGGATCTGGCGGCTCTGCGTCGGGCCAGCCCTATCAGACTGGGCGTAGCCGAAGGCAAGGGGCTCATGTTGTCTGCAGTGCCCCAACGGATGCTCTGGCGTGACGGCACGCGTTGCCGGGTCAGCGAATTCTCAAGTTTGGCCAATGTGCTGCGTGCGGTGCTCGTTGGCGATGTCGAGGTCGGCGTCACCACCGACAGCGTTTTACTGCTCGGGCGTCCCGAATTGGCAGTCGGGCTCCGCCCGATCTGGGTCTCGGAGCCGTTTTTGGCTCCGCCAGTGGTTGTGCATCCACGGGTCCCGAAGGCCGTGGGCGAGGCGTTACAGAGCGCCATCATCGATTTGCAACGTGATGCGGCCGGGCGGCAGCTGTTGCGCCAGGTGCGGTTCCCTGAACCGCGGCCGACCACACTCAAGGAATACCGTGCCGAGTTTCACCGTCTGCGATTCACAGGCCCGGTCTGCGCGGAGTACTCTTAGTCGCCATGAGCGGAGTCGATCGGGGTGTGGGGCAGTCAAGAAAGGCGTTTCTGCTCGCGACGATGGCGCTCGTTCTGGCCGTGGGCGCGCTCACTGTGGCTGCCGTGGTCTGGGTCGATGGTCGGTATCAGACACTATTCGATCGCAGCGAGGAGCAGCTCGCGGAGGCGCTCACCGAAGACGTGGGCCTGCTGGCGGCGCAAGCGCTCAACGATCGCGATCTGGATGGACTGGTGGTGACCCAGCGTGGTCTGCTGGAGCGCACGTCCATTCGCGACGTCGTGGTGCTCGATTCCGATTCGCGCGTCGTGGCCCACCTGAGCCGCTCTGGGGTCGGCGACAACGTCATCGAGAAGCTCGAGGCAGTCACTCTGGAGCCACCCGCCGAGGCCCGCATGGAGCGCACACCGCTCGGGATCCTGGTGCATTGGGCACCCTTGCCCGGAGTGGCTGAGCTCGGTTGGGTCCGGGTCGAGGTCGCGTCGATCAGAGCCACGGGCGGTCTTGAGGTCTTGCGCCGCGAGACTTTGGTCGCGGCACTCTTCGGCGGGGTGTTGCTGCTGGTGCTCACGCTCCTGTCCATGACTGGCGCGTACCGTGTCGTGCAGCGTCGCGAGAGCGGGCTGGTGATCGAGCGGGACGACTTGCATGAGGCGGCACATCACGACGGGCTGACCGGCGTGTTCAACCGTGCAGGCTTGCTCGAGCGGCTCGGCCGCCCGAGGGCTTCGCAACGTGCGGACGCCACCTTGCTCGCGGTGTGTTTTCTGGACCTTGACGGCTTCAAGGCGGTGAACGACCGCTATGGCCACGAGATCGGTGATCTGCTGCTGGTCGAGGTGGCCCGGCGGCTGAGCGCCAGCGTGCGGGAGAGTGACATGGTCGTTCGCCTTGGTGGCGATGAGTTCGTGCTGCTACTCGAAGGCGAGAACTGGCCGGGTGAACTGTCAGCGCTGCTCGATGGCGTCGTCTCGCGGGTCTCTCAGCGCGTGCCGGCAGCGGGTCAGCCTTTGCGCATCGGCGTCAGCATGGGTGTTGCAGTACGCCTCTCGGCGGCCGACACGGCCGATGGGCTCATCCAGCGTGCCGACGAGGCCATGTATGAAGCCAAGCGCGCGGGTGGCAACCGTTGGGTCTTGCATCACTCGGTCGGCGGTCAGTTGTTCAGCCCGGCCTGAGGGCACGCCCCGATGGCGCGTCTGCGCCGCCCCCGAGGGTTGCACACGGCGCGACTTCCGCTGTTGGCAAAGAGCCGGCGGCAACCCCGGGCACCTCGGGCGGGCGCCAGACCGCCCAGCGATCGCGGCCCGCGCGCTTGGCTTCCAGCATCGCCTGATCGGCGTTGGTCACCAGATCAGGGCCGGCTTGTTCGCTGCTGGTCTGCGAAGCGATGCCGATACTCACAGTGACCGGGCTGGCGTAGTGGTCATCGCTGCGCTCGCGCAGCCCACGCACTCGCTCGAGGATGCGTTGTGCGGTCTGTAGTGAACCGCGCGCGTCGGTGTCGGGCAACACCACGACGAACTCTTCGCCGCCCCAGCGGCAGCAGAAATCCGTCGGTCGCAGCAGGCTGCGGCGTATCGCGCTGGCTACGGCGCGCAAGGCGCGGTCGCCTGCAGCATGCCCGAGCTCGTCGTTGAGCTGCTTGAACCGGTCGACGTCGATGAAAAGTACGCTGAGCGGCCGCCGGTCGCGCGCACTGGCGCGGCCAAGGCGTGCATAGGCCGCATCGAAGGCGCGCCGGTTAGGCATGCCGGTCAACGGGTCCTGGAGGGCGCGGCGTGTCGCGCGGCGCAAGTCGAAGTGCGCAGCCTGCAGCCTGCCGATGACCGTGAGCATCATCAGGCCGGCGCCGATGAGCAGTACGCCAGGGCCGACATTCCGGTTCCCCCAATCTTCGATGACGCGCCCGAGACTCAGCGAGCTGCTCGCGGTAAAGCCGGTCAGCGGTGAATGGCTGCGCCCGGACAACCAGCCGGTGTTTTGCTCTGCATACCCACCCGATCGGACGAGGGGCGGCAGCCGCGCACCCCGTTCAAGCAGCACTTGGCCGTCTGCACCCCGCAGCAGGCAGTGGCCGATCGGCCTTGGCAAGCGCTGGGCGAGCTGTTCGGACAAACGCCGGGTGTCAGCGATGACCCCGATCGGCGTTGCGCTACGCGCTCCCTCGCTCCCGCGGCCGCTCATGTTGCGCGAGCCCGTGCCATGGCTCAGCGAGGCGCCGCTGGCATCGCGGGGTGCGTCCTGCCACACGAGCGCGTCGGCCATCTGCACCATCTCGGTCGCCTCGAGCCGCAGCTGCCCCTGCACGCGCTCGACGTGGTCGAACCAGGAGCCCGCTGCCAGCGCTGCAAGCAGGCCGGCAAAGGCTGCACCGAGAATGCGGGTGCCTATGGCGGTGCGCCCGCCAGGTCCATCCTCAGCCATGCGCGATCCCGGTCATGAACGAATCTCCCCGCCGGCACTCTCAGAGGCCGGTGCGGTTCGGCTCTCGGCCGGCCGTAACAAGGGTTGTGACATCATTTGCAGCTTCGCCGCGTCGGGCGGCCTTTGGCCAAGATGCCGCCAAATTGGCGTGGATCCGGGCTCAAGGCCTTGCTCTGGCGCAAGGCGTTTGCTTTTGCGGGGGTAGCGTGGTGCGTCGTGGGTGGTGGGTCTTGATCGTGCTGGCCGTGTCGGGTGGCCTCTGGTGGTGGGCGCCGTGGAAGGGCGAGGCGGCTGCGCCACTCGAGACCGCCACCGTGAGCCGTGGCAGCCTCAAGCTCACGGTGAACGCGCTCGGCAATCTCCAGCCGCTCCAATTCGTCGACGTCGGCACGCAGGTCACCGGCCAGCTGCGCAAGCTGCACGTGGTGGTCGGGCAAGCGGTCAAGAAGGGCGAGCTGATCGCCGAGATCGATCCCACCTTGTTCGAATCGCGGGTCGGCCAGACCAACGCGCAGATCAGCAACTCGCAGGCCCAGCTCGCCGATCGGCGGGCGCAGCTCGCGCTCGCCACGCAGCGCTTGGAGCGCAATCGCATCCTCATCGACAGCGATGCGGTGAGTCGGCAGGAGCTCGAGGCAGCACAAGCCGCGCACGATCAGGCAAAGGCCGCGGTGCAGGCCATCGAGGCGCAGATCGGCCAGCAGACCGCCGCGCTCCGCTTCGACAACACCAACCTGCGTTACACCCGCATCTTTGCGCCGATGGATGGCACGGTGGTGTCGCTCACCGCGCGTCAAGGGCAGACTCTGGTGGCTGCGCAGCAGGCGCCGGTCATCCTGCGCATCGCCGATCTCGGCACCATGACCGTTCAGGCCGAAGTCTCCGAAGCTGACATCAGCCGCATCAAAGTGGGCACGCCAGCGTCGTTCAACACGCTCGGAATGCCCGATCGGCGCTGGTCCGGCACCGTGCGTCAGATCCTCCCGACCCCCGAGACGCTCAACAACGTGGTGGTCTACAAGGTGCTGTTCGACGTCGAGAACCCCGACGCCGTGTTGTTGCCGCAGATGAGTGCGCAAGTGAACTTCCTGCTCGACAAGGCCGACGATGTGCTGGTGATCCCGGCGCGCGCCTTGCTTCCGGGCCGTCCTTTGCGCGTGCAGGTCTCCGAGGCCGGCAAGCCGGTGGAGCGCGAGGTCAAGCTGGGGCTCGAGACCCGCAAAGAGGTGCAGGTGGTCGAGGGCCTGAGCGAAGGCGAGACGCTTCTGCTGCCCGCCAGAGAGGAGGGCGGCAGAGGGGGCAAGGGCGGCAAGGGTGGCAAGCCCGGGTCGGGTGGTGGCGCGCCCAAGAGCCGCCCGCACTGAGCCCCGGCCCCGCCATGCAGCCCCTGATCGACCTGCGCGGCATCACGCGCACCTATGGCAGCGGCGATACCGCCGTGCAGGTGCTGCATGGCATCGACCTCGCCATCGGCCACGGCGAGTTCGTGGCCATCTGCGGCCAGTCGGGGTCGGGCAAGAGCACCCTGATGAACATCCTCGGCTGTCTCGACCGGCCGACCACCGGCACCTACCGCTTCGAGGGGCGAGATGTGGCTGCTTGCAGCCCGGATGAACTGGCGGCTCTGCGCAGCGAGGTGTTCGGCTTCGTGTTCCAGCGCTACAACCTCATCGGCACCGAGACCGCCCTCGACAACGTCGCCCTGCCTGCGCTCTATCAGGGCCTGTCCGCGGCAGCGCGCGAGGCGCGGGCGCACGCGTTGCTGCAACGGCTGGGTCTCGAGGCACGGGCCACGTTCCGGCCCGCGGCCTTGTCGGGCGGCCAGCAGCAGCGGGTCTCCATCGCGCGTGCGTTGATGAACGGCGGGCGCGTCATCCTCGCCGACGAGCCCACCGGCGCGCTCGACAGCGCCACGGGCGAGGAGGTGTTGGCCCTGCTGCACGCTCTCAATGCCGAGGGCCACACCATCATCCTCATCACCCACGATGCCGGCATCGCGGCTCAGGCCGGGCGGGTGATCCACCTCGGCGACGGGCGCATCGTCAGCGATTCGGCGAACGATCGGCCGCCACGCGCGCCGGCCCTCGCGCCTGCGGCTTCGGCCGGCAGCACAGTGCCCGGCCGCCGGAGCGATGCCACTGCAGGTGTGCTGGCCGGACTGGTCCCGGCGCTTGGCATGGCGGTGCGCTCCTTGCGCAACAACCTGTTCCGCACGTCGCTCACGCTGCTTGGGATTGTGATCGGCGTGGCAGCGGTCATCACCATGCTCGCCATGGGCGACGGCAGCAAGGCACAGGTCTTGCGCAGCATCGAGGCGATGGGGCCCGATCTCTTGGTGGTGAGGCCGGGCGCACCCAACATCCGCGGCTCGTCCGACGTCAAGACGCTGACCGCTGAGGATGCCCGGGCGCTCGAGGGCCTGCCCAACGTGCTGCGCGTGGTGCCCGAGAACGGCAAGGGGGTGACCGTCCGCTTCGGCCGCAACGATTACGCCACCAATGGCGTCGGCACCACCGGCGAGTACCCGCGGGCCCGAAATTGGCGTGTCACCGCCGGCCAGTTCTTTGGTGACGCCGATGTGGCGAGCTTTGCGCCGGTGGTCGTCATCGGCACCACCGTGCGCGACGCGCTGTTCACCGAGGGCGAGGACCCGATCGGCCAGAGCATCCTCATCGACAGCGTGCCTTTCGAGGTGATCGGCGTGATGGCGACCAAGGGCGAGTCGGCGTTCGGCAGCGACCTCGATGACAATATCTTCGTGCCCCTGACCACGGGCAGGATGCGCCTCTTTGGCCAGAGCCACGTCCGTGCCATTGCCCTGCATCTGGCCGACATGAACCGTTCCGAGGCCACCGCTGCAGCGGTCGAGGAGATCCTCGAAGCGCGCCACCGGACGGTCGATTTCAAGGTGCGCAACATGGCTTCGCTGATCGAGACCGCCACCGAGACCCAGAACACCATGTCCCTGCTGCTCGGGTCCATTGCGGCCATCTCTTTGCTGGTCGGGGGCATTGGCGTGATGAACATCATGCTGGTGTCGGTCACCGAGCGCATCCGCGAGATCGGCATCCGCATGGCTTGCGGCGCGCGCCGGCTGCAGATCCAGCTGCAGTTCCTCGTCGAGGCGGTGATGGTGTGTGCCTTTGGCGGTCTGATCGGTGTCGGACTCGGCTTTGCTGCGGGCTATGTCGCCCAGGCCTTGGGGTCGCCGGTCATCTTCTCGCTGCCGCCGGTGCTGATGGCCTTTGGCAGCGCCTTCATCGTCGGCGTCTTCTTCGGCTATGTGCCGGCACGCCGCGCAGCGCGTCTCGACCCTGTCGTGGCGCTGGCCTCGGAGTGATGAACGTGTCCGGCCCTCCCACCTTGGACACCCCGTCGCCTCGCTGGGCGGTGGCGCAACAGATGCGCACCGGCTCGGCCTTGGTGGCGCTGGTGCTGCTGACCGCCTGCGCCGGGCAGATCCCGCTGGTGGCTGAGGAGTCACCGCGCTTGGCCAGTGCCTGGCCGCTACCGGCGCAGGCTGGCGATGCTGAACGCATCCGCCTCGGCCTGCCCGGGCTCGAGCCGGTGCTCGACGCCGCGCTCGAGAGCAACCTCGATGTGCGCACCTCGCTGGCTCGTATCGAGCAGGCGCGAGCCTCTGCGCGCATCGCTGCGGCGGGCTTGTTCCCGGCGCTCAATCTGGGCGGTAACGTGACCCGCAACGACCTGCCCGAGCGGCCGGTCACCGAGTTCTACAGCCTGAGTGGCACGCTGGCTTACGAACTCGACATCTGGGGTCGCAACCGTTCGCTGGCCGAAGGTGGGCGCGCCGCGCTGGCGGCCAGCGAGTCGTTCCGCGATGCGGTACGCCTCACCGTGCAGGGCGACATCGCCACTGCGTGGGTGCGTCTGCTGTCGTTCAACGACCGCATCGCCACCGCCGGCCGCAACGTCGATACCGCTACGCGCTTGCTCACGCTGCTGGAATCGCAAAAAGCGGCCGGTCGCATCTCGGCGCTGGAGGTGGCGCGGCAACGCAACCAGGTGGCGGTGACGCGTGCAGTGCTCGCCGATTTGCGCGGTCAGCGCGGACTCGTCCGCAACCAGTTGGCTCTGCTTGTCGGACTGCCACCCGATGCCTCGCCCGACAGCGATCGCGGTCTGCGCGAGGTCGAGGTGCCGGCGCCGGTGCCGGGTGAGCCGGCCGGCTTGCTGGCGCGGCGCCCCGACATCCGCCAGGCCGAGCTCGACCTCGCTGCGGCGCGGGCCAATGTGGCGGCGGCGCGCGCTGCCATCCTGCCGCGCATCGACCTCAGCTTGCGCTCGGCGCTGCAAGCCACCGCGGGTGGCGATTTCCTGCAGGGTACCGGTGCACTTGCCGTGCTGGCGGCCAACCTGGCGCAGACGGTGTTTGACGGTGGCCGCTTGCGCGGGCAGGCACAATTGTCGGCCGCGCAGCAACAGGAGCGATGGGTCCGCTACCTGCAGGTGGTGCTGTTGGCGCAGCGCGAAGCGGCCGATGCTCTGGTGGCCTCGCATGCCGCAGGCGAGCAGGAGCGCGAGCATCGCGAGGCGGCCGAGGCAGCTGCCACGGCGCTGCGGTTGGCTGAGTTGCGCTATCGCGAGGGTGCCGAGGACTACACCACCGTGCTCGACGCTGAGCGCGCGGTGTTTGCTGCCGAGACCGCGGTCGACAATGCCCGTCTCAACCGCTTTACCGCACTGGTGGCGCTCGCCCGTGCCCTTGCGGTGGGCATCGAGTAACAGCCTTGTTCGCGGTCAACGCGGGCCTGATGCCAGCATCTCTAGATTAAGCCTCCCCGGGGCCTGGTGCCCCGTTTCAGGAGGCTGAGATGGACATTCGTGCGACCCACCAAGGGCCGGTGGCTTTGCCAGCAGTGCCGCGCCTCGAGCGTTTTCGACACTTGTTGGCCATGGCCGACGTCGAGATCGGTGGTTTGCGCCCTTGGGACATCCAGATGCACGATGCCGACACGGCGCGACGTGTACTCGTGCATGGCAGCCTCGGGCTCGGTGAGAGTTATGTCGAGGGTGGCTGGGATTGTGCCGCCGTGGATGTGCTGGTCGACCGCTTGCTGCGGGCTCGCGTGGCCGACGCGGTGAGTAGTCCCGAAGCACTCTTGCTCGCGCTCGAGGCGCGCTTTTTCAACCGGCAGTCGTTGGCGCGCGCCTGGACCGTGGCGCGTCATCACTACGATCTCGGTAATGAACTGTTCGAGGCCATGCTCGACCCGCACATGGTCTACAGCTGTGCCTATTGGGCTCATGCCGGCGATCTTGGAGGGGCACAGGAGGCAAAGCTCGAACTCGTCTGCCGCAAGCTCGGTCTGCGACCGGGCATGACGCTGCTCGACCTTGGCTGCGGCTGGGGCGGCCTGATGCGCTTTGCCGCTGAGCGCTACGGGGTGGAGTGCACTGGGCTCACCAATTCGCGCGAGCAGGCGGCCTATGCCGAGGCGCAGGCCGGCGCGCTGCCCGTGCGAGTGCTGTTGGGCGACTGGCGCTGTCTCGAGACCGATGTCGACCAGCGCTTTGATCGCGTCGCCTCGATCGGCATGTTCGAACACGTCGGCCACAGCAACTACCGGCGCTTCTTTGAGACTGCGCGTGCCCTGCTGGCGCCCGGCGGGCTCTTCCTGCTGCACACCATTGGCAAGAACCAGCGTGGCTGCGGCATCGACCCTTGGATCGAACGGAACATCTTTCCCAACGGGGAGTTGCCTTCCTTGTCGGAGATGGCCGATGCCTGCGAGGACGTCTTCGTCGTCGAGGACGTGCACAACTTCGGCGCCGATTACGATCGCACGCTCATGGCCTGGCACCAGCGCTTTGAAGATGCGTGGCCGGCTCTGGCCGAACACTACGACGAGCGTTTCTATCGTATGTGGCGCTACTACCTCCTGTCGTGCGCGGGCAGCTTCCGTGCCCGGCACAACCAACTCTGGCAATGGGTGCTCTCGCCAGAGGGCGTGACCGGCGGTTACCGGCGGCCATCGTGAGAGGTCTCGATAGCCTCACCGGTGAGCACTCGCATGTTTTAAACTCGCTGCGCACAGTGGAGCCCTTTCTGTGTGCCGTGCGGCGGAGCTGCCATGTCGACCACCGAGCAATTCATGGACATCCTGGACAAGCAGAGACTGCAGGACGGCGTCGTTCACAATCAGCAGATGACGCGTCGCGAAGTGGTCGAGTCACTGCTCGAGAAGCAGCATCACGCCGAGTTGGCCCGGTTGGTCGAGCGCCATTCTTCGGCGGAACTCGGCGAGGTGCTCGACGAACTGCCTTTGCAGGCCGCCGCGGCGCTGTGGCGCGCCATCCCGCGCGAGCGCGAGAACGACATCCTCTGGGAGCTCTCCGACGAGCGGCGTGAGGCGCTGGCTGCCGGCCGCGAGCCCCAGTTCGAGGGTTCCAAGGTCAATGTCTTCGAGCTGATCGAGGGTGGGCGGCTGCGCCAGGTGCCGGTGACGGGCCGCAAAGACCTCGAGGGCGTCAAGCCGGTCTGGGTCGATCTCATCAATACCAGCGCCAGCGAGCGCGCTTTCATCGGCTCGCACTTTCAGGTCGAGTTGCCCGACCCGCTCGAGGCCACCGACCTCGAGCTGAGCTCGCGCTTCTACATCGGCGACAGCGACGACATCCACCTGCACTCCAACTTTCTGCGCGACCGGGCCGGTGATTCGCGCAGCGTGCCGGTCTCGTTCATCCTGCATGCCGGCGTGCTGTTCTCGGTGCGCGATGAGGAACTGCCTGTTTTCCGCTTGCAGCGCCGGCGCGCGCTCACTCAGCCGGGTTATGTGAGCGACAGCATCGACGTGCTGCTCGACCTCTACGGTGCCGATGTCGAGTACTCAGCCGACTCGCTCGAGGACATCTACACCACGCTCGGCGAGGTCGGCCGGCTCGTGCTCAACGAGACCGTCACCGATACGCAGGCGGCCAGCATCCTCGCCAGCATCGCCGAAGAGGAGGACCAGAACGGTCGCATCCGCGGCAACATCCTCGACACCCAGCGCGCGCTCAACTTCCTCATGCGCGCGCGCTTGCTCAAGACCGATCAGGTGCAGTCCTGCAACCAGATCGTGCGCAACATCGAGTCGCTCAACAGCCACACTGCTTTTTTGTTCGACAAGATCAACTTCCTCATGGACGCCACCATCGGCTTCATCAACATCAACCAGAACAAGCGTGTGAGCCAGCTGACCGTGTTCAGCGTGGTGTTCATGCCGCTCAACATGCTGGCGGGCATCGGCGGGATGTCGGAATACACCATGATGACCGAGGGCATCCCGTGGCCCATCGCCTACGGTCTGTTCGTGCTCGGCGCAGGAATGATCGGTTACGGCACCTACGTGGCCCTGCGCTTTGCCGAGACGCGGCGCCAGCGGCCCATCCGCCCGCGCCAGGGCTAGCCTTGTCAACGCTCGGGCGGGAACCTTTTGCACTGCGCCCGAGCCTACCCGTTGCATAACGAAAGATGAGGAACCGGATGCCCGGTCGCTTGCTGTCGAGAAGTCTGCTTCTGTTCTGCTTGCTCCCTGCAGCCGCTGCTGCTGCCGGCGATGCCCCTCCCGTCTATGATCTGCAGGCCCTGCGGCAGCTGTCCATCGATGCGAACCTTTCGCTCGCTGCCGCGCGCGATGGCGTCGACGCTGCACGTGCCGGCGTCGTGTCGGCCTCGGCCTACCCCAACCCCGAGACGGAACTCACCACCGGCAACGCCACGCCTCGCATCGGTGGCGCCTCGGGCCACGCGCACGCCATCGCCATCTCGCAACGCATCGACAACCCTTGGCAGCGCTCGGCCCGCATCGGTGCGGCGGAGGCCGCTGCGGGCGGCGCCGAGGCGGGATTGCGGCAGACCCGCGTCGGCCTGCTGGCGCGCTTGCAGACCGCTTTCTATGACTTGCTGCGCCGGCAAGAGGAACAGGCCGCGGCGCGTGAGGACCTGGCGCTGGCCGAATCCATCTACGAGCGCGTCAAGGTGCGTGTGGATGTGGGCGAGGCCCCCCGCTACGACCTCATCCGCGCTGAAGCCGAGCGGCTCACTGCACGCAATCTCACGCGCAGCGCCGAGCTGCGCGTCAACCAGGCGCGGGTGGCCATTCGCGCGCTGGTCGCCGAGCGGCTGCCTGCGGATTTCGAGGTGCGCGGCGACTGGAGCCCGCCGGGGCCATTGCCGTTGCTCGAGGTGTTGCGCCAGCGCGTGCTCGATGGCAACCCGGAGCTGGCTTTTTTGCGCGCCGAGCTCACCCGTTTCGAGCGCCAGACCGAGCTGGAAAAGGCTCGCCGCTACCCGGAAGTGGCGTTGCGAGCCGTGCAGGAGCGCGACCCCGATCTTGAGAACAACCGTGTCGGCGTATTGCTGACCATCCCCCTCTGGGATCGCCGCGCCGGCCCGATCGCCGAGAACACGGCGCAGGGCCTGCGGGTGCGCAACCAGCTCGAGCACAGCCGATTCGTCCTCGCCCAGGCGCTGGAGACCGCGTATGGCCAGTACGACATCTCGCGCAACCAGATCAACATCCTCGAGGGCGCGATACTGCGCGAAGCCGAGGCTGCGGTGAAGGTGGCCGAGGCCGCGTATCGTTTTGGCGAGCGCGGCATCCTTGAGTTGCTCGATGCGCGCCGCGTGTTCCGCGCCGCCCGCAACGACCTCACCGCTGCGCGCTACGACCTCGAGGTGGCCCGCATCGAGATCGACCGCCTGCAGGCTGCGGAGGCCCGGTGACCGCCCGTAGCCTGCCGCTTACTGCTACTCCCCGACCCTTCAGCCCACTTCAGGAACGCGCAGAGATGCCCAGCGCAATTCGTCACACCCTTGTTCGCGCGCTGCTTGGCCTGGCCCTTGCGTGCGCTCTGTCTGCTTGCGGCGAGTCGGAGCCGGTCGTCGTCGAGGCACCGCGCCCCGACCCTATGCTGGTCGAGGCCAACGAGGGGCTGGTGGCAAGCCTGCGCGTCGAGGAGGTGCAGCTCAGCCCGGTGAGCCCGATCTTTCGCGTCGCTGGCCGCATCGATTTCGACGAGCGGCGCATCTCGCGCATCAGCACCACGGTGCCGGGCCGCATCACCGAGCTCAAGGTCGTCCTCGGCCAGAAGGTCGCCCATGGCGCAATGTTGGCCACCCTCGCCAGCGCCAATCTGGGTGAGGCGCAACTGGCGTTCCTCAAAGCCAACTCGCAGGTACAGCTGATGCGCCGCAGCGTCGAGCGGGCCAAGGCGCTCTACGCCGCCGACGTCATCGGCAGCGCCGAGCTGCAGCGCCGCGAGAACGAGCTGGAGGTGGCCGAGGCGGAGAAGCGGGGCGCCGCCGATCAGCTCAAGCTGCTCGGCCTGCGTGACGCGACCTTGTCGACCATCGAGGCGTCGGGCAGCATCAGTTCGGTCAAGCCGGTGCTGTCGACGCAGGCTGGCACGGTGGTCGAGCGCAATGTCGCACTCGGTCAGGTGGTGCAGCCGTCCG
Source organism: Klebsiella pneumoniae (assembly GCA_945897555.1). GTDB lineage: Bacteria > Pseudomonadota > Gammaproteobacteria > Burkholderiales > UBA3065 > UBA3065. Next base: position 13,938 of record CAMDGF010000019.1, on the reverse strand, counting down.
ATCCGCTGTTCGTCGTCGCCGATCTCTCGGTGGTCCGCGTCGTCGCCGAGGTGCCGGAGCAAGAGGCCTCCGGTGTCGAGGCGGGTCAGCGTGTGAACATCGATATCCCGGCGCTCGGCATAAGCCGTGTGGCGCGACTCAACTACGTGTCGCCCATCGTCAACCCTGATACGCGCACCATCCTCGTGCGCACCGACCTCGACAACCGCGACGGCATCCTGAAGCCGGCCATGCTCGCCACCGTCGAGGTGGCCGCGCGCGCCGACGAGCGCATCGCCCTGCTGCCATCGGCCATCGTCCGAGAGAACAACATCGACCACGTGTTCATCGAGGTCGGTCCGGGCAAGTATCGCCTCAAGCCGGTGCTGCTCGGCCATATCGCGCGCGGCAGCCATGGCGAAGAGGTGCGGCCGGTGCTCGAGGGTGTGGAGGCGGGAGAGCGGGTCGTCGTCGATGGCGCTTTTCACTTGAACAACCAGCGCAAGGGCGCGGTCCAGTGAGCGAGCGCGGCTGCTCCATCGGGCGCCGGACGGTCTCGGCATGATCCCAGCCATCATCCGGTCGGCGCTTGAGCAGCGCCTGATGCTGGTCGTACTCAGCATCGTCCTCTTTGTGTTCGGCATCGATGCGGCACGGAAGTTGTCGGTCGATGCCTTCCCCGACGTCACCAACATCCAGGTCCAGATCGCCACTGAGGCGATCGGCCGCTCGCCCGACGAGATGGAGCGCCTGGTCACGGTGCCGATCGAGATCGCCATGACGGGTCTGCCGGCCATGACCGAGATGCGTTCGCTTAACAAGCCGGGCCTCTCGCTCATCACGCTGGTCTTCACCGACAAGACCAACGTCTACTTTGCCCGCCAGTTGGTCATGGAGCGGCTGGCAGACGTGCGCGGGCGCATGCCTGAGGGCGTGTCGCCGGTGCTCGGGCCGGTCTCGACCGGCCTTGGCGAGGTCTACCAGTACACCCTGCAGAAGGCCGATGATGGCGATCGTGAGCTCACCAAAGAAGAACTGACACGCCGTCGCATCGCCCAGGACTGGGTGGTACGGCCGCTGCTGCGTTCGATCCAGGGTGTGGCTGAGATCAACTCGCAGGGTGGGTTCGTCAAGCAGTATCACGTGCGTGTCAACCCGGATCGCCTGCGCCACTACGGGCTCAGTCTCAATCAGGTGTTCGACTCGGTGGCGGCCAACAATGCCAATGCCGGCGGTGGTGTGCTCAACCAGCAGGCCGAGCAGTTCCTCATCCGCAGCATCGGCCTGGTGCGGTCGATCGATGACTTCCGCAACATCGTGGTCAAGAACGAGGGCGCCACACCCGTCTACCTGCGCGACGTGGCGCAGATCGAGGAGGGTGCGGCGGTGCGCGTGGGCGGGCTGGTCAAGGATGGCCAGACCGAAGCGGTCGGCGGTGTGGTGATGATGCTGGCCGGTGGCAACGCCAAGCAGATCGTCGGCCGCATCAAGCAGCGGGTCGATGAGATCAACAGCAAAGGCATGCTCCCCGAGGGGCTGCAGATCGTGCCCTATTACGACCGCTCGGAACTGGTCGACGCGGCGCTCGCCACCGTGATCAAGGTGCTCATCGAGGGTGTGCTGTTCGTCGTCGTCGTGCTGTTCCTGTTCCTCGGCGATGTGCGTTCGAGCCTGATCGTCATCGCCACGCTGGTGCTCACGCCGCTGCTCACCTTCATGACCATGAACAAGCTCGGCATCTCGGCCAACCTGATGAGCCTCGGCGGCTTGGCCATCGCCATCGGCTTGATGGTCGATGGCTCGGTGGTGGTGGTCGAGAACGCCTTCGCGCGCCTGTCGCATGGCCACTCGGAGGGCGAGCACAACAAGATCCGCGTCATCTTTGAGGCGGTCAAAGAGGTTGCGGTGCCGGTGATCTTTGGGGTCGGCATCATCATCCTCGTCTTTCTGCCGCTCATGACCCTTGAGGGCATGGAAGGCAAGATGTTTGCGCCGCTGGCCTACACCATAGCCATCGCGCTCGCGGTGTCGCTGGTGCTCTCCCTCACACTCACGCCGGTGCTGTGCACCTACGTGCTCAAGGGGGGTAATGAGGAAGACACGCGCCTGATCCGCGCGCTCAAGCGGCCCTGGTTGCCGCTGCTCAACTGGGCCATCGGTAACAGCCGCAAGACCTTCCTTGTCGCCGTCACCGCCTTTGCCTTGTCGGTTGCGGTGCTGCCTTTCCTTGGCACTTCTTTCATCCCGGAGATGAAGGAAGGCTCCATCGTGCCCGGCGTGACGCGGGTGCCTAACATCTCGCTCGACGAGTCGATGAAGATGGAGCGCGAGATCCTGCGGCGCGTGCGTGAGGTGCCAGGCGTCAAGGGCGTGGTGTCGCCGGTCGGCCGCGGGGAATCGCCGGCCGATCCGCAGTCGCAGAGCGAGGGCCAGCCCATCGTCAGCCTGCTGCCGCGCGACGAGTGGCCCGAGGGCTGGACCCAGGACACCATCGCCGACGCCATGCGCGACAAGATCGCCGATCTGCCCGGGATCTCCATCGCCATGGCCCAACCCATCGCGCAGCGTGTGGCCGAGCTGGTGACCGGCGTGCGCAGCGACGTGGCGGTCAAGGTGTTTGGCGACGACATGGACACGCTGCTCGACACCGCCAACCGCATCGCCCGCGTGGTCGCCAGCACTCAGGGCGCACGCGACATGCGGGTGGAGAAGGTGAGCGGTCAGCAGTATCTCAACATCGAGGTCGACCGTGCCGCCATCGCACGCTACGGCCTAAACGTGGCCGACATCAATCAGATCGTCGAGATCGCGTTGGGCGGCAAGGTGGCTACTCAGGTGTTTGAGGGGCAGCGCCGTTTCGACGCCACGGTGCGGCTGCCGGAAGTGTTCCGCGACGACCCCAACGCTATCGGCGACATTCTCATCAACACGCCGGGGGGCGCTTTGGTACCGCTGGGCTCGGTGGCCACCATCGAGGTGCAAGAGGGGACGGCGCAGATCAGTCGCGAGATGGCCAAGCGCCGTGTGGTGGTGGGGGTCAATGTGGCCGAGCGGGATCTGGGCGGCTTCGTTGCCGAGTTGCAGCAGAAGGTGACTGCGCAGGTGCCTCTGCCCGAGGGTTACTACCTCGAGTGGGGCGGCCAGTTCGAGGCCATGGAGCGGGCGCTCAGCCACCTGTCGGTCATCGTCCCGGTCACCATCGCCGCCATCTTCTTCCTGCTCTTCCTGCTGTTCGGATCGGTGCGCTACGCCACACTCATCATCACTGTGCTGCCGTTCGCCTCGATCGGCGGGGTCATCGGCTTGGCAGTCTCAGGCGAGTACCTCTCGGTGCCGGCCTCTGTCGGCTTCATCGCGCTGTGGGGCATCGCGGTGCTCAATGGCGTGGTGCTGGTGAGCTACATCCGCAGCCTGCGACACGACGGCTTGTCGGTCGAAGAAGCGGTGCTGCAGGGCGCCAAGATGCGCTTCCGTCCGGTGATGATGACCGCTACCGTGGCGCTGTTGGGCCTGCTGCCTTTCCTCTTTGCCACCGGCCCCGGCTCTGAGGTGCAGCGGCCGCTGGCGGTGGTGGTGATCGGTGGTCTCATCACCTCGACGCTGCTCACACTGGTGGTGGTGCCCGCCATCTATCGCTGGTTCGACGAACCCGACCCGCAACCTGTCTAAGCCACACCTCGCCATCTGCCCAGACCGCTCACGAGGCCCCGTCATGAAAGAGATCCGCGCCATCATCCGCCCCAGCAAGCTGCCCAGATTGCGCGATGCCTTACGCAGCATGCCCGGCTTCCCCGGCATGACGGTGTCGCGGGTCGAAGATTTCGGGCGAGTGCAGCCCACCGCGGCGGGTGGCATACGTCAGGCGCTCGGTGATTTTGCCGAGAAGATGCGCATCGAGATCGTGGCGCCCGATGAGCTGGCCGATCCGATCGTCGAACTCATCGTTGCGCATGCGCGCACCGGCCAATCCGGTGACGGCATGGTCTGGGTCACCGAGGTCGAGCGCGCGGTTTTCGTCAACAAGACGGTCGGCTAGGGTGCTCGGGGCATGAGGCCCTGCGCTGCGTGCTCCGGCTTTGCAGCGGGCCGCTGATGTTCCGCTTCGACAACAGCTACGCCGCGCTCGGCCAGCCTTTTTCGCTGCGGCAGCATGCGGTGGCGGTGCGCGAGCCGCGGCTCATTGCCTTCAACGACGATCTCTGTGCACGTTTGGGCGGCGACGCGGCTGTCGTCCGCGCCGAGGCGGCCGACCACTTCAGCGGCAATCGCAGCATCTCCGGCGCGCTGCCAGTGGCCACCGCGTACGCTGGGCACCAGTTCGGCAACTTCGTGCCGCAGCTTGGCGACGGGCGTGCGGTGCTGCTCGGCGAGGTCATCGGTGCGGACGAGCTGCGCCGCGACCTGCAACTCAAAGGTTCCGGCCGCACGCCGTTCTCGCGCGGCGGCGATGGCCGGGCGGCGCTCGGGCCGGTGCTGCGCGAATACCTGCTCTCCGAGGCCATGCATGCCCTCGGCGTGCCGACCACCCGCGCGCTGGCGGCAGTGCTCACCGGCGAGCCGGTGTTCCGCGAGACGGTGCTGCCGGGTGCAGTGCTCACGCGCGTAGCGAGCAGCCACATCCGGGTGGGCACGTTCGAGTTCTTTGCCGCGCGCAGCGATCTCGCGTCGCTGCGAAAACTGCTGTCGTACGTGGTTGAGCGGCACTACCCCGAATCGCTCGGCAGCGATCCGCGAACCTTGGGCGGCGGTGCACCTGCGCAGGATGGCTCGGCCTTGTCGTCGAGGTCTCTGGCGCCCCCCGCTCCTGATGCTGCACAGGCCCTTGCCCTCCTAGAGGCGGTGTGCGCGCGTCAAGCGGCGCTGGTGGCGCAGTGGATGGCGGTGGGGTTTGTTCATGGCGTGATGAACACCGATAACTGCAGCATCGCCGGCGAGACCCTCGACTACGGCCCCTGTGCCTTCATGGAGGCTTACGATCCGGCCACCGTGTTCAGCAGCATCGATCGTCACGGTCGTTATGCCTTCGCCAATCAGGCGCCGATCGCTCAATGGAACATGGCGCGGCTGGCCGAGGCGCTGTTGCCGCTGCTCGATGCAGATGCATCCCGCGCCGTCGAGCAGGCCACCACCGTGGTGCAAGGTTTTCAGGGTGTGTTCGGTCTCGAATGGCAGAACCGCCTCGGCGCCAAACTCGGTCTGTGGGCCATGGCATCGCAGTCTGGCCCCGCTGGGCGCGATCCGGCCGGTGCGGTGGAGCAGTCAGAGCACGGTGGGCCCTCTTTGGCGGGCGTTCAAGCTCTACCGCCCGCGCCGGATGCCGCCGCCAGCGCGGACGATGCGCAGCTCATGGCCGACTGGCTCGCGCTGCTGCAGGCGCATCGCGTCGACTGGACCAACGGTCATCGCGCCCTGTGCGCGGCGGCAGAGGGCGACGAGGCGCCGCTGCGCGACCAGTTCGTCGATCGCGAGGCGCCGTCGGCATGGTTGGCGCGCTGGCGGACGCGGCTAGGGGTGGCGGCGGGGTCATCCCTTGCCGCTGCCATGCGCCGCGTCAACCCAGCCTACATCCCGCGCAACCACGCCGTGGAGGCGATGATCGCCGCCGCCATCGGGGGCGATATGGCACCGTTCGAGCGCTTGCAGCGCCTGCTCGCCACGCCGTTTGTCGAGCAGCCCGGCATGGCAGACCTCGCGCGCCCTGCGCCAGACGGCGCCGGACGCTACGTCACCTACTGCGGTACCTGAGCGGCCACAGTCCGCGTCGCCTCGCGCTTGCGCTGATCACGGCGCGCGAGCCGGCAGGTGGGCGCCTCCGCTATAGTCTCCGCCTCTGTCCCTCTCACCGGATCCGCACCGCCATGTCCGCCGCCAACCGCCGCAGCAAGAACATCACCGAGGGCGTCGCCCGCGCGCCTAACCGCTCCATGTACTACGGCATGGGCTACAAGGACACCGACTTTGGCAAGCCGATGATCGGTGTGGCCAACGGCCACAGCACCATCACGCCGTGCAATTCCGGCCTGCAGCGCTTGGCCGATGCGGCCGTGGAAGGGCTCAAGGCTGCCGGCGCCAACCCACAGATCTTTGGCACGCCGACCATCTCCGACGGCATGGCGATGGGCACCGAGGGCATGAAGTACTCGCTGGTCAGCCGCGAGGTCATTGCAGATTGTGTGGAGACGTGTGTGGGCGGCCAGTGGATGGACGGCGTCATCGTCATCGGTGGCTGCGACAAGAACATGCCGGGCGGCATGATGGGCATGCTGCGCGCCAACGTGCCCGCGCTCTACGTCTACGGCGGCACCATCCTGCCGGGTAAATACAAGGGCCAGGACCTCAATATCGTCAGCGTGTTCGAGGCGGTGGGGCAGTTCAGTGCGGGCAAGATGAGCGAAGAGGACTTCTGCCAGATCGAGCGTCGCGCCATCCCCGGCAGCGGCTCGTGTGGTGGCATGTACACCGCCAACACCATGAGCTCGTCGTTCGAGGCGCTGGGCATGAGCCTGCCGTATTCGTCGACCATGGCCAACGTCGAAGAAGAGGTGGTCGACAACGTCAAGCAGGCTGCCGCCATTCTGGTCGAGGCGGTCAAGCGCGATCTCAAGCCGCGCGACATCGTCACCCAGCAGGCGATCGAGAACGCAGTGGCGGTGATCATGGCCACCGGCGGCTCGACCAACGCCGTGCTGCACTACCTGGCCATCGCTCACACGGCGGGGGTGGAGTGGACCATCGACGATTTCGAGCGGGTGCGTCGCAAGGTGCCGGTGATCTGTGACTTGAAGCCCAGCGGCAAATATCTGGCCATCGATCTGCACCGCGCCGGCGGCATCCCGGCGGTGATGAAGGTGCTGCTCGAGGCGGGTCTGCTGCACGGTGATTGCATGACCATCACCGGTAAGACAGTCGCCGAGAACCTCGCCGACGTGCCGCCGCTGCGCGCCGACCAAGACGTCATCTTGCCCATCGACAAGGCCATGTACGCCGAGGGGCATCTGGCCATCCTCAAGGGCAATCTGAGCCCTGAGGGGGCGGTGGCCAAGATCACCGGCCTCAAGAACCCGGTCATCACTGGCCCGGCACGCGTGTTCGACGACGAGCAGTCTGCGCTGGAGGCGATCATGGCCGGCAAGATCCAAGCCGGCGATGTGATGGTGCTGCGCTATCTTGGCCCCAAGGGCGCACCCGGCATGCCGGAGATGCTGGCGCCCACCGGCGCGCTCATCGGCCAGGGCCTGGGCGAGAGTGTCGGCCTGATCACCGATGGGCGCTTCTCCGGCGGCACCTGGGGCATGGTGGTCGGCCACGTGGCGCCCGAGGCCTATGCCGGCGGTGTCATCGCGCTGGTGGAGGAGGGCGACTCGATCACCATCGACGCCCACACCCTGCTGCTCCAGCTCAACGTGCCGGATGCCGAGATCGTGCGCCGCCGCGCTGCTTGGACAGCGCCGTCGCCACGCTACACCCGGGGTGTGCTGGCCAAGTTCGCGAGGAACGCCAGCAGCGCGAGCAAGGGCGCGGTACTCGACGCCTGGGACGATTGACGGCGCGCCGATAGGACGCAAATAGCGCCACAGCGATGGTCTGGATGCGCTAAAAAGGGGGCATGAAGCCCCCAATTGCTTGCTTTCCGGTGCGCAGTGTTGTGTGGGGTCTGGCGTTCGCCGGTCTTTGCACGACCCTGTCCGGCTGCCTGAGCACCTCGCGCGCCACGGCCGTGGCGCTCGACGACAAAAAGCCAGCCTACGCGAGCCCTGACTGTCAGTCGGCCATTCGCGCCACCGAGGTCCACGAGGACCTGCACACTGGCCGCATCATCGCCACGCCCCTGCTGCTGGTGCTCACCGCCGGTGCAGCCGCGCCGCTGCTGATGGGCGGCAACCTCGCGCTGGATGCCGCCGATCGGGTGGATGCCGCCAGCATGTCTGAGGCATGCGGTGGGCCGGGCAAGAGTTCACGCGAGATCGCTATCGATGTGGCTGGCAACGCTGCGCTCGGTGCCGCGACCGGGGCCGCGCTCGACGGTGTGGCTGGCGGCGGCGAAGGCTTCGTCTCGCGCGTGTCACGCTTTCTCTTTGGCGGAACCCGTGGCGCTGCATCGCAATAGTCGGCTCCGGGGGCTGTAGCGCCTGCCTGCCAGCAGAGGCGCTCGGGGGCGGCGAGGCGGCGCTACGGTCGCGCCAGGCTCGGTGAGTTCAGGGGGTGCCGAGCATCGCCTTGGCAGCGGCGGTGTAGAGCGGGATGCCGAACAGGATGTTGAGCGGGAAGGTGAGCCCGAGCGACAAGCCGAAGTACAGCCCGGGGTTGGCTTCAGGGATGGCAAAGCGCAGTACCGCTGGCACCGCGATGTAGGAGGCACTGCCGGCCAGCACCATGAGCAGCGCGCCTTCGCCAGGGCCGATGCCAAGCAGCATGCAAAGCGCCAAGGCCAGGCTGGCATGGCTTATCGGGCCTGCGATCCCGTAGGCCACGAGCCATGGGGATTTGCCGCGCAGCTCGTGCATGTTGCGCGCGGCCATCAGTCCCATGTCGAGCAGGAAAAAACTCAGCATGCCTTTGAACAATTCGACCGAGAACGGGGCCATCACCGCTTTGCCGGCGTCGCCTGTGATGATGCCGACCAGCATGGCGCCGAGCAGCAGCAGCTGGGCGCCGTCGGTGAAGCTCTCGTGAAGGATCTTGCCCAGTGGCGTGTGACCGTCGGTGGCGAGGGCAGCCGTGCCGCCAGCAGCCGCCTTCTCGCGGCGGAGCATGTTGGCGAACAGCACCGCCATGATGATCGCCGGCGATTCCATCAACGCCATCGCGGCTGCCATGTGAGCGCCATAGGGCAGCCCACTCTGGTCGAGGTATTGCGTCGCTGTGATGAAGGTCACGGCACTCACTGAGCCATAGGTTGCCGCTACCGCGGCCGCATCGAATCCACCCACCACGCGGCGGAGCAGTGCGTAGCCGATCAGCGGGATGATCACTGCGAGCAGGATCGCGGTGCCGAGGCTGATAGCCACCTCGGCCGTGAGTCCGGATTCGTGGAGTGCAAAGCCGCCCTTGAGCCCAAGCGCCATCAGCAGATAGAGCGAGAGGAAACGCGAGATGGCCTGCGGGATCTCCAGATTGGAGCGGGCAAAGCCTGCAAGCACGCCGAACACAAAGAACAGGATGGCGGGGTCGAGGATGTTCTGCGTCATGGGTTTCCTTGGTTCAGGGGCCGGATGATAGGGGCGCCAAGGCATACCCAAAAGTCGATTTTGTGATGTGATGACATAGCTTAAAATCTATACATCAGTCGGCTCGGCCCAGCGGTAGGAGTGGCCCCCATGCACGTCACCTTTCGTCAACTTCGCCTGTTCCTGGCGCTCGCCGAAACCGGAAGCGTGAGCGCGGCCGCACGCGCCATGCACGTCACGCAACCCACTGCATCCATGCAACTGCGCGAGGTCACCGAGGCCGTGGGAATGCCGCTGTACGAGGTCATCTCGCGGCGCGTGCACCTCACCGATGTCGGCCGCGACCTGGCAGAGACGGTGCGCCGCATCACGGGCGAATGGGACGGCTTTGAGCAGCGTGTCGATGCGATCAAAGGGCTCACACGGGGGCGCTTGCGCGTCGCTGCGGTGAGCACAGCCAAATACTTTGTGCCGCGGATCCTTGGCACCTTTTGCGCGCAGTATCCCGACATCGACGCTGCGCTGGTGATGCTCAATCGCGATGGTGTGGTCGACCGTCTGCGGCAGAACCTCGATGACCTCTACATCATGTCGCAACCACCCACCGACATCGAGTTGGAGGACCAGGTGTTTCTTGCCAACCCGCTGTTGCTCATTGCGCCGCTGGGGCACCCGCTGGCCGATCTTGTCGGTGTCAGCCCGGCCGATCTCGCGACACAGAGTTTCATCCTGCGGGAGCGAGGCTCGGGCACCCGCATGGCCTGCGAACGGCACTTGCGCAGACTCGGTATCCGCCCGCGTGTGCGCCTCGAGTTGAGCAGCAACGAGGCAGTCAAGCAGGCGGTAGCAGGCGGCTTGGGGCTCGGCATCGTCTCCTCACACGCGCTCGACACGCACCTGCACGAGCAAGGCATCTGCGAGGTGCGTGCCGAGGGCTTCCCGATCGATTCCAACTGGCACATCGTGCGGCCCAGAGGCAAACGCCACTCGCCTGTGGCCGCCGCCTTCGAAAGACATCTGCGTGGGGCGGTGGAGCGGACCCCGCTGGGTTAATATCGCGGCCACGCGCCTGTAGCTCAGCTGGATAGAGTACTGCCCTCCGAAGGCAGGGGTCGGACGTTCGAATCGTCTCGGGCGCGCCAAGATACGCCAATGAGGAGCGTCTCGCCAAAAGCCTGTATCCGCCTCGTGCTGCGAGACGTTTTGCATCTTTAGTTCAGATAGCCGATGCGGTCTGCCAGAGCGTGGTGCATGTTGGAGGGTCTATCTTCAAGAGCACGACCATGAGCCAGACATTGCTTGCCCTCGTCCACGAGCTGCACCAGCGCGCCAGCCTCGTCAATCTGGTCGCGCGGGACAAGGCCGACGTGGAGGGTCAAGCGCTCGCACGCGCTATTCTGTCGATGTCCTTAGAGCTTGAGCAGCACATCCAGAACGCTGCCCGGCAAGATCGGGAGGCCCTGAACGAAGGGCGCTGACGGGGGGCTGCGGCGGCTCAGTGCTTGATCTGCACGTCCGTTGTGCCACCGTGGTAGGCGGTGGGGTCATTGGCCGAGAGCAGCGCATCGCCCAGCGGGCCAAAAGCCACATCCGGCGGAGGGTTGTAGCGCGCAAGGGCGCCAGCAAGCGCCACCGCCTCTTGCTCGCCAGCACCCCCGGCATTGAGCGCGCGGAGCAGTTGCGTAGCCAGATCGGCTGGAATGCGCAGCATCAGACTATCGGCCATGCTTTCTCCGCTCAGCACAAAAAACGATCGCGCCTGAACAAGGAAACCAGATTAATATTTCTCCAACATTACTAGCGCGATAATTGATATAGAGTAAATATTATTTTGTGATGAGGTGTGGCGAGGCGGCACAAGGCGCCCCCGCTCACAGGAGCACACAGGCTTGAGTGACGTGAAGGGATAGCCCGCAGTGGCGGCCAACGAGACAGAGGCGGCGCAGCGTCGTGGTCGACCCGCGGCGAAATGGTGGGCGGTACTGGGATCGAACCAGTGACCCCTGCCGTGTGAAGAATATGTGAACTTTCAGAAAGCCAATGTAATCATGCAGTTAATGCCTTAAATTGGTTGACTGTAGTATGTTTGTAGTATAGTAATTGAACCCAAGTGTATGAATATGAACAACTTAAACCTGTTGAGGGCCTAGTCGCCTTCTGGGGGTGGGTCGTTACAGGGGCTCGTGGCCCTAACGGAAAGCGGTACGTTCTGTTTGCGAAGTTCAGACGCAGGAATCCGAACGACCTTGCCGTCCTTCCACAAGATGATGGCGGTATTCGTCTCAATGGCAACTTGGCGTGCAAGCTCGGCGGCGCGCTTCATAGCCGCGACTGATGCCCTCAAAATCGGGTCGTTAGCGGTCGAAATGTCTTTGAGCCCCATACGCGACAACCGTAGCCGATATACCGCCTAGTCTCAACCAGCCCGGGCTTTACGCAAAGCAAGCTGAGCCTTCTGGACCTTCTGGCGCTGCTGTTCACCCTTGAGTGCCTTTTTAGCAGCGTCTACGCGTAGTCTTAGCGCTGCGACACGCTGTTGCTCAGGCGTCTTTGGGGCAATCGGTTTGATGACTTCACTGATCCTCATGCCGTATTTATGTCGAGCGGCCGTCTGTCGGTGTCGGGCGAGCGCCGTCGGGTTACCCGACACCGGTTCGACACACCCTCAACGTCGAGGGGTGGGGTAGGACACCAGGCAACCTTTACCGTACAAGGCCTCAAGCTGAAGCTTTGCGCTATACGCATCAGCTGCATCGATTGCTACTGGGCGTACGACAGTGCCTCCGTCACCCCGAATCCGTACCTGAGCAATGAATGTGGTGAGGTTCATGGCTTCACCGGAAACTCAAGTGTCGGGATGGCGGATGCCGCGACAATCGCCGCATCGAACTCGCCGGCCGCAGCCATATCCTTGAGAGCGGCGAGGGTAGGGAGCAGGTCTTGTGGCTTAGGGATAGCGACCGCGTTGGCTCCTTTGTCCATGCTGAGTTCTCTGGTGCCGTATCGGAGGCTCAGGTAGGTCTTGCCGTCCTCGCCAGTCCAGTGCCAAGGGCGTATCCGCTTTGGCACTTCTACGCTGCGCCGGATCCCATCGTCGCCACGAACATTTCGAACGACCATCGGAGCATAGGGCTGGCCCCCTGCCGCAGCTTTGGCGGCCTCCATCTGCTCCCAGATGCCTCTGATGAGTTTGTTGCGGCGGGCAACCACGGCCGGTAGCGGACCGGCCTTTCTGGCTTGCACGAACTTGATGTCTGTCACTTCATGTCTCCTGTCAGAATTGACATTCAACACATTAATTTCATGACATAAAAAGGTCGACCGCAATATGCCGGAAGATTGGCAACCAAAGAAAATCCAGCTTTTCTTTGGTTCGGGATAAATAACTTTGCTGGGGGAAGCGATGACCGTTGCCAGCCCGACCTGTCACTACCGAACCAAAGGCCAGCGCAGCCTAGACATGACGCGCCCTAGACCTCGCCGAGCACGAGCAGGGGGATGGAAGTTCCGAGCGGTAGCGGAGATTCGAGGTCACTAACCCGGGTGCAACCCATCCGGACTGCTATCGGCACTTGCCTGCCGACTGACCCGAAGAAAAAAAAGAGCATCAAGGTCCAGGCGCTCAGCCTGAAGATCACGAGCAAGCAATGCGTACACGGCAACTTGCGAACACAGCGGTGGTTGGCACTTCGGCTATCGCTGGCGTTGCGTTTCAAAGCGGCACGGAAAAGGAGACAGCGAAACCGCCCTTGTCCAGAAGATGGTTGTGCCGAAGTGCTGTGGTGGAGAACTCGGCGAAAGTCCCCAGCCACACGGAGCCAGGGACTAAGGCTCCGTGTGGATTGAATCTGGCGAAAGCCCATCAGTCATCAATCAATCAGTCTTTGACAGGCTAAGGGGAAGAAAAAGGGTTCGAGCGCGAGCGAAGAACGAGTGAACGCGAAGCGTTTCACTCTCAAACCTCTCCGAGCATTCGTGCTTTCAGTCGTTGTGTCACTGGTTGGACTGAATTTTCGTGACTAGAGGCTCGCGTGGTGAGCCACCACCACATCAACAATGGTCCTCCAGTCACCCACGGAGGCTTCCATGAACGACATCTGCAGAGACACCGCGCTGGTCCGCCTGAGCGATGCGGCCGGGTTCGAGACCGCAGACCAGAAGCAGCGTCCGGATTCGCGTTGGCTTGATCAGGTCATCGACGAAACCACCACCACAGACGAACTGATCGAGATCCTTGAGTCCGGCTTCTTTACCTGTCGGGTCGATGAGGACGGCGACATCCGCGTGCGCGACCTGGTCAACTTCTACATGCATGCTGCGCAAGACGGCTTGTTACTCACGTCGATCTTCGACTTCCGCGAAGGCCTCGACCTCGAGGCGATGCAGTCCGTGATACGCGCGGCCAACAGTGGCGACTGGCTGGTGCGTTTCCGGCTCGGTGGGGAGGAGACGCCGTATGTGCGCGCCGAGCACTACATCGTGCTGCGCGGCGGCATCACTGCGCGCAACTTTGGGCACACGCTGCGGCGCTTCGTCAGCGCGGTCTACAACCAGATGCGCGGGGTGCACCGCGAGGTCATTGGTTGAGGTCGGCATGGAGATCCAGACTGTGGATACCCACACCACCCGCGAGGCCTGGCTCATGGCCGGCGTCGAGCGCATTGCGCAGATCTTCACGGCAAGGGGGCACGTGGTGCCACCAGTGCGCGTCTCCATAGGCTGGTCGGGCTCAGGGCAGCGCAGCACACACATCGGCGAGTGCTGGCCGACGAGTCGCTCGGCCGACGGCGTC
>CAMDGF010000018.1 GCA_945897555.1 Klebsiella pneumoniae | reverse complement strand
GGCCGCAGAGACCAGGTGGCTGCGACTGTTTATTAAAAACACAGCACTCTGCAAATTCGTAAGAAGACGTATAGGGTGTGACGCCTGCCCGGTGCCGGAAGGTTAATTGATGGGGTCATCTTCGGAGAAGCTCTTGATCGAAGCCCCGGTAAACGGCGGCCGTAACTATAACGGTCCTAAGGTAGCGAAATTCCTTGTCGGGTAAGTTCCGACCTGCACGAATGGCGTAACGATGGCCACACTGTCTCCACCCGAGACTCAGCGAAGTTGAAATGTTTGTGAAGATGCAATCTCCCCGCGGCTAGACGGAAAGACCCCATGAACCTTTACTGTAGCTTTGCATTGGACTTTGACGGGACTTGTGTAGGATAGGTGGGAGGCTTTGAAGCCAGGACGCTAGTTCTGGTGGAGCCATCCTTGAAATACCACCCTGGTGTCGTTGAGGTTCTAACCTAGGCCCGTGAATCCGGGCCGGGGACCGTGCATGGTAGGCAGTTTGACTGGGGCGGTCTCCTCCCAAAAGGTAACGGAGGAGCACGAAGGTGCGCTTAGTGCGGTCGGACATCGCACTGAATCTGCAATGGGAAAAGCGTGCTTAACTGCGAGACTGACAAGTCGAGCAGATGCGAAAGCAGGTCATAGTGATCCGGTGGTTCTGTATGGAAAGGCCATCGCTCAACGGATAAAAGGTACTCTGGGGATAACAGGCTGATTCCGCCCAAGAGTTCACATCGACGGCGGAGTTTGGCACCTCGATGTCGGCTCATCACATCCTGGGGCTGTAGCCGGTCCCAAGGGTATGGCTGTTCGCCATTTAAAGTGGTACGTGAGCTGGGTTTAAAACGTCGTGAGACAGTTTGGTCCCTATCTGCCGTGGGCGCTGGAAGTTTGAGGGGGCCTGCTCCTAGTACGAGAGGACCGGAGTGGACGAACCTCTGGTGTACCGGTTATCACGCCAGTGGTATTGCCGGGTAGCTAAGTTCGGAAGAGATAAACGCTGAAAGCATCTAAGCGTGAAACTCGCCTCAAGATGAGACTTCCCTGGGGACTTGATCCCCCTGAAGGGTCGTTGAAGACCACAACGTTGATAGGCTGGGTGTGGAAGCGCAGTAATGCGTGTAGCTAACCAGTACTAATTGCCCGTGCGGCTTGATCCTATAACTCTGTGGAGTGCTTGGACGTGCTGCAATCCCGAACGAAAACAACCTCTTGCCAGATTATGTCGCTGCTTGTGCGACGCCAGTTACGCTTGGCGGCCATAGCGAGGTGGACCCACCCCTTCCCATTCCGAACAGGACCGTGAAACGCCTCTGCGCCGATGATAGTGCGGGTTCCCGTGTGAAAGTAGGTCACCGCCAAGCTCTTACAAGAACAAAAAAGCCACCCTCCGGGGTGGCTTTTTTGTTTTGGCAAAGGTGCTTTGGCTCTTTGTCGACGTAACGCCCGACCGGGTCTAGGGCTGTTTGGCCTCAATCTGAACGTGGGTGCGCTGCTCCACCTTGCCGACGCGGGCGACAAGCGTCCACAACCAATCGCTGCGGCCTTGGCTGCACACGGGCAGAGTGAGTCTGCCTGACCATTCGCCGCGGGCTGAGCTCTCCAATTCCACGCCCACTGGGGGCATCGACATCCCAACCATTGCGGCCTCCAGGCGCATCGAGTCGACCGAGGTTGGAACGTCGCGGACGGTCACATCGATCGGGCGCAACACTGCGGGTGCGATGCGAGTCTGCAATGACATGCCGTTGCGGAGCGCACAGCCAACCCTCGGGTCTTGGCAAACCTGCGGACTCAGATCACTTTCGGTGGCTTGGCCGCAGCCTGAAATCACGCCGATTAAGAGGACACTGGCGACGATCAGAGCGCCGACGTTCGCGGCACGGCGATACGCAGGGGTCTTCCGCGGCCACATGGTCATCCGTTCCATGCAGCGCTGATCATGGCGATGCCACTGGCCCCGTGCTGCCGCGCCGTATCGAGATCTCCGGGCGTCAGGCCGCCGATGGCATAGACAGGCAAAGCAGCCCATTGCGCCATCTCGTGCCATCGAGTCCAGCCCAATCCGGATCGGCCTGGATGTGTCGCGGTCTGCATCACGCTGCCCAGGATCGCGTAGTCGAGTCCCAGTGTCGCGGCATGATCGATGGCTGCTCGGTCGTGGACGGAGGCGCCAACCCACGACAGATCGGGCCGGGTCTGCAGGGCCGCCAATCGCTCGTTGCTCAAGTGGAGCGAGTCAGCGCCCAGTCTTTGCGCCAGCTCGACCGTGGTGTTGGGCACTGGGCGCACACCGTGCCCGGCGCACAGGACCGACCAGTCGCGCCACTGGCTCGTGCTCAATTCGCCGCGGCGTATCTGCAGCCAGCGGGCCTCAGTACGCCAAGGCAGCCGACTCAGGCGCGCGTTGACCTGCACCAATGCGCTGCGGTGCGGCACCGCGGTGTCCGGCGTCACAGGGAACAGCGCGGGCATGTCGAGAGCACGCAGGATCGGCACGTTGGCTGGCAACAGCGGCATCACCTCACAAACTTGTCCGGGCACCTGCCAGTGCAACGCCTGCCCCTCGAGCCCCGCGGGGCTTCCTGTCCATTCGCGGATCTGGAAAAAATGCAGGCGCACATGGGCGTGGGGGTAATCGAAGACTCTGAGCAGCCAGGGCTCTGCGCGACCCACGCGAATACCCAGTTCTTCGTGAAGCTCGCGAGCGATGGCTGCGATGGCGGACTCACCAGCTTCGATCTTGCCACCGGGGAATTCCCAATAACCTTCCCAGATCCGCCCCTTGGGGCGCTGGGCGAGAAGATAACGGCCATCTTGAGACCACACGACACCGCATACGACGCGGACGGTCGGCCTTGCTGGGGCTGCTGCGTTGTCGACGCGAGCCGTCTCTGCCGGGTGTCGGGGGGGCATGGCCAAAGATACGGCGTGCTTCAGTGAGCCGTGGACGCGCCTTGGCGCCCCGCGCGGTCACGAGCGAACTGAGCGGCCACGCGGCCATTGCGTGCACCGCGTGCGAGCGCCCAGCGCAGGGCTTCGCTGCGCCACTCATCGGGCGGCTCATCACAGCCCAGTCGCGCCAGCCAGTGGCCGGCGATGGCGAGATATTCGTCCTGATCGAAGGCGTGGAAGCTCACCCACAGACCGAATCGCTCTGACAACGATATCCGTTCCTCCACGGCCTCCCGCGGATGGATCTCACCACCGCGGATCAGCGGCAGGTTGTCATCTTGATACTCGGGCATGAGGTGCCGGCGGTTGGAGGTGGCATAGACCAGCAGGTTGTCGCCTGGCGCAGCGATGGAGCCGTCGAGTACAGCCTTGAGCGTGCGATAGCCCGACTCGTTGTCGTCAAAGGCGAGGTCGTCGCAGTAGACGATGAAGCGTCTCGAACTGGCGGCTACGCGGTCGATGATGTCGGGCAGCTGCGTCAGCTCCTCACGGTCCACCTCGACGAGGCGCAGTCCTCGTGCCGCGTGTCGGTCGAGAAGCGCCTTGACCAGACTGGATTTGCCGGTGCCCCGCGCCCCACTGAGCAGGACATTGTTGGCAGGCCGGCCCGCCACGAATTGGGCGGTATTGCGCTCCAGAAGAGCCTTTTGCGGGTCGATGCCGAGCAGGTCATCGAGGCGGATGGCGTGGCGATGACGCACCGGTTCGCAGCGCCCGCCCCGCCAGCGAAAGGCTTCGGCGGCGTCCCAGTCGACGGGGGCTTGGCTGATGCGGCCCTCGAGGGCATCAGCGATACGGTCTAGCCTGAATAGCAGCGGGTCGAGACCTTTGCCAGGGCTGCCCGCCATGCTCAGCTCCGGTAATCGGCGTTGATGCGGACGTAGTCGTAGCTGAAATCGCAGGTCCAGACCGTCGCGTCGGCTTGCCCGCGTGCAAGGTCGATCGCGATGGTGATCTCGTCTTGCTGCATCACGCGCGCGCCATCTGCTTCACGGTAGCTGGCGGCACGTCCACCATGCTCGGCGACAAGGACCTCATCCAAGTGCACACGGATGCGGTCGACGTCGAGGTCGTCGATGCCGGCATAGCCGATGGCAGCCAGGATGCGGCCGAGGTTGGGGTCGGAGGCGAAGAAGGCGGTCTTGACCAGCGGCGAGTGGCCAACGGCGTAGCCGACCTTGCGGCACTCCTCGCGATCGCGCCCTCCCTTGACGGCGATCGTGATGAACTTGGTGGCGCCCTCACCGTCGCGGACGATAGCCTGCGCCAGTTCGATGCAAATGCGCTCGATGGCTGAGTAGAGCGCTCGGCCGGCATCGCTTTCGGCAGATGTGATGCGGGCCATGGGCGCGCGGCCGGTGGCGGCGAGCACCAGCGAGTCGTTGGTGGAGGTGTCGCCGTCCACCGTGATGCTGTTGAACGAGTGATCGGCCGCTCGGGCCAACATGCCTTGCAGCACTGCCGGGTCGATGGGCGCGTCGGTGCAGACATAGCCGAGCATGGTCGCCATATTCGGTTTGATCATGCCAGCGCCCTTGGAGATGCCGGTGACAGTGATACACGTCCCGCCGATATCCACCCGAAGGGAGGCGGCCTTGGCCACCGTATCGGTGGTCATGATGGCGTGGGCAGCAGCGTGCCAGTTGTCTTCACGCAGATCGGCGGCGGCAGCCGGTAGACCGGCTTCGATGCGCTCGACCGGCAGCGGCTCGAGGATCACGCCGGTGGAGAAAGGCAGCACGGTGTTGGCCGCTACACCCAGCGTCGACGCTGCCGCCACCGCCATGCGCCGCGCATCGGCCAGGCCGGGCTCGCCAGTGCCGGCGTTGGCGCAACCGGTGTTGACCACCAGTCCGCGGATGCCACCGGCGGCCAGGTGTTCACGGGCGACGGTGACCGGTGCGGCACAGAAACGGTTGCGCGTGAAGACCGCTGCCACCGAGGTGCCCTCGGCGAGTTCGACCAGCAGCAGGTCGCGCCGGTCGGCCTTGCGGATGCCAGCCATGGCCACGCCGAGCCGGACTCCCGGCACCGGGTGCAGCTGCTCGGGGGCGGGCGTCTGGTAGCGCACGGGCATGGACGACTCCTTGAGCGTCGCGTCTGTTGGACGGCTAGCTCAGCTTGCCGTGGCAGGACTTGTACTTCTTGCCCGATCCGCAGGGACAGGGGTCGTTGCGGCCGACGCGGGGCAGGCCGGCATCGTCGAGTGGGCTGCCGCTCACTTCTACGGGCGCAGTTGGAACCGGAGGTGCCACCTCTTCGGCCGGGCGCACGCGGAACAGCATGAGCGTCTGTGTCACTTCGGATTTGATGCTGTCGAGCAGGTCGCTGAACAGCTGGAACGCTTCGCGCTTGTATTCCTGCTTGGGGTTCTGTTGCGCGTAACCGCGCAGATGGATGCCTTGGCGCAGATAGTCGAGAGCAGCCAGGTGCTCACGCCAGCGCGCATCGATGGTCTGCAACATGATGGAGCGCTCGAAATCGGTGATCG
Organism: Klebsiella pneumoniae; assembly: GCA_945897555.1. Classification (GTDB taxonomy): domain Bacteria; phylum Pseudomonadota; class Gammaproteobacteria; order Burkholderiales; family UBA3065; genus UBA3065. The sequence goes on along the minus strand of CAMDGF010000018.1, from coordinate 24,492 downwards.
ACTGCGGATCGACCGGGGCGATCTTCTCGGCGTACGCGGCGCTGGCGACCTCGGCGATGCGCGCCACCAGCCCCGCTGCATCCAGATCGGATTCGGCTTTTAGCCATGCGGCGACCGGCACTTCCATGGCCATCTGTTGCCCGATGGCCGCCTCCATCGCTGGCAGGTCCCACTGCTCCTCGACCGAGCCTTCTGGCATGAATTGGCCGACCAGGTTCTGAATGACGCTCAGCCGCAGGCCAGCGACCATCTCGCGCAGGTCTTCGGCTTCCATGATCTCGTTGCGCTGCTGGTAGATGACGCGACGCTGGTCGTTGGAGACGTCGTCGAACTCCAGAAGGTGCTTGCGGATGTCGAAGTTGCGCGCCTCGACCTTGCGCTGCGCGTTCTCGATCGAGCGCGTCACCCAGGGGTGCTCGATGGCCTCGTCTTCGGGGATGCTGAGCCGCGTCATGATGGCGGCGACACGGTCGGCCGCGAAGATGCGCAGCAGCGGGTCTTCGAGCGACAGGTAGAAGCGGCTTGAGCCCGGGTCGCCCTGACGGCCGGCGCGACCGCGCAGCTGATTGTCGATGCGGCGCGATTCGTGGCGCTCGGTGCCGATGATGTGCAGACCGCCCGCGGCCAGCACTGCGTCGTGCCGCTTCTGCCAGTCGGCGTCGATGGCAGCGATGCGTTCGCGTTTGTCCGCCTCCGACAGCGTCTCATCGTTCTCGATGGCGGCGATCTCACCCTTGGGGTTGCCGCCGAGCACGATGTCGGTGCCGCGTCCGGCCATATTGGTGGCGATGGTGATCACGCCCGGGCGGCCCGCTTCGGCGATGACCTGCGCTTCGCGGTCGTGCTGTTTGGCGTTGAGCACCTGATGTGGCAGGCCCTCTTGCTTGAGCATGCCCGACAGCAGCTCATTGTTTTCGATGCTGGTGGTGCCGACCAGCACCGGTTGGCCGCGCTCATGGCGCTCGCGGATGTCCCGGATCACCGCGCGGTGCTTGGCGGCAGCGGTCTGGTAGACCTGGTCGAGCTCGTCCTTGCGCACCATGTTGCGGTGGGTCGGGATGATCACCGTCTCGAGGCCATAGATCTGCTGGAACTCGTAGGCCTCGGTGTCGGCGGTGCCGGTCATGCCAGCGAGCTTGCCGTACATGCGGAAGTAGTTCTGGAAGGTGATCGAGGCGAGCGTCTGGTTCTCGCGCTGGATATCGACGCCCTCTTTGGCCTCGACCGCCTGGTGCAGACCCTCCGACCAGCGGCGGCCGGCCATCAGGCGGCCGGTGAACTCGTCGACGATGATCACCTCGCCGTCCTGCACCACGTAGTGCTGGTCGCGGTGATAGAGCGCGTGTGCTTTGAGCGCAGCGTAGAAGTGGTGCACCAGGCTGATGTGGTGCGGGTCGTAGAGGCTGGCGCCCGCGGGCAGCAGGCCGGCACCGGTGAGCAGCTGCTCGACCTTCTCGTGGCCGGCCTCGGTGAGGAGCACCTGATGCTGCTTCTCGTCGACGCTGTAATCACCCTCGCCGTCCTCCTTCTCCTGCTTGGCGAGGCCGGGGATGAGGGTGTTGATGCGGACGTAGAGCTCGGTGTTGCCGTCGGCAGCGCCGGAGATGATCAGCGGCGTGCGTGCCTCGTCGATGAGGATCGAGTCCACCTCGTCGACGATGGCGAAGGCCAGACCGCGCTGTCGGCGCGTCGACGGGCTGTACTCCATGTTGTCGCGCAGGTAGTCGAAGCCGAACTCGTTGTTGGTGCCGTAGGTGATGTCGGCGGCGTAGGCCGCCTGCTTGGTGGCGGCGTCCTGCTGGCTGACGATCACGCCGGTGCTCATGCCCAGCCAGTTGTAGAGCTTGCCCATCCACTCGGCGTCACGCGCGGCGAGGTAGTCGTTGACGGTGACCACGTGCACACCTTTGCCAGTGAGCGCGTTCAGGTAGACCGCCAGCGTGCCGGTGAGGGTCTTGCCCTCGCCGGTGCGCATCTCGGCGATGCGGCCATCGTGCAGCACCATGCCGCCAATGAGCTGCACGTCAAAATGGCGCATGCCCATGACGCGGCGCGAGGCTTCGCGCACCACTGCGAACGCCTCTGGCAGCAGCGTGTCCAGCGATTCGCCAGCGGCCACGCGGCTGCGGAACTCGTCGGTCTTGGCCTGCAGCGCGGCATCGCCAAGCGCCTGCATCTGCGGTTCCAGCTCGTTGATCTTGCGGACGGCACGGCCGTACTGCTTGATCAGCCGCTCGTTGCGGCTGCCGAAGATCTTTTTGAGGAAACGTTCGATCATGTGAGGGTGGCGCAGGCGGGCTGCGGCTGCCGATAAAAAAGTCGCGGCACAGGCCGTGGATAACCTTGGATAGTAGCACGCAGGGGGGGCGTTCCCAAAGTCAGGGGCCGCTGTGTCGATCGGGTCTCAGGCACAAGGCCGGCCACCTGCGAGCTTGCCCGCGGCGAGCACGGGCAGGCGTCTTTGAGGCAAGAAAAAGGCGGCCCGCGGGCCGCCCTTTCGCGAACGCCCGGCGGGGCTCAGAACATGTGCTGGCCGCCGTTGATGGCCACGTTGGAGCCGGTGATGAAGCCGGCGTCTTCCGAGGCCAGGTAGGTCACCAGTGCGGCGATCTCGTCCGGCTTGCCCAGACGACCGACCGGGATGCCGGCGATGATCTGATCGCGGATCTCTTCTTTGATCGCCATGACCATGTCGGTGCCGATGTAGCCCGGGCTGATGGTGTTCACGGTGATGCCCTTCTTGGCCGTCTCCTGCGCCAGAGCCTTGGTGAAGCCGTGCATGCCGGCCTTGGCGGCGGAGTAGTTGGTCTGGCCGAACTGGCCTTTCTGGCCGTTGATCGAGGAGATGTTGATGATGCGGCCCCAGCCGCGCTCGAGCATGCCGTCGATCACCGGCTTGGTCATGTTGAAGACGCTGTCGAGGTTGGTGCCCATGACGGCATCCCAGTCGACCTTGCTCAGCTTCTTGAACACGGCGTCGCGGGTGATGCCGGCGTTGTTGACGAGGATGTCCACCTGGCCGACCGCGGCCAGCGCGGCGGCGCAGCCTTCGGTGTCTGTCACATCGGCGCGGACGTAGCCGAAGTCGAAGCCCTCGGCCTTGCGCGCGGCGACCCACTCGGCGCCCTTGGCGTCATCAAGGATGTCGGCGGCCCAGACCTTGTGGCCGGCGGCGGCGAGCTTCTTGCAGATGGCGGTTCCGATGCCACCGGTGCCACCGGTGACGACAGCGATTCTCTGGCTCATGCGTTTCTCCTGTGTGTGGTTTCGAGTTGGGTGGGGCTGAGGCTCAGCGCTCGACGGCCAGAGCGACGCCCATGCCGCCGCCGATGCACAGCGTGGCAAGGCCCTTCTGGGCGTTGCGGCGCTGCATCTCGTGCAGCAGCGTGACCAGCACGCGGGCACCCGATGCGCCGATGGGGTGGCCGATGGCGATGGCACCGCCGTTGACGTTGACCTTGGCGGTGTCCCACTGCAGCTCACGGCCGACACCGAGCGCCTGAGCGGCGAAGGCTTCGTTGGCTTCGATGAGGTCAAGCTCGGCGAGGCTCCAGCCCGCTTTTTTGAGTGCCAGCTGGGTCGAAGCGACCGGGCCCATGCCCATGATCTTGGGGTCGCAGCCTGACAGCGCGTAGCCGGCGATGCGGGCCAGCGGCTGGAGGCCGAGTTCGGCGGCGCGCTGGGCCGACATCATCACCACACCGGCGGCGCCGTCGTTGATGCCCGAGGCGTTGCCGGCGGTGACCGAGCCTTCCTTGTCGAAGGCGGGCTTGAGGCCGGACAGTGCGGCGGCGTCGGTCTTGCGGTTGATGTACTCGTCCGCATCAAAGGTGACCGGATCGCCCTTACGCTGCGGAATGACGACCGGGATGATCTCGTCCTTGAACTTGCCGGCGTCCTGCGCGGCGGCGGCCTTCTGCTGGCTGGCCAGAGCGAAGGCGTCTTGCTCCTCGCGGCTGATCGAGTACTTCTTGGCGATGTTCTCGGCGGTCACGCCCATGTGGATGGCTTCGTAAGCGTCGGTCAGACCGTCGTTGACCATGGTGTCGATGAGCTTGGCGGGGCCCATGCGGAAACCGTCACGCGAGCCGGGCAGCACGTGCGGGCTGGCCGACATGTTCTCCTGGCCGCCAGCGATGACGATGTCGGCGTCGCCCAGTGCGATGGCCTGGGCCGCCAGATGCATGGCGCGCAGACCCGAACCACACACCACATTGAGCGTGGTGGCGGGGACGCTGTTGGGCAGGCCGGCCTTGATCAGGGCCTGACGCGCCGGGTTCTGGCCTGAACCGGCCGTGAGCACTTGGCCGAGGATGACCTCGCTGATCTGCTCCGGTTGAAGGCCACTGCGCTCGAGCAAGCCCTTGATGACGATGGCGCCGAGTTCTGGCGCAGCGATCTTGGCGAGGCTTCCGCCGAACTTTCCGACTGCGGTACGGCCGGCTGCAACGATGACGACGTCCTGCATGCTGCTCCTCCAGAGGTGGTGTGGTTTGGGGCGGCCTGTGCCGGCCGGTGAGCCCGTCAGACGATGCGGACCCTCACGTAAGAACCGGGTGCGGCTTCGATCGGTGGGTGGGACACGTTGCCGAGGGCGGTGGGTGGCGCGATCTGCTTGCCGCTGCGCGGCTTGAGCCATTCGGCCCAGTTGCTCCACCAGCTGCCGGGGCGACTCTCGGCGCCGGCCAGCCAATCGTGTGGCGAGCCGTCTTGCGGGCCGGCGATCCAGTAATTGCGTTTGTTCTTGGAGACCGGGTTGACAACGCCAGCGATGTGTCCCGAGGCAGCGAGCACGAAGGTGAGATCGTCAGTGAGGTGACGCAGGCTGCCATAAGCGGTGTGCCAGGGCACGATGTGGTCTTCGCGAGTGGCAAGGATGTAGGTCGGCAGCTTGATCTTGCCGAGATCGAGCTTGGTGCCGCAGATCTCGAGCTTGCCCGGCTTGACGAGGTTGTCTTCCCAATAGGTGTTCCGCAGGTACCAGGCGTACATGCAGCCAGCCAGATTGGTGCTGTCGCTGTTCCAGTAGAGCAGATCGAAGGCGTCCGGCGTCTTGCCCTTGAGGTAGTTGTTGACCACAAAGAACCAGATGAGATCGTTGGCGCGAAGGCTGGCGAAAGTGGTTGCGAGTTCACGACCATCCATCACCTTGCCGGCTTTGAGCTCGGCTTCTTTGGTGTTGATGAACTTCTCGTCGAGGTAGACGCCGATCTCGCCCACATCGGTGTACTCGAGCATGGTGGTAAGCAGGGTCATGCTGGCCACGCGGTTCTTCCTGCGCGCCCGCTCGACCGCCAAAGCACAGCTCAGAAGCGCGCCGCCGATGCAGAAACCCAGCGTGTTCATCTGCTTGGCGCCGGTGATGGCTTGTATGGCGTCCATCGCTTCGAACAGGCTGGCGACGTAGTCGTCCCACGTGGCCTTGCCGAGCTCAGGCGGTACGTTGCGCCACGACATCAGGAACACCGTGTTGCCTTGGTCGACGGCGTACTTGACGAAAGAGTTCTCGGGCTGCAGGTCGAGGATGTAGTACTTGTTGATACAGGGCGGCACGATCAGCAAGGGCCGCTCGGCCACCGTCTCGGTGGTCGGGGTGTACTGGATCAGCTCGAACAGATCGTTCTTGAACACCACTGCCCCGGGCGTGATGGCAAGGTTGCGACCCACCTCAAAGCGCGACTCGTCGGTCATCGAGATGCGGCCCCGCTCGAGGTCGTGCAGGAAATTGCGCAGGCCGTTGCTCAGCGTCTCGCCGTTGCTGTCTACCGCGGCTTTGAGCGCTTCCGGGTTGGTGTGGAAGAAGTTGGAAGGCGACCAGGCATCGACGAATTGACGGGTGTAGAAGCTCAGGCGCCTCTTGGTCTCGGCGTCGAGTGCCGATTGCGACACCATGTCGTTGGTGAAGCGGGCGGCCAAGAGGTAGGACTGCTTGAGGTAGTCGAACACCGGATAGGTGGACCATTCGGGTGCAGCGAAGCGGCGGTCGCCGCCCTCGGGCTCGATGTAGGGCTTGCCCTCGCGGCCCGCTTGCTGGGAGACCCAGTTGAGCCAAAGCTGGAACTGCTCCTGCGTGTAGCGGGCCTGCTGCTGCAGAAGCTGCTGCGGGTCCTGCATCAGCTGGCGCATGAGCGACTGGTAGATGCCGACCATATCGGCGTTCTGTGCCGGGGTGGCGTTGTCCATGAAGTCGCGGAAGAACCGCGCTTGCGCTTCTTGGAGCTGCTCCAGCAGATGGTCGGTGTTGCGCCGGTCGTGTGCGGCCGAGCGATGCGCTGTGCCGGATCCATCCCTATCAGTCATTCAAAATACCCCTATGAAAAATCGGACGCCTGCTTGCCAAACCTCAATTGTGCACTGCACAAAAAAGCCTGTCAACGCGCCCTCTGCCGCTTCTGCACGCTTGGCGGAAGCTGGTCTATGCTGCCGCCATGCATCTTGTTCTGATCGCCTGGTTATACGTCGCCTTGATGGTCGCCGCGACAGAGCCCAACCTGGTGGCCTCCGTGCTGAGCTTCTTTTTCTACGGCTTGGGGCCGGCTGCCATCATTGCGTACATCGGCACCTCCGGGCAACGAAAGAAGCGGCGGCGTTTAAAGGAGTTGGCCGGTGAGCACGACAGTGCCCAGACCGAGGCCGATGAGCGCGACCTGGCGGGCCGAAGTGCCGATGTCGCGGCGCTCATGCAGCCCCGGGATGAGATCGGCCACAGCGACGTAGATCATGCTCGAAGCGGCGATGGCGAGCAGGTAGGGCAGACCGGCCGACAACTCGGCCAGTAGCACATAGCCCAACAGCCCGCCGAGCAGTGTGCCAAGGCTGGATACCAGGTTAAAGCGCAGTGCCTCCCGGCGCGAATAGCCGGAATGCAGCAGCACCAGATAGTTGCCAGCTTCCTGCGGGATCTCGTGCGCGATGATGGCGAGCGCCGTGACCACGCCCAGCGGAATGTCGGTGAGAAAGGCGCCGGCGATGATGATGCCGTCGATGAAGTTGTGCACGGTGTCGCCAAGCATCAAAAGTGGCCCACCGGCCTGGTGGCCGTGGCCATGCGTAGGCTCGTGAGCCTCGCAATGCTCGTGGTGGCAGTGCCGCCAGAGCACCAGTTTCTCGAGGATGAAGAAGCCCAGGATGCCGACCAGTACGGTGAGGATGACGCTGGAGGCGGGTGCGGGCCCCTCCACCGCGTGCGGCAACACCTCGAGGAAGGCGGCCCCAAGCAAGGCTCCGACCGCATAACTCACCAACAATGGCAGCGATGCGGGCTTGAGCAGTCGAGCGACGCTGGTGGCCGCCAGCACGCTCAGCGTGCCCGCTACGAGGCTGGCGATGACGATGCCGTGCAGGGCAGCGTCCTGCAGGGCGGAGATACCTTCGAACATGCGCGATTGTAGCGTGCGAGTTCAGCCGTCGAGCCAGACGATGCTGGCCATGCGCCCGGTCACGCCGTCGCGGCGGAACGAATAGAAGCGACCCGACTCGGCGACCGTGCAATGTTCGCCGCCATGGATCGCGGTGGCGGGCACACCCAGTGCCATCAGGCGCTGCCGCGCGATGGCGGGCAGATCGCCGAGCCATTTGCCGGGCTGTTGCGGGTGCGGGCGGAAGGCGGCGCGCGCCTCCGGATGGCGGTCGCAGAAGGCTGCAAGCACATCGTCACCGCACTCGAAAGCGGCCGGGCCGATGCACGGCCCGATCCACGCCAGCCAGTCTTGAGGATGCGTGTGCATGCAGCCAGCGGTCGCCTCGATGACGCCATCGGCCAGCCCACGCCAGCCGGCGTGTATGGCAGCGACCTCGGTGGCCATCGTGTCAGCGCCCGTGCCGCCCGGCGGCGCCCGACCGCCATCGCAGAGCAGCACCGGCAGGCAGTCGGCGGTGAGCACGGCGCAGGGTGTGCGCAAGGCGCATGTGCGGGCGGCGTCAGCCTCCGGGGGCTCGGCGCTGTGGACGTGCGTGGCTGGATCGATCACGCCTGTGCCATGCACCTGGGCCAGCCACACCGGCGCGGCAGGCAGGTGGCGTTGCAGCAAGCCGCGATTGGCGGCCACCGCCAGCGGGTCGTCGCCGACGTGCGACGCGAGGTTGAGGCTTGCCCATAAGCCTTGGCTCACGCCACCGACGCGGGTGGTGCACAAGGCGCGGACGTTGGCAGGCGCTGGCCAGTCGGGGATGAGCCATCCGCCCGGCAAGCCTTGCGCCCCCCCTGACTCGCAGATGGCGTCGGGCTCAGGCGTCATCGTCGCGCAGCCCCTCCAGCAGCCCTGCGAGGTCGGTCGGCAAAGGACTCTCCCAGGCGCAGGTGGCGCCGGTGTCGGGATGTGGCAGCTCGAGCCGTCGTGCATGCAAAGCCTGCCGCGGGAAAGCCGCCAGCAGGGGTTGTACGGGTTTGCGTGTGAGGTAGACCGGGTCGCCGACCAGCGGGTGGCCGATGTAGCGGCAGTGCACACGGATCTGGTGGGTGCGGCCGGTCTCGAGCGTGCAGTCGAGCAGCGTCGCACCCGGCAGCAGCTCGAGCGGCTCGACCAGCGTGCGCGCCTCACGCCCCGACGGCACCACCGCCATGCGTGTGCGGTGCTTCGGGTCGCGGCCCACCGGCGCATCGATCCACTGGCGTGCCTCGATACGGCCGGTCGCCAGCGCGGTGTAGGTGCGGCCGATCTGCCGAGCCTTCATCGCCTCCACCAGCCGGGTCTGCGCGCGCAGGGTGCGGCCGACCACCAGCAGGCCACTGGTGTCGCGGTCGAGTCGGTGGACGATGCCAGCCCGCGGCACGCCTGAGGTCTCGGGAAAATGGTGCAGCAGGGCATTGAGCAGAGTGCCGTTGCGGACGCCGCTGCCGGGGTGCACCACCAACCCGGCTGGCTTGTCGATGACGATGATGTGGGCGTCGGCGTGCACCACCTGCAGCGGGATGTCCTCGGCGGCATCGGCGAGACTGGCAATCTCCAGGGCCGGCTCGACCCGCAGCGTCTCGCCTCCGAACAGCCGGTGCTTGCCCGGACGCGAGGCGCCGTCTACCTGCACCCGCCCCTCCTCGATCCAGGTCTGCAGGCGGTTGCGCGAGTAGTCGGGGAGCAGTTGCGAGATGACACGATCGAGCCGCTCGCCGCCGGCGCTGGCCGGGACCACCAGTTGCATACTCAGCGGCGGCCGGGCCGCCGGGGGCGGAACGTCGCTTTCGCTATAATCGTCCCACTCATCAAGGGCCTCGCGCATGAAGCGTAGTCTACTGGCAATCACTCTCGCGGCCCTGCTCGTGGCTTGCGGCAACACGCCGCGGCAGGACGACAAGACCAAGGGCTGGTCGGCCTCGAAGTTCTACTCCGAGGCGCGCGCCGAACTGGCTGACGGCAATTACGATCGGGCGGCGCGGCTGCTCGAGCAACTGGAGTCGCGCTACCCCTTCGGACGCTACGCTCAGCAGGCCCAGCTCGAGATCATCTACGTCTACTACAAGAAGCGAGAGATCGAGCAGACGCTGGCAGCGGCCGACCGCTTTGTGCGCCTGCACCCCAACCACCCCAATGTCGATTACGCCTACTACCTCAAGGGGCTGGCCAACTTCATCGACGACCGCAGCCTGTTCCGGCTGGTCAGTACGCAGGATCCCACCGAGCGCGACCCCAAGGCGGCGCGCGAGTCGTTCGAGGCTTTCAAGCTACTGGTGGCCCGTTACCCGGCCAGCAAATATGCCGAAGACGCAGCGGCACGCATGACCTATCTCATCAACGCGCTGGCCTCGGGCGAGGTCCACGTGGCGCGCTACTACTACAAGCGCGGGGCTTTTCTCGCGGTGGTGAATCGCGCCCAGTATTCGATGCAGAACTATCCACAGGCGCCGGCCAACGAGGAGGCATTGGCCCTGATGGTGCGTTCCTACAATGAGATGGGGATGGTGGACCTGCGTGACGACGCCTTGCGCGTGCTCGAGAAGAACTTCCCGCAGAGCAAGTATCTGCAAGGCAGGGAGGCCGATCCTGCCTGGTGGATGTTCTGGAAGCTCATCTGAGCGGCCAGCCGCGCGACAGCCTGTTGCGCTCTTGGGCCGAAGAGCGCCAATCGGCATGGCTCTATCGCCGCTTGGCTGATGCCGAGTCCGGCACCCCGCGCCAGCTGCTGTTCCTCGAACTGGCCTTGGCCGCCGATCAGCAAGCGCTGCACTGGGCGGCCCAACTGGCTGCGGCGGGTGAGCCGCAGCCCGAATGGCACCCGGCGCTGCGTGCGCGGGCGGTGGCCTGGCTGTTGCGCCATCTCGATCCGATGACCTTGCGACCTCTGCTCGCAGCGCTCAAGGTGCGGGGCCTGTCGGTGTACTTGCCGGGTCACGGTGCCGACACCGAACGGCCGCACCGGGCCTTGGCCATCGGCAACGACCTGCGCGCCGCGGTATTCGGGGTCAATGATGGCCTGGTCTCCAACCTCAGCCTCATCTGCGGCATAGCCGGTACCGGGGCTGGTGACTCGCCGGTGCTTTTGGCCGGGCTGGCTGGACTGCTGGCTGGCAGCCTGTCGATGGCGGCAGGAGAATATGTCTCGGTGCGAGCCCAGCGTGAACTCCACGCCAATCAGATCGCGCTTGAGCGCGCAGAACTTGAGCAGTATCCCGAGGCTGAGGCCGGCGAGTTGGCGACCATCTTCGAGGCGCGCGGCATGGATGCGCTGGCTGCAAGGCAGGCTGCTGACGCGCTCATCGCCGACCCCGATCGCGCCCTGACACTGCTGGCGCGCGAAGAGCTCGGCCTCGATCCGGATAACCTGGTTTCTCCGGCGCGCGCCGCCGCGGCGTCTTTTATGGCGTTCTGCGTGGGCGCAGTGGTGCCTCTGCTGCCCTTCGCGCTGACCGGTGGCGTCACGGCCCTCAAGGCGGCCGTGGCGGTGTCTGCTTTGGCACTGTTGGCCATCGGCGCTGCGGTCGCGCTGTTCTCCGGCGGCCGTGTCCTGACGTCGGCCTTGCGCATGCTGCTCATCGGTCTTGGCGCAGCCGCGCTGACGTGGTCGATCGGGCGCGCGCTCGGTGTCGTGGTCGGCTGACGGGTGAGCGCCTTAGTCCCCCTCGGTGGTCTCGCCGATGCCCAGCTCCTGGACCTTGCGCGTCAGCGTGTTGCGGCCCAGGCCGAGCAGCTGGGCCGCTTCGATGCGGCGGCCGCCGGTGTGCTGAAGCGCGCGCATGATCAAGGTGCGTTCGAAGTCGCGGGTGAGGCGATCGATGATGCCGCGCTCGCCACGCAGCAATGATTCGTCGGCGTGGCGGTCGAGCTGCGCCAGCCAGTCGCTGGCGGCGCTGCCGGTGGCGGTCGATGCTGTAGCTGCGCCACTCCGCAGATCGGGTGGTAGATCGGCGATCTCTACAGTCTGGCCGGGCGCCATCACGGTAAGCCAGTGACAGAGGTTCTCCAGTTGTCGCACATTGCCGGGGAACGCAAGAGCGCTCAGATGCCGCAGCGCACTGTCGGACAGCCGCTTGGCTTCGACACCCAGTTCACGGGCGCTGTGTTGGAGGAAATGGCGCGTGAGTAAGGAGATGTCCTGTGCCCGCTCGCGCAGCGGTGGCAGCCGCAGGCGGATGACGTTGAGCCGGTGGTAGAGGTCTTCTCGGAACAGGCTGTCACCCACGCGGCGCTCAAGGTCTTGGTGAGTCGCGGCGATGACGCGCACGTTCGAGCGGATCGGCTGCATGCCCCCGACACGGTAAAAATGGCCGTCGGATAGCACGCGCAGCAGCCGCGTTTGCAGTTCAGCCGGCATGTCGCCGATCTCGTCGAGGAAGAGGGTGCCGCCTTCGGCCTGTTCGAAGCGGCCCTGGCGCGTGGTCTGCGCGCCGGTGAAAGCGCCACGCTCGTGCCCGAAAAGCTCCGACTCGAGGAGGTCGCGGGGGATCGCCGCAGTGTTGATGGCGATGAAAGGGCGGCTCGAGCGGGGGCTGTGGCGATGCAAGGCGCGCGCCACCAGCTCTTTGCCAGAGCCTGATTCGCCGGTGATGAGCACCGTGGCGTGCGACTGCGACAAGCGGCCTATGGCCCGAAAGACCTCCTGCATGGCGGGTGCCTGGCCGAGCATCTCCGGCACCTCCTCCTCCGGTTCGGCTTTGTCGGTGTTGCGCCGGCTCTCATCGAGGGCCTTGCGGATGAGTTCCACCGCGGCATCGACGTCGAAAGGCTTGGGCAGATATTCAAAGGCGCCGCCCTGGAATGCGGAGACCGCACTCTCCAGATCAGAGTAGGCGGTCATGATGATGACCGGGACCTGCGGGTGGTCGGCGCGGATCCGCTCGAGCAGGGTGATGCCTGAGACGCCGGGCATGCGGATGTCACTCACCACCACCTGCGGCGGATCGCGGGTGAGCTGCTCGAGCGCGTCGGTGGCCGATTCGAACAGGCGGCAGGCGATGCCCTCGCGTTGCAGAGCTTTCTCGAAGACCCAGCGGATCGAGCGGTCGTCGTCGACGATCCAAACAGACTTGAGGGGCATGCTCACTGGCCTCCGGCGGGCGGGTGGTTGAAGGGCAGCAGCACGGTGAAGCTGGTGCGGCCGGGCGTGCTCTCGCAGTCGATCAGGCCGTTGTGCTGGTGGACGTAGGTCTGCGCGATGGACAGGCCCAGGCCGCTGCCGTCCTCGCGCCCAGAGACAAGCGGGTAGAACATGCGTTGGCGAAGGTCGTTGGGGATGCCAGGGCCGTTGTCGATCACCTGCACCTTGAGCGCGATACGGTGACGCTGTCGCGCCAGCGTGATCTGTCGTGCCGCCCGCGTACGCAGCGTGATGTGTCCGTTCTCGCGCCCGGCCAGCGCTTGCATGGCGTTGCGCCCGATGTTGAGAAACACCTGGATGAGTTGTTCGCGATCGGCCAGCAGCGGCGGCACACTGACGTCGTAATCGCGCTCGACCACGATGTCCTCACCCTGCATGGCTGCGCTGTCGGCCAGCAGCAAAGCGCGCACGCGTTCGAGCACCTCGTGGATGCTGATCGACTCGATGCGCGGCAGGCGGTGTGGCGTGAGCAGCCTGTCCATGAGCGACTGCAGGCGATCGGCTTCGCCAATGATCACAGCAGTGTATTCGCGCTGGTCGGCGTCGCGCAGTTCACGCTGCAACAACTGCGCGGCACCGCGGATGCCGCCCAGCGGGTTCTTGATCTCGTGCGCCAGATTGCGCAGCAGCACGCGATTGGCTTCCTGCAAGCTGTGCTGGCGTTCCTCACGCTCGACCCGCAGGTGCTGGTCTTGCGGCCGGATCTCGATGGCGAATGCGCCAAGAGCGTTCTGCATGGGGCTGACCGTCAGCGAGACCGGCACCTCGTTGTCGGCGCGCGCGAACAGCAGCTCGTGCTCAGTGTGCGGGCAGCTTTCGGCGACAACGCGGTCAGCCACTTGCTTGACGCGCGAGCAGTCGAGAAAGAATTTGGGCAGCGCCGCTCCGAGGAGGCTCCGTGAGCTGGTCCGTAGCAGGTTCTCGGCGGCCGCGTTGGCATAGACGATGCGCAGGTGGTCATCCACGAACAGGACTGCTGTGGCGAGGGTGTCGAGCGCAAAGTGCTGGGGTGCCATGGTCATGATCGTCTTGTGCCACTGGGTCGCAGTCTGCAGGGTTAGCAAGATTCAGGCCGAGTGCTTGGGTGGGCCCAGCGCGTGCGATGCCAGCCAGGTCGATGCGCGATCACTCGACCAGTGCGCCGCTGCCGAGCAGTCGCAGTTGTTCCTGAAGCACGCCGACCACCCCCTCCTGACGCGTCACGGCATCCCTCAAGGACTGCACTCGATCGAGGTAGCGCTGGTAGTTGCGTTCATCTCCGTTTCGGACCGCCTCGCCCTCTTTTAGTGCGTTGCGCGCCGACTGCAGCGATGCGATTTGTTTTGACAGCTGTTCGAGCAGCACCTGCTGTTGGGTCGGGCCCGGCGGTGGCGCTTGCAGTCCGGATGGAGGCGCTGCGAATGGCATGCGGGGCGCTTCGGGGGGCGCGGGCCGCCGGGGTGGCGAGGGGGCGTAAGGCAGCATGCGGGCTGGAATGCCAGGCGGGGAGCGGTCGGTGTACACGGTACGGCCGGCCGCGTCGGTGTAGCGGAACAGCGCTTGTGGCCGCGCCGGTGGCTCGACGTTGGGGGCAGGCCGATCGGCCGCAAGTGGTGGCGGGGTGACGGCGCCAGAGAGCGCTGGCGCGGACATCAGCGCCATCAGAAGCCCAATCACCGAGGGGGTGTGCACAGAGCGATACATGGCGCCATGTTAAGCGCCTTGGCCACCCTACAAGACCATGAAAAAGGGGCAGCTTGCGCCGCCCCCGTCAACTGACCGATGTCGCCGGGCGCTCGACCCGGCAGCGGTGGCCGTTTGCTCAGATGCTGTAATACATGTCGTATTCGACCGGATGGGTGGTCATGCGGAAACGGGTGACCTCCTCCATCTTGAGCTCGATGTAGGCGTCGATCATCTCGTTGCTGAACACGCCGCCGCGGGTCAGGAACTCGCGGTCCTTGTCCAGCGCTTCCAGAGCCTGGTCGAGGCTCGAACACACCGTCGGGATCATCGCGTCCTCTTCTGGTGGCAGGTCGTAGAGGTTCTTGTCCGAGGCATCGCCCGGGTGGATCTTATTCTGCACGCCGTCGAGACCGGCCATCATCAGTGCGGCGAAAGCCAGATACGGGTTGGCGGTCGGGTCCGGGAAACGCACCTCGATGCGGCGCGCCTTGTCGCCCTGCACGTACGGGATGCGGATCGAGGCCGAGCGGTTGCGGGCCGAGTAGGCCAATTTGACCGGCGCTTCGAAGCCCGGGACCAGCCGCTTGTAGCTGTTGGTGCCGGGGTTGGTGATGGCGTTGAGCGCCTTGGCGTGCTTGATGATGCCGCCGATGTAGTACAGCGCGAACTCGCTCAGGCCCGCGTAACCGGTGCCGGCGAACAGGTTCTTGCCATCCTTCCAGATCGACTGGTGCACGTGCATGCCGGAACCGTTGTCGCCGACGATGGGCTTGGGCATGAAGGTGGCGGTCTTGCCGTAAGCGGCGGCAGTGTTGTGCACCACGTACTTGAGCATCTGCGTCCAGTCGGCGCGCTTGGTCAGGCTGGCGAAGCGGGTGCCTATCTCGCACTGGCCGGCGGTGGCCACTTCGTGGTGGTGCACCTCGACCGGGATGCCGATCTCTTCGAGTGCGATGCACATGGCGGCGCGGATGTCGTTCAGGCTGTCGACCGGCGGGACCGGGAAATAGCCGCCCTTGACGGTCGGGCGGTGGCCCAGATTGCCGCCTTCGAACTTGTCGCCCGTGGACCAGGCGGCTTCTTCCGAGAAGACCTTGCAGTACGAACCCGACATGTCGACCTTCCACTCGACGCTGTCGAAGATGAAGAACTCGGGTTCGGGGCCGAAGTAGGCGGTGTCGCCGATGCCGCTGCTCTTGAGGTAGGCCTCGGCGCGCTTGGCGATCGAGCGCGGGTCACGGTCGTAGCCTTTGCCGTCGGAGGGCTCGACCACGTCGCAGGTCAGCACCAGCGTGGTCTCGTCCATGAACGGATCGATGTAGGCCGAGTCCGCGTCCGGCATCAACAGCATGTCGGAGGCCTGGATGCCCTTCCAGCCGGCGATCGAAGAGCCGTCAAACGCATGACCCTCGGTGAACTTGTCTTCCGAGAAGGCGGAGATGGGCACGCCGACGTGCTGCTCCTTGCCCCGGGTGTCGGTAAAGCGGAAGTCGACGAAACGGACCTCGTTCTCCTTGATCATGCTCATGACGTTGGCAACGGCCATGCTGTGCTCCTTAAGCGCTGGTTTGTTCGGATGCAAGTAAATGCCTCACGGTGGCGGGGCCACTGCGGGTCACCTCTGCAAGCAGAAATCGTTCCACCCTGATGGGGCGCGGTGTCGCGACGCGGGATGTCAGCTGACGTCGTCATACCGGCACGCGATTGTGCCATAAGCCGGTTGCCGCACCAGCAGGACGTCTGCACCGCGTGTGAGGCCATGCTCATGCACCAAGCTAGTGCATGGGCATTCTATTTGCACCTCCGTGGTGCGATATGCGGATTGCGGCAGTGGCTGCCAGCAGCGCGCACGCGCCGGCCGCTGCGATCGCCGACTGCGCCGAATCCGAGCCGCTCACTGCACCGCCGATCGCCAGCCCCGCTGATACACCGAACAGCAACGAGGTGCCCACCCAGGTGTAGCACTCTGCGACACGCCCCGCCGGCGCGACCTTGACCACCAACATGTTCTGCGCCGCCAGCACCGTAGCCATCGGTGTGGAGGCGAGTGCTGCGAGCAGATAGAGCGAGAGCAGATCGTCGGCGAGTGCGCAGAGCAGCAACAGCGCGCCGGTCGCCAGCATGCCGAATAGATAGTGCCGGGCCAGCGGTGTTTGCCAATCGCGGCTGCCGTAGAGCAGGACCCCCGTAGCGCTGGTGATGCTGGTGAGGCCGAGCACCCAACCCGTGTGTGCTGCTGCGCCGAGTTGCCTGCAGTAGGTGGCGATGCCGGCTTCGAACAGGCCGAAGCACAGGGCATAGGCCAGACAACTGGCAAGGATTGCGCGCAGCCCCGGTTCGCGCAGGGCACCGAGGGTGGACCGCTCGCTGGCGCGGCCGGGGTGGGCGGACCAGCAGGCCACCGCCGGGCTGCGCAAGAACCACAATGCGCCGAGTCCGCCACAGGCGCCCGCGGCGATGGTGGCGGCGAGCGGTTGGCCGAAGGCGAGGAACATGCCGGCCAGGGGGGGGCCAACCATGAAGACCACCTCGATGACCAGTGTGTCGATGGTGAAGGCCACCTGCTGCTCTGCCCGCCCGGGCAAGAGGCTTGGGATGGCGCTGCGCATCTGTGCGGTGATCTGTGGCAGCGTCATGCCGCCCGCCACGGCCAGCAGCATCCACAGCCACGGCGCCTGCCCGGAACCGATCGACCACGCCAGCAGGAGCATGACGGCCGGGTAGGCGATGCTGGTGGCCCGCAGCAAGGGGCGCGGCCCGAAGCGGTCGATGCTGCGCCCGACCAGCGGCGCGACGATGCCCAGTCCGAGCACGTAAAGGCCGCTCACGAGGCCGGCCAGCGCGTTGTTGCCCGTCTGCGCCTGGATGGCAAGCAGCAGCGACAGCGAGGCCATGCCCAAAGGCAGGCGTGCCAGCACCGAGGGCAGCAAGGAACGACGGAGGCCTGGTTCGGCGAGCGTCCGGCGGTAGGGTTCGAGGCGGATCACGCGGGCGGCCGGGCTGTGGGTCAGGCCGGAGCCCAAGCCACCGTGCCGGTCCACCAGGTCACAAGCACCAGCAGCCCAAAGCCGATGCGGTACCAGGCAAAGGGCGCGAAGCTGTGCGCCGAGACCCAGCTCACAAAGGCCCGTACCGCCACCAGGCCGGTGACAAAAGCCGCGACGAAGCCGATCGCGAACAGCGGTAGGTCGCCCGCATGCAGCAGGTCGCGGCTCTTGTAGAGGTCGTAGGCGGTGGCGGCGAACAGGGTCGGGATGGCGAGGAAGAAGGAGAACTCGGCCGCTGCCGGCCGCGACAGGCCGAGCCAGAGCCCGCCGATGATGGTCGCGCCCGAGCGCGATACACCGGGGAACAGCGCCAAGGCTTGAGCCAGCCCCAGCTTGAGTGCGAGGCGGGCGTCCAAGGCGTCGATGCTGTGGGTGGTCGGCACCCGCTCGCGGCGCTCGATGAGCAGGATGGCGACGCCGCCCAATACCAGCGCCGCGGCCACCGTGACCGGCCCGAACAGCAGGCTTTTGATCACATCGTGCAGCAACACGCCGAGCACTGCAGCCGGGAGGAAGGCGATGACCAGGTTCAGCACCAGCCGCTGCTCGACCGGCTCGCTGGCGATGCCGCGTAGCAGGCTCAGCAGGCGCGCACGGTAGATCCAACACACCGCGAGGATGGCGCCGAGCTGGATGAAGATCTTGAAAGCTTTGCTGGTCTCGTCGGTCCACCCCAGCAGGTGTCCGGCGATGATGAGGTGACCGGTGGAGGACACCGGCAAGAACTCGGTGAAGCCCTCAAGTGCGCCGAGGATCAGGGCGATGGCCCAGAGCCCGTCCATCAGCAGGCTTTCATGGGGTGTCGCCCTGCTCGAGCGCGCAGCGCAGCGACTCGGCTGCCATCAGAGCGTTTTCAGCGTCACTGGCGAGTACGTTGATGTGCCCCATCTTGCGTGCCGGGCGTGCCTCGCGTTTGCCATAAAGATGCAGGCGAGCGCCGTCGTGGGCCATCACAGCGGCCCAGTCCGGCGTGCCGGCAGCCCACATGTCGCCCATCACGTTGAGCATGGCGACCGGGCTCGTGAGGCTCGGGTCGCCCAATGGCAGGCCGCACATGGCCCGCACCTGCTGGTCGAACTGGCTGCACACGGTGGCGTCCTGGGTGAAGTGGCCGCTGTTGTGCGGGCGAGGTGCGATCTCGTTGATGAGCACCTGGCCGCCCTGAAGCACGAACATCTCGACGCCCAGTGTGCCGATATAGCCCAGTGCCGTGGCCAGACGCGTTGCCATGTCGATGGCGGTGGCGGCGATGGCGGGGCTGACCCGTGCTGGCACGATGGTGAGGTCGAGGATGCCGCCTTTGTGCTGGTTCTCGCCGACCGGGAAGCAGCGCACCGTGCCGTCATCGGTGCGGGCGAGCACCACCGAAACCTCGCAGGCCAGCTCTACACGTTTCTCGAGGATGCACTCGATGCCCTTGAGGTCGGCAAAGGCGGCGTGGACCTCGTCGAGGGTCTGCACCCGCACCTGGCCTTTGCCGTCGTAGCCGAACCGTGCGGTCTTGAGGATGCCGGGCAGGCAGCCGCTGCAGGCCTCGGCGGTGATGTCGGCAGCGCTGCGCAACACCGCGAATGGCACCACGTCGAGGCCGGCGTCGCGGATGAAATGCTTTTCGTTGATGCGATCCTGGGCAATGGCGACGGCCTCGGCCGACGGCGCGACGCGCACCTGGCGCGCCAGCTGGCGCATCGAATCGGCGGGTACGTTCTCGAACTCGGTGGTCACTGCCGCGCAGGTGGTGGCCAGGTCGTCGAGGGCAGCCGGGTCGTCGTAGGCAGCACACAGATGACGGTCGGCGGCGGCGCCGGCTGGTGCAGTCGGGTCTGGGTCGAGCACCGTGACGCGGTAGCCCATGGCCTGCGCGGCGTGCACGAACATGCGGCCCAGCTGGCCGCCGCCGAGCACGCCGAGCATGGCGCCCGGGAGGATGGGGGTGCGGCCGCTCATTGGCCGGGCAGCTTCATCGCTTCGACCTTGGCGGTCTGCTGGCGGCGGAACTCGGCGAGCTGTTGCGCCAGAGCCTCGTCGGTGCGCGCCAGCAGCGCCACGGCAAAGAGCGCGGCATTGGCAGCGCCCGCCTCGCCCACGGCAAAGGTGGCGACGGGTACACCCTTGGGCATCTGCGCGATCGACAGCAGCGAATCGAGGCCGCCGAGCGCTTTGCTGGTGACCGGGACGCCGAGCACCGGCAGAGTGGTCTTGGAGGCGATCATGCCGGGCAGGTGAGCAGCGCCGCCGGCACCGGCGATGATGCAGACCAGCCCGCGCTCGGCCGCGCTGGCGGCATATTCGAACATGCGGTCGGGGGTGCGGTGGGCCGACACCACCTCGGCTTCGTGCGGCACACCGAAGGCTTTGAGTTGCTCGACAGCGTGTTGCATCACCGGCCAGTCGCTGTCGCTGCCCATCACCACACCCACCAGAGGCTTGCTCATCGGCGTCTCCACGCACCGGCGCTCGCGCCGGAAAAGCCGCGCAGTATAAGGCCGCTGGCCGCGTCTAAGTGAGTGCCGCAAAAGCCTTTCGTGCGGCCGAGACCGTGTCGGCGATATCCTGCTCGCTGTGCGCGGCGGAGACAAAACCAGCCTCGAAGGCGCTGGGTGCCAGATACACGCCGGCATCGAGCATGTGGTGGAAGAAGCGGTTGAAGCGCTCGCGGTCGGCTGTCATGACCTCGGGGTAGCTCTTGGGCACTTCGGCGCTGAAATAGACACCGAACATGCCGCCGACCGACTGTCCGGAGAAGGCGACGCCAGCCTCGTGCGCCGCACCTACCAGGCCATCGACCAGCGCACGGGTGGTGGCGGTGAGTGCATCGTGGAAGCCGGGCTTCTGCAGGTGCTTGAGTTGCGCCAAGCCGGCCGCCACCGCCACCGGGTTGCCTGAGAGCGTGCCGGCCTGGTAGACCGGGCCGAGCGGGGCGAGGTGCCGCATGATGTCGGCGCGGCCGCCGAACACCGCCAGTGGCATGCCGCCACCCACCACCTTGCCAAAGGTCGAGAGGTCCGGGGTGACGCCAAAGTGCGCCTGGGCGCCGCCCAGTGCCACCCTGAAGCCGGTCATCACCTCGTCGAAGATCAGGACAGTACCGTGCCGCGTGCAGACCTCGCGCAGCGTCTCGAGAAAGCCCGGCTCGGGCACCACCAGGTTCATGTTGCCGACCACCGGCTCGACGATGATGGCAGCGATGGTGTCGCCCATCTCAGCGAACACCTGCCTCACGCCCTCGATGTCGTTGTACTGCAGCACAAGCGTGTGTGCGGCGAGTTCGGCTGGCACGCCAGCGGAATCGGGGTTGCCAAAAGTCAGCATGCCGGAGCCCGCCTTGACCAGCAGGCTGTCGCCGTGGCCGTGGTAGCAGCCTTCGAACTTGACGATGCGTGAGCGGCCGGTGAAGCCACGCGCCAGACGGATGGCGCTCATGCAGGCCTCGGTGCCGCTGCTGGTCAGGCGCACCATCTCGAGGCTGGGCACCAGTCGGCACAGCGTCTCGGCCATCTCCGCCTCGCGCTCGGTGGGCGCGCCGTAACTCATGCCGGTGCGGGCGGTCTCGCACACCGCCTCGACGATGTCCGGGTGGGCATGGCCGAGGATGAGTGGGCCCCACGAGCCGATGTAGTCGATGTAGCGCTTGCCGTCTGCGTCCCAGACGTGCGCGCCAGCACCGCGCTCAAAGAAGCGGGGCGTGCCACCGACCGAGCGGAAGGCGCGTACCGGCGAGTTGACACCGCCGGGGATATGGGTCTGGGAGCGGGCGAAGAGGGTGTCGTTGCGGCTCATGGTCCTGTCTGTGCGGAGTGGCCGGAAAGGCTGTCGAGCAAGGCGCACCACTCTTGCACCCGCTGGCGGATATCCGATGCATCGAACACATCGCCGATGACGGCCAATGCGTCAGCACCCGCTGACAGTGTAGCCGCAGCGCGTTCGAGGGTGATGCCGCCGATGGCGACGCGTGGGCCGAGTGCGGCACTGCGCGCCTGGCTCAGCACGGTGGGGCCGATGGCCGGTGCCTGCGGTTTGCTGGTGGAGGTGTAGATCGCGCCGAAGGCCACATACGAGGCGCCTGCGGCCAGCGCGTCGCGGGCGCGCTGCAGGTCGCCGTAGCACGACGCGCCCAGAGCCCGCTCGGGGCCGAGGCGGCTGCGCGCCGCGGCGAGATCGCCGTCGTCCCGGCCGAGGTGCAGGCCGGCGCCATCGATGCCCAGTGCCAGTTCGAGGTCGTCGTTGATGATGAGCCGCGCATCATGCTGGCGGCATAGCTTGGCCAGTGCCACGGCGGTGGCCCGTCGCAAGGTGGGGTCGCCGCTCTTGTCGCGGTATTGCAGCCAGCGCACGCCGGCCTCGAGCGCTTCCTCTACGGCTGCCAGCAGCGGGATGCCGGTGAGCCGCTCCGGCGTGATGAGGTAGAGGCCGCTGGGGCGGGGGGCTGCCTCTGGCTCAGGCATCTTCGTCGCCGGGCTCTTCGGGGTCGTGCGCCCAGAACATGCGGTCTGGCACGAACTGGCCCATGCCCGGCCGGAACGCATGAGCCAAGGTGTTCCAGGTGAAAGCCTGCGCATCCTGGCTGGCCTGCTGCAGCTCGGCGCCGGTCGACATGGCCGCCGCCAGCGATGCCGCCAGCGTGCAACCCGAGCCGTGGTAGCTGCCCTGCAGGCGGTCCCAATGCAGGGCCTGAACGAGGCCCTCGCTGCCATAGAGGCGGTTGGTGACCTGTGGGCCGGATTCGTGGGTGCCGGTGATGAGCACGAACTCGCAGCCCATGCCGATCAGGCGGCCGGCACATTCGTCGAGGTCGGGGTCTTCGTCGTCGCCATCATGGCTGGCCAGCCGACGGGCTTCGAGCACGTTGGGTGTGAGCACCGTGGTCTGCGGCAACAGCAGCTCACGCATGGCGATGATGACCTGCTCGTTGGCCAACGCGTCGCCGCCCTCCGACGCCAGCACCGGGTCGAGGATGAGCGGGATATCCGGGTAGTCCGACACCACTTCGGCGATGGCCGCCACGATCTCCACACTGCCCATCACACCGATCTTGAAGGCGGCCACCGGCATGTCCTCGAGCACGCAGCGCGCCTGGTTGGCGACCCATTCGGCGTCGAGCGGGTGCACGTCCTCTACGCCGAGCGTGTCTTGCACGGTGATGGCGGTGACGACCGGCAGCGCGTAGCCGCCCATGGCCGAGATGGCGAGGATGTCCGCAGCGAGACCGGCGCCGCCGCTCGGGTCGGTGGCAGCGAAGCAGAGGATGATCGGTGGCGCGGGTTGGGTCTGGGGCATGGTCGGGGCGTCGGCCCGGGGCCGCGATGTCAGGGCGCCGGTACCGCGCGTTCGGGCGCGTTAGAATCCGTCAGTGTATACATGCCGGCGAGCTTGGGCCCGGCCTGCAGCTACGGAGAAATTCGGTTCATGAAGACCTACATGTGCGTGATTTGCGGCTGGATCTACGACGAAGCCAAGGGTGTCCCCGATGAGGGCATCGCTGCGGGCACGCGTTGGGAGGACGTGCCGCCCAATTGGACCTGCCCGGAGTGCGGTGCCCGCAAGGATGAGTTCGAGCTGGTCGAGCTTTAAGCTGGCGGCCATGGCGCCGCGGCTGGAGTGAGGCCGGCGCTCGAGCAGCCGAGCGATTCGAGCGACTCAGGGCTCGATGGGCCCGAGGTCGGGTCCGCCCTGCTCGGCGACACATCTGCGCAGCGTCTCGCCGAGTGAGGTTTGGTCGCGCGAGGAGAACCAGCGGTCGCCCTCGCGGCGGAAGTGGTAGCCGCCGCTCTTGGCCGCGAGCCAGATCTCGCGCACGGGCGGCTGGCGGTTGAGGATGAGCTTGCTGCCGTCGTTCATCTCGAGCGTGAGGATGCCGCCGGTGGATTCGAAGTCGATATCGGCGTCGTCGAGCAGGTCTTCGAGCTGGGCAAAGGTGGCGTCGGCCAGGGTGTGGAATTCGGATTCGTCGAGCGGCTTTGACGAGTCTGGAGGCGGAGTTGACATGGGAGCGGGGCCGATGAGGGTCGTGGGGATGCTGATGGTGTTGTGTGTGCTGGCTGCTTGCGGCTACAAGGGTTCGCTCTACCTGCCTGGCAACGAGCCGGGCAAGAAGGCGGCGGCCCAATGAGCCTGCATGGCCGAGCTTAAGAGCGTGATCATGCCTGTGTCCGCGCATCCCGACACCTGGTTCCCGCTGCGCGATGGTCAGCGCCTGGCCGATGGCGTGCCACTGGCTGACATCGCAGCGCGATATGGCACGCCGACGTTCGTCTACTCGAGGGCAGCCTTGGTGGCGGCTTTCGAGGCCTACGACCGCGCGCTGGCCGGACACCCGCATCAGGTCTGTTATGCGGTGAAGGCCAACAGCAATCTCGCCATCCTCGGCGTATTCGCGCAGCTCGGGGCCGGCTTCGACATCGTCTCGGGCGGTGAGCTGGCGCGTGTGCTGGCGGCCGGTGGCGAGCCGGGCAAGGTGGTGTTCTCGGGTGTGGGCAAGACCCGCGCCGAGATCGAGCAGGCGCTGGAGGCCGACATCCAGTGCTTCAACATCGAATCGCCCGCCGAGATGGCGCGCATCCACGAGGTGGCCGAGGCGCATGGCGCAGCGGCGCCGGTGTCTTTCCGCGTCAACCCGGATGTGGATGCGCAGACCCATCCTTACATCTCCACCGGCCTCAAGGAGAACAAGTTCGGCGTGGCCTACACCGACGCGTTCGACCTGTACCGGCGCGCGGCTGATTTGCCTCACCTCGAAGTGACCGGCATCGACTGCCACATCGGCTCGCAACTCACCGACGCCTCGCCCCTGCTGGAGGCGGCAGACCGCGTGCTGGCGCTGGTCGACCGCCTCAACCGCGAAGGCATCGAGCTCGAGCACATCGACCTTGGCGGTGGCGTGGGCATCGTCTACCGCGACGAGACGCCGATCGATCTGGGCACCTACTGCAGCGCGCTGACGCGCAAGTTCGCCGGCCGCTCGGAGATGTTGATGGTTGAGCCAGGCCGCTCGCTGGTGGGCAACGCCGGCATGTTGCTCACGCGGGTGGAGTACCTCAAGCCGGGCGAGAGCAAGAACTTCGCGGTGGTGGATGCCGCCATGAACGACCTGATGCGGCCGGCACTGTACGAGGCGTGGCATGGGGTGGAAGCGGTGGCGCCGCGCGCTGGCGATACCCAAGAGTGGGACATCGTCGGGCCGGTGTGCGAGTCGGGCGATTTTCTGGCGCGCGGGCGGCATTTGGCGCTGGCCGAGGGTGACCTGCTGGCCATC
>CAMDGF010000017.1 GCA_945897555.1 Klebsiella pneumoniae | reverse complement strand
CGATGATCAGACCGATACCGATGCCGGTGTATGCCTGAACCATTGCCAACAGTTGCAGCTTATCCATTTGATGCCTTCCTTTCAAAAAAACGAGTCAAACCCAATTACGTAGAGAAACCTCAATGACCCTCGTGCGCCATCGCAAGGTACACGACGGTCAGAGTCATGAAGATGTAGGCCTGCAGAACCACGATGAGGATGTGGAAGATGGCCCAGCCTGCCCCCAGGATGGCACCCATGAAGGTGCCGGCCAGGCCGGTGGCGGCCCACACCCAGAGCAGCAGGAAGATGATCTCGCCGGCGTACATGTTGCCGTACAGGCGCAGCGAGTGCGACAGCGGCTTCGACACATACTCGACAATATTGAACAGCAGATTGGCCGGCCACAGCAGGGGGTGGCTGCCAAAGGGCGCGCAGAAGATCTCGTGGATCCAGCCGCCGATGCCCTTGACCTTGATGCCGTAGAAGATCATCAGGATCCACACGGCCAGCGCCAAGGCGAACGTGGTGTTGACGTCGGCGGTGGGTACCAGGCGCCACTCGTCGCTGAACAAGCCTGTGACCTTTGCGGCAGCATCCGCCGGGATGAAGTCGAGCGCGTTCATCATCAGCACCCAGACAAACACGGTGAGTGCCGCCGGTGCCATGAAGCTGTGACGGTCACCGTGCGGAAAGATGCCCTTGACCGTGTCGTCGATGAACTCGAAAGCGAGTTCGACGAAGGCCTGCCGACGATTGGGCACCCCAGCCGTGGCACCGCGCGCAACCCACCACATGAAACCGAGGGCGAAGGCGCCAATGACGAAGGCAGTGACGACGCTGTCGACGTGGATCATGCCGTCGCCGACCGGGTAGGAGTTGAAAGTCAGGTGATGCTGGATGTATTCGGTGGCGTTGCTGGGCGCGTGTTCGGTCGACATAAGGCTGCCTGGTTGATCCCGGGGACTACCGGTCGCGCACCAGAGCGGCGACCGAGAATGCGAGCACTGCCAAGACGAATGTCACAAAAAACGCCGCTGGAACTGGAGCGGCGTGGAATTTAAACACTGTCCACAGCAGCAAGACAACTACCAAAACCTTGACTGCCTGAGCTCGGATGAGGCCGCGCAGCGCATCGAACGGCGCACCATCGACGGGCTTTGCCGCGACGATCGCATAAGCCAAAGAACCCGCGACCGCGACGAGACCACCCAATGCCGCCGACCAAGCCGCTGGAGGCCCAAAGCCACCCAGACAGATCAGAGTTGCAACACATGCGACACCCGATTGGGCCGCGAGAGCCCATCGGACCGGGCGTCGAAACAAGTACGGACGGGTCCGAAGAGACACTCAGAAAACCCTCTGAAGATAAACTTTTTGCTGCGATGCGTCAACTGGCGTCGCCAGCCGACAGACGGTCCAACAACGCCTCCAGATCGTCTGCATCGTCGTAATGCAGCAGCACGGCACCGGCGCCGGAACGCTTGCTGCGCAGCTCGACACGCCGCCCGAGACGATCGGAAAGGCGCCGCTCAAGGGCAGCGACATCGGGGTCAGGCGGGGCCGGCGGCCGGGTCTCGCGATCGGCGCTGACCAGCGCACGCTCCAGCTCGCGAACTGTCATGCCACGTTGCATGGCGCGCTGCGCCCATTCGATCTGCGTCGCACCCTGTGTTGCCAGCAGTGCCCGTGCATGACCCATCTCGATCTCGCCAGCAAGCAGCATCGCCTGCACCGGCGGCGTCAGATTGAGCAGGCGCAGCAGATTGGTGACAGACACGCGCGAGCGACCGACCGCTTCGGCGGCGGCCTGGTGGGTCAGCCCGAACTCGTCGATCAGGCGCTGGATGCCCTGCGCCTCCTCCAGCGGGTTGAGGTCCTCGCGCTGGATGTTCTCGATCAGCGCCATGGCCAACGCAGCGTTGTCTGCCACTGCTCGCACCACCACGGGGATGCGCTCGAGACCGGCGCGCTGCGCGGCGCGCCAGCGCCGTTCGCCGGCAATGATCTCGTAACCGCCCTCAGCCGCTGGGCGCACCACGACGGGCTGTATCAGCCCTTGGGCGCGGATCGAATCGGCGAGGTCGTCGAGCGCCGCCTCCGACATATGCGAACGTGGCTGATAACGGCCCGGCCGCAGCTCGGATATCCCGGCCTCCCGCAGGTCTCCCGCGGCCTCGGGCGCCGCGAGGTCTGAACCGAGCAGGACGTCAAGGCCACGACCGAGCCCCCGACTGCGGTTCATGCCGCAACCCCTGCTGGTGCATGGCGGGACAGCAACTCTGCAGCCAACGCCAGATAGGCCCGACTGCCGCTGGCGTTGCGATCGTAGTGCAGCGCTGCACAACCATGACTCGGCGCTTCGGCCAAACGCACATTGCGCGGAATGACCGTTTCAAAGACCTTGCCCGGAAAATGTCGCGCCAACTGTTCGGCCACCTGCCGCGACAACGTACTGCGACTGTCGAACATGGTGCGCAAGATGCCCTCGATGTCGATGGACGGGTTGAGGCCGCGGCGGATGCGTCGGAGAGTGTCGACCAGGTCCGAGAGCCCTTCCAGCGCGAAATACTCGCACTGCATCGGGATGAGCATGGCGTTTGCCGCGCACAGGCCGTTGATGGTGAGCAGGCTGAGCGATGGCGGACAGTCGATCAGAACGTAGTCATAGTCCGGCCGATGCGGCACCAGCGCCTCGATGAGGCGGTGCTCGCGGCGCGGCAGGTTGACGAGGTCGATCTCTGCTCCGGCCAGCTCGCGGTTCGCTGGGAGCACGTCGTAGCCCCCCGGCGAAGCCAGACACACCCTGGACCATGGCGCGGTGCCAACCAGCAGCTGGTACACAGTGTCGGCCAGCTGTCGCTTGTCGATACCGCTGCCCATGGTGGCGTTGCCCTGCGGATCAAGATCGATGAGCAGCACACGCTGCCCCAGTGCCACCAAACTCGCCGCCAGGTTCACCGCGGTGGTGGTCTTGCCGACCCCGCCTTTCTGATTGGTGACGGCGATGATGCGGATCACGCAGCCGCCCCGGCGAGCACCAGGTGCCGAGCCGCATCGAGGCCGGGAACACGCAAGGGGATGACGTCACGCACCGACCAAGGGGTCTTGAGAGAGGCCAGCTCCTCATGCGGGTAGAGGCCTTTCATGGTGACGATGCTGCCACCCGGTGCCAGCAGGTGGCCGGCCATCTGCGCAAACTCGGGCAACTCCGACAGCGCGCGCGAGATCAATACGTCGAACGTGCGGCCCGCCAGCGACTCGACCCGGCCCTCGCAAACCTCGACATTGGGCAAGGTCAACTCCATGGCCGCCTGGCGCAGAAAAGCCGCTTTCTTCTGGTTCGATTCGACCAGAGTCACCTGCCGCTCGGGCTGACTGATAGCAATGGGGATGCCCGGCACACCCCCACCTGAGCCGATGTCGGCCAGAGAGCCCCCGGGCAGATGCGGCAGGATGGCCATCGAGTCAAGAAGGTGCTGGGTCACCATGGCCGCCGGCTCACGCACCGCCGTGAGGTTATAGGTGTGGTTCCACTTGTCGAGCAGGCTGACATAAGCCAACAGGCGCTGCCGGACATCCGCTGGCAGCGGCAGATCAAGCTCGGCGAGGCCGGCGTCGAGGAGGTCGTTGAGGTTCATGCGGCGTAAGAACTTCCAGAGGCGTTGCGCGGACGGCGCTTGATGTGGACCAGCAGGAGGGAGATGGTAGCCGGAGTGATGCCCTGGATGCGCGATGCCTGGCCGATGGTAGCGGGGCGGATGGCCGTGAGTTTCTGCTGCGCCTCGATGGAGAGCCCGCGCACGGCGGCGTAGTCCATGTCGGCGGGGAGGGCGGCGTCCTCTTGCGCGGCGCGCTTGTTCACCTCGTCGGCCTGGCGGTCGATGTAGCCCTGATACTTGGCCAGGATCTCGACCTGCTCCACCACTTCGGGGGGCAGGTCGGCAGCACCATCGGGCAGCTCCGTCAGAGCAGCGTGACGCACCGCGGGGCGGCGCAGCAGCTCGAACAGGCTGTACTCGTGGTCGAGCGCCTTGCCGACCACCCGTTCGGCTGTGGCAGCATCGACCGTGACGGGATTGACCCAGGTCCTCTTGAGCCGGATCACCTCGGCATCCACAGCGTCTTTCTTGGCGCAGAACGCGCCCCAGCGCGCATCGTCGATGAGGCCGAGTTCGCGGCCGATGGGGGTGAGGCGCGCGTCGGCGTTGTCCTCGCGCAGGCTGAGCCGGTACTCGGCGCGGCTGGTGAACATGCGGTAGGGCTCAGTCACACCCTGCGTGGTGAGGTCGTCGACCATCACGCCGATGTAGGAGGTCTCGCGGCGCGGCGCCCAGGCCTCCTCGTCGCGGGCCGCGCGGGCGGCGTTGATGCCGGCCAGCAGACCCTGCGCGGCGGCCTCTTCATACCCGGTGGTGCCATTGATCTGGCCGGCAAAGAACAGGCCGCGGACGGTCTGGGTCTCAAGGCTCGGCTGCAGGCCGCGCGGGTCGAAGTAGTCGTACTCGATGGCGTAGCCGGGCCGCGTGATCACAGCATTCTCAAGACCGGCGATGCTGCGCACCGCCGCCACCTGTACCTCGAACGGCAGGCTGGTGGAGATTCCGTTGGGGTAGACCTCGTGGGTGCTCAGGCCCTCTGGCTCGAGGAAGATCTGGTGCGAGTCGCGGTCAGCGAAGCGTGTCACCTTGTCCTCGATCGACGGACAATATCGCGGCCCGACCCCTTCGATGACGCCGGTGAACATCGGCGAGCGGTCGAGCCCGCCGCGAATGATGTCGTGGGTGGCGGCGTTGGTGTGCGTGATCCAGCACGGCACCTGCGCCGGATGCATCGCGGCCGTGCCCATGTAGGAAAAGATGGGGGTCGGCATGTCCCCAGGTTGCGGCTCGAGGCGGGCGTAGTCGATGCTGCGGCCGTCGATGCGCGGTGGCGTGCCGGTCTTGAGCCGCCCCGCCGGCAACGCGAGCTCGCGCAAGCGCTCCGAGAGGGTGATCGACGCCGGGTCGCCGGCACGGCCGGCGCGGTGGTTCTGCAACCCGATGTGCACCAGGCCACCGAGGAAGGTGCCGGCGGTCAGGACCACCGTCTTGGCGGCAAAGCGCACCCCGGACTGCGTCACCACGCCAGCCACTTGGTCGCCCTCGAGGATGAGGTCGTCCACCGGCTGCTGGAAGATCTGCAGGTGTGGCTGGTTCTCGAGGCGCAAACGGATCGCCGCGCGGTACAGCGCACGGTCGGCCTGGGCGCGGGTTGCGCGCACCGCCGGGCCTTTGCTGCCGTTGAGAGTGCGCCACTGGATGCCGGCAGCGTCGGCGGCCAGCGCCATGGCCCCACCCAGCGCGTCGACCTCCTTGACCAAGTGCCCCTTGCCGATGCCGCCGATCGAGGGGTTACAACTCATCTGGCCGAGCGTCTCGATGCTGTGTGTGACCAGCAGCGTGCGGCGCCCCATGCGCGCAGCAGCCAGCGCGGCCTCGGTACCGGCATGGCCGCCACCCACCACGATGACCTCGAACGGTGCGTCAAAATGCATGGAAATTCCGCAGCTTAACTCTGCTGAGTCGACAGGCGGATTCTAACCGAGGGTCAGCGGCCCTGCTATCCCGTCGCCGCCACGCGAGCGGCCCGTCACGGCGATCTAGCTGTGCTTACTTGCCTATGCAGAACTGTCCGAAGATGGCCCCCAAGAGGTCATCGGCGACCACCCGCCCAGTGATGCTGCCGAGTGCCTCGGCGGCCAGACGCAGCTCCTCGGCCAGAAGTTCGGGCTGCGCCGCGCTCGCGCGCGCGGTCTCAAGGTGAACCGCCGCAACGTCCAGCGCAGCGACGTGCCGCTCACGGGCGATGACGGGCGACGCGTCTGCGCGCCAGCCGATGCGCTCGAGAATGGCCGCGCGCAAAGTGTCGACGCCTTCCCCCGTTACCGCGGAGACGCTGCAGTCGATGGCCGTCGTCGCGCGCGCGGCCATCTGTGCGCCGACCCTGGCCGAAGCGGTCTGCCCCGGCGCGGCGGGGGCTTCTGTCGCGCCACCCAAACCAGCCCCAGACACAAGATCCGCCTTGCTCCGCACCACCAGCTTAGGCGGGCCGGGTGGCAGTTTTGCCATCCATGCGGCGTCCTCATCGGCCATCCCGCGCTCGTCGACCAGCCAAAGCAACAGATCAGCACCCGCCGCCGCCGCCCGCGCACGCTCGATACCGACTCGCTCCAGCGGATCGTCGGTCTCGCGCAGGCCCGCCGTGTCGGTCACCAGTACCGGCAGGCCTTCGATCTGCAGATACGCCCGCAACGCATCTCGGGTGGTGCCCGGGATGTCGCTGGTCATGGCCACGTCCTCACCCGCCAGCGCGTTGAGCAGCGTCGACTTGCCCGCGTTGGGGCGGCCGACGATCACCACCCGATAGCCTTCACGCAGACGCACGCCGCGACGCGCCGCGGCAAGTGCCTCGTTCAAGCGTTCCGCCACGGAAGCCAGACGCGGCAGCACGTCGAGCCGCTGCAGCCAGTCGATGTCAGATTCCTCGGGGAAGTCGAGGCTGGCTTCGACCAGCGCGCGCACTGCGGTGAGTTCGTCGGCTAGCGCATCGACCGTCTCCGCAAACTCGCCCCCTAGCGAGCGCCGCGCGGCGTCCAACGCAGCCTGCGAGTCGGCGGCGATGAGGTCGGCCACCGCCTCGGCCGCATCCAGACTCAGCCTGCCGTTGAGAAAAGCGCGCTCGGTGAACTCGCCGGGGCTGGCCGGTTCAGCGCCCAGTTCTACGCAACGTTGCACCAGCGCCGCCAGCAACAGTGGATTGCCATGCGCCTGCAGTTCCAGCGTGTCCTCACCGGTGTAGGAGGCCGGGGCGGCGAACCACAGCGCCACGCCGCGATCGATCAAAGCGCCAGAGGCATCCCGGAAAGCCGTGAACGAGGCCTCTCGCGGACGCGGGACCCTGCCCAGCACACCGGTCGCGACCTGCCACGCCAGCGGCCCGCTCACCCGCACCACACCCACACCACCATGACCCGGTGCCGTTGCCACCGCGACCACGGTGCGCTCGCCCTTCATGTCAGCGTTTCGAAGGGGCCTTCTCGCGCTCGATCACAGTGTTGATGCGCCACTGCTGAGCGATCGACAACACGTTGTTGACCAACCAGTAAAGCACCAAACCGGAGGCAAAGAAGAAGAAGAACACAGAGAAGGCGATCGGCATGATCTGCATGACCTTGGCCTGGATCGGGTCAGGTGGCGGCGGGTTGAGCCTCGTCTGCACGATCATCGAGATGCCCATCAGCACCGGCAGGACGTAATACGGGTCTGGCGCCGAGAGGTCGGTGATCCAGCCGTAGAAGGGTGCGTGGCGCAGTTCGACCGAGGCGATCAGTGCGTAATAGAGGGCGATGAACACCGGGATCTGCACGAGGATGGGCAAACAGCCCCCGAGCGGGTTGATCTTTTCGGTCTGATAGAGCTTCATCAGTTCGACCTGCATGCGCTGCTTGTCGTTGCCGTAGCGTTCCTTGAGCTGCTGCATTTTCGGCGCGACCACGCGCATCTTGGCCATCGAGCGGTAGCTTGCGGCGGAGAGGGGGTAGAAGACACCCTTCACCACAACGGTGAGGATGATGATGGCCAAACCCCAGTTACCCACCCAATCGTTCAAGAAACTCAAAAAAACGAACAGCGGTTTGGCGATGATGGTGAGCCATCCGTAATCGGTCGTCAGGTCGAGGCCGGGGGCCAGTTCCGCCAAACGATCCTGCTCCTGCGGGCCCGCATACAAACGCATGCTGGAGACTGCACTCTGCCCCGGGGCGATCTCACTGGCCGGGGTCTTCACACCGACCCGGTAGATGCCATCGGGCAGAGCATCGGCATAGTTCTCACGGGCACTGCCGGCGGCCGGTAGCCATGCCGTCAAAAAATAATGCTGGATCAGCGCGACCCAGCCATCGGTGCCTTGTCGCGCATAGTCGGCCTTGCCTTTGCGTATGGATTCAAAATCGACCTTGCGATAGCGGTCGGCGTCGTTGTAGACCACTGGCCCGGTGTAGGTTTGCTGGAGGCTCGACTCGCCTTCGGGTGCATCACCATGGCGAAGCATCTGAAAATACGCCGATGTCGACACCGGGCGATCGCCACTGTTGCGTGCCTCAAGCGTCATATCGACGATGTACTGGCCCCGCCGGAACACATAGCTTCGGATCAGCTCGACCTCACCCGAAGTGGCGCTGAGCCTCACCTCGAGCGTGTCTGCGCCCTCTTCCATGCGGTAAGCGTCGGCCTCAGCCGTGAACACGGTCCGGTGATTAGGCAACGCAGCGCCGGTCAACCCGGACTGGATCACATAAGGCTTGACACCGTCCTCCAACAACACCAGCGCTTCAGCCCCGTCGCCCGCAGTACGGTGGCCAAGCAGTGTCAATCGCCGGATATCGCCACCGTTCTCGTCAAGCTCGATGCGAAATACATCGGTCTCTACCTGGATGCGCCGACCTTTGGCCAAAGGTCCGGACGCCATGGGCGTGGTCTGTGCTGGCTGCAAAGACGATGCCGGCGTCTCTGTCAGCGCGGGGACAGCCGTAGCTGGCACCGTCGATTCAACCGCTACCCGCGGCGTTTCGGCCGCCTGATAGCGGTCCCACAACATGACAAGGGCAAAGGAGAGGATGAGGAAGAGCAGTAGACGCTTGGTGTCCATGGTGCCGCCGGCATGTGAGGTCTAGGGTACGGGGTCGGGTCCGCCCGGATTGTACGGGTGACAGCGACAAAGGCGCCGTGTGGTGAGCCACGAGCCTCGTAACGCGCCATGCCGACGCAGAGCTTCGACGGCATATTCAGAGCAACTCGGGTAGAACCTGCAGTTCGCGCCGATGAGTGGCCGGATCAGCCACTGATAGGCCCGGACCAAGAAGATGAGCAGTCGAGCCAAGGCCATTTCAAGCCATGACCCGACGCCAATGCTCGCCCAGCTCATCCCGTGCTGCGAGCGCATCGACCCGTTCAAGGTCGCGTCGAAGACGCACCACGCAATCGAGCAAGATTTCGGGTGGAACAGTCTGACGAAACGATTCACGCACCATGCGCTTGATCCAATTGCGGCGTGCCGCTGATCGGCAGATGCGTTTGGGCACGACCAACCCCAGCCGGCTGCAGGGGCGAGACGCCTCTTCTGCCGCGGCGAGACAGAGCACATCGAAGAACACGCCTCTCGATCGAGGGCGGGTGGCCAGAGCTTTTTTGAATACCGCGGCCGCAAGGATGCGGCGGTGACGCCCAAATCCAGCTGGTGTCACCCTCGTGGGCCCAGCCGATCGGGCGCTACCCGATTCAGACAGCGAGGCGAGCGCGACCTTTGGCGCGGCGGGCACGGATCACAGCCGCGCCGCTGCGGCTGCGCATGCGGACGAGGAAGCCGTGAGTGCGCTTGCGTTTGACGACCGAGGGTTGGAATGTGCGCTTCATGGTGATCTGCTCCGCTTGCGGCCCGCCCTTTATGACATCCCACGTGGGATGTTGCGGGCTCAACCTGCTTGACTGAACCCCCGATTATTTGGTGTGCCGGGAATCTTGTCAATGTATTCGGTCATGGCTCGAGTGCTGCCGATAGCGCTTGAAGGCGTCGCTCGCTTGGCAGATGATTCGGGGGATGGACGACTATTGGACCGATTGCCTGGAGCAACTGCGCAGCTTATTGCCTAAAGTGCAGTTCGATCGCTGGATCGCTCCGCTTGAGCTGGTGCAGGCAGGCAATCTCGGAGTGCAGATCCGCGCACCCAATCGAATGGTGGTCAATTGGGTGCGCGACCGGGCGATGCATGTCTTCGAGCCACTCGCCGAGCAGCACTTCGCACCGGGCGTTAAGGTCGAGATCGCGGCTCGCGACAATCTCCCGGGGGCAGACGAGCAAGCGCCCATGGCGCAGCCGAAACACGCTGACGATGCGGCGGTCGACCCGATCGTGGTGGCACCCCTTGGCGGCGACCGTAGACGGCTGACGCAGCGCTCGAGGTCTGCCGGTATCAACCCCACGTTCACCTTCGACAACTTCGTGGTCGGCAAGGCCAACCAGATGGCTCGCGCCGCAGCGCTCCAGGTCGCCGCGAATCCAGGTAGCGATTACAACCCGTTGTTCGTGTACGGCTGCACTGGGCTCGGCAAGACACACCTGATGCAGGCTGTCGGCAACGCGCTATTGAGCGCTAACCGAGACGCTCGCGTGCGTTACGTGCATGCCAATGAATACATCGGTGACGTCGTCAAGGCCTATCAGAACCGTTCTTTCGACGAGTTCAAATCCTACTATCGCTCACTTGATCTGCTGCTCATCGATGACATCCACTTCTTCAGCGGCAAAGAAAAGACGCAAGAAGAGTTCTTCTACGCTTTCAACTACCTGATCGATGAGCAAAAGCAGGTCATCATCACCAGCGACACCTTGCCAAAAGAGATCAATGGCCTCGAAGAACGCTTGGTGTCCCGTTTCGGATATGGGCTCACGGTAGCCATCGAGCCCCCTGAGCTGGAGATGCGTGTCGCCATCCTGCTGGCCAAAGCCAAAGCAGAGAACGTCGAACTGGGACAAGACGTGGCGTTCTTCATCGCTCGGCACATCCGTTCCAACGTACGAGAACTGGAGGGCGCACTTAAACGCGTCCTCGCCTTCAACAGGTTCTCTGGCAGCCCTCTGGGTATCGAGTCCGCCAAAGACGCGCTGCGCGATGTTTTGGCATCCTTCAACCGCGAACCCCCCATCGAGCAGATCCGTAAAGTAGTGGCCGAGTACTACGGTATCCGTGAATCTGAACTGTCGGGCAGCCGCAAGACCAAAACAGTGGTGGTGCCTCGGCAGATGGCCATGAGCCTGTGTCGTGAACTCACACAAAAGTCCCTGCCAGAGATCGGGGAAGGGTTTGGTGGACGTGATCACACCACGGTGCTGCACGCTTGCCGGCGCATCGATGCGCTGCGACGAGAGGACGCTACCATGGGTCAGGCATTCGATACCCTTGTGCGTATCCTGCGCAATTGAGCAAGCTGTGGAAAGAGTGTCGCCGGGCTTGTGGAGCAATCTTGGGCGCTTTGGCAGATACGGGCCTGTCGTGGCAACAACGCTGCATCTTGCGACCACCATCCACAGCCCAAGAGCTCAGCGTAAAATATTGGACTTAATGGCGTTTTGGCACTTGTCCCCAGGCTTTGTCCTGTTCATCGTCTTCAGTTTTTTTTCATCTAAACCATGATAGTGATGCAATGCTCGCGGGACACCTTGCTCAAACCTCTGGCTGCCGTGATCGGCATCGTTGAGCGCCGGAACACCCTGCCCATCCTTTCGAACGTGCTGCTGCATTGCGATGGCAACCAGATGAGTTGCCTCGCAACCGACCTCGAACTCGAAGTGGCCGCCCGCGCCTCCATCGCCGGTACCAAAGCAGTGACGCTCACCACCTCGGCACGCAAGCTCTATGACATCGTGCGCGCCCTTCCCGATGAAGCCGACCTCTCACTGGATCTGCAAGACAGCAAATTGCTTCTGCGCTCGGGCCGCAGTCGTTTCACGCTGCAGACGCTCGATGCCAGTACTTTTCCGCGTATGCCCGACCTGGCCGATTCGAGCATCGAGCTGCGTATGCCCCAGGGCGCATTGCGTGAGTTGCTGCGCTTGACCCAATACGCCATGGCTCAGCAGGACATCCGTTATTACCTCAACGGCCTGTTGCTCGATCAGACTGGCGAGACCCTCCGGCTGGTCGCCACCGATGGTCATCGCTTGGCATACAGCGAAGGCCGTGCCGACGGTCCGGTAGAAGGTTCGGCAAGCAGCACGATCCTGCCGCGCAAGCTGGTTCAGGAACTGTCTCGGCTGCTGACAGATGGTGATGAACCCGTCACGCTGCAAGTGGGTGCGCAACAAGTGCGCGCCAACTTTGGTGATATCTGCATCGCCAGCAAAGTGATCGACGGCAAGTTTCCTGACTACACCCGAGTGATTCCGCAAGATCAGCCAAGGACAGTGGATGTCAGTCGGTCGCTTTTTCTGGACGCACTGCGTCGGGCGGAGATCCTCTCCAACGACAAGTTTCGAAGTGTCCGGCTGCTGCTTGAGCCAGGCAAGCTGGGTGTGAGCTGTACCAACAGCGAACAAGAGGAAGCAGCTGAAGAACTCGAGGTGGACTATCAGGGCGAATCGCTCGACATCGGTTTTAACGTCCAATACCTCCTTGAAGCGTTGTCAACGCTAGCCAGTGAGACGGTGACGCTCAACCTCAAAGATCAAAACTCCAGCTGTTTGCTGACCGACCGGGACAACCCGGGATACCGCTACGTCGTGATGCCGATGCGGCTCTAGACGACAGGACGAAAAAGACTCATGAGCAACACTTACGACGAATCCAGCATCCAGCAGCTGGAGGGTCTGGAAGCCGTGCGCAAACGGCCCGGCATGTACATCGGTGACACTTCGGATGGCTCCGGCCTCCACCACATGGTCTTTGAAGTCGTCGACAACGCCATCGACGAAGCCTTGGCGGGTTTCTGCGACAACATCGTCATCACCATCCACACCGACAACAGCATCAGCGTGGTCGACAACGGTCGCGGCATCCCGGTCGGCGTCAAGATGGACGACAAGCACGAGCCCAAGCGTTCGGCGGCCGAGATCGTGATGTGCGTTCTGCACGCCGGCGGCAAGTTCAACCAGAACAGCTACAAGGTCTCGGGCGGCCTGCACGGCGTCGGTGTGAGTTGCGTCAACGCGCTTTCCGACTGGCTCAAGCTGACCATCCGCCGCGATGGCAAGAAGCATTTCATGCAGTTCCACCGTGGCCACGCAGTGGATCGCATCGTCGAAATGGTGGATGGCGTCGAGGTGAGCCCGCTGCAGGTGCTCGGGCCGTCGACCGGCACGGGCACCGAGGTGCATTTCCTGGCCGACCCCACCATCTTTGGAACCGTCGAGTTCCATTACGAGATCCTCGCCAAGCGCCTGCGCGAGCTGTCGTTCCTCAACAACGGGGTGCGCATCAAGCTGCTCGACCAGCGCAGCGCGCGCGAGGAGGATTTCGCCTTCAGCGGCGGTGTGAAGGGTTTCGTCGACTACATCAACCGCAGCAAGACGGTGCTCCACCCCAATGTGTTTCATTCGCAGGGCGAGATGACGCTGGAGACCGGCGCGACCATCTCGGCCGAGGTGGCGATGCAGTGGAACGACAGCTACGCCGAGCAGGTGCTGTGCTTCACCAACAACATCCCGCAGTCGGATGGCGGCACCCACCTCACCGGCCTGCGCGCGGCGATGACGCGCGTCATCAACAAGTACATCGAAGAGCACGAGATCGCCAAGAGAGCCAAGGTCGACATCACCGGCGACGATATGCGCGAAGGTTTGGCGTGTGTGCTGTCGGTGAAGATGCCGGACCCCAAGTTCGCCTCGCAGACCAAGATGAAGCTGGTCTCGTCTGAGGCGCGGCCGGCGGTCGAAGAAGTGGTGGCGGCCAAGCTCTCCGAATACCTGCAGGAGCGCCCAGCCGACGCCAAGGTCATCACTGGCAAGATCGTCGAGGCGGCGCGTGCCCGTGAGGCGGCCCGTAAGGCGCGTGAGATGACGCGTCGCAAGGGTGTGATGGATGGATTGGGGTTGCCTGGCAAGCTGGCCGACTGCCAGGAGCGCGACCCGGCGTTGTGCGAGCTCTACCTGGTCGAGGGTGACTCTGCAGGCGGCTCCGCCAAGCAGGGCCGCGACCGCAAGTTCCAGGCCATCCTGCCGCTCAAGGGCAAGATCCTGAACGTCGAGAAGGCTCGTTTTGACAAGCTGGTATCGTCGCAGGAGATCGCTACGCTCATCACCGCGCTCGGCACCGGTATCGGCAAGGATGATTACAGCGCGGACAAGTTGCGCTATCACCGCATCATCCTGATGACCGACGCCGATGTCGATGGCTCGCACATCCGCACGCTGTTGCTCACCTTCTTCTACCGGCAGATGCCTGAACTGGTCGAGCGTGGGCACATCTACATCGCCCAGCCGCCGCTCTACAAACTCAAGGCCGGCAAGGATGAGCGCTACCTCAAGGACGAACATGAGCTCAAGCAGCATCTGCTGCGACTGTCGCTCAAAGATGCAGCCTTTACGCCGGCCGAGGGTGCCGCAGCGATCACCGGCGATGCCTTGGCGGAACTGGCCAACCGCTACTTGCTAGCTGAGGCGGTGATCGAGCGCACCTGTCATTACATCGACACCGAAGCGTTGCTGGCCATCTTGCGCGGGGTGCAACTCGATCTGCGCGACGAAGCCGCTGCAGCGGCGAGTGCTCAGGCTCTCGGAGCGGCAGTGGCCGGGGCGTTGGCGGTCGAGACCGCTTTTGATGTCACCACCGAACGCTGGGTGCTGCGACTTGAGCGCCGGCTGCATGGCAACCTTCGGCGCTCTTTGATCGACGCCGACTTTGTAGCGAGCGGGGACTATGCGTTGCTGGCCGACCTGGCGCGCACACTGTCGGGCTTGGTCGGCGCTGGTGCAGCAGTGAGCCGTGGTGACGCCGATGCGATGGTCACCGATTTCCGCCAAGCCCTTGACTGGCTCATGGAACAGGTCAAGCGCAACATGAACGTGCAGCGCTACAAGGGTCTGGGTGAGATGAATCCCGAGCAGTTGTGGGAGACGACCATGGACCCGTCGGTACGCCGCCTGTTGAGAGTGCAGATCGAGGACGCCATCGCTGCCGACGAGATCTTTACCACGCTGATGGGCGATCAGGTCGAGCCACGCCGAGCCTTTATTGAGGACAACGCCTTGCGCGTCGCCAACCTCGACGTCTGATCAGTCGGATCCCACAAAGGCGGTGGAGTCGGCCACCTGCAACGCCTGTAGCTCAGTGGGGCCGAGGCGAACGATGTGGCCGTCGGCGCTGAACCGTCGCAGGTCACGCTCGGTCCCCTGCGCCCACAGTCGCACCGCGGTGATGTCACCAACGGCCAGATAGCGGAGTTGCTTTGGGAGTGTGAGGCGCTGGCCCGCTTTGAGGGTCAGGGTGGTCACGTCGCCATCGGTTTTGCGCGCAAAGACCCAACAAGGCCGGTGCGCTTCGAAAAGGTAGCCCGATGAGTCCTCGGCTGTCCGTGCTGTAGAGGCTGTTGCGGCTGTTGCTGCGATGGCGATCGAGCCTGTGTCGGGGGCCGCCGACGCAGGTGGTGTTGTGACCACTTGGGCTGGCACTGATGTGTCGGTGCGCGGGCCCGCATCTGCTGGTGCCTCGGCACTCGCTGGCGGCTCGGCACTCGCTGGGGCATCGGCAACGGCGGCAAGGCTGCGATCCGATCGGGCTTCGTCGTTGGCCATGGGCAGGCCGAATGGGCCGAAGCCATACCAGGTGACCAGGCCGGCCGCGCCGATCGCCATCCATGTCACCCCGATCCATCTGCTGTTTGACTTGCGTGGAGGGATGTCAGGGCCGGTCCTGATGCGCGACCCCCTCATTGGGCTGCTGGCCGTGGCCCTGTCTGTGGCGCTTGCAAGAAGCGATGTCGAGGGCGATGGCGCATCGGGTGGCAGTTCCAGCCCGAGCAGTTCGGCATAGCGGCGGCGCGCCTGCTCATAGAAGCTGGCGTTGTAAAACGCAGAGGGGTCGTCTGCCTCGAGAGCCTCGATATGCCGCTGGGATAGCAGCAGCGCCCGACTCACCTGAGCGGTGGTCATCTGGGATCCAATGCGCCGTTCGGCCAGAACACTGCCCGGCGGAACGCGGCACGGTAGCGATTCAACCATCGATTGCCCCCGACATTGCGCTTCATCACGCACGCGGGCTCAAATGTAAGCACATTATGGGTGCGTGCGCTAGGTATTCGATCGACTCCGGCAGATACGGGCGCCAAGGCGGGAGAGTTTCTCCTCGATGCGTTCGTAGCCACGGTCGAGGTGATAGATGCGGTCGATGCGTGTCTCGCCATCGGCCACCAGCCCGGCGATGACGAGGCTGGCCGATGCGCGCAAGTCGGTGGCCATCACGGTGGCGCCGGCGAGCCGCGGCACACCGGTGACGATCGCAGTGTTGCCACGCACCTCGATCTGCGCACCAAGGCGGCGCAACTCCTGAACGTGCATCAGCCGGTTCTCGAAGATGGTCTCAGTGATGGTCGCGGTGCCCTCAGCGACGCAGTCGAGCGCCATGAGCTGCGCTTGCATGTCGGTGGGGAAGGCCGGATGCGGTTGGGTGCGTGCCGAGACTGAGCGCGGCCGGCTCTTCATGCAGATGGCGATGTCGGCGCCATCGACCTCGATCGCTGCACCCGCTTCGCGCAACTTGGCCACTACGGCGTCCAGTGCGGCGGGGCAGGTGCGGCGCAGCACGGCTTCGCCGCCGGTGGCGGCCACGGCTGCGAGATAGGTGCCGGTCTCGATGCGGTCGGCCATGATGCGGTGTTCGCCAGCACCGAGCTGTTCGACGCCCTCGATGGTGATGGTGTGGCTGCCGGCACCGCGGATGCGAGCGCCCATGGCGATGAGGCATTCGGCCAGATCGACCACCTCCGGTTCGCGAGCAGCGTTCTCCAGCACGGTCGTGCCCTCGGCCAAGGAGGCGGCCATGAGCAGATTCTCGGTGCCGGTCACGGTGACCATGTCCATCACCACTCGGGCGCCACGCAAGCGTCGCGCGCGAGCGACCAGGTCGCCTTGTTCGATGCTGATCTGCGCGCCCATCGCCTCAAGGCCTTTGATGTGCTGGTCGACCGGTCGCAGGCCGATGGCGCAGCCACCCGGCAGCGAGACCCGCGCTTCGCCACAGCGCGCCACCAGTGGACCGAGCACCAGGATCGACGCTCGCATGGTCTTGACCAGATCGTATGGGGCATGGGCATCGTCGATACGGGCTGCGTGCAGGGTCACACGTTCGCCATCTTCCACCACCACCTGCACGCCCATCCGCGCCAACAATTGCAGCGTGGTGGTGACATCTCGCAGATGTGGCACGTTGGAGAGCCGCAGCGGTGCGGCGCTGAGCAGTGATGCGCAGAGGATAGGCAGCGCCGCGTTCTTGGCACCGGACACCTGTAGTTCGCCGTGCAGCGGCCGGCCGCCTTGGATGACGAGACGTTCCATGCGCTTTGGTTCAGTTGCCGTATTCGGCGGGCGTCCGCGTCTGCATCGAGAGGGCGTGGATCTCCTCGCGCATGCGGTCACCGAGCGCGGCGTAGACCATGCGTTGTCGTTCGAGCGTGCGCTTGCCCTCAAAAGCCGCACTGACGATCAATGCTTCAAAGTGAGTGCCGTCGCCGCTCACGGCGAGGTGCTGGCATTCGAGACCGTCGGCGATGTACTGACGAAGTTGATCAGGCGTAGGCATGTCGGTATCCGGGGATGTTGGCTTCACTGCCGCAGATTGCGGCCGCTGGCAAGAAAACGCAGGGTGTAGGCGGAAAGGGCGATGAGGGCTGCCAGGATGGCAGCCAGGCTGAACCAAGGGTCAACGTCGGAGCCACCCAGAAAACCATAGCGGAAGCCGTCGACCAGATAGAAGAATGGGTTGAGATGGGAGAGCGTCTGCCAGGTGGCGGGCAGATCCTCGACCGAGTAGAACACGCCCGCCAAGAACGTGAGCGGCACCACCACAAAGTTCTGAAAAGCCGCAAGTTCGTCGAACTTCTCGGCCACCAGCCCGGCGACGATGCCGAACACACCCATCAGCGCGGCGCCAAGTACGGCAAAAGTGAGCGCCCACACAGGATGTTCCAGCGGCAGTCCTGCAAAACCGAGGCCGACCAGCAGCACCATGAGGGCCACGGCGACGCCCCGGATCACCGATGCCGCAGTGTAGGCGAGGAACAATTCGCCGGCTGTGAGCGGGGCGAGAAGCACGAAAACGAGGTTGCCGGTCACTTTGCTCTGGATCAGGCTCGAGGAACTGTTGGCAAAAGCGTTCTGCAGCAGGCTCATCATCGCCAGGCCGGGGATGAGGAATGCGGCATAACCCACGCCGTGCGTCTGTGCCAGGCGGTCTTCCAGCACATGGCCAAAGATGAACAGATAGAGCGCAGCGGTGAGCACTGGCGCTGCGAGTGTCTGAAAAGCCACCTTCCAGAAACGCAAGAGCTCCTTGACGAACAAGGTGTAGCAACCGGCGCCGGGCATGGGGGGGTCAACCGTCGACGCCATAAGCGTCACGGTAGGCGCAGATGGCGGCGAGATCGGTGGTGCGTGAGGGGTCCGATCCCAAACGGCTGACCAGGTCGTCGAGTGTGGCTACTGCGATCACTGGCACGCCGAGCGTCAGCCGCACCTCTTCAACCGCCGATACGCCCGTAGGCCCCCTTTCCATGCGGTCAAGGGCGATGAGTACAGCGGCGACCTGCGCGCCAGCAGCGCCGAGGATGGCGGTTGATTCGCGCACCGAGGTGCCGGCTGAGATGACGTCGTCGACGATCACCAGCCGACCGCGGAGCGGCGCTCCGACCACGGTGCCACCTTCGCCGTGATCCTTGACCTCTTTGCGGTTGAAACTGTACGGGACATCGCGGCCGCGGGCGGCTAGTGCGATGGCGATGCTCGAGGCCAGCGGGATGCCCTTGTAGGCTGGGCCAAACAGCCCATCAAAAGGCACACCGGCGGCGAGCAAGGCGTCAGCGTAGTGTTCGCCCAGCCGGGCTAGTCCGGCGCCGGTGCAGAAGCGCCCGGCGTTGAAGAAGTAGGGCGACCGACGACCCGCCTT
The DNA here is from genome assembly GCA_945897555.1 of Klebsiella pneumoniae. Taxonomy (GTDB): domain Bacteria; phylum Pseudomonadota; class Gammaproteobacteria; order Burkholderiales; family UBA3065; genus UBA3065. Next base: position 11,951 of record CAMDGF010000017.1, on the reverse strand, counting down.
GGTGGTGAAGTCCCCGAACAGGATGGCTCCGGCAGCGATCGCATCGTCAATGAAGGCTGCGGCGGTATGATTCATGGGCGTGGCAGGTCGCGGGTCGGGTCGGTTCGGAACCGTCCGGAAACTATCACAAAGCCTGCCAATACAAAGCCCGCCCCGACGAGGTTCACCCTTCAATGCGCATCGTATCTGCAAACCTCAACGGCATCCGTTCGGCCCGTGACAAGGGTTTTTTCGAGTGGCTCATCGCCTCTGGAACCGATGTGTGTTGTGTGCAGGAGATCAAGGCGCAAGAAGCCGATATCAGCGATGACCTGCGCTGGCCCACCGGATATGTGTCGGCCTTTCACGCCGCGGGCAAGAAAGGTTACAGCGGTGTCGGCATCTACAGCCGGCGCCCGCCAGACCGGGTCATCCATGGGCTTGGAATTGCCGACATCGATGCCGAGGGCCGCTACCTTCAAGTAGATTTGGGCCGTTTGTCGATAGTGAGCATTTACTTGCCTTCGGGTTCGAGCTCGCCGGAGCGGCAGCTGGCCAAGTTCTCCTTCATGCAGCGCTTCTGGCCCTCCTTGGCGGCACTCGCCAGCAGCGGTCGCGAGGTGATCCTTTGCGGCGATTGGAACATCGCCCACCACGAGATCGATCTCAAGAACTGGAAGGGCAACCTCAAGAACTCCGGCTTCCTGCCCGAAGAACGGGCGTGGCTTTCGCGCGTCTTTGACGAGCTCGGCTGGGTCGATGTGTATCGTAGGCTCCATCCTGACGCCGGCGAGACGGCCTACACGTGGTGGAGCAATCGCGGGCAGGCGTATGCCAAGAACGTCGGCTGGCGCATCGACTACCAGATCGCCACGCCGGGGATCGCCGCCGCCGCACGCTCGGGTTTGGTCTACAAAGACCGCAAGTTCTCTGATCACGCGCCGTTGGTGGTGGATTACGACTGGGGGCTTGATTGAGGCGCTTGGCTGTCGTGGAACAGCGGGGGCTAGGGGCGTTGCCGGGGCCCTCGCATTGAAGGCGCTGGGTAGAGCTTTGGGTGTCGTCACATCGGCGTTTGCCACGCCATCGGCAGCGACCCTGTTTTTTCTGGGCTTCGGCTGCGGTCTGCCCTTCCTTTTGATCGGTTACACGCTCTCGATCTGGTTGCGGGAGGCGCAATACGATCTGAGCGCGATCGGCTTGATCAGCTACGCCACGCTGTTCTACGTGTTCAAGTTCGTGTGGGCGCCGCTGCTGGATCGCTTCGCGGTGCCAGTTTTGGGACGGCTGGGGCGTCGCCGTGGCTGGATGCTGTTGAGTCAGGCGCTGCTGGTGATCGCGCTGTTGGCCATGGCTGCCACCGGGCCGCAAGCCTCGCTCACGCTGTTTGTCGTGCTGGTCGGACTGGTCGCCTTTGCCGGTGCTACGCAGGACACCGTGGTCGATGCCTACCGCATCGAGGTCGCGCCGGTGCAGGCGCAGGCGGCACTCGCCGCAACCTACACGCTGGGCTATCGGCTGGCACTCATGGCATCGGGTGCGGGAGCCCTCTATCTGGCCGACCTCGCGGGCTGGCAGGTTGCGTATACGTTCATGGCGGCGCTCATGTTGTTGCCTTTCGGTGCGGTTCTGCTGGCACGTGAGCCGGTCAACGCCCAACGTGAGCATCCAGGCCTGGCCGAGGCTTTTGTTGGCCCCTTCCGTGAGTTCTTTGGCCGCAACGGCATTCCTCTTGCCTTGGCTCTGCTGGCCTTTGTCGGCTTGTTCAAGATGCCCGACCAGATGCTCGGCGTGGTGGCCGGCCCGTTCTACATCGACAGCGGCTTCGACAAGAGCCAGATCGCCACGGTCTCCAAGCTCATCGGTGTGTGGGTCGGTATCGCCGGCACATTTCTCGGCGGCGCGGCGGTGGCGGGCTTCGGTCTGCGCGGGCCGCTGGTGCTGGCTGCTGTAGCGGTGGCTGTATCGAATCTGCTTTTCGTATTGATGACGCAGCATCCGGGCGAGCTGTGGGTGTTCGTGCTCACCATCTGCGGCGACAACCTGGCGCAGGGCTTCGCCGGCACCGTACTGGTGGCCTTCATGTCGTCGCTGGCCAATCGCAACTACACGGCCACTCAGTATGCATTGCTCAGTTCCTTGGCCAACCTGCCAGGCAAGCTGGTGGGCGGTGCGTCGGGCTGGATGGCGGAGGTGTGGGGCTATGCCGGCTTCTTTGTGGTGAGCACGGTCTCGGTGGTGCCGACCTTGCTGCTATTGGCTTGGCTTTGGCCGCGCACGCGTTTGTCGAACCATGAACGCTGAAGCGGGCCTGACGGCGGCTCTTCTTGCCGGTTTGCTGGGGGGGGGCCATTGCGCGGGCATGTGCGGTGGTATCGCAGGGATGCTGGTGGCGCGGGGTGGTGGGCGGCGGCTTCTGCAGGCGTGTCACCACGTCGGTCGGATCGGCAGTTATGCGGTGATCGGGGGCATTGCTGGATCTGTGGGAGAGGTCGCTTTGTTCGCAGACCGCATCCTGCCGGTACAGGCAGTCTTGTGGTGGCTCGCGCAGGCCATGCTGTTGGCGGTGGGTCTCTATCTGGCGGGCCTGTGGCAGGGCGTGCGACATATTGAAGCGCTGGGAGGCACCGTGTGGAAGGCGATTTCAGCGCACCTTCCGCGTTTGCTGCCCGCAGACACGCCGGGCAAGGCTTTGCTGGCTGGCGCTGTATGGGGCTGGTTGCCCTGTGGGCTCGTCTACAGTCTGGTGATCACTGCGTTGGCGAGTGGCTCGGGCCTCGCGGGCGCGCTCACATTGCTGCTGTTCGGTCTGGGCACCCTGCCGAACGTGTGGTTGATCGGCTCGAGCGCACGCTGGAGCGTCTGGAAGCACTCGGCGATGCGGCGCGCGGCGGGGCTTCTACTGGCGGCTTGGGCCGTGTGGACCATCTTGCGGCATCTGCAGTGGGTCTGAGTCAGGGGGTGGGGTGCGGGTGGTTACAGCCGCGGCGCATCGCGCGCTCAGGGCGCGAGCCGTTCGATCGCCCAGTGCGAGCCCTCTAGCCGATAGACCAACCGGTCATGCAGACGGCTTTCGCGGCCCTGCCAGAATTCAAAACGCTCAGGCACCAGCCGGTAGCCACCCCAGTTGGGTGGACGCGGAACGACGTCGCCGTGGTCGCGGTTGAGATCTCCGACCCGTTTTTCGAGCCATTCGCGGCTAGGGATCACGGCGCTTTGCGGGCTTGCCCATGCGCCGATGCAACTGCCTCTGGGCCGCCGTGTGAAGTAATCATCCGATTCAGCGTCGCTCACCCGCACCACTCGCCCCTCGACGCGAACCTGCCGTTCCAGAGGTGCCCAGAAGAACAGCAGCGCAGCCCGATCCTGAGTGGTGAGTTCGTTGCCCTTGCGGCTGTCGTAATTGGTGAAGAAAACAAATCCCCGGTGATCGACGCCGCGCAACAGGACGATGCGTGCAGCGGGCTGTGAGGCATCGTCCACGGTGGCAAGTGTCATGGCGTAGGGTTCGTCGAGTTCGGCCTTGAGCGCCTCGTCGAGCCACGAACTGAATTGTCGGACCGGGTCCTGGTGGACATCGGTCTCGTCAAGGCGGGCGTGCTTGTAGTCGCGGCGAAGTGCAGTGAGGTCCATGGTTTCCTGAGCGGGTCGTGGGTGGCGCGGCACGCATGCCAGATGCATCAAGGGCACCGGCAGGGTGCGCATAGGGCCATGCTACTATCGTGAGAGTTCCGGACTCCGTGGCGTCATGAGACCCGTGCGTCTTCCCCCTCTGCTGCTTCTCCCGATCGCCTTGTTCTTTGCTGCGGGTGGTGTCCTTGCTGCGGCTGAAGAGCGCAAGGCGGTCGCCCCGGTGCCGCCGGGCTTGACCGACGTGCCGGACGACGACGGTGCGGTGCCCCTCATCTCTCCGCAGGTCGGCGCAGACGAGCCAGAGATCCGCATCCGTACGGAGGGAGACACCACCATCGAGGAATACACTCGCGACGGGCGTGTCTACATGGTCAAGGTCACACCACGCCTCGGCCCACCGTATTACCTCATCGACAACACAGGCGACGGGCGTTATCAGCGGCACGACGGGCCCTTGCCCATGACCGCTCCGGCGCAGTGGCGCATCTATCAGTTCTGATATGCATCCGGGCGGTATGTCTGCAGCCGCGTGCCCTTGCTTGAGCCTGCGACGCGTCGGGGTGAATTGAGCCATGTCCGTCTTCACGCCGGTGAGCCACGCGGACGCTGCGGCGCTGCTTGAGCGTTACAACCTCGGTCCGCTCGTCGATCTGCAGGGCATCGCGGCGGGTATCGAGAACACCAATTATTTCTTGGATGCCCGGGCCGGACGCTACGTCCTGACGCTCTTCGAAAAACTCACCGAATCCGAGTTGCCCTTCTATCTGGGGCTGATGGGCCATCTCGCTGCGCGTGGTGTGAGCTGTCCAGCGCCGGTGGCCGATCGCGATGGCCGCGTGCTCACCATCGTGAAGGGTCGGCCGGCCTGCATCGTGACTCGCCTGCGGGGTGCGTGGGTGGAGTCTCCTCAAGCCCCGCATTGCGCGGCAGTGGGGTCTGCGTTGGCGCGGATGCATCTAGCCGGTGCAGACTTTGTTTTGAAGACAGACAACCCGCGGGGCCCACGCTGGTGGCATGAAGCGGCTCAACTCGTCGATGCCTTCCTCGACGCCGGGCAGCGTGAGTTGTTGCGCAGCGAGCTCCGCTATCAGGAGGACGTTCGCACGGTGGCTCTTCCGCGCGGGCTGATCCACGCCGATCTGTTTCGCGACAACGTGCTGTTCGAGGGCGCCGAGGTGGGCGGGCTGATCGACTTTTATTTTGCGTGCACCGATGCCTGGTTGTTCGATGTGGCGGTGACCGTGAACGACTGGTGTCTGGGCGAGACAGGCTGCATCGACCGTCCGCGCGCCGAGGCCTTGCTGGTCGCGTATGGTGCGGTCCGGCCGTTCACCGACATTGAACGTGAGGTGTGGCCGATCTTGTTGCGTGCCGGAGCGTTGCGCTTCTGGCTGTCGCGTTTATGTGACTATCACTTGCCAAGACCCGGCGAGATGACTCACGCCAAGGACCCGAGTCACTTTGAGCGGCTCTTGCGGGTGCATCGGGTGGGTCCCGTGCCGGAGCTGCCTTGAGCGGCGCGAAGCCTTATGGGTTTGCTGAGGGCCTGCGCTGGATCGGTGCCGGATTCGCGCTCATCTGGCGTCGGCCCCTGCTCTGGTTATTGCTCACCAGCGCTCTGTTTGCAGTGGCATTGTTCGCGGCCATGCTGCCGGCCGTTGGGAATCTGCTGCTGTACACGCTCTCGCCAGCCATCCTGGCGGGTCTCTTGCTGGTATGCCACCAATTGGCGGGCGATACCGCACCCTCCTTGGAATCGGTGGGCGGTGTGATGCGTGAGGTGGCGGGGGTTTTGTTCGGTCTCGGCGTGGTTTACACCGCTATCCAGATCGGGTTGTTGTTCCTGCTGGCGACGGCGAGCCCCGAGGTGATGCAGGGTTTGGTGCCGGGTAAAGCGCCACTCGCCCCTGCTGCACCGGGCCCCGGGTCGCTGCCGGTGTTGCTCGTCGTGCTCGCGCTCTCGGTGCCGGCAACCATGTTGATGTGGTTCTCGCCGGGGTTGGCGGTGTTTCGTCGTATGCAGGCTTGGCCGGCCATGCGTTACAGCTTGGCCGCATGTATCTTTCATTGGCGTGCTTGCCTCGCCAACGGCGTGGGCGTGTTTGTGCTCTTGCTGTTGGCCAGTCTGCCGGCGATGCTCGGGCTGGTGATTTGGGTGCCGTTGATGATAGGCACGCTCTATTCGGCCTATGTCGCTATATTTGGCGAGCCCGGGAGCTCCACACGGGTAGGGGCCGCCGCTGATGCTGGCGATCGCGTCAGCTGATCCCCGCTTTGCGTCGATAGGTCACGACGAGGACATCGCGCCAAGCAGGCTTGGATGGGTCGCGTGGCTCGATGGGGGTGACGCCGTGCATGGCACGTTGATCGTCGACGAGAGCGGTATCGCCAGGGTCGGTGAGCGTGAACGCCGCCAGATTCCGGCCCTGTAGATCGAAGGTCTCGGTGGTCCCGCTCTCGACGTTCTCGCGCCGCACCATCATCACCAGCACAAAGTCGACGCCGTCACGGTGGATGCCCTCGGGAGTAGGGCGGCCAGCCGCATCGAGGCGTGCTTCGATGCGGAACTGGTGCACCTCGATGTGGGCGGGATGCTGTGGGTGCAGGGCAGCAAAGATCTCCCAACCGTAAGTGATCACTCTCTGCAGGGTGGGGCCGTCAAGGACGGCCTGGTCGATGGGCTCAAAGTAGCGAGCGACGCCGCCGTTGAGCCGGTTGTAGTCGAGGCTCTGATAATGCGGCTGGTGCGGTTCTACGCGCACCTCGCCGCCGGGCGAGGCGCTGAGGGTGGCATAGCGGCGTCGCCGATAACGTCCACCATCGGCCATGTAGCGGTCGAGCTCAAGGTGGCCCCAACTGGCGGCGAAGCGTTGCCAGTCGGTGTCCCAAAGGGGGTCTCGGGCAGCCAGATTGGCGCGCAGCTCGGCCCCGGGCATGAAGCAGAAGCCGGCACTCTCGAGGTGGGCCATCAGCTTTGTGAGAGGCTTGAGCGGCGCGCCCGGCCGCGACGGGACCTCGGGCTGCAACAGCTCAGCGATGGGCAAATAGGGTCTGTTCACGAAATATCCGGCGTCAGCGGGCGATCGGCTTATAGCGGATGCGCTTGGGCTTGGCACCCTCTTCGCCCAGGCGGCGGATCTTGTCGGCCTCGTATTCCTGGTAGTTGCCTGCAAAGAAGGTCCACTGGCTCTCGCCCTCGGCGGCGAGGATGTGCGTCGCGATGCGATCGAGGAACCAGCGGTCGTGGCTGATCACCATCACGCTGCCGGCAAATTCCAGCAAGGCATCTTCCAGCGCGCGAAGGGTTTCCACGTCCAGATCATTCGAGGGTTCGTCGAGCAGCAGCATGTTGCCGCCGGCCATCAAGGTCTTGGCCAGATGCAAGCGGCCGCGTTCACCACCGGAGAGGGTACCCACGGGCTTCTGTTGGTCGGCGCCCTTGAAGTTGAAGCGGCCGATGTAGGCGCGTGAGGGCATCTCAAAGCGGCCGATCTGCAGCATGTCGCGGCCCTGCGCCAGAAGGTCGAACACGGTCTGTTTGGCGGCGAGGTCGTCGCGGCTCTGGTCTACGTAGGCCATCTTTACCGTGGAGCCGACCACCACCTCGCCAGAGTCGGGCTGCTCCTGGCCGGTGATCATGCGGAACAGCGTCGACTTGCCAGCCCCGTTGGGGCCGATGATGCCGACGATGCCGCCCGGTGGGACGGAGAAGCTGAGGTTGTCGATGAGCAGGCGTTCGCCAAAAGCTTTGCTCACGTTGTTGAAGTCGATGACCTTGTCGCCCAGCCGTTCCGCCACGGGGATGAAGATCTCGTTGGTCTCGTTGCGCTTCTGGTATTCCTGCGAGTTGAGCTCTTCGAAACGGGCGATGCGCGCCTTGGACTTGGCTTGGCGTGCCTTGGGGTTTTGGCGTACCCATTCCAGTTCTTTGGCGATGGTCTTTTGGCGAGCGGACTCGGAAGCCTCCTCTTGCTTGAGACGGCTCTCTTTTTGCTCGAGCCAGCTGGAGTAGTTTCCCTTCCATGGGATGCCATGTCCCCGGTCGAGTTCGAGGATCCACTCAGCGGCGTTGTCGAGGAAGTAGCGGTCATGGGTGACAGCGACGACCGTGCCCGGAAAGCGCACCAGGAACTGCTCGAGCCACTCCACCGATTCGGCATCGAGGTGGTTGGTCGGCTCGTCCAGTAGCAGCATGTCGGGCTTTGAGAGGAGCAGCTTGCAGAGGGCCACGCGACGTTTCTCGCCCCCCGAAAGGTTGCCGATGGCGGCATCCCACGCGGGCAGACGCAAGGCGTCCGCAGCGACCTCGAGCTGCGTCTCGGCGTCTTGCCCACTGGCGGCGATGATGGCCTCGAACCTGGCCTGCTCCTCGGCGAGCTTGTCGAAGTCGGCGTCGGGTTCGGCGTACGCGGCGTAGATCTCCTCGAGGCGCTTCTTGGCTTCCATCACTTCGCCGAGGCCCGACTCCACTTCCTCGCGCACGGTTTTGGCGGGGTCGAGCTCGGGTTCTTGCGGCAGATAGCCGATGCGCAAGTTGGGCATTGGAATAGCCTCGCCATCAAAGTCTCGCTCGACCTGCGCCATGATGCGGATGAGTGTCGACTTGCCCGAGCCATTGAGGCCGAGCAGGCCGATCTTGGCGCCGGGGAAGAATGACAGCGAGATGTCTTTGAGGATCTGGCGCTTCGGGGGAACGACTTTGCCGACGCGGATGAGGGAGTAGACGTATTGCGACATGTCAGGTGTGGGGCGGACGGGAGGCGAAGTATAGGCCCCGGCGAGGCCGTTCCGGCGGCTTGTTCCACGTGGAACATCAGGCCCGGCCACTGTTATGGGGCTCCAGGCGAGCTCTTTGCAAACGGCAGCCTGCTACACCGGTGGGGTGTCATGGCCAGCCCGGTATAATCGGCAGTCGCCCCTGGAGTTCCACGATGAACGTGTTTTATGAGGAGGACGGTGCGCTGAAGGCGGCGACCGTGCTAGCCGATCAGAACACATCGTTGCAGATCGAAACGCCGCACGGCAAGCGCACCAAGATCAAGTCATCGCATGTGCTGATGCGCTTTGTCGCTCCGGGTGCTGCCGAGCTCATGGCCGGGGCGAGTGGAGAGGCCGAGCAGATCCCCTTGGATTTTCTTTGGGAAGCCAGCGGCGAAGCCGAATTCGGTTTTGATGAGCTGGCGACCGAGTATTTTGGTAACGCCGCCAGCCCACATCAGAGGGCGGCCGTGGCGTTGCGCTTGCACAGCGCGCCGATGTACTTTTATCGAAAAGGGCGAGGGCGCTACAAGGCTGCGCCTGAGGACGCTCTGCGGGCGGCTTTGGCCGGGCAGGCGCGGCGGGAGGCGCAGGCCGCGCAAGTGGCCGAGTGGCAGGCCAAGTTGCTGGGCGGTGCCTTGCCAGAGGCGATCGGTGCGGTGCTGCCGATGCTGCTCTACAAACCCGATCGCGGGAGCCTTGAGTGGAAAGCGGTGGATGCTGCGGCAAGCCAGGCCGGGTTGACGCCTGTGCGTCTGTTGGCGAGCTGTGGTGCGATCCCCTCGACGGTGCGCTTTCACATCGAGGGCTTTCTGGCCGAATACTTTCCTGCCGGTACGGCATTCGGGCCCGTCGATGCACCGCCGGACATCGATCTGCCGGCGGGCGACGCAGAAGCGTTTAGCATCGACGATGCCAGCACCACCGAGATCGACGACGCGTTCTCGGTTCGCCTGATGGGGGGGCAAGTGCGCGTCGGCATTCATATCGCGGCGCCATCGCTGGGCATCGTCCGCGGCAGTCCGGTCGATGAGTTGGCTCGCGGGCGCATGTCCACCGTCTATTTGCCCGGCGACAAGATCACCATGCTGCCGCCGCAGTGGGTCGAAGCTTTTACGCTGGCCGAAGGTCGGCGCGTGGCAGTGGTTTCGCTCTATCTTTGGTGCGACGCGGCGTCCTTGGTCATCGAACGCACCGAGACCTGTGTCGAAACCGTACACATCGCGGCCAACCTGCGTCATGACAGCCTCGACCCATTCTTCAACGCCGAGACTGTGGCTGCCGGCTTGCCACCCTTCGCATGGCGCGAGGAGTTGCAGACGCTCTACCGCTTGGCGTGTCAGCTTGAGCAGGCGCGGGGGCGCCAACCGGACACGCAGCCGGACAAGGTCGATTACAGCTTCAGGATCGAATCGGGAGATGGCAGCCCTGATTCTGAGCGTGTCAGCATCACGCCGCGTAAGCGGGGTTCGCCCATCGATCTGGTGGTGTCGGAGATGATGATCCTGGTGAACAGTGAATGGGGGCGTCAGCTTGACGCTTCAGGGCATGCCGCCATCTACCGCTGTCAGCAGTTTGGCAAGACGCGTATGGCAACTCAGGCGGCGCCGCATCAGGGGCTCGGGGTAAGCCATTACGCATGGTCCAGTTCACCGCTCCGCCGCTATGCCGATCTTATCAACCAGCGGCAGATCGTTGCCATGGCTCGGGGCGATGACCCGGTCTATGCCGCACGCGATGACGCCTTGTTTGCTGCTGTTCGAGATTTCGAGCTGGCTTATGATGCCTATGCTGAATTCCAGCGGCATATGGAGCGCTACTGGTGCCTCCGCTACCTGTTGCAGGAAGGCCTTCGCGAGGTGGACGCCACGCTTATCCGTGATGATCTGGTGCGAGTCGCGGGCTTGCCGCTGGTCATGCGCGCACGCGGGTTGCCCTTGTGCGAGCCTGGCGCAGCTTTGCGTCTGGCGGTCGACGACATCGACTTGCTCGACGTCACCTGTCGCTTGACCCCCAAATCGGTCTGAGCCGTCTCGCCATGGTAGCTGCCACGCTTTCGCACACCGGCCGTAACAGCGAGGTGTGGTTGTTGCGGGCGCTGGCCTTGTCGGTGATGGTGCATGGCTTGCTGCTGGCGACGCAGTGGCCCCGCTTGCCCCGCGAGCCGGAGGCGTTGCGCGCCCTCACGGTCATCATCGCGCCGCCTTCGCCGGAAGTGAAGCCCGAAAAGGCCTATCGCGTGGCGCAGGCGGATTCCAGCGGGGGTGACGCGAGCCCTCGTGCAAGCAACGCACGGATCGCGCAGTCTCCCGAGCTGCCGCCCACGGTCAGCCGGGCTCAGGAGCGCGTGACCACGCTTGAGCAGAAGGTCGAGCAGATGCGTCAGACGGCACAGGTCAGTGAGGCCGTCGTGGCGCCGTCTCGCGCAGAGCCGCCTAATCCGGCCTCCTCAGCCCTGCCCGCGCCAGCAGCACAGCCACAGCCGACCTTTAACCGGGCCGATCTGTTGTCTCAGGGGAGCAAGATCGCGCGCCTCGAGACCGAGATCGCTCGCGATGCGGAGACTTACCAGCGTCGGCCGACCCGCAAAGTGTTCGGCGCTACGGCGATGGGCGTCAATTACGCGCGATATGTCGAGGATTGGCGCCTCAAGGTAGAGGCGATCGGCAATCTGAACTATCCGCAGGAGGCTCGCGAGAAGAATCTGAGTGGCACTTTGCGCCTGATGGTGGCACTGCGCGCCGATGGCACGATTGAGCGCATCGAGCTCGAGCGATCTTCGGGGCACAAGGTGCTCGATGAGGCGGCCGAGCGCATCGTTCGGCTCGGCGCCCCCTATGCCCCCTTCCCCGATGCCTTGCGGCGTGACACCGACATCCTCGAGATCATTCGAACCTGGACCTTCAGCCGCGATCAGCGCCTGCACGCTGAGACCGCGCAGTAAGCCCTTCCCGCAAACGCCAGCGCAAAAACGGCAGAATGTCGGCCCAAGAGCCCCATCACCGCTGAGCCCGCCATGCCTCCTTTGCCCACCGGAACAATGACGCTAGCTGCAAGCCTTGCGCGAAGCGTTGCGGCGGGGCAACTCATGCCTGGTCTGGCTATGGTGGTCTTGGCGGTGGCAGAGACGACGCAGCGCATCTCGGCGCTGGTGGGCAAGGGGGGCCTTGTCGACATCCTTGGCAGTGCCGGCCAGCAGAATGTGCAAGGTGAGGTGCAGAAGAAACTCGATGTCATCAGCAACGACATGATGATCGAGGGCCTTGGCGCGACCGGGCATCTCTCTGCCATCGCATCTGAGGAGATGGATCATCACCTGCCACTGGCGGGGCTCCTGTCGGACGAACGCTACCTCGCTCTGTTCGATCCGCTCGATGGTTCATCCAATATCGACATCAATGCACCCATCGGCACCATCTTCTCGGTGCTGACTGCGCCCGACGGCCCGATCGACGATGCCTCTTTCCTGCAGACGGGTCGCGCGCAGGTGGCCGCGGGCTACGCGCTCTATGGACCGGCCACACAGTTGGTGCTCACCGTGGGCCATGGCGTCGACATCTATACCCTCGACCGCACCCAGA
>CAMDGF010000016.1 GCA_945897555.1 Klebsiella pneumoniae | reverse complement strand
TTTGTGTTTGGCGACGCGGCGACGCTGCCCTACCCGCCCTTCGAGTACATCACGCGCCAGACGCAGGGCGACTTCGTCATTCTCGACCAGCGCGACGGCGACCTTTGGGCCGACTCGGGCATGATCACGCAGCAGGCCGACTGGTCGCTCAGCTTCGACGTCGGCATGAGCTTCAAGGAGTGGCACGGGCCAGTGCCGCGGGCGCACGAGATCGGTGTCTTTGACCGCGCGCTCAAGTACCTGCTGATGCTGCAGCTAGGCAAGCCGGTGCGCCGCCTTAACTGGACCATGACTGTGAACCCGCGGCTCGACACCGCGCCGGAGACTTACCCTGAGTGGGGCCAAGACCGCGCCTCGGTGACGCCCGACAACGTGAGCAAGAAGGTCCACCTGCGTGTTGAACTGCAGACGCTGTTCCGGTTGCCGCGCAGCAACGGCGTGCTGTTCTCGATCCGCGGCTACCTGGCCAGTGTCGGCGACCTCGCACGCTACCCGCGCTGGGGTAAACGCCTGCACCGTGTGCTGCGCGACCTGCCGCAGGATCTGGCTGAGTACAAGGGCTTGGTGCGCTACAAGCCGATGGTGGTGGAATGGTTGTCACGCATGGACGACGGCGCACCGATCGAGGTCGGTACGCACCCGGAGTGAGCCTGTCACGTTCGTGCGGCACCCGGCTGGAACGGCTCTGGGCTCAGTCGCCGCTGAATTCGCAGCGCACCGGGCCAAAAGCTCGGGCTTGCTGGGACGCCTGTCGCGCTGCGGAGAGCAGCGACTCGGCGTCGATGTGGCGCGGGCCGCTGAGGGCGATGCCGATCGCCACCTCGACCGGCTGCTGCTTGCCCCCGACCATCACGCTGGTCGACATCTCGACGGCCAGTTGCTGGGCGATGCGCGATGTCGCCCCGACCACGTCGCGCGCTGCAGTCACCTGGCGGCCGCCGCCATCGGCCCGGAAATCGGACAGCAGCACGGCGAAGCGCCAGTCCTCCATATAGGTCACCAGCGTCCCTGGCCCGTTGACCGAGCGGAACCGCCGGGCGACGGCATCGAGCAAGTTCTCAGCGGCCTCGCTGGAGAAAGCGATCTGCTGCAGCGCCGGCACATTGACATCGACCCAGAGCACGGCAAAACGCAGGTTGCGGATGCGCGACTGGTGCAGCGTCCAGACCAGCACCTGGGTGAACACCGAGCTGCTTGCCATGCCAGTGCGCGCATCGAACCAGACTCGATTGCGGGTTCGTTCCTCGGTGCTGCTGCGGATGTCCAGATCGGTGATGAAGCCCTCAACCGACAGCAACTCCCCTTGCGCCGAGAACATGCCACGGCCCTGCTCCCAGACGCGCAGGGTGCGACCTGAGGCGTGGATGAGCCGGTATGCGATCTGGTAGGCCCTCCTCGCCGCCACGGCCATCTGCACCTGCGACCAGACAAACTCGCGGTCCTCGGGATGGATGAGGCTGCCGAACGTCACCCGCTGGCTACCAACGAGCTCCCAGGATTCATAACCCGTGAGATCTAGACAACCGTCGCTGACGAACTCCATGGTCCAGTCACGATCGTTCAGGCCCCGGTAGATCATGCCGGGAACGTTGGCGAGCAGTGTATTGACGTAGCGCCGCGCGCCCGGGCCCTCGTCCTCGCGCCGGCGGCGATCGACTTCGGATAGGGTCCCTGCAATGCCGTGCAGGTCACCCCCCGCGTCGAAGCACGCATTGGCTCGCAGTGTGCCGCGGACAACGTTGCCCGCGAGGTGGACGAGGCGCACTTCCATCGAGAAACGATCTATGTCGCCACGGGCAATGCGCGCCAGGCCCCGCTCGAGCGCATCGCGGTCGTCGGGATGGCAAGGCGCTACCAGCGCCCGGCCACGGCTATCGGCCAGACGCCTGCCGGTCAGACGCTCCCATGCGCGGTTGACATGGATCAGGCGGCCGACCTCGTCGGTCTTAAAGAACACCAGATCGATCTGATCCAGCGCCTCGGCCAGATTCACTGACGCAAAGTCGTACTCGCCCCCAGCCCGCAAATCGGCGCTGAACTGCAGAAGATGACTGCCAGGGTCAGACTCGAGTGGGGAGAGGCTGACGTAGACCCGCAACACACCGCTGTCACCACGCATCAGGCGCAGGATCTGATCACCACCGCGCGGTGTGCCTTCCGATGGCGCTGCGAGCATAGCGGCAAAGCGCTCATGGTCAGCGGGGTGCAGGACATTGGTAAAAGGCAAGCCCACCACCTCGTCACCCCGCTCAGCCAGCCCCAGCAAGTCAAGCAATGCCCGATTGGCAAAGCCCACCACAGGTCCGCGGACGATGGCAGCAGGCGAAGGAATGCTGCTGCAAACCTCGCCTGCCCAGCGGATGTCTGCAGTGCCTTGTTGCGCCCCGCAAGACGGTCGACGCTGATCCAGCCAGCGTCCCGCGGCGAGGATGCCGAGACCGGCTAACGCCATCACCATCGGCATCGCATAAACCACGGCTCCGCCGTACCATGACCCTATGACCGCAGCGAACAGCAGCGACAGCGCAAACGCCGAAAAGACGAACAGGCTCATACACCCTATTGTCCCCCAGATGCGTCAACCGTCTCATCCCCTCTACATGGCTCTGGCCGGGGTGCTGGGTGGCTGCGTCGTTGCCGCATTGCTCATGGGCTGGGGCAACCTTGCGATCCATGTCGAATTCACGCGATACGTCGAACAGCTCCTCGCGGTCTGTGGGGCGGCCGAAGCCAAGAGCCCGGCGTGCCAAGTCGCCGACGCGATGCACCGCGAATTCCTCGAACGTAGCGCCGCCATGCTCATGCTGCAGTTGCTCTGTGTCCTTATGCTGCTCGTCGGCCTCGGCATCGTCATCGCACGCGTTCATGACCTTTTGGTACGGCGGATGGGGATCGCGCTGGCGCTGGGTGGTCAGCCGACCAACCCAGGAAAGACTGCCGGCGATGAGTTTGAGCAGGTTCGAGCAAAGCTGGCCTTGATCCATGCCCGGGCTGCCGGACTCGAGGCCGAGACCGCTTGGCACCGCCGCATGGGCGAGGCGCAGACGCTGCGACAAAACACTGTCACCCAAGTCTCACACGAGGTCGCGCGACTCATCAGCGACTCCGAACTCTCTGCTGCCAGCCTGCGCAGCGCATTGGCTGTGCTGGGCTCAGCCTGTGGTGCACGGACGACAGCCTTGGTACTTGATGCACGGGTCGGCCGCACCCTCGGGTTCGGCGAGAGGATCACCACGCACCATCAACCACTCATCGCCACACAACTGCCAGCCGAGCACCCTCCGCGCGACGTCAGCGGTCGTCTGGTGGCGGGACCCGGCGATTTTCAGTCACTGTTGGTGCCGCTCTGCAGTGGCGGTGTCGGGATCGGCACGCTGGTCGCCGAATTCGAGGGTTCGGCTCGCGTCGATGACACCAAGGTGCGTCTTGCCGAGACCGTCGCACGGATGGTGGCGCTCGCTCTGGTGGGCCTGAGCGACAGCACAGAGAGCCGCCGCTTGGCCCTGCTTGAAGAACGTTCGGCCATCGCCGCCGAGCTGCACGACTCGCTCGCCCAGTCCCTCGGCTTCATGCGCATTCAGCTCTCCCGTCTGCAGCGCAAGCTGAGCGACCCCCCCCCTCCAGGTGAGGTCTCCGACGAGGCGGCCCGCATTGCTGCCGAGCTCAAAGAGGGTGTGAACGCCGCATACGGCGAGGTGCGCGGACTCATCTCGACATTCCGCACCAGGATGGACGATGGCGGCCTGATAGAAGCGGTGCGCCGGGCGCTCGAGAGCTTCGGAGCGCAAGCGGGTATCGCCACCCGGCTCGACCACGAGCTTGGACGTTGCCGTCTGGACATTAACGAGGAATTCCATATCTTGCAGGTCATCCGCGAGTCGTTGGCGAACATCAGCCGGCACTCTGGAGCTCGTTTGGCCGCTGTAGACCTGCGCTACGGCCCTAGCCACGAGTTCAGCGTCACAGTCGACGACGACGGCTCAGGTTTCAAAAGTGGCATGCCTGACGCCGGCCATTACGGACTGAGTATCATGCGCGAACGGTCGGTTTCGCTCGGCGGCACACTGGAGGTCTCGGCTCGGCCTTCAGGTGGCACGCGGATCCGCCTCGCCTTCCAGCCCAAGCGCCTTCCTAGCGCGGCCGAAGACACTGCAAGCTGATGAGCACCCGCATCCTTCTCATTGACGACCATCCCCTGTTCCGCAGAGGCGTGGCGCAGTTGCTTGCGGCCGAGCCGGATCTTGAGGTGGTCGGGGAGGCCGGCGACGGCGAGAGCGGCATCCATCTCGCGGCCACGCTGCAGCCGGATGTCATTCTGCTCGACCTCAACATGAAGGGCATGGACGGCCTCGAGACGCTGCGCAAGCTCAAGGCTGGCGGCGTGCAGTCGCGCTGCATCATGCTTACCGTTTCTGGCGACGAGCAGCACGTGCTCAGTGCCGTGAAGTCCGGCGCAGACGGCTACCTGCTCAAGGACATGGAACCGGAGGAACTGGTGCGTAGCGTGCGCCAGTCGATGGTCGGCGGCGTCGTTCTGGATGGCGCGGTTGCCGGGATACTCGCGCAAGCACTCAACGCACCGCAACCCCCTGAGCGCACATCACTGACCGAGCGTGAATCGCAGATCCTCGCCCAACTCGCTGAAGGCCGCTGCAACAAAGAGATCGCACGCCTGCTGGGCATCTCCGATGCCACCGTGAAGGTCCACATCAAGCACCTCCTACGCAAGCTCAACATGAAGAGCCGGCTCGAGGCAGCCGTCTGGGCGCTGCACAATCTTTAATCAGCAAGCGCGCGCCGATAGCGCGCCCACAGGTATGCATCCATGACCATGATGGCGTAGATGAACAATCCCCCGGCGTGGCGCCCGACAAAAGAGTGCTCGGGCGTGGTGAGGTGATGGGTCACCACACCGAGGGTCAAAGCAAAAAACAACATCACCCAGGCGCGCACCAGCATGCCATTGAGCACTTGCCCCATGCCCGGCAACACGATAGCAACCGTCAGCACCAGCAGGGGGTGTAGCGGGCGTCGGCGAACGCTGACCGGCGCTGGCAAAGCTTCAGGCACCTTGCAACATAGCCCTGCTGCTCACAGCATCGGCTAAGCGGTCAGCCACACCGACCCAGTATTCAAGCCAGTCTGCCGGGATACGCTCGACCTGCGGCAGCATGGCGCGCAACACCATGTACTGGCTGCGATCGACATCGCAGATGCGTACCACCATGCGCACCCCACGCGGCGAAAGCGCCAACTCCTTGAGGTCCAGGCTCTCGCCTGCCTCGCCGATCGCATCCCGCATGAGCGCCAATGGCGGCGCCCAACCTGGGGGACCGACCCGTGCCATATGGTGCTCAGGCCACTCAGCCGGCAGGTGGATGCGCTCCGGCAAAGTCTCGATGGCCGAGTAGAACTCGATATTGGCGGGCCGGAAGAGGATGTCAACGCTGCCGTCGACCGGAAGCACCTGATCGATTGTGATCACCAGCCAGAGCGACGGCACCTTGCGGTAGCCGACATGGTCGAGCAGCGGTTGCAGCTGCATGCGTCGCCCGCCACGTTCGCCTCGCAGACGTGGATAGTCGCTACCCGGATGCACCACTTCGGCCCCCTCAAAGAGGCCGTGGCAGTCACTGAATATGGCTGCTCGGCGTGCCGAAAATCCGCGCTGCGCCCGACTCTGCCACCACCAGGCCCCAGCGAGGCCTGCCAAGCCGGCGGCCAACCCAGCCGCAGAAAGCACCGCCGGCACGGCCGTCTCAGTAGCCCTTAGGCCGCGGCCACGGCATGGTGAACTGGTCACCGCGCCTTACGTACTGGTAACGCCGGGTCACGAACCACACCGAGATCAGGATGTAGAAGGCCATGATCGACAGCAGCGAGGCGCCGTAGCCCAGATAGGTGGCGAAGTAGGTCGCCGCACACAGCAACCCGAGCAGGATGCAGGGGATGGGGTGGAACGGGTGCACATAGCCACGGTTGATGCTGCCCAGCGGCCACAGCCTGCGGAACCGCACGATGTTGAAGGACATGAAGGTGTAACCCAGCAGGCCCGACAGGATCGAGAAGGTGATCACCTGGTCCAGTAGCCCGGTGAAGGCGAACGACACCGCGATCGGCACCAGGAACAGGATCGACCGGTAAGGCGTGCGGTAGCGCGGATGCACGGCGCCGAACCACTGCGGCATGTAGCGATCCCTGGACATCGAGAACCAGGCCCGCGAGGCGTCGTTGATGCAGCCATTGGCCGACGCCACTGCAGCGAAGATGGTGCCGATGAACAGGACCACCTCCAACTGGAGGTTGCCGGTAAGGCGCCCGGCGTCGTACAGCGGCGTCACCGCCTGGCCCAGGTACTCCCACGGCATCAGGCCGGCGCAGACGTACCAGGTCAGCGTTGCAGCGATCAGCAGCGTGATCATGCCGCCCATGGTGCCGAGCGGGATCGAGCGCCCGGGCGAACGCACCTCTTCTGCGGCCTGGCAGGTGCCCTCGATGCCAAGGTAGTACCACATGCCGAACTGCAACGCCGCCAGCACACCGATCCAGCCGTAGGGCAGCTCGGTCAGCATCTCGCTGTGGCGCAGGATCGGCTCGGCACCACCGAAGCCTGCGGCGCTGAAGAACAGCACCAGGATGGCGACGAAGGCGAACGCGGTGATGACGAAGTTCACTGTCAGCGTCATGAAGACGCCGCGGTAGTTGAGCCACGCCAGAATGGCGATGGTCAGCACCACGAATGGTTTGGTGTCGACCTCGGCCCCGTACTGCCCGGCGACTGTCTTGATCAGGTCGCCGACCACCAGTGCATCGGCCGCCTCCAGCATGGTGTAGGCCATCACCAGATACAGCCCGACGTTGAACGCCATCAGCGGCCCGATGATGTGCTTTGCCTGCGTGTACTGCCCGCCGGCAGCAGCCACGGTGGAGGTCACCTCCGAGTCGATCATGGCCACGCAGGTGTAGAGCAGGCCGATGATCCAGCAGGCGATCAGCGAGCCGTAGGCGCCGCCCTTGCCGACCGAGAAGTTCCAGCCCATGTACTCGCCGACCAGAACGATGCCGACGCCCAACGCCCAGACGTGGATGGGGCCCAGCACCTTCAGAAGGGCGTTCTTTTGCGGCGCGGAGGCCGAGATGCTTGCAGCAGTCATGTCGCCCCCCTCACTCGTCTTCACCTTCCCGCGAACTGAGCAGGAAGTCTTCGCCGTACTGCGAACTGGTGAACCGTGCGTCGGCCAGCATCCAGGCAAAAAGCACGATGGAGATGAGCCAGGCGGCGTACTCCAGAGCGGTCCAGAAATCCATGTCAGTCCCCCTTGGCCGGGCCGAAGCGCTCGCGGATGACCTCGCGGTATTCACGCTCGGACGTGCGCAGAACGAAGAAGAAATAGCCAACGATCACCAGCACGGTGATGGCCAGCGAGACCGGTTCGATGCTGTAGTCGAAGCGGTTGGTGATCATCGGCTCGGCGGCCTTGATGTCCACGCCCAGCTTCTCCCACTGTTCGACCATGGCCGGGGTCTGGTTCAACGACTCCCAGGTCACGACCGGCTTGTCGGCGGCATCGGCGGGCGCCTGCGGGGCCTCCTTGAACAGCAGCGGCGCCATCAGGCTGGCATACACCAGCACCAGCACCACCAGGCTGTCGAAGAACTGGCCGGCTCCACTCTGCACCGGTGGCTCGTAGGGCTTCTTGCTCATCATGGCGCTCCCGGGTCGGTATCGACGTGCGCCGGGCGCAGCGACAGATCGCGCAGACGTTGCCGGTTGAGGTCGAGGTTGTGCAGATCCTGACCATAGATATGGTCACGGTCTTCGCGGTAGTGCGCGAGCATGGCGAACACCGAGCTGGTGTTGAAGATCAGCAGCAGGGCGCCTGAGATGGTCAGCACGATGCCGATCGGCGCCTGCAGGAAGCCGTGCGGAACCACGGCGTAGGTGTAGATCAGGGTGGCCCACAACACGACCAGAATAGCGAGCGCACTCCAGCGGTCACGGGCATGCATGGCCTCCGCCCGAGCGGCTGTCGCCGGGTCGAGAGCCTTGGTTCTGTTTTGTTCCATCAGTTCCCCCTCCTGTGGTTTTTTATGTGATGGATAGAACGCGTCGAAAATGTGTGGCGGTGGTCGCCCCCCTTGAAGATCAATAGACGGGCCGCCAAGTGGCGCCCCGCCGATCGGACAGAATGCTTACTGAATCGGTGAATTAACCTAGATTCAGACCAAAAGATACTACTTGCAGCATAGGATTGGAAATCCTCTAGCGCCCCGGCACCCAGTTGGTCCCGGCCAGCGGGATACCGGACATGGCTGCCGCCTCTACCGTGAGCGAGACCAGATCCTCGCGCTCGAGGTGATGGACGTTCTGCTTGCCGCAGGCGCGGGCGATGGTGGTGAGCTCCATGTTCAGCGTCTTCAGGTAGTTGCGCACACGGCGGGCACCGACCATGGGCTGCAGTCGCTGCTCGAGTTCGGCATCCTGAGTCGTCACGCCGACCGGGCACTTGCCGGTATGGCAGTGGTGGCAGAAACCCGGCGCGGTACCCAGCGCGTCGTACGCGTCCAGCGCCGAATAATGCTGCTCGTCGCGGATGTAGGTCTCGGAGTTGCAGCCCAGCGCGAACAGCACGCCCTGGCCGATGGCCACAGCGTCGGCGCCCATGGCGAGCGCCTTGGCGACGTCGGCACCGGTGCGGATGCCGCCGGAGACGATCAGCTGCACCTTGCCCTTCATGTCGAGGTCCTCAAGCGCGTCCACCGCCTGCCGAACAGCCGCCAGCGTCGGGATGCCGACGTGCTCGATGAAGCAGGTCTGCGTGGCTGCGGTGCCGCCCTGCATGCCGTCGACCACCACCACGTCTGCGCCGGAATGCACCGCCAGCTTGACGTCATTGAAGGTCCGGGTCGCGCCGACCTTGACGTAGATCGGCTTCTCCCAGTCGGTCATCTCGCGCAGTTCCTGGATCTTGATGGCCAGGTCATCCGGGCCGGTCCAGTCCGGGTGGCGGCAGGCCGAACGCTGGTCCACGCCCTCGGGCAGCGTGCGCATCTTCGCCACGCGCGGGTTCACCTTCTGGCCTAGCAGCATGCCGCCGCCGCCCGGCTTGGCGCCCTGACCGATCACCACCTCGATGGCATCGGCCTTGCGCAGATCGTCCGGGTTGAAGCCGTAACGCGAGGGCAGGCACTGGTAGACCAGCGTCTTTGACGAGCCGCGTTCCTCCTGCGTCATGCCGCCATCACCGGTGGTCGTGCTGGTACCCATCTCGGTGGCGGCGCGGCCCAGCGCTTCCTTCACGTTGGCGGAAAGCGCGCCAAAGCTCATGCCGGCGATGGTGATCGGGATGTCGAGCTCGATCGGCTTCTTGGCAAAACGGGTGCCAAGGATGGTCTTGGTCACACACTTCTCGCGATAACCCTCGAGCGGGTAACGCGACATCGATCCGGCAAGGAACAGCAGGTCGTCGAAATGCGGCACATGGCGCTTGGCACCCAGCCCGCGGATCTCGTAGAGACCATGAGCCGCGGCATTCTGGATGTAGTCGATGATGCGCCGGTCGAAGCTGGCCGATTCCTCGGTCGAGCGGCGCTTGATGTGAACGGGCTTCATGTCCATCTTGTGGTGCTCCTTGCCGCCACGCGGCTCAGTATTCCTGATTGGCGTCGGCGTTCCAGTGGTACAGGCTGCGCGCCGAAGCGATGCGTTTGAAAGTCTTGGGGTCGTGGTCCAGTCCGGCTTCGCGCAACAGCTCGCCCACGGCCGTGTAGTCGGCGTCGGTCATCGGCTCGAAGCGCGCGTCAGCGCCCAGTGACTTCGGCTCGCCGCGGATGTAGATGACCGCTTCGTAAAGCGAATCGCCGAGGGCATCGCCGGCGTTGCCGCAGATGACCATGCGACCGGCCTGCGCCATGAACGCCGAGAAGCTGCCGACCGAGCCGCCAACGACGATGTTGCCGCCCTTGAGCGAGATGCCGCAGCGCAGTCCGGCGTCACCCTCGATCACCAGCAGGCCGCCGTGTGCGGTGGCACCGGCGCCATTCGATGCGAATCCCTTGACGTGGACCTTGCCGCTCATCATGTTCTCGGCCACACCGGTACCGACGCTGCCATGCACCACCACCGTGGCCTTCTTGTTCATGCCACCGGCGTAGTAGCCAGCATGGCCATGGATCTCCACGGTCACTGGCTGGTCGAGGCCGACGGCGATGTTGTGCGCGCCGTCAGGGTTGAGGACCTCGACATGGCGGTGGTCGTCAGCGACGAGCTGCTGGTGCAGGTAGGTGTTGACCTCGCGCAGCGGCGTCTTGGCGAGGTCGAAACTCACGCGTTCCATACGTACATCTCCTCTGGCGCCGGCTCGAACACGGTCGCGTGCTTGACGTCCGGCAGATGGGCCAGCGAGCGGAATTCGCTGGCGATGGCCACGTAGTCGTCGGTCTCGGCAACCACAGCCGGCTTGCAGGCGAACGGGTCACGGATCAGCGCCAGCTTGTCGGGCGTACCCATGAGGAAGGTGAAGAACCCATCCAGCTCCTCGAAACCCTTCTGCAGCGCGGTCTCCAGGTCATCGCCCTCGCGCAGGCGCCACTCGAGGAAGCGGCACGCGGCCTCGGTATCGTTGTCGGTGTCGAAGTGGATGCCGCGCGGCTCCAGCATCCGGCGCAGGCTGTTCGGGTTCGACAGCGAGCCGTTGTGGACCAGACAGAAATCCTCTCCCGCCGTGAACGGGTGGGCGCGGTCCGGCGTCACCGCCGATTCGGTCGCCATGCGGGTATGACCGACCAGGTGCGAGCCGGTCAGCGACGCGAAGTCGTAACGGTTGGCCACCTCGGTCGGGGTGCCGATGTCCTTGTACAGGTCGATGGTCTGGCCGGTCGAAAGGATGTGCAGCAGCGGGTGGTGCTCGTGCAGCCACTTCTTCACCAGGTCCGGCGACACCTCAAAGGTCAGCACGGCGTGGTTGTGCTTGACCTCGATCTGCGACTCGACGCTCAGGTGCTCCTTGAGCCCGTGGGTCAGGCCGTGCCAGTTGAAGTCGGCACCATCCTCGGTCAGGCCGGAATACAGGCTGAGCTTGCGCGCCGAGCCCTTGAGCGGGTCGGCGAACACGGCAAGACCCGCCGAGTCGGGGCCGCGCTCGGTCATGCCGATGAGCATCGGCACCATCAGCTGCCCCAGTTGCTGCTTGAGCGCCGGTGTCTTCACCAGCAGCCCGACGATTCCACACATGGCGGTTTCTCCTTGGATCAGAAGAACTGGAGGTAGTTGTCGACCTCCCAGTCCGAGACATGGCGCATGTACTCCACCCACTCCCTGCGCTTGAGTTCGATGAAGTCATCGGCGAGTACGCCCAGCGCACCCTTGATCACCGCATCCTTCTCGAAGGCGTCCAGCGCCTCCTTCAGGTTCTGCGGCAGCACCTTGATGCCGCGACGGCGCAGTTGGGCGGGAGTCGCGTCGTAGAGGCTGTCGACCACCGGCTCGCCCGGCTCGAGCTTGCGCTCGACGCCGTCGAGGCCCGCGGCGATGACCGCTGCGGTGGCCAGGTAGGGGTTGGCGGAACCATCAGGCAGGCGCATCTCGATGCGTCCGCCGGGGCCGCGGATCATGCCGGAGCGGTTGTTGTTGCCGTAGCAGATGTAGGCCGGGGCCCAGGTGGCGCCGGTCAGCGAGCGGCCAACCACCAGACGCTTGTAGCTGTTCACCGTCGGGCAGCACACGGCGGTCAGTGCCGGAGCATGCGCCAGCAGGCCACCGATGAAGTGGTAAGCCAGCTGCGACAGGTCCAGCCCACGCTTGTCGGACTTGTCCTCGAACAGGTTCTTCTTGCCGTCGCCGATGCTCATGTGCATGTGCAGGCCATTGCCCGGACGGTTGCTGAACGGCTTGGGCATGAACGAGCAGATCAGGCCCATCTCGTTCGCGATCTCGGCCGCACCCATCTTGAAGAAGGTGTAGTGGTCGCAGGACGTCAGCGCGTCGGTGTAGGTGTAGTTGATCTCGAATTGACCGTTCGCGTCCTCGTGGTCGATCTGGTACACGTCGATGCCGACCGCGCGCATGGATTCGGCCAGGCGCTCCAGGAACGCACGCGAACGCGACAGCCCCTTGTAGTCGTAGCAGGGCTTGGCCAGCGTGTCGGTCGCGTCGCAAGCGACCAGGCGCCCTTCGACACGACGCAGCAGGGAGAACTCGGGCTCCATGCCGGTAAAGAATGTCCAGCCCTTGGCCGACATCCGCGCCAGTTGCTGCTTGAGGATGACGCGGGAGCAGTAGGGCCAGGGCTTGCCGTGCACGTGTCCGTCCGACGCCATGCGCGCATAACCGGGTTGCCACGGCACCAGGCTCAGCGTCGAGGGGTCACCGACCGCCATGTAGTCGCCGTCGGAATTGGGACGCATACCCATGCCGTTCATAGCGAAGCCGGCAAACCCGGCGCCGTCGGTGATCACCGTCTCGTAGTGCTCCATCGGCACCGACTTGGCCTTGGCGGTGCCGTGCATGTCGACGAACTGCGCCAGGACATACTTGACCCCGTTGTCCTTCAAGAACTTCTTGGCATCCGCTGGTTTCATCCCTGCCCCCCTTTATGTCACCCCCGGGCTGGGGGCTATTGTTGTCGGCCGTTCAGAACCCGACCCGTGACAGCGACTCGCTACCGAGCCACCCGCCGCCCATTTCCTGCGCCACTCCACACAACGTGTCCCACAGGTAGCCGCCGTAGGTGCCGTCGCACCAGACTCGGTACGACACGCCAGCTGGCGTCATCACCGCAGCCACCGTCACACCGACCCCCACCATCGAGGTCAGCGCCAACGCGCCTCCGGCCGCATCCAGCGTGGCCATGTCGACCGCGCAGGTCTGCCGGAACAGGTCGATCGCCTGCGGACCTGCCACCACCAGCGCCGCGTCGTAGCGCGGCACCGGGTAGACATCAGCCGCAGCTGGTAGGGCCAGCACGCGCGACACCGCGGTGCCGCCAGCACTGTCCTCGACCAGGTATTCGGTGAGCCCCAGGCGCGCCACGAGGGCGCCCTCGCTGCGGCACCAGCTGTTGGCGCGCGCCGGCGTGGCCAGCCCGGCATCTGCCAGAGCCGCAGCAGCGCCCGGCCCCTTCAGGCCGGTGCGGCGGCGGAAGCTCAGGTCGCCGATCGCGACCACGGCCAGATGCGCTTCGCTCTCGCCGGCGAATGCGGCGACGCTGGGCATGTCCTCCAGATCGACCCAGCGGGCGGCGTGTGCCACCTGCACATCGGTGAGCGGACTGACGCGTACGGGGGTGCTCATGATTGCTCCTTCTGACGGAGGTCTTCAGGGTCGAAGAAGGGTGTCTCGCAGACCTCGGCTGCCACCATGCTGCCGTCGGTGACGCGGATCTCGAAGCGACTGCCCGGCGTGGCCAGTTCGGGCGGCAGGAAGGCCAGACCGATGTGGCAGCCCACGTTCGGGCTCCAGTAGATGCTGGTGACGCGGCCGGCGATCTCGCCGCCGACGATCACCAGATGGCATTCCTGCGGCACCTGGCCGCTGTAGCCCGCGGGCAGACGGAAGCCCGCAAGTTTTCGCTTGAGCGGCATCTGCTTGAGGATCTTCAGCGAGCGCTGACCGACGAAGAACGGCTTGTCCAGCTTGACCGCCCAGTCCATGCTGACCTCGAACGGATGGGTCAGGCCGTCGGTGTCCTGGCTGACGATCAGGTGGCCCTTCTCCAGGCGCAGCAGCCGTTGAGCCTCCACGCCGAAGGGGCCGATGCCGTAGGGCTCACCCGCCTTCATCAGCGTGTCCCACAGGGTCGGGCCGTACTCGGCCGGCACGTGGATCTCGTAGCCCCACTCGCCGACAAAGCCGACCCGCATCAGGCGCGCGGGGATGCCGGCGATGCTGCCCTGACGGACCGCCAGATAGGGGAAGGCTGCAGCCGACAGATCAAGGTCGGTGAGCGGGCCCAGCACCTTGCGGCAGTCGGGACCGGCCAGGTTCACCGATGAATACGCACCGGTCAGGTTAATGATGCCGCACTGCAGCCGCCACTCGGCGTTCAGGCGCGACATCTCGCGGTAGACGTTGGCCGCGCCCGAGGTGGTGGTGGTGAAGTAGTAGACGTCATCGGCCAGCCGGGCGATCACGCCTTCGTCGGTCAGCACGCCGGACTCGTCGCACATGATGGCGTACCGGGTGCCGCCCAGCTTCAGCAGGTCGATGCGTGCGGTGTAGACGCGGTTGAGGAACTCAGCCGCCTGCGGCCCGCGGATCTCGATCTTGCCCAGCGTGCCGACGTCGATCATCGCGACCTTGGTCCGCACACGCCGCACCTCGTCGTGGATGCAGTCGGTGCGGGACTTGCCGGCGACCACGTAGTACTCGGGGCGCTCCCAGGCGCCGGCCGGCATGAACACCGCGCCCAGCGCTGCGTGGCGGCCGTGCAGCGGGCTGCGCCGCTGCGGGTTGAAGCCGCGACCGGCCAGGTGCGACATCGGCACCGGGTGGAAGAACGGCCGCGCCGTGGTGGTGCCGACCTGCTGCGGCGACTTGCCGACCAGCCGCCCGAGGATGCGCAGCGCCGTCATGTTGGAGTGCTTGCCCTGGCTCGGGCCCATGCCCACCGTGGTGAAGCGCTTGAGCAGCTCGATGTTGTCGTAGCCCTCCTGCACGGCGTTCTCGAAGTCCTTGACCTGCAGGTCCTCGTCGAAGTCAACGAAGTTCTTCGCCGAGGGGTGCGCGACCACCGGCCACGGGTGGCTGGGTGCCTCGCTCTCGGCCGGGACCGGCGGCGCCGACAGCGCCTTGCCCAGCACGTGGGCGGCCGCGGCCGTACCGGCGCGGGCGCCATCGGCGATGCGTGCGTCCAGACCGAACACACCGTTGACGCGGCCGCAGGCGAAGACGGCCTCGGGCAGCGCATCCGGCACGAACTGCTGCAGGCGCTCGTCAAAGCGCATCTTGGTGCCGGCCTGGTAAAGCAGATTGGCAGCCGGCGCCCAGCCGGTGCTCATGGCCACCCCGTCGCAGTCGATGCGGCGCGCGGTCGAGGTCTCGGCAACGCCATCGCGCACCTTGCACAGGGTCACGGCGGCAAGCTCACCGCGACCGTCGGCGTGTGCTTCGTAGACACCGGTGCCCGGCAGGCAGTCGATGCCGCGCGCGCGCACGGCGTCGACGGCCGCGCATGCGGGGATCGCCTCGCGCAGATCGGCCACCGCCAGCACTTGCACGCCGGCGTCGAACAGGTCGAGCGCCAGGCGGTAACCGTCGGCGTTGGCAGTGGTCACTACCACGCGGCGCGCAGGCTGCACGGCGTAACGGTAGATCAGGCGCTGCATGGCCGAGCCCAGCATCACGCCGGGCAGGTCGTTGTTGCGGAACACCGTCGGCTGCTCGAACGCACCGCTGGCCATCACGGTGGCACCGGCACGCATCTTGGTCATCTTGTCTGCGTCCACCAGCGGCACCCACTGGTCGGCATACCAGGCGGCGGCGAGCGTGCCCTCGAAGATACGGATGCGCTCGTGCTGGCGAGCCTTGGTCAGCAGCTCGCGTGTGGCCTCGCGGCGGGCGGCGTCGCCGCCCAGCTGGTAGAGGCCGGAGCCACCGGCACGCGCGTTCTCGTCGACCAGCGCCACACTGGCGCCGGCATCCGCCGCGGCCAACGCGGCGCTGAGGCCCGACGGGCCAGCGCCGATCACCAGCACGTCGCAGAAGTCGTAACGCTTGGGCGTGTGGATGTGCGGCGTGTTGGTGTCGAGGCGGCCGAGGCCGGTGATGGCGCGGAACATGCGCTCCCACATCGGGAACCAGCGCTTGCTGTAGAAGGCCTTGTAATAGAAGCCGACCGGCAAGAACGGCGACAGGCGGTCAAGGAAACGCACCTTGTCGCTGGCTACGCCACCCCAGGTGTTGACCGCCGAAAGGTCCATGCCGTCGCGCACCTGCACCACATCGCCGCGTGCGTTGTGGCGCTGACCGTCCTGAACCATGACGTTGACGTCGTGGTTGGCCATCGACAGGATGCCGCGCGGACGGTGGTACTTGAAGCTGCGGCCGAGCGTGCGCACACCCGAGGCCCACAGCGCGCTGCTCACGGCATCGCCGGGGAAGGCGACGTAGTCACGGCCCTCGAAACGGAAACGGAGGGTCTTCGAGCGGTCGACCCACTCGTCAGGCATCTGCGGGAGACGACTCATGCTTCACTCCCGGGCAGCCAGGTACGCATCACGCGGTCCTTTTCGGTATCGCGTTCGGCGATGAACCAGGTGTTGGAGGGGGTATGGCACCACCACTCGCGCTTCACGCCGGGTGCGCCGTTGCGGTTGAACACGTAGTCAGCCCATTCATGGTCGCTGCAGGCGTTGGCGTCCGGCGCCGGCCGGATCTCGCCCCAGTAGGTGAATTCCGACACCGGGCGGGCGCCGTTGACGGGACAGGTCAGCAGTTTCATCGCGCGCCCCTCAGTGCCCGACGCTCGCCGCACCCTTCTCGCCGGTCAGCGAGTAGTTGCGGAAGCGGTCCAGGGAAAAGCCGGTGATCAGTTCGTGCGGCGAGTCATTGGCGACGGTCCATGCCATGGTCTTGCCGCAGACCGGGGTCGCCTTGAAGCCCCACGTTCCCCAACCGGAATCCAGATAGAAGCCTTCGACCGGGGTCTTGCCCATGATCGGCGCAAAGTCCGGCGTCATGTCGGACATGCCGCCCCACTGGCGGTTGACCTTCACGTGCGACAAGAACGGGAACATGTCGAGCATGTGCGCCGACAGGCCCTCGGTGAAGTCGAGCGTGGAGCGGGTCGAGTGCAGCTCGTAGGGGTCGAGCGAGGCGCCCATCACCAGCTCGCCGCGGGCGCTCTGGCTGATGTAGATGTGCAGGCTGCCGGAGACGAAGATGTGGTCCAGCCACGGCTTCATCGGCTCACTCACCATCGCCTGCAGCGGGTGAATATAGATCGGCGTCTGGATACCGACCATGTCGGTCAGGCGCGGGGTCGAGCCGGCGACCGCGCACAGCACCTTGTTGGTGGCGATATGGCCGCGACTGGTCTGCACCCCGACGACCTTGCCGCCCTTCACCTCGATGCCGGTCACGGCGGTCTGCTGGTGGATCTCGACGCCGCGCTGGCAGGCACCGCGGCCATAGCCCCAAGCCACCGCATCGTGTCGGGCGATCGATCCGGGCGCGTGGTACAGGGCGCCCAGAATCGGCGCGTGGCCGTTGCAGCTGATGTCGATGCTCGGGCACGAGCGCTTGATGAAGTCGGGGCCCACCAGTTCGGACTCGACGCCGTAGTGCTTGTTCACCTCGGCCCGCCAGCGCATCGTTCGCACCGCCGAATCCGTGTGCGCCAGGGTGAAGTGACCGCGCGTCGAGTAGAACAGGTTGAGGTCGAAGTCCTCGCTCAGGTCCTGCCACAGATGCACCGAGGCGTCGTAGAACTTCACGCCCTCGGGGGTCAGGTAGTTGGAACGGATGATCGTGGTGTTGCGGCCGGTGTTGCCGCCGCCGATGTAGCCTTTCTCCAGCACCGCGACGTTGGTGATGCCATGCTCGCGCGCCAGATAGTAAGCAGCGGCGAGGCCATGCCCCCCCGCGCCGATGATGACCACGTCATAGGCCGACTTGAGCTCCGTCGGTGCCGTGAACATCCTCGGCTCCGGGTGCTTGCGGCTCAAACCAAAACGAAGAAGTCGCCAGGGCATGTCAGCTGTTCTGCCTGAGAATTGAGGGGTCTTCGAAACAGGTTAGTTGTTTCTTGCAGAGAAACAATTATTCTTATAGATGAGCCAGACGTCTGGGTCAACAATTTTTCACAGGATGAATCATGGCGGACAATCTGGGCAGCGAACGGGGAGCCGCAGCAGCAAGCGCCGATGATTCCCAGATGGATCACACGCTCGAACGCTGCCTGGGCACGGCGCTCCGCCAGAAGCGACTCGCCCACGGACTCACCATAGCCGACGTTTCGGAGTTGGCAGGCATCTCGCGCGGCATGCTGTCGAAGATCGAGAACGGGCAGTCGGCAACCAGCCTGGACACCCTGCATCGCCTGG
Organism: Klebsiella pneumoniae; assembly: GCA_945897555.1. Taxonomy (GTDB): domain Bacteria; phylum Pseudomonadota; class Gammaproteobacteria; order Burkholderiales; family UBA3065; genus UBA3065. The sequence continues at coordinate 12,978 of CAMDGF010000016.1, read as the reverse complement.
CCCGGGCGCTGGGCGTGTCGCTGTCAGCGCTGTTCCGCGACGTCGACGTGATCGAGGGCAACGCGCAGCTGGTGCGGGCTGATGAGGGCATGGAAGTGGTGCGGCGTGGTACCCGTCGCGGCCACACCTACCGCCTGCTCGCCTATGACCAAGGGCCGCGCAAGCTGTTCGAGCCCTTCCTCATCAGCCTCGACGACGCATCCGAGGTGTTCCCCACCTTCCAGCATCCCGGCACCGAGTTCATCCACCTGCTGCAGGGGCGCATGGTCTACCGGCACGGCAAGGACACGCACGAGCTGGGGCCGGGCGATTCGCTCACCTTCAGCGGCGATGTACCGCACGGGCCCGAGGTACTGGTGGAAACGCCGATACGGTTTGTCGCGGTGATCATGTACGGCAACGGCGACCCGAGTTGAGCGCCGGCAGCCGCATCCGCCCGGCGACGCCTGGCGACATCCCGGCACTGGTCCAGCTGCTGGCGGCACTCTTCACCATCGAGCAGGACTTCGCACCCGACACGGACAAGCAGGCACGCGGTCTGGCCGGCGTCATCGCCAACCCCAACGGCCTGGTCGCGGTCGCCATCGACGACGCCGGCGCAGTGATCGGCGTCTGCTCGGGGCAACTGGTGTTCTCCACCGCGGAGGGCGCCTGGTCGGCGTGGGTAGAGGATGTGGTGGTGGCTGCGCACTGGCGTGGCCACGGGCTGGGCCGGGCGCTGCTGGGCCATGTGCTGGCCTGGGCCACCGGACGGGGCGCCACCCGCGCGCAATTGCTGGTGGACCTGGACAACCCGCCCGCGCTCGATTTCTACCGTCACCTGGGTTGGTCGGAGACGCGTCTGGCGGCACGCCGGCTCAGCCTCGCCCGGCCCTCGGCTGACTAGTCACCGCCGGCGACGCGCCATAAAAAAAGGGCACCCGGAGGTGCCCCAAACCCACTGGAGGGTTGTTCGATCAGGAGTGGTAGGCCGACTCACCGTGATAGGTGGTGTCGAGGCCTTCGCGCTCTTCCTCTTCCTTGACGCGGAGTCCGATGGTCATGTCGATCAGCTTCAGCGCGATGAAGGACACCACACCGGAGACCACCACCGCGGTCAGGATTGCCTGAACCTGGATCCAGACCTGGGGCCCGATGCCCGGGAAGCTGCCGCAGGTGTTGGCCACGTAGTCGCAGATGCCGGTTCCGCCGAGGTCGGGCGAAGCGAACACGCCGGTCAGGATGGCACCAACGATGCCGCCCAGGCCGTGCACGCCGAACACGTCAAGCGCGTCGTCGGCGCCAAGCATGCGCTTGAGCCCGGTCACGCCCCAGTAGCAGATGGCGCCAGCCGCAAGGCCGATCACCAGCGCGCCACCAACACCCACAAAACCGCACGCCGGGGTGATGGCGACCAGCCCGGCCACCGCACCCGAGGCGCCACCCAGCATCGAGACCGTGCCACGTGCCACGTATTCGACGAAGGTCCACGCCAGCACCGCAGCAGCGGTGGCGAACAGGGTGTTGACGAAGGCGAGCGCCGCGACACCATTGGCCTCAAGGTTCGAGCCGACGTTGAAGCCGAACCAACCCACCCACAGCAGCGATGCGCCGATCATGGTCATGACCAGGTTGTGCGGGGGCATGGCTTCGCGGCCGTAACCGATACGCTTGCCGACCATGTAGGCGGCGACCAGCGCGGCGATACCGGCGTTGATGTGCACCACCGTGCCACCGGCAAAGTCCAGCGCGCCCTTCTGCCACAGCCAGCCGGCTGCCGCAGTCACGGCGTCCAGCGAAGCGGCGTCGGTGATCGCGTCGGGGCCGTCCCAGTACCAGACCATGTGGGCCATCGGGATGTAAGCGAAGGTGAACCACAGCACGACGAACACCAGCACCGCAGAGAAGCGCATGCGTTCGGCGAAACCGCCGACGATCAGCGCCGGCGTGATGGCGGCAAAGGTGCACTGGAAGGCGACGAACATCAGCTCTGGGATGTAGACGCCCTTGCTGAACGTTGCGCCTGCGGATTCCGGCGTGACCCCGGCGAGCAACAGCTTGTCGAGCCCTCCAAAGAACGGAGACCCGCCCGTGAACGTCATCGAGTAGCCGTAGACCGCCCAAAGCACGCTGATCAGCGCGAAAGTCATCATCACCTGCATCAGCACCGACAACATGTTCTTGCTGCGCACCAGGCCACCGTAGAACAAAGCCAGGCCAGGGATGGTCATGAGGATGACGAGGCACACGGCCACATACATGAAGGCGGTGTCGCCCTTGTCGGGGACAGGGGCCGCAGCGGGTGCTGCAGCAGCCGCATCAGCGGCAGGCGCTTCGGCTGCGGGCGCAGCCGCGTCGGCAACAGCGGCGACCTCGGGGGCGGCGGGCGCGTCCTCGGCGAAGGTCGGCGAGACCAGCCCGATGCCGGCGACCAGGGCCAGCGAAAGCAGAAGTTTCTTCAGCATGGCGGTCTCCTTAAAGGGCGTCTTTGCCGGTCTCGCCCGTACGGATACGGACGGCCTGCTCGAGATTGGAGACGAAGATCTTGCCGTCGCCGATCTTGCCGGTCGCGGCGGACCGGGTGATGGCTTCGATCACCTGGTCGAGCAGGCTGCCGTCCACGGCAGCTTCGACCTTGACCTTGGGCAGGAAGTCGACAACGTATTCGGCGCCCCGATACAGCTCGGTGTGCCCTTTTTGCCGGCCGAAGCCCTTGACCTCGGTGACGGTGATGCCCTGCACGCCGATGGCGGACAGCGCCTCACGCACCTCGTCGAGCTTGAACGGCTTGATGATGGCGGTTACAAGTTTCATCACAGCTCCTAGGGTTGAGGAGGGCCTGCCCAAGCCCTTTCGGGCTTGGGAAAGCATTTATAAACAGGGGTTTACTGCGAGATGCGCTTAGAAGGTGCGCTTGACCATCACTTGATAGTGCAGGTCCATAAGCGACTCGAACACATTCGGGTTGCCCGGAATCGGCGCCGCCTTGACGAGGAAGCTCTTGTCGTTGGCATCCACGGCGATGCCCGCTAAGCTCACCTGCCATCCGCTGGCCAGATTCTTTGTCACACCGAACTTGAAGTCGCTGTAAGAAGCCGCACTCAGGTCGGCCACACGCTGATGGCCCGCATGCAGATTCAGCACCCAACTCGGCAGGAACTCGTAGTTGACGTTACCTTCGACGTAACCGGAGCCTTCGGTACCCGCAAAACCAAAATACTCGGTCATCGTGTGCGAGTACTTGACGTTCAGCCACTCCCACGTGCCCGCAGCGTACAGCTCGGTCGTGTTGGCGATATTCGCGCCAGGGTAGATGAACTGCAGCACACCCACGTCAGCAGTGACCGGGCCAATGGCCTTGGCAAAACCACCGTAAAGGTCAATCTCAACATTCGGACCGCCAAGGAAAGAGTCCGGATCCGTGTTGCTGGCCCAGATGCCGGCGTAGAAGCCGCTCGAGTGAGCCACGTCGGCACCACCCTGGACAGCAGGCCGCTGGTCCGAGAAGTTCAAACCCCGGAAGAAGTAAGCATTTGTCAGACCGATGTTAGTCGTGACCGTCCAGTCCGCTGCCTCTGCAGCCGGCTCATCGGCAGCCAGCACGGGTGCAGCCGCCAGCAAGGCCGCTACCGCACAAGTGGGAATTGCAAATTTCATGTTGTGTCCTTTCATGTTGAGACCCATCTGAGACCTCTGCACAGCGTGTAAGCAGTTATCGTGCCAGCCCGCTCGCGGGCCGTTTCCGACCCATTCGGTACTGCCTCCTCCACCCGTGTGCGCCCTGAACGGGCATCAGCCCGACGCAGCGCACAATCACGGTGCATTGCGAACCGCCAAGGACGCAAGCACCGGAACTCCACCTTAAGTCAACAAGTCTACTGACGGAATACAAGTGATTGTTGAAGCCGGTCAAACAAGCACTCAAGGTCATAAATGTGGCAAATCCGCAACAAACTCATCGTCACCGGTTTGACCGTCATACTCGCCGCATGCTCATCGGTGGTGCCGCTCACGAAGGCGAACAAAGTGTGGCTCGGACGTCCGCTGGCCGATCTGGTGGCCGCCTGGGGCCCCCCTGTCCAAAGTTTCAAGGCCGAAGACGGCGGCAGCATCCACAGCTGGTCGATGATCATCGTCAAGCGGCGCCGCAGCGAGGAGTGCCGACGCTCGGTGCTAGTGAACGCCGATGGCGTCATCCGTCGTTGGCTCTACGACACCTGCCCACGGCAACAGCCGCAGAAAGGCAGCCCGACTCCAGCGCCTCCCTGAACGTTCCAACCCGCGGGGCACGCCATCACTACGTCATCTGCCCGAAGACCGCACACGGCCAGAGCGCTAAACTGGCTCTGCACTCAGCAAGGACCCGCAGCCATGAGCAAACTCCAGCAGTTCCTCGATCAAGCCAGCGCGCGCATCTCTGCGCTGGCCAGCAGCCAACCCGGGCAAGACCTCGAGCGTAACGTCCGCGCCCTGCTCGATGCCGGCTTGCAACGTCTCGAACTCGTCCCGCGCGAGGAGTTCGACATCCAGCGCCGCCTGCTGGACCGCGCACTGGAGCAGGTCCACGCCCTCGAGGCTCGCATCGCCGCGCTCGAAGCTGCCAAGCACTGAGCGGTTCCGTGTCGATCGCCATCGTCCGCAGCCGCGCCCTGCTCGGCGTCCAAGCGGTCGAGGTGGCTGTCGAGGTGCACGTCGCCAACGGCCTGCCCGGGTTCAATCTGGTCGGACTCGCAGACACTGAGGTGCGCGAGTCGCGCGAACGCGTACGCTCGGCGTTGCAGAGCAGCGGCTTCGACTTCCCGGCACGCCGCATCACGGTCAATCTCGCACCGGCCGACCTGCCCAAATCCGGTGGGCGCTTCGACCTTCCCATCGCCATCGGCATTCTCGCTGCCACCGGCCAAGTGCCCTCGACCGCGCTGGAACGCCTCGAACTGGCTGGCGAACTGGCACTCACAGGCGAGCTGCGACCGGTCCGTGGCGGCCTCGCCATGGCCATCGCCGCGCGCGACTGCGGCCGCGCACTGATCCTGCCTGCAGCAAGCGCAGCGCAAGCTGCCCGCGCCCCCGACACAGAGGTCCGCTCTGCCACCCACATCCGCGATGTGCACCAACACCTCGCGGGGGGCGACCTGCTCGAACGCATATCGCCCGCCACCGGCCTCGCGACCCACACCGCCACGGCAGGGCCCTGCCTCAGCGAGGTGCGTGGGCAGCACCAGGCACGCAGGGCGCTCGAGATCGCCGCCGCGGGCGGGCATTCCATCCTGCTGCAGGGCCCGCCGGGCACCGGCAAGAGCATGCTCGCGCAGAGGCTGCCGGGCCTGCTGCCCGCCATGAGCGAAGCCGAAGCCACCGCATCAGCGACCATCCAGTCGCTCGGCAGTGCGGGCTTCGACCCGCAGCAATGGGGCCTGCGCCCGTTCCGAGCGCCCCACCACACCGCCTCGGCGGCAGCGCTCATCGGTGGCGGCAATGAGCCGCGTCCGGGCGAGGTCTCGCTGGCGCATCACGGCGTGCTATTCCTCGACGAGTTGCCCGAGTTCTCGCGGCACGTGCTGGAGACCCTGCGCGAGCCCATGGAGACTGGCGAGGTGCGCATCTCCCGCGCCGCGCGACAGGCCCTCTTTCCGGCGCGCTTTCAGCTGGTGGCGGCCATGAACCCTTGCCCCTGCGGCAACCTTGGCCACCCCTCGCGCATCTGCCGCTGCACGCCGCAACAGGTGGCCCGCTACCGCGGACGCATCTCCGGTCCACTGCTCGACCGCATCGACCTGCATGTGACGGTCGGCGTGCCGCGCGAATCCGAGCTGCTGGCTGGCGAGGCCGGGGAGAGCAGCGCAGTGGTCGCCAGCCGCGTCGAGGCATCCGCGGAACGGCAGCGCGCAAGGCAGGGTATGGCCAACGCCCGTCTCGAGGGCATGGCGCTCGCGACTCACGCCACGCTCGATGCCTCCGCGCGCAGCCTGCTCGGCCGTGCGATGGCCGGCGAGCAACTTTCGGCGCGGGCGACACACCGTGTGATCCGCGTGGCACGCAGCATCGCCGACCTCGCCGGCGCCGACACCATCGGCACAGCGCACCTCGCAGAAGCGCTGCAGTACCGACCGGCCGGTTCAGGGGAGCTGGGGCTCACCCCGAGCGTGGCCGTGCAGGCAGACCCAACCCTCGTCGCTGCGCCACACGTCTAGGTCGATCCACGGCCGGTAGGCGGCGATGACCTCATTGGCCTGCCGCTCGAGCACGCCAGACAACACCAGGTCGCCGCCGGTTGCGACGCGCGCGCAGAGCATCGGCGCCATCAGCATGAGCGGGTTACTCAGGATATTGGCGACCACCAGGTCGAAGCAGCCGCCCGGATCGGCATCCGGCAGCTCGAAGCGCACCGAGCCCCCCCCAGCCTCAACGGTCTTTTGAGACGCAGCGGCGACATCAGACCCGCCGCAAAGATTGTTCTGGGCATTGAAACGGCTACTCAACACGGCCTGCTCGTCGATGTCGATACCAAGCACCTCGGCCGCCGCGAAACGGTGAGCTGCCAGCGCGAGGATGCCCGACCCGCACCCATAGTCCAGCACGCGCACGCCAGAACGCAGGTGTGCATCGAGCCACTGCAGGCACAGGCGGGTGGTGGGATGGCTGCCGGTGCCAAAGGCGAGGCCGGGGTCGAGCACCAGCATCTCGGCACCGTCAGCCGGCGGTTCGCACCACGAGGGGACGATCCACAGCCGTGGACTGACATGGATGGGGCTGAATTGCGACTGTGTCAGGCGAACCCAGTCCTGTTCAGGCACCGACTCGACGGTGGCCTCGGGCACTGCGGCGTCGAGTGCCGCACAGGCCTCACACAAAGCATCAAGCGGGTCGATATCGGGCGGGAACAGGGCCTTCATCAGACTCACCGTCCAGGCTTGGGGCGCCATTCCGGGTTCGCCGTACTGCGGCTCCTCGTCGGGCGTGCCGGCTAGCGCATCGGTGGCATCCACCGACACCGCGCCCAGTTCCATGAGCGCGTCCGAAAGGTGCTCGGCATGGTCCGCCGAAGTGGTGAAAACCAGCTGACGGTAAGCGGCACCGGCCTCGCTCAAGCCAGCTTGCTCCTGTGGGAGAGCTTCTCCTCAAGATAGTGGATGCTCACTCCGCCAGTCTGGAAACCGGCGTCATCGAGCATCTCCAGATGCAGGGGTATGTTGGTCTTGATGCCGTCCACCGCCATTTCCGAAAGCGCAATGCGCAATCGGGCCATGGCCTGATCCCGCGTGTCGCCATAAGCGATGATCTTGCCGATCATCGAGTCGTAATAGGGAGGAACGGTGTAGTCGGCGTAGACATGCGAATCGACACGGATGCCCGGACCCCCCGGGGTATGCCAGCGGCTCACCTTGCCCGGCGAAGGGATGAAGGTGAAAGGGTCCTCGGCGTTGATGCGGCACTCCATGGCGTGTCCACGGGGAGTGATGTCCTTTTGTGCGAAGCCCAACTTCTGCCCCGAGGCCACCAGGATCTGCTGCTGGATGATGTCGATGCCAGTGATCATCTCGGTCACCGGATGCTCGACTTGCACGCGCGTGTTCATCTCGATGAAATAGAACTCGCCTTTCTCGTACAGGAACTCGAAAGTGCCCGCACCGCGATAACCGATCTTGCGGCAGGCATCTGCACAACGCGCACCGATCTTGGCGCGCACACGTTCGGCGAGCCCAGGCGCGGGCGCCTCCTCGATGATCTTCTGGTGGCGGCGCTGCAGCGAGCAGTCGCGATCGCCCAGGTAGACGGCGTTGTTGAAGCCGTCGGCCAGCACCTGGATCTCGATATGGCGCGGCTGCTCGAGGAACTTCTCCATGTAGACCATGGGGTTGTTGAAGGCCGCCTGTGCCTCGGCACGGGTCGTCTGCACCGCGTGCAATAACGCCGCCTCGGTGTGCACCACACGCATGCCACGTCCGCCGCCACCACCGGCCGCCTTGATGATCACCGGGTAGCCCACACTGCGCGCTGATTTGATGATGGCGGCCGGATCATCGCCCAAAGCCCCATCGACACCGGGCACACAGGGCACACCGGCGCGCTTCATCGCAGCCTTGGCCTGGACCTTGTCGCCCATCATGCGGATGGTGTCCGGGCGCGGGCCGATGAAGACGAAGCCGGACTGCTCGACGCGCTCGGCGAAGTCGGCATTCTCGGAGAGAAAGCCGTAACCCGGGTGGATCGCCTCGGCGTCGGTCACCTCAGCGGCGCTGATGATGGCAGGGATGTTGAGGTAGCTCAGGCCCGGCTGTGGCGGCCCTATGCAGACCGACTCGTCGGCGAGCTTGACGTATTTGGCTTCGCGATCGGCCTCGGAGTGCACCACCACCGTCTTGATGCCGAGTTCACGGCAGGCCCGCTGGATCCGCAGTGCGATCTCGCCACGATTGGCGATGAGGATCTTCTCGAACATCAGCGGCTTATTCGATGATGAACAGCGGCTCGCCGAATTCCACCGGGTCACCGTTGTCGACCAGGATGGCCTTGATCACGCCGGCGCGGTCGGCGTCAATCTCGTTGAGCAGCTTCATCGCCTCGATGATGCACAGCGGATCGCCTTCCTTCACGCTCTGCCCGATCTCGACGAAGGGGGTGCCGCCCGGCGACGAGGAGCGGTAGAAAGTGCCAACCATCGGCGATTTGACCGGATGGCCGGCAGGTGCCGCCGGCGCTTCGACCACCGCGGCTGGAGCCTGAGGAGCGACGGCGGGAGCCGCTTGCGGCAGCGCCACCGTGTGCGACACCGGTGCAGCCATCATCGGCGCCGCCCCAGCCGCACCCTGCTGCACGCGGATGATGCGGACCGTCTCTTCGCCCTCTTTGATCTCCAGTTCGGCGATGCCGGAATCCTGGACCAGATCGATGAGTGTCTTGAGTTTGCGTAGATCCATTGCGCCTCCGGAAGACGTCAACCGACCCCGGCTGTCAAGCGACGGGCGGCCGCGCGCAGGGCCAACAGATAGCCCTCGGCGCCCAGCCCGCAGATGACGCCTGCGGCAAGGTCGGAAAGATGGGAGTGGTGCCGGAACGTCTCGCGCGCGAAAACGTTGGAGAGGTGCACCTCGATGAAAGGGATGGCGACAGCCGCCAGAGCGTCGCGGATGGCGACGCTGGTGTGCGTAAAGGCGGCCGGGTTGATGACGATGAAGCCGAACCCGTCGCAGGCCGCCGCTTGAATGCGATCGACCAGCCCGCCCTCGTGGTTGCTCTGAAACGACTCGACCGCAACGCCCAACTCAGCGGACAGGCGGGCAAGATCGGCATCGATGTGAGCCAGCGTAGTGGCGCCATAGACCTCAGGCTCACGCGTGCCAAGGAGGTTCAGGTTGGGCCCGTGGAGGACGAGAACGCGGCGTGCCGGAGCGGTTTGGACAGCGTCGGACATGGCCGCGAGTGTGCCCTCGCAACCAACGGATGTCCAGAGACTTCGGGGCAGATGCGCGAAGTTACCGGCTACTTAGCCGATATAGACATCACAATAGCGATGCAAGTGCTTGATCGAGTTCGCTTTCCCGGTAGATGCCCGCGCGCGTCTGAGCCACAACGCCGCGTCGATCGATGAGCAGCGTGTAGGGCATCACGCCCTTGCTATCGCCTGCCGCCTTGAGCAGCTCGTAGCCCTCACCTTCCGCCGTGAGCACCGGATAGTCCACTCCGAGCTTGTCCATGAAAGGGCGCACTGTGTCAGGGTCATCGAGCGCGACACCGACAAAAACGACACCCTGCTCACGGTACTTCTCCTGGAGCCTGACGAAGCCCGGCATCTCCTCGATGCAAGGCGCGCACCACGTGGCCCAGAAGTTTACAACCATCACCTGACCACGATAACGCGCCAGATCATGTTCCACGCCCATGCTATCGGGCAGACGGGCGGCAAAGATGGCCTGCGCGCGAGGGTCCTCGATGTCGACGGTCGACTTTCGGCCGATGCCGACTGCGGCGCCTGCAGCGACTGCCAGAACGACCAGACCGGCGGCGAGGATGCGAGTCTTCATGGGCGGGCTTCGAAGTTGTCTAGTATTGCTAAGAACGCGTCCGGCCTCTGGAAGTTCAACACGCGCAGCGCTCGCGCCTCGCGCCCTGCTGCATCAAAAAGCAGAACGGCTGGCGGCCCGAACAGCCCGAAGGCCGCGAGCGCCTCACGGTCGGCCGGCGTAGAGGCGGTCACATCGAAGCGCAACCGGTGCCAACCCGACAAGCGCTCCGCCACCCCGGCATCGGCGAAGGTGTATCGCTCGAGTTCGCGGCAGGTGGTACACCACTCGGCGGTGAAATCGAGCAACACCGGGCGGCCTTGCGCGTTGTCCAGCACCGCTTGCACCGCCTGCAGGCTGTCCACCTGCTCGAAAGTGGTACCGCCCGTGCGCACGGCCATGCGGTCCCACGCTGGCAGCCATACAGGTTGCGTGATCCAAACCGCGACGCCGAGCAGGATGATGCCGAAGACCACACGGATGCGCCCGTACCAGGCGTTGGCATGGCTCAGCAGGTGCCCCGCAGAGGTGCCGACAGCCAGGAGCGGCACGCCCATGCCGAGCGCCAACACGAACAGCGCCGCACCGCCGAGCCAGATATCCCCGCTCTGCGAGATGAATAGCAGTGCACCGGCCAGCGGTGGCGCGATGCAGGGGCCCACGATGAGCGCCGATAAAGAGCCCATCGCAGCGGCGCCCGAGAAACGCCCGCCGGGGAGGCGGTTGGAGAGCTGAGTCGCCCACGCCTGAAAACGTGCGGGCAACTGCAGCTCAAACAGGCCGAACATCGACAGTGCGAGTGCTACGAAGACCATCGCAAACGCACCGAGCACCCACGGGTCTTGCAGCAAGCTCGAGAGCAGGACACCCGACATGCCGGCAGCGACACCCGCCAGTGCGTAGGTCACTGCCATGGCCAACACGTAGGCCAGCGACAACGTGAACGCGCGCCTGCGATCATTCGACGTCGCGCCGCCCCGCCCGCCCATTTGTCCAGCGATCAGCCCCGAGAGGATCGGAACCATGGGCAGCATGCAAGGCGTGAGCGCGAGCAACAGCCCAGCGCCAAAGAAGGCCAGCAGGGTGATGGGCAGGGAATCGGCAAACAATGCCTCGGCGATGCGGTCGGTCTCGTTCGCCGCGCCGCCAGCCGGCCGGAGGGCGATCGGCGTCGCAGCCTCGAGCCGAGCCTGCCCGCTGCCGCGAGTGAGCGCTGCCAAACCACTGCCCACCGCCTCGACAGTGGTCGGCATGACCTTGAATCGGAGCACCTGCGGCGGGTAGCAGAGGCCTGCGTCGGCGCAGCCTTGGTAACGCACATCGAGCATCCACACATCAGCCGGCCCACCATCGAGGTGGCCGTCGACACTGCCGCGGTAGATCTCCACACGGCCAAAGTTGGGGTCGTCCTTGGTGACGCCACGCGGCAGAGCCAGTGCCAGCGGCGTAGCGCCGGCAGGATCCGCGGTCACGGCGATGCGGTCTCGGTACAGGTAGTAGCCGTCGCGGATGGTGAACGCGAGGTCGATGCCGCCATCAGAGGCGCGGCCAGCCTCCACCGCGAACACCTGCTCGGGCGGCAAGGGCGTCGTAGTGGCAGAGCCCTCACCGGTGGCCAGCGCAGATGTGACGCACCCTCCCACGACAAGCGCGGCGACGATTCGGAAGGCACGAAGGAGGGTCATCGGGTCTCGTTGTGGCGGTTCTGCTCAAGCCTCGGCACGGTCATCACCGTTCTGGCAGGCGAGCCGGACCCACTCCATGTAGGCGCTGCTGCCACCGCTGGGACAGACCAACAGGAACTCGGGAAGTTCGTAAGGATGCGTCCGGTGCAATGCTTCGCTGAGCGCCTCGAGCCGTCCGGCGGTGGTCTTGGCGGTGACTTGCACCTCCTCGCCCGACTCGATGGCGCCCTGCCAGCGATAGATCGATCGACCGGCTGGGGCAATATGGACGCAGGCGGCGAGGCCGGCCTCGATCCACGCCCGCGCGGCTGCCGCAGCGTGTTCGTGATCAGGGAAGGTCGTCAACGCCAGCACGACCTGCTCGTGCGGCGTGGCGCCTGTTGCGATCTCAAGTGTGGGTGTCTGCGGCATCGGTCGACTCCAAGAAGGATGCGACCGTGGGATAGAGGAGGCGCAAGCGCAGTTCCCGCCGCGCACGCTGATTGTCGAGCTGCCGCGACTCGGCCATGAACGACCACAGCATCGGTTCGACCCGACTGCGTACCGCATCGCGCGGCAAGCGCGGCGGGCGTGGCAAGCCGAAATGGTCGGCGACGGCATCGAAATAGTCGCCCATGCGCAACGGTTGGTCATCACAGACATTGAAGGCACGCCCGCCACGTGCTCTGAACAGTGCGAGAACGCAGGCGCGGGCCAGATCATCGGCGTGGATGTGGTTGCTGTAGCTGTCTGCGGTGGCCTCGATGGCCGGGGTGCCGGCGCGGATGCGCGCCACCGGCAGCCGGTCGGCGGCGTAAATGCCGGGCGCGCGCAGGATCACGGTGGCGACGCCGAGCCGGCGCCCCCAGTCGCGCAGCAGCGCCTCGGCGGCCACGCGGCGGCGGGCGCGTGGCGATGCGGTGCGCCGCGGGGCGGTCTCGGCGACCCTCGCGCCGCCCTGGTCGCCGTAGACGCCGCTGGTGCTGATATAAACAAGACTGCGTGGTAATCTTTGCGCGCCTAGTGCCGCCAAGGCCCTTGCCAGACGAGGGTCACCGTCCGCATCGGACGCCGGCGGCGCCGAATAAACGACCCGGTCGGCATGGCCTGCAAGGCGGGCCAATGTGTCGCTGTCGTCGAGGTCCCCGACCACGACCCGCACACCAGCCGACCGCAGACGGGCCACCTGTGGCCCTTCGCGCACGAACGCAGTGACGCGCCACCGCGGCGGCAGACAGGCCAGCATGCGGTAGGCGACATCGCCGCCGCCGATCAGGAGCAGCCGTGTGGTGCGGCTCGCGGCACTTTTGTATCGAGGATTCACGCTTGACTGT
>CAMDGF010000015.1 GCA_945897555.1 Klebsiella pneumoniae | reverse complement strand
GTGTTCGGGGCAACGCAACCTGTTGTCGCGCTTGGAGAAATCGGACTTTCAGGGTCACATTTTGTTGACCACTGGAGTCGTGTGAAGGCAGTGCTCTACCGCTGAGCTAACCGCCCGGAAGAGAGCGCGGATTGTACGTTCGGGGCTCTTCACGGTCAATTTTGCTAGAGCACCGTCATCACCCGACAGTGATCATTTGCGACCCTATTGGCTGTGCCCCATTGGAGGGAGCCAGCCACTCGAGTTTCGACTGACCCGAAGATGCAGGGGCAGGTCACCCTGCTGGTGTGGGTCGAAGTCGAACATCTCGTCCATACCCTCCGCAGCGCTGGCGACGAAATTCCGCAATATTGGCTTGCCATACTGGTTTATTACCTCTTTCGGGGGCCGCTGCCATGTCCGACCAGACCATCACTCGCCGTAGCAAAGCCACCCATCGCAAACCCGGCCCCTGGCGCCCCGAGGGTTGCGACCGTGTCGCCTTGGTGCTGCAAGGTGGGGGCGCTCTGGGCGCTTATCAGGCGGGCGTGTACGAGGCGATGCACGAGGCCGGCCTTGAGCCCGATTGGGTCTGTGGCGTCTCGATCGGCGCTATCAATTCGGCCATCATCGCCGGCAACGACGCGCGTGACCGCTTGCCGCGCCTTCGCGAGTTCTGGGAGACCATCTCCGACCGCAAAATCTGGGCTTTCACGCCAGACGGTGACATCTTTCGCAAAGCGCGCAACGCCCACAGCTCCATGCTGACCATGATGGCTGGCCAACCGGGCTTCTTCGCGCCGCGACAGGTCAATCCCTGGACCGCACTCACCGGTTCCGAGCATGCCACCAGCTTCTACGAGTCGGACCCCTTGCGCGAGACTTTGGTTCGGCTCGTCGATTTTGATCGGCTCAACCACGGCCCGGTGCACTTTGCGGTCGGGGCTGTCAACGTCCTCAGTGGCAATTTCATCTTCTTCGACAACCAGACCGAAGACATTGAGCCTGAGCACATCATGGCCAGTGGGGCGCTGCCTCCGGCTTTGCCGATGGTCAAGATCGGCACCGACTATTTCTGGGACGGCGGCATCGTTTCCAATACGCCTTTGCGGCACCTGCTCGACCATGATGAGACGCTCAACACACTGGTGTTCCAGGTCGATCTGTTCAGTGCGCGGGGGCAACTGCCACGCGACATGCCCGAGGTCCTCGCCCGCCACAAAGACATCATGTATTCGTCGCGGACCCGCGCCAACACCGAGACTTATCGCAAGATCCGGCGCTGGAAGCAGGTGGCCCTCGACGCGCTCGCCAAAGTGCCCGAGGAACGCCTCGACGACGAGCAGCGCAAGATCAAGGCCACGCTCTCGCACATGCCAGACATCGTCATCCTGCAGATGATCTACCAGCAGAAGACCTACGAGGGGCACGCCAAAGACTACGACTTCTCGGGCACCTCCATGCGGGATCACTGGAGCAGTGGTTATGAGGACACGCGGCGCGTCCTCAAACACCGGCAGTGGTTGGAGATGCCGGCCGCGGGGGCGGGCATCGTGGTTCACGACGTTCATCGCGAGTACGACTGATCAGGAGGGGTGGCAAGCGGCGGCCGGCCGAGCGGGCCCGCAGGGCCCGTGGCACCGCCAGAGCCACCGCCGCGGCTGAACTTTCTGGTGCTTGGCAAGTTCTCAGTTGCGTCCTTTACACCACGCAGGCCGCAAGACCGGTGCGACGCGCCTGGCAGGTGCGCCGACTGGCTGGCATGCGGCAGAGCCCTGATGCCCGGAGCCCTTCCCCCGATGCGTTACACCCGCACCGCCATCGCCCTGCATTGGCTGGTCGCGTTAGGCCTCTTCGGGTCTTTTGCGGTCGGGCTCTACATGCAGGACCTGCCGATCTCCCCGGCCAAGCTCAAGCTCTACTCGTATCATAAGTGGGCAGGCGTGACCCTCTTTGCCTTGGTGCTGATCCGCTTGGGCTGGCGTATCACGCACCCGGCCCCTCCGCTGCCGGCCGCATTGCCGGCTTGGCAGCGCGAGACAGCGGCATGGACACACCGCTCGCTCTACGTTCTGCTGCTTGCCATCCCTCTGTCCGGCTGGCTTATGAGTTCGGCCAAGGGCTTTCAGACGGTGTGGTTCGGCGTCTTGCCGCTGCCCGATCTCGTGGCCAAGGACAAAGCGCTAGGGGAGGCTCTGGCGGCCCTGCACCAGGCGCTCAACCTGACCCTCGCCACCCTCGTTGCCGTGCATGTTGCTGCCGCCGTGCGCCACCATCTGCACGGGTCAGACGGGGTTCTGGCGCGCATGCTCCCCTTCCTCGAGCGCAAGGCCAGATCATGATCCGGAACGGCTTCCTCCTCGTTGTTTGTGGCCTCGTGGCCAGCCTCGCCAGTGGTGGCCCGGCGGCCGCCGCCGAACTCGGCCCGATCCTGCCCGACAAGAGCCGCCTCACCTTCGTTTCGCGGCAGATGGGCGTCGCCGTCGAAGGCGAGTTCCGCCGGTTCGCGGTGAACATGAGCTTCGATCCGGCCAAACCAGACGCCGGGCGCGCCCAGATCGAGATCGATATGGCCAGCGTGGATGCCGGTGCCGCCGAGACCAACGAGGAAGTCACCAGCAAGAACTGGTTCCACGTCAAGCAGTTTCCCAAAGCCACCTTTGTCTCGAGCAGCGTCAAGGCGCTCAGCGGCAACCGTCTGGAGGTGGCCGGCAAACTTACGATCCGCGACAAAGTCCGCGATGTGGTGGCGCCGGTCATCATCACGCAACAAGGTGCCAACACCCTATTCGAGGGGGCCATCACCATCCGGCGCGCCGATTTCGGCATCGGGCAGGGTGTGTGGGCCGATTTCGATACCGTTGCCAACGAGGTGCAGATCAAGTTCCGTCTGGTCGCTGCCAGCAAAAAGACCTGAGCCGATTCAGCCAGCGGCCACCTTTAGGCCCCACACTCCCACCATTGCCTATTTCAGGAAATCCCATGAAGCCACTCGTTGCTGCGATCATCACCCTGGCCATCAGCGCGCCGCTACAGGCGTCCGAATCCTTCACGGTGGACTCGCGTCACACCTTCCCGGTGTTCGAGATCAACCACCTCGGTTTTTCGACGCAGCGTGGTCGCTTCAACAAGACCGAAGGCAAGATCACCCTCGATCGTTCTGCCAAAAGCGGTAGCGTTGAGGTCCGCATCGACAGTGCTTCCATCGACATGGGCCTCGACGACTGGGACAAGCACATGCGGGGCGAGGATTTCTTCAATGCTGCGCAATTCCCGACCATGACTTTCTCTGCCAGCCGCATGAGTTTTGACGGCGACAAGCCGGTTGCCGCCGAGGGCACCCTCACCCTGCTGGGGGTGTCGCGGCCTGTGGCCCTGACCATCTCCGGCTTTACCTGTGGTACTCATCCGATCAACAAGAAAGCCCTCTGTGCGGCCGACATCAGCACCACCATCAAGCGGTCTGAGTGGGGCATGAAGAAGTACTTGCCCGCCATCGCCGACGAGGTGACGATCAAGATTCCGGTTGAGGCTTTCAAGGACTGACCCGCCCCAGCCCCCCGCAACGCACAAGGAGGTCTCCATGATCCGCGTTACCTACCTCAGCCAGGAGAGCACGCCCTGGACGCCTTCGATGCTGCTTCAACTGCTTCGCCACTGCCACATCAAGAACCCGGAACTCGGGCTCACGGGCCTGCTGATCCACGGCAACGGCTCATTCCTCCAGACCATCGAGGGTGAGGCGGCCGCCGTAGACGGCCTTTTGGCCAAGATCGAGAAAGACCCGCGCCACAAGAACTTCCGGGTGCTGCGGCGCGAAAACATCACCCGGCGCTTCTACGGCGGCTGGACCATGGGCTTCCAGCGGCTCAGCGAGGAGATGCTCAAAGACGTGCCGGAGCTCGAGGATTTTGTGCTCGACGATTTCAATCCGGAGTTCCTCAGCGCCAACCCGGCGGCTGTGGAGAGCCTGTTGCAGCGGCACCGCTCGCAGCACTGGGACCCACTTTTGCGGGAGCTCGACGCACGCGACAATCTGATCGTCGAGTTGCGCAACGCCCTTGCCGGGGCACGGCAGCGCAACGAGATGGCGGGCTTGCTGATCGAGTCGGTGATCGAGTCGGGTGGCGTTGGCGGGCTCGACGACGCGCACGTTGACCTCTGCCGCGCGGTGCTGGCTTCCTTGCGTTCGCCCCTCGGCGTCGACCTGTCCGGCAACGAGCCACTCCACTGAATCCTGCCAGGCGCGCTCCGCCGTCAGCCTCGGGGCGCCGGGGTCAGGGCAGGATGAAGCGGGTCACCGCGGCGAGCATCTTGTCGGGATCGAAGGGCTTCACGAACCAAGCTTTGGCGCCTGCGTTGCGCCCCTGTAGCTTGCGTTCATCGGTCCACATGGTGGTGAGCATGATGACCGGCGTGATCCGATAAGCCGCCAGCTGCTTCATGCGCGAGACAAACTCGATGCCATCCATCTCGGGCATCTCAACGTCGCAGACCACCAGGTTGATCTTGCGGCCGTCGAGCAGTTGTGAGGCGCTGGCGCCGCTGTCCGCGGTGAGCACCTCGTAGCCTGCGGACGTGAGGAAACTCGCCACCATCTCGCGGATGCTGCGGGAATCGTCGACAACCAGGATGGTCTTGGACATGCGAAGCCTCAGGTAGCGGGCATCTGCAGCCCGATGTAGGCCAGATCGTCACGACGCTGCTGGGTGCCCTGATAGGCGGCGAAGTCGCGGAAAGCGGCGTCGCCTTGCAGCGCGATGGGCAGATGCGCGTGACTTTGCAAGCTCTGCAAGAAGCGCGTCGCGCTGTAGCCCATGCCACGGGGGCCGCCGATCTGATCAAAGATGCCATCGGTCGCCACGAACAAGCGCGTCTGTGCAGGGCAGTGCATCTCGCGCGTGGGCCACTGCCGGTTGGCTTCGATCAAGCGGTAGCCCAGTCCGCCGCCAGCCCAGCGCTGCACCACCGGATCGCCGGCGGGCGGCAGGACGAACACGGGCAGGCCAGAGCTGGCAAAGAGTGCCAGTTCCGACTTGGGCTTGAGGCATATCACCACGCCGTCCACACCGTCGTCGCTGCCGCTGTCGATGTCAGGGCGCTGTTGCTCCTGATCGAGCACCACCTTCATCCGACGGTTCAGGCGCTCAAGGACATCACCAGGCAACATCTCGCCGTCGTCCGTGCTGAAGATGCGGTCGACCAGCGACAGCACGATGGTGGCAAGCATCGCCCCAGGTGCGCCGTGGCCGGTGCAGTCGAACAGGCACAGCCAGAGGTCATCGCCCACCATCCTGGCAAAGAAGCAGTCGCCACCCACAGGTTCGCGCGGCTGCCATACCAGACTGTGGTGGTCGGTCATGAAGCCGGATAGCATCTCACGCGAGGGGTCGTGCATCGCATGCTGGATGCGGCTCGCGTAACTCATGCTCTCGAGCATGCGCAGTTCGGCCGATCGGCCCTTGGTGACGTCGAGCGCTGCGTGCAGCACACGGGTCGGACGGCCGTCGAGGCCAAAGATCGGCACAAAGATCTCGCGCAGCCAGACCTCATGGCCGAGCATGTCGATGTAGCGGCGCGTACCCTCATCGGCTTCGCCGCGACGGATGTGCCCCCACCACGTGGTGTAGTAATCGCTCCAGGCGAAAATCGGCTCGCACAGTGTCTGGTGGGTGGCGTCCTTGAGATCCTCAGCGGAGGCGTTGAGCAGTCCGTAGAACATCTCGTTGGCGCTCAGCAGCTTGCCATCGAGGTCGTACTCGGCGATGCCCTGCCCGCGCCGCAAGGCCTGCAGCTGGCCGGCGGTCTCGATCCGCGCTTCGACCTGTGCCGCGCATTCGAAGCCCAGCAGCAGGCAGCAGGGTGCATCGTCGACCGGGGGGTGGTCGAAGGCCTCGAGCACCAGCCAGACCGCTGCACCGTCGGCGCGGCGAAGGCAGAGTTCAGCGCTCGCGATGTGGCCTTGCACCAGATCGTGTCGACGCTCGATGAGTTCGAGCTCGATCTCGTCATGCAAGGCGCCGAGCGTGGTTTCGAGCAGCGCCGGGGCATCACGACCGAGCAAAGCGCAGGCCACCGTGTTGGCCTCGAGTATGGCGCCATCGGACCGGCGGACCAGTAATATCGGCCTCAGGCTCGAAAGCCCCTGCCAGAGCGATCGCGTGTCGATGCGGGGCGTGTGGGTCGGATCCATGGCAGGCGCAACGGTAGCAGGAAAAGGGGGCAAAGGTCTGCATCGCCGGTGTGTCAGTCAGCGGCTTGCGCTGCAATGCCCGTATAGCCGTTAAACTGCGCGGCAGGTTCGTATCCAGTCGGGACCCATGGCCCCCAACGCGCTTGTCAACGCCGCCGAAGCATTCCGCATCCGCAACGTGATGTTGAGCGGCGAGATCATCGCGAGCTATCTGGGCCCCGTCAGCGATGAGTTGCTGATGGGGCTGCGCGCGGTTCTCAAGACGCGCATGAGTGCGCAGGGTGCCGACGGTCAGACGGTGCGCAGTGTCTTCGCAGTGCTGGTGGAACAGGTGCAGAACGTGATGCGCTATTCGAGCGAGGCGTGCCCAGACGGCTTGGCGGCCGATGGCGGACCGGCGCTGCGCGATGGCCTCATCCGCGTCGGTCGTACCGCCCAAGGCAGCATCTATGTGAGTTGCTCGAATCTGCTCGACAACGCGCAGGTGGCTGCGCTGCGCGACACACTCGAACGCCTGCGTGGGCTCGATCGTCGTGCTTTGACCACCCTCATGAGCGATATCCTGTTTGATGATCACGACCATTCCGAGCGTGGCGCGGGGGTCGGCTGGATTACCATCGTGCGCGAAGTCAACGGTCTGTTCGACTTCGACTTTTATCCGGTCGAGACCAGCGAGCACAGTTACTTCAATTTCACCGCCTTTTTTGAACCGAGACCATGAGCGTCCTACTGATTCCTGCCACGCAGCGCACACCTGAGCTGGCCTTCGACCCTGACGCGGGCCATCTACGCATCGCCGGTGAGTCGTTCCCGGAGGATGTGAATGCTTTCTTCGACGGACCGATGGGACGGGTCAACGAATGGCTTGATGAAAGCCAGGGCCCGGTCCTGCTGGATTTCCAGATGATCTATCTCAACAGCTCGTCGGCCAAGGTCTTCGTCAAGCTGTTGGTCCGGCTCGACGCTCAGGCGGCGTTGGGCCGTGACTGCCGGGTGCGCTGGTGGCATGACGCCGAGGATTTCAATATCCGCGAGCTTGGCGAGGAGTTCCGAGACCGCGTTGACCATTTGCGTTTCGAGTTGTGCGAGGCGGTCGCCGGGGATACCCACAGCTAGCCAGGTTTTGGCGGCTAGAATGCGGCCACCGGACGACCCTGGCGTGTAGTGCTGGCAGTGTCCATCGACCTTCCTCGCGGAGACACCATGGCAAAGCAGGACACTGGCGACGCGTTCGCCGGACACAGTTTCGACTACGACCTGATCGTCATCGGCTCCGGGCCATCCGGCCAGCGGGCCGCCATCCAGGCCGCCAAGTTGGGCAAGCGCGTCGCGGTGGTCGAGCGGGCCCGCTCGATCGGCGGCGTCTGTGTGCACACCGGCACCATCCCCTCCAAGACCTTTCGCGAGGCGGTGATGCACCTGTCCGGTTTCCGTGAGCGTGGCATCTACGGCGCGTCCTATCGGGTCAAGTCGGACATCACGATCGAGGACCTGTTGCACCGGGTCAACCACGTGGTCGCCACCGAGGTCGATGTGATCCGCAGCCAGATGTCGCGCAACCGCGTAGAACTGCTTGAGGGTTCGGCTCGCTTCGTCGATGCGCACACCCTCGAACTCATCAGCCCGAACGGATCGGGCACACGCCAGATCAGCGCCGCACGGGTGGTCATCGCTTGCGGCACCGAAGCCGCTCGCGACGACCACATTCCATTCGATGGCCAACGCATCTTCACCAGCGACGACATCCTGGGCCTGCGCTTCCTCCCGCGCTCGATCATCGTGGTCGGCGCCGGGGTCATCGGTATCGAGTACGCCACCATGTTCGCTGCGCTCGGTGTGCGTGTCACTGTTGTTGACAAGCGCGGCGTGCTGCTGCCCTTCCTTGATCACGAGATCTCGACCGCGCTCACCTACATCTCGCAGCAGCACAACGTGCTGATGCGCCTGGGCGAGGAGGTGGCAGACATCGCGCTGCTGGCCGATGCAGCCAAGCCGGTCGAGGTGCGGCTCAAGAGTGGCAAGGTGCTCCATGCCGAGGCAGCGCTGTATTCGATCGGCCGGGTAGGCGCCACGGCGCGTCTTGAGCTGCAGAACGCTGGGGTGTCCGTGGACGACCGCTGTCGGGTGCCGGTGAACCACAATTTCCAGAGCAATGTCGACCACATCTATGCGGTGGGCGATGTCATCGGCTTCCCCTCGCTGGCCTCCACCTCCTACGAGCAGGGCCGTGCCGCTGCTCGCCATGCTTTCGGGCTACTCAAGGACGACGCCGACGCCAGCATCCGCCTGTTCCCGTATGGCATCTACACCGTCCCCGAGATCTCGACCATCGGCAAGAGTGAGAACGAGCTCACCGAGGCGGGCACGCCCTACGAGATCGGGAAGGCCTACTACCGTGAGATCGCGCGCGGGCAGATCCTCGGCGACAGCACCGGCTTGCTCAAGCTCATCTTCAACCCGGTGGACAAGTCGCTACTTGGCGTGCACATCATCGGCGAGCAGGCGAGTGAGTTGATCCACATCGGTCAAGCGGCCATGGCGCTGGGCGGCACCATCGATTACTTCGTTGACGCTGTGTTCAACTTTCCGACGCTGGGTGAGTGCTATAAGACGGCGGCTCTGGATGGCTTGAACCGGATGAGTTACTAGTTCTCGTCGGCAGCGAGGGCCGGTCTGGGCCGGGCGCGCCTCAACCGAGCACCATCAGCCTCTCGAGCACCCGCTCGCGGCCCAGCACCGCCAGCACCGCATCGATCGACGGCGTGCTGGTGGTGCCGCACACCAGCACCCGCAGCGGCATCGCCACCTTGGGCATCTTGAGCCCATGTGCAGCGGCCGTATCCTTGATCAGCGGACTAATGGTTTCCGAATTCCAATCAGCAGCTTGCAGCGCATTATTGAGGGCTTTTAGAGCCACTCGCGATTCGTCGTTGAGGTGCTGCGCCAGCAGGTCGGCGGGTGGGGTGGGGGTCGCATAGAAATAGTGTGCTGCGTCGGCGATCTCGTTCAGCGTCACGCCGCGCTCGCGCAGCAGGTCGGCCACCTGCGCCACGTCGGGGCCGGCGTCCACGTTCAGGCCGGCCCTCTCCAGCCGCGGGCGGAGCAGCTCGCCCAGTCGTGGGGCGGGGCAGATCTTGAGGTACTGCTGGTTCAGCCAGTTGAGCTTCTCCGGGTCGAATCGCGCCGGCGAGCGGCTGATGTGGCCCAGATCGAACCACTGCACCAGCTGTTTGAGGTCGAACACCTCGTCGTCACCATGGCTCCAGCCCAGCCGCGCCAGGTAGTTCAGCAGCGCCTCCGGCAGGTAGCCGTCCTCGTCGTACTGCAGCACGCTCACAGCGCCGTGGCGCTTGGATAGTCGCTCGCCGTCGTGGCCGAGGATCATCGGCACGTGCGCGTATTCGGGCAGCGGTGCGCCGATGGCGCGCAGCAGGTTGATCTGTCGCGGCGTGTTGTTGACGTGGTCGTCGCCGCGGATCACCTGGGTGATGCCCATGTCCCAGTCGTCGATCACCACGCCGAAGTTGTAGGTCGGCACGCCGTCTGCGCGCAGGATCACCAGATCGTCCAGTTCTTCGTTGGAGACCGTGATCACGCCTTTCACCAGGTCGTTCCAACTCACCTCGCCCTGGTCCGGGTTGCGGAAGCGGATCACCGGCTCCACGCCAGCCGGGGGCGTCTTGCCGGCGGCGTTCTCCGGGCGCCAGCGGCCGTCATAGCGGGGCTTCTGGCCAGCCGCACGCTGCGCCTCGCGCATCGCGTCGAGTTCGTCCTTGCTGGCGTAGCAGGGGTAGGCCAAGCCGCGCGCGATGAGATCGTCGGCCACCGCCTTGTAGCGGGCCAGGCGGTCCATCTGGAACACCGGGCCCTCGTCCCAATCGAGGCCGAGCCACTGCATGCCGTCGAGGATGGCGTCGACCGAGGCCTGCGTGCTGCGCTCGCGATCGGTGTCCTCGATGCGCAGCACGAACTCGCCCCCCTGCTGGCGCGCGTAGGCCCATGAGAACAGCGCGGTGCGGGCGCCGCCGATGTGCAGGTAGCCGGTGGGCGAGGGGGCGAAGCGGGTCTTGGTGGTGGCCATGTGCGTGGAGAAGAGGAGGGGGCCCGCGAGTTTACTTCCTTGGCAGCAAGGGCCGCAGCGCCGGCCACACGGTCTCCAGCAGCAGTGTCTGCGCGTCTGCCGTGGGGTGCAGGCCGTCGGCTTGGATCAGCTGCGGCTGCAGCGCGACCTTCTCCAGAAAGAAGCGCACCACCGGCACCCGGGCGTCGCCGGCCACCTCATCAAAGGTGCGATAAAAACGCTCGCCGTATTGCGGCCCGTAGTTGGGCGGGATGCGCATACCGAGCACCAGCACCCGGGCGCCTGCGTCCCGGCTCATGCGGATCATGCGCCGCAGGTTGTCGCGCATCGCGTCGAGCGACTGCCCGCGCAGGCCATCGTTCGCGCCGAGCTCGATGATCACGACAGAGGGCCTGGACCGCGCCAGTTCAGCCGGGAGGCGCGTCACGCCGCCCTGTGTGGTCTCGCCGCTGATGCTGGCGTTGACCACGCGCATGCGCACCCCGTCTTTCTGCAAGCGCTGTGAAAGCAGATGCACCCAGCCCTGTTGCAGCGGGATGCCATACGCCGCGGAGAGGCTGTCGCCCATCACCAGGATGGTCGGGCCGCTGAGTTCGCGGCTATCCTGCGCAGCGCCAGAAACGCTTGGCGCGGCAGACAGTCCAAGCACCGCGAGGCAAGCCAGCACGCAGTACCACCGCAACCGCCAGTCAGGCAAAAGACGCTTCATGATCCTCCACACTCTCGGGCTCGGCCGAACTGTCGCCATGGGCGGGCAGCCCCTGGTCATTCTTGATGACATCAATATCGCGATCAACGCTGGCGAGTCGGTGGCCATCGTAGGACCCTCCGGCAGCGGCAAGTCGACGCTGCTTGGACTGCTGGCGGGGCTCGACGTGCCAAGCTGCGGCGAGATCTGGCTCGACGGTGAGTCGCTGTTCAGCCTCGATGAAGAGGGCAGGGCGGCGTTGCGCGCTCGCGCCGTCGGCTTCGTGTTCCAGAACTTCCAGCTGTTACAGGGCCTCACGGCGCTGGAGAACGTTGCGCTGCCGCTCGAGCTCGCCGGTCGCTCCGATGCCATGGACCGCGCCGCGCACTGGCTCGGCCTCGTCGGCCTCGATGCGCGCGGCCGCCATTATCCCAGCCAGCTGTCGGGCGGTGAGCAGCAGCGCGTGGCGCTGGCGCGCGCATTCGCCGGCGATCCCCGCGTCTTGTTCGCCGACGAGCCGACGGGGAACCTCGATGCCGGCACCGGCGCCGCGGTCATCGATCTGTTGTTCCGACTCAACGCGCAGGCTGGCACGACGCTGGTCCTGGTGACGCACGATGCAATGCTGGCGGCGCGTTGCTCCAAGCAGATCCAGCTGGCCAGTGGCCGCGTGGTCCCCGGTGTCGGAGCCGAGCCGTCGTGATCACGACGCTCGCGTGGCGCGGCCTGTCGCGGCAGTGGCGCAGTGGCGAATTGTTGCTCGCCATGCTGGCGCTGGCGCTCGCCGTGGCCGCCATGACTGCCATCGGTGTGGTGGCGCAGCGCGTCGACGACAACCTGCAGCAAAAAGCCGGGCAGTTGCTTGGGGCCGATCTCGTCATCAGCGGCGATCGAGCGCTGCCTGACGAGTGGGCAGCCGAGGCCCGCGGCGCTGGCTTGGAGTCGACCGGCGTGAGCGCGTTTCCAAGCATGGCCTCGGCAGGTGAGCGCAGCCAGCTGGCCGATGTGCGCGCCGTCGACGGGCCGTTCCCCCTGCGTGGCGAGCAGGCCACCGGCGGTCTCCCCGCGAGCGGCGAGGTCTGGATCGACGCCAGTCTGGCCGATCGGCTCTCGCTTGCGGTCGGCGACAGGCTCGGCCTCGGTTACAGCGAGCTGCGTGTGTCACGCATCCTCGCGGCGCGGGGCGATTCCGCGTTCGAGGTGTTCAGCGTCGCACCGCGGCTGGTGATGAACCGTGTCGACCTGCCAGCCACCGGGCTCATCGCGCCGGGGAGTCGCGTGACCTATCGTCTGCTGGTCGCTGGCTCGCCGAGCGGCATCGACCGTCTACGCGCAGCGCTTGTGCCGCGATTGGCGGCTGGCCAGCGTATCCAAGGCTTGCAGGATGCGCGCCCGGAGATCCGCAACACCCTGCGCCGCGCCCACCAGTTCCTCGCGCTCACCGCCATGGCCAGCGTCGTGCTGGCGGCGGTGGCACTGGTGTTGTCGGCGCGTCAGTACGTTCGCCGGCGCGTCGAGGAGGCCGCCCTCATGCGCAGCTGGGGCTTGGCCTCGTGGCGCATCCTCGCCCTGCATGGCACGCAACTGCTGATGGCCGGCGCGATGGCCGGGGTCGCGGGTGTGGCGTTGGGTCTCGGGCTGCAACACCTGCTGGCCGAACGCCTCGCGGCTTTTGTCGGCGAGACCTTGCCGCCGCCCTCGCCGGCGCCAGCGGTCGCCGCGTTCGTTTCGGGCATGGTGCTGCTTCTCGCTACTGCGGCGCCGCCGCTGCTGCGTCTGCGCGACGTGTCCCCCCTGAGGGTATTGCGCGACGACCTCCCGCCGCCTGGCCTTTCTGGGTGGCTCACGACGCTGCTCACGCTGGCTGCCGTCGCGGGTCTGCTGGTCTGGCAAGCCGGTGAATGGCGGCTCGGCTTTTACACGCTGGGCGGGTTGCTGGCCACACTGGCCGTGGCTGGGGCCGCCGGTGCTGCGCTGCTGCCGCTGGCTCGGCTGGCGCGCGGGTTCAGCCCGTCGCGGGCTGGCAGCGGCTGGCGCCTTGGCTTGGCCGCCATCACCCGTCGCTGGCGCGAGACGCTGCTGCAGGTCATGGTGCTGGCCATCGGCATCATGGCGCTGTTGCTGCTCACCGTGGTGCGCGACCAGCTGCTCGGCGCCTGGCAGGCCACCCTCCCGCCGGAGGCACCCAACCGCTTCGTCATCAACCTTACGCCGGAGCAGGTGCCCCACCTGCAGCGCCTGTTCACCGAGCAGGGCCGGCCGGCGCCGGCCGCCTACCCCATGGTGCGTGGCCGCCTGCTCGCCATCAACGGCGAGGGAGTAGACCCGGCCCGCTACGCCGACGAGAACACGCGCCGTTTGGTGGAGCGTGAGTTCAACCTCAGCTTTCAGGCGCGGCTCGAAGCGGACGACAACCGCATCGTCGAGGGCCGCTGGTGGGGCGCCGATGAGCTGGATCAGCCGCTGGTGTCGGTGGAGCAGGGCATCGCCCAGAAGCTGGGCCTGCAAGTGGGCGACCGGCTGCGCTACGGCCTTGGTGGGCGCGAGGTCGAAGTCGTCGTGCAATCCGTTCGTACCGTGCGCTGGGACTCGTTCGGGGTCAATTTCTTTGTCGTGGCCACGCCCGGGGTGTTGGCTGGCGAGCCGGCAACCTACGTATCGAGCTTCCACCTGCCTCGTGCGCAGGCCGCACTCGAGGCCCGATTGGTACGCGAGTTGCCCAATGTCACCGTGGTGAACGTAGGCGAGCTGCTCGAGCGCATCCGCGCGCTCGTCGACCGCCTTGCCGGCGCGGTGAGCCTGCTGGCATCGCTCACGCTGGTCGCCGGCGTCTTGGTGGTGGCGGCCTCTTTGCTGCTCTCGCAGCGGGAAAGGCAGCGCGAAGGGGCCCTCTTGCGCGTGCTCGGGGCCACTCGGGCGCAGTTGCGTGGCGCTTTGCTCTGCGAGTTCACACTGGTGGGTGCCATCGCTGGCGTGGTGGCGGCCGCAGGGGCGCTTGCCGTGGGCTGGGTGGTGGCTTCGCAGGTGCTCGATGTGCCCGGCCGCCTGACGATGCAGCCGGTGCTCTGGGCATTGCTGCTGGGGATCGGGATGGCCTTGGCTGGAGCTCTCTGGCTGCTTCGCGCGGTGCTTGGGACACCGCCGGGGCCGCACCTGCGCCACACCCCTTGAGCACGCCTCGGAATGGGGGCGGTGGCCGCACGCATCCGTGCATATTTGGCAATCAAGCGCCGAAAGTCGATGCCAAAGGCTCGATTGCTCTTAAAAAGTGGGTGTATTAGTCTGCTTGACGGATAGACACCGGGCCCGAACCTTAACTACTGTGCGGCCAAACCTTTTTTGAATAGACTTTCGAAGCGGGTTGGTATAAGTTAAGTTTCGTAAACAACATTATGGGCTTACGCCCTATTCCTGACAGGGAGATGAGAATGTTCAAGCTTTTCAGCAAGGCCAAGCAGCGCGGCATCCAGGTTCTCGAGTACGGCCTCCTCGGCGCGATCGTGGTGGGCGGTGGTGCCTATGCCGTTGCAACGCTCAGCAATCAGAGCAAGGACAAGCAGGCCGAAGTCGGCAACTGTATCGATGTCGTGGGCAAGACTGACACCAACGGCGCTGTCAATGCGAACGAATGCCAGACAGTGATCAAGTAAGGAGCGGCCATGCTTAAGTCTATCCAGAAGAAGCAACTGGGCGTCCAGGTTCTCGAATATGGCCTGCTCGGCGCCATCATGGTGGCGGGTGGCGCTTACGCGACGGGTCAGCTGAGCGATCAGAGCGTCAACAAGACTGCTGCCGTGGGCAATTGCCTTGCGTCTGCGGGGGCGAAAGGAGCCATCGGCTCAAGCACGACTCCGGCAGCAGACGGTAAGGCCTCTGCAGCAAATTGCAACACTTCCAGCACGCCTTCCAGCACGCCATGACGAGCCGCCGCAGCCGCCAGTCGGGTATCCAAGTGGTCGAGTACGCGATCATGGCTGCGATCATCGTGGGTGTCGGTGTGTTTGCAGTTTCCAAGCTGTCCAACAGCACGGGCAACAAGCTTGGCGCTGTCGCAGACTGCATCCAGAACAGCACGAGCGGCAACTGCCCGTGATGTGCCGGATGCGGCCCGCGAGGCAAGTTAAAGGAGGTTCGGTATGAGAGGGATGCGCCTTGTAGCGCTCGCCACCGCCTTGGGCGGCGTGGCGTCCTTCATTGCCGCCGGCCTCATCGGCGAGCCTGCTGTCGCCACCAAGGTCGAGCGGCCGGTGGTTGTGGCGGCGTCGCCCATTGCCGTTGGTGAGACGGTGCGCCCCGAGCTGCTCATGCGCTCGCAATGGGCCAACGAGCACGAGCTGCCCCCGGCCGATGCCGTCGCTTCGGTCGACGCCATTGCCGGACGCATTGCCAAGATCCCGCTGCAGGCCGGTCGGGTCCTGCGCGATTCCGATTTTTACCCGCGTCCCGATGCCATCGCCATGTCCTTGGGCATCGGCATGCGCGCCTACGTGGCACGCATCAGCGACCTGAGCCAATTGGTGGGTTTTGGTGGCCCCGGCAGCACGGTCGATGTCATGTTGTCGGCTACGCGAAACGTGCCGCAGCCGTTCAGCCGCATGATCCTCACGGGTGTGCGCGTGCTCGCCGTGCGCGCCGAGATCAAGCCAGGCGATCAGAACGCGCAGGCGGCCCCGACCGCCAGTCTCGTTACCTTTGAGCTCACCACCGAGCAAGCCGAGACGCTCGACCTCGCACGCCTCTTGGGTGAACTCACCTTGGTGATGCGCAATCCGGGCGATCCGGACGATTCGGTCTCGGGCGGCGTGCGCGTGGCCGACCTGATGGGCGCCATGCAGCCCAAGCAGCCCGAAGCCGCCCCTGTGGCGGTCCCTGAGCCTGAGACCAAGGTGATCTACGTCACCAAGCCGGCTCCCGCGCCTGCAGCCCCGCCCGCCCCGGTCGTGGTGCAGGAGATCCGGGGCGGTAATGTGATGATGCGCAAGGAACCGGGGTGAACCCTGTGGCTGACTTTCGCATCGTCCTCGCCGGCATTTTGGTGTGTCTTTTTGGCAGTTCTACCTGGGCTGGAGCGGGTGAAGCGGCCCGCCGGGTGCCACCGCGCCTGTTCGCTTTTCCCGTACAGCCATCGGCCGAGGCAGGGAGCGCGGCGCCGGCTCCGGCAGCCACCGGCATGCCAGAGGCCGCACCCGTGGCCGCGGTGGCTCGCAGCGCCCCACCGCCCGTTGCGCCCCTGCCGATCTCCAGTGCCATGTTCCCGCTGCCCGACAGCGGCATCATCCCGGTGCTGGTCGGGCGCTCGCAGATCGTCAAGTTGCCGCAACCCGCGCTGCGGGTGGCGGTGAGCGATCCGCGCATCGCCGACTACGTCATGGTCGCGCCCACCCAGCTCTATGTCTACGGCAAGGCCATCGGCGCCACCAACCTGATGATCTGGAACAAGGACGAAGAGCTGCGCAAGGTCGACATTTCGGTAGACGTCGACCTGGTGTCGCTGCGCAAGACCTTCCTTGAGCTGCTTCCGCAAGAGACCGACATCCGCGTGGCTTCGGTCGGTGGGTCGCTGGTGCTCAGTGGCAGCGTCTCGGACACCATTGCGGCAGAGCACGCGCTGAATTTTGCCGAAGCGTTCGCCCGCAATCTGCAGCGAACGCTGTCGGGTACGGCTGTGGCAGGCGCTGACACATCGGGAGGGAGTGCTGGCGCCACCGGGGGTTCGTTGGTGCGCGTCATCAACACCCTGCGTATCCGCGATCCGCAGCAGGTTCTACTCGAGGTGCGCTTTGCCGAGGTGTCGCGCAGCGCCATCAAGGCGCTGGGCCTTGCTTTCGATTCAAACGGTCGGGCCGGGGATTTCAGTTGGGGCATCGCCAGCCGCTCAGCCTTGCTCGCTGCGAGCGGCACCCCTCTCGCGGCTTTGTTCTTCCGCGACACTGGCATCACCGCCAATGCCAGCCGGGATCAGCGTCTCGTGCGCATCCTGGCTGAGCCGACCATCGTCGCGGTGAGCGGCGAGGAAGGTTCGTTCCTGGCGGGTGGCCGCGTGCTGCTGCCTGCAGCGCAAGCCAGTGCTGCTGGAGCGACGCCGCTCTTCTCTTTTCAGGAACGCGATTTTGGCGTGGGTCTCAAATTTCGCCCGACGGTGCTGGATGGTGGACGGATCTCGCTCAAGGTCTCGCCCGAGGTCACCGAGCTCGATACCAATCGGCTGGCTTTCAACAGCTCGGGTGTCCCCAGCAACGCGCCTTCTTTCCGGGTGCGCAAGCTGTCGACCACGGTGCAGATCCGTGAGGGCCAGAGCCTGATCATCGGGGGGTTGTTGCAAGACAACTTTCGCGATGGCGCCAAGCAGATTCCCGGCTTGGCCAGCCTGCCGATCCTCGGGCCTCTGTTTCGCAGCGCCGACTACAGCTCGGAGCTCACCGAATTGCTGGTGGTGGTCACGCCGCGCCTCATCCGCGCCACCGAGGACGCGCCGGCATTGCCCACCGAGACCGTCACGATCCCTACTGAAAAGCAGCTTTTCGGCGAGGGCAGGCTCGAGGGGGGCGCTCAGTAACATGATGCGTCCTGAGAAGGCCTTTAGGGTGGTCCAACACCTGTCGGCACGCCGGCAACGGGTGCGCCGGGTGGCCGCAGCGTGCGGGCTGGCCTCAGCCTTGATCGTGCAAGGCTGCGCCAACACGCCGGTGACTCAGCAGCCCGCGCGTTATGGCGAAGCGTACCGCGCGGCCATCCGTGCGCAGACATTGCAGAAAGGTGAGACCGACGGACTCCGGCCGACCGCCCGTGAGCTCGGCGGCGCGGTGGAGACGGTGCGTGGCCAGTCTTCGCAAGAGATGCTGACGGCCCCCAGTACCGCAGGGGGCGGTCAAGGCGGGCGCTGATGCAGCACCGGGCCATGCGGCAGTGCAGAGGACCACGGCAGGCAGGCATCGCACTCCCTTTCCTCGCCATCAGCGCTGCCATGCTGTTCGGTTTTGTGGCGTTGGTGGTCGATCTAGGCCGGCTCATGGTGGTTCGCGCCGAGGTGCAATCAGCGGCGGACAGCTGCGCACTGGCAGCGGTCGATGAGCTCGATCGCACCCGTGGTCAGCTCACCCGCGCCGAGGCGACCGGGCGTTTCGTGGCGGGGTTGCTGCCAGCGGGGTTTCAGAAGCCGGCCACGGGACAGAACCGCACCACAGCGACGCTGCGCTTCTCGACGGCCGTGAATGGAGCTTGGGTCAGTGCGGCGAACGTGACTGCCACCAACCAGGCCGCCAACTACCGCGTTGTCGAATGTGTGGTGAGCCATCCCGGTGTCACCACGTTCTTTGCGCAGCTCATCGGTGCGTCGGTGGACGGGGCAGTGACCACGGTGGCGCGCGCCACGGGTGTACCTTCGCAGACCGCCTGTGTCTTCCCCTTGGCGCTCGAGCGCGCCAACATCGCCAACGCGCGGCCGTGGGGATTGGTGGTCAATGAGGTGTACCGGCCGGTCGAACCTTTTGTCACGATCGGCTTGCTCGGCGCGATCAACGTCGACTTGAACTACCAGGCCCGTCTGGTCGATTTCACCGTGCCAGCAGGCACTGTGACCGGTGCGAGCAACCCGACGCTGATCGCGCAGTTCGGGACCGGGCTCTGCGATGTGCCGATGACCGTGCGGGTCAACCAGCGCGCGCCGCTGATCAATGATCGTGACCAACTGAATGCCGGTTGGGCGCCGTGGAATGCCCGCTTCGGGGTGTACACCAACAACTCGCCACTGATCCCTTCTGCGAATGCGCCCAATAACGGCCTTTTGCCCGATCTCACCGGTTGGGCACCCAATCCGCCGCCGTTGCTCGGCGTCTTGTCGCTTACGGTGGCGGAGGAAGATGGCCGCTTTCAGAATCCGGACGGCAACGGCAACACCTACCAGCTGCATGCCAACGCCCGTACGGTGATGCCGGCGAGTGCCCGCCCCAACAACTTTGCACCCTCCCCGGCGCAGGGCAATCACAACGCCTTTGCGGCCAGCGGGCGTCGCTTGGTGGTGGTGCCGGTGACCACGCCGCCCAGCAATGGCAATGGGCAGATGCGCAATGTCGTCGACTACGCCTGCGTGCTCTTGCACCGGCCGATCGGGGAGGATGCCGCAGTGCTCGGCCTTGCGCTGATCACCTACAAGTTGTCTTGGGCGCTGGAGTTCCTAGGCTTTGCCAACGCCGCCGATTCACCCTGCCGCAGCCACGGTACGCCGGGTGGTGCGAGCTCGCTGGGGCCGCTGGTCCCGGCGCTGATCCAGTGATGTCCAGGCCGCCAGCCCGTGGGCGCCAAGCAGGCGTGGCACTGCTGGAACTGGCGCTGGTAGCCACGCTGATGTTGGTGGTGCTGTTCGCCACCATCGAGCTCGGCCGTGCGCTGACGCAGTTCAAACAGATCGTGGCGCAGGCCAACGCGGCTGCGCGTTATCTGTCCACGCGCCCCGTCGGCGCCGGCACTGCCGAGGCCACCTGCCTGGTGCGCTTTGGTGTGATAGCTGCCACCTGCAGCGGCGCGCCGCTGGTGCCCGGGCTTGAGACCGCCGCTGTGACGGTGGCTGGTGCTGGCACCACACCGGCGACACAGCGCCGCCAGCGCACCACCATCCCCAACGACACCACGGGGGTTCGCATCAATCTGGTGACGGTCACCGTGAGTGGCTTCCGCTACAGATTGGTGGCGGCCGGCATCCTCAACCCGGTATTCGGCAACGTCACTTCGATCCCGTTTCCCGACATTGCCGCCACCCATCGCCAGTACATCAACTGATGCCCTTGCCACGCCACTCAAGCTCTCTGCGCCGAACGGTGGTCCGGCGATCAGGCATGCGCCTTCGGGCGGTGCGCAACTCGGCTCAGCGCCAGTCGGGCGTGGCGCTGCTGGAACTGGCCGTGTCCGGGCTCCTCTTCTTTGGCCTCGTCTTCGCCGTCATCGAGTTCGGGCGCTTCATGTTGACGCTGGGCACCGCTGCCGAAGCCACCCGGATGGCCGCTCGGATGGCGGCGATCTGCACCACCGGCCCCGCCGATGTCGCCGGGCAGGCGAGCGTGAGGGCACGGGTGTTGGGTTGGGCACAGGCGGGCGGATACATCGTGGCGCCGGCACAAGCGAACACTTGGCTGAGCTTCACTTATTTGCCCACCAATTGCACAGCAACGAACTGCACAGCGGTCGAGGCGCGCATCAATGGCTTCGTTGCCAATCTGCTGATTCCCCTCAGACCGCTTAATATAACGGTTCCGCCGCTGCCGGCTCGCGTACTGCGTGAGCCCATGGCCAGGACCCTCAACGGCGCCAATATCCCGGCCTGCATCTTTTAGGGAAAAGCCGTGCGCGTGCTCGCCGCCACACCACCAGACTGTTACTTCGACCCGGACTGGAAGCCCGAAGGGGTCGTATTGCTGCCACTGGAGGCCGACCTGCCGGATCAGGTCAACGACAGCAGTTTGGCCGACGCCGATCTGCTGTTGCTGGCCGGTTATATCCCCGGCCCGACGCTTTTGCGCTCGATCACGCGCCTGCTCGAGCGTTTTCCGCCTGAGCGCGTCGCTGTGGTGGCGCCCGATGCCGCGACCGAGTTCGCCACCGGTATGGGTCGGCTCGGCGTGCTTGAGGTCTGGAGTGGTCTGAGCGAGCGCCGGCTGCATGGAATGGTTGCGGCCCTGAACTCGTCGATCGCTGAAGTGGATGCCAGCCCCCCGCGCGCTCGGCGTGTGCCGCCTGCCACCCAGAGCCGCGCTCGCGAGGCGGCCGAGCCCGGCGTGGTGGTCGGGGTGATGTCGGCAAAGGGCGGCGATGGCGGCTCGTTCGTAGCGGCTAATCTGGCGACCGTGCTGACCCGCGTCACCGAGGCGCCGATCCTGCTCATCGACCTCGCTTTGCCCTTCGGCGATGTCGAGATGTTCCTTGAGTTGCAGAAACCCGAATACGACCTCGCTGACTTCTGCGAGGACATCGGCCGGCTAGACCGCGAGCTGTTCGAGATGATGACGCTGCAGATGAGTTCGGGTTTGCACCGCATCCCGTCTCTGCGCGCACTCGACCGGTTTGGAGCGATCTTGCCGGAGCGCATCGAGGAACTGATCCGCCGGGCCATGACACTCTATCGTTTCGTCATCCTCGACCTGGGCTCGGGCATCAGCCCGGTCGCGCTCGACCTGATGCGCATCGTTGACCAGTTGGCGGTGGTCGCCACACCCACCGTGCCCTCGCTGCGCAAGGCCAGCCAGGTGCTCGGCATCTGGGAGCGCATCGGCCGCGAGCCGGAGCGGCTGCTCTTGGTCGGCAATCGCATGGCACGCAAATGGGACCTCAGCGCCGAGGAGTTCGAAGAGGCCCTCCGACAGCCGCTGGCATGGCAGCTGCCGAACGTTCCCGAGGTGCTCAATCAGGCGGTGGTGGCTGGTCTGCCTCTGGTCCAGCACGCGCCCCGTAGCCCGATGACCCTCGAACTGACGCGATGGGCGGCAGAGCTGGCCGGTGTCGTCGTCACTCCACCCAAGGAATCGCTATGGCAAAGACTGATGAATCGCTAGCTGTCTGGGGTTATGGCAGCGTTCTGCGCCGGGTCGGTATCGCCAGCGAGACGCCGAATGAGGGCGACACCTCGCGACGCTACTACCGCATCAAATCGCAGCTGCACCAGCACCTGCTCAAACGCATGGACCTCGACGCTGCCGAGAAGCTGAGCCCGGACATGTTGCGCAGCCAGTTGCGCGAACTTATCGGTGCGATGGTCGACGAGGAGAACCTGCCGATCAACTCCGCCGAGCGCGACCGGCTGGCGCTGGAGATGTACAACGAGATCAGCGGGCTGGGTCCGCTCGAGCCACTGCTGGCCGACCCGTCCATCTCCGAGATCATGGTCAACGGCTTCGATACGGTGTTTGTCGAACGAGCCGGCCGTCTCGAGCGAGTGCCGGCGCGCTTCAACGACAACGCGCACCTCATGCGCGTCATCGACAAGATCGTGTCGCAGGTCGGGCGACGTGTTGACGAGGCCAGCCCGATGGCCGATGCCCGTCTGCCGGACGGGTCGCGGGTCAACGCCATCATCCCGCCGGTAGCAGTGGATGGTCCGCTGCTGTCGATCCGGCGTTTCGCCGTGGTGCCGCTGCGCATGCGCGACCTGGTGCAGAAGCACACCTTGTCTGCGGGCATGGCGCGCTATCTGCAGGCGCTGGTGCGGGCGCGGGTGAACATCGCCATCTCCGGCGGGACCGGCTCCGGCAAGACCACGCTGCTCAATATCCTCTCCGGCTTCATTGGCGACGATGAGCGCATCGTCACCATCGAGGATACCGCCGAGCTGCAGATGCAACAGAGCCATCTGGCGCGGCTCGAGACGCGTCCGCCGAACTTCGAGGGCAAGGGGGAGATCACCACCCGCGCCTTGGTCAAGAACGCTCTGCGCATGCGGCCGGACCGCATCGTCCTGGGTGAGGTGCGCTCGAGTGAGGTGTTCGACATGTTGCAAGCCATGAACACCGGCCACGACGGCTCGCTCACTACCATCCACGCCAACTCTGCACGCGATGCCCTGACGCGTCTGGAGAATCTGACGTCGATGGCAGGAATCGCCATGCCGGTGCGTGCCATCCGTGAGCAGATCGCTTCGGCCATTCAGGTCATCGTGCAGGTCGAGCGGCTGGCCGATGGTTCGCGCCGGGTGGTCGCCATCGAGGAGGTGACCGGCATCGAGGGCGAGGTGATCACCACGCAGACCCTCTTTCAGTTCGTGCGGCAGGGCATCGACGCCGCCGGTCGCGCCATCGGCCACTTTGCCTGGTCTGGCATCCGACCGCGCCTGATGGAGCGCATCCAGTCGCGTGGCATCGACCTGCCCGAATCACTGCTCGGTAGTGACCGCGAGGGCGACTGGCGTGACGCCTGAGACGCTGCGCCACTATGCGCTGATCGGCGGGGTCTTCCTCACCGTGCTCACGCTGGTATTGCTGGTTGGGAGTTCGAGCGGGGCAGAACGGCGCAGCCGGCCTCGGGCCGTCGCCAGCCGTCTGCGCGAGATCGCCGACAGCGTGCGGCAGCCGGAGTCCATCGTGTTGGACCGTGACGCAGGCCCGGAGCTGCCAGAGGCCTTGCGCCGCGCGCTCGGCGCGTCGCTGACACGCAAACTCTCCCTGCTGCTGGTGCGCTCCGGCAGCAAGGCCTCGCCGTTGGCGGTGCTCGCCGGCACGGTCGGGCTGCTGCTTGCGGCTATCGCGCTGGTCTGGCTCATCGACCAGCCGCTGCTGGCGCTTCCAGCGGGGCTCCTCGCGAGCCTGGTGCCGGTGGTGGTTCTGGAGGGTCGCGCCCGCGAGCGCAGCCGGCGTTTCTCTACGCAGTACGCCGAGGCTCTGGACTTTCTGGCACGTTCGATGCGCACCGGCCACGACCTGATGGCCTCCATGCGCATGGTGAGCGAGGAGTTTCCAGACCCTTTGGGCGGCGAGTTCCGCCAAGCGGTGGAGGAGGCTGGTTTTGGCATGCCGCTCGAGGAGTCTTTCTCGGCTATGGCGGAGCGCGTGTCCTGCTATGACATCGGCTACCTCATTGCCTGCATCGGCATCCAGCGCGAGACCGGGGGCAGTCTGGCCAACGCGATCGCCACGTTGGCAAAGACCATCCGTGAGCGATTCGTCTTCGATGGGAAGGTCAAGGTGCTTTCTGCCCAAGGACGGCTCTCAGCCATCATCCTCTGCCTGCTGCCTTTGCTGGTGCTCGGGTTTATGTATTTCTCCAACCGCGACTACGTTGCAGTGTTCTGGACCACCGATGCAGGCAGGCAGATGATGGTGCTGGCAGGGGGCTTGCTGGCTGCCGGATCGTTCTGGGTCATGCGCACCGTCCGCGTGAAGGTGTAGGCGATGTCGCTCAAGCTCTGGGGGCTGATCTTTATCATCGCCACGACGGTGTCGATGCTGGTGCTGGCGTTCGTGCGCACCGGCGATGAGCGCCGTCGCCGCGAGGCTATCGACCGCATCCTCGCCGAGAGTACGCATACGCGTCGCGCCGCGCCCGGACGCAAGTTGGCGAGCAACTTCTGGATGCCGCTGGCCGACATGTTGGCGCGCGTCTCGCCGGTGCTGGGTGGCCGCGATACCGCCGCCGCAGCCAAGCTGTTGCTGCAGGCCGGTTACCACCACCCCGATTCGCTGACCCTCTACCGCGCTTCCAGTACCGCTCTCGCCGCGGTCCTCTTCGGGATCGGCGTCGGCCTCCTGCTGCTCCAGCCCGAGCCAGCCCAACCGATGCAGTGGCTGCTGACGGCGGTGGTGCCCTTGGTTCTCGCCATGCGCTTGCCGGCTTTGCATGTCGGGCAGCGCGCTGCCGGTCGCGTCGACGCCATCCAGAAGGGCTTGCCCGAGCTGATCGACCTGTTGGTGATCTGTATCGAGGGGGGGCAAGCTTTTGATGCAGCGATGCGTCGCTCGGCACGCGAGCTGGCCCGTCACAACCCCTTGCTCGGCAGCGAGCTCGATCGCGTCAACCAGAAGATCCGTGCCGGCGCCAGCCGGGCCGATGCGTTGCGCGAGCTGGCGGAACGCACAGCGCTGGATGACATGCGCGAACTGGTGACCATGGTCATCCAGGCCGATCGCTATGGCGTCTCCTTGGGCGATTCGCTGCGCGTGCATGCCGACTCGATGCGCGTGCGGCGCATGCAGCGCGCCGAAGAGCAGGCTGCCAAATTGCCGGTCAAGGTGATGGCGCCGCTCATGCTCTGCCTGCTGCCCGCACTCGTGATCATCCTTTTTGGGCCGGCGGCGATGTCCCTGAGCAAGGTCTTCGGTCTTGGCTGAAGCCGTGTTCTTGTGTCTGCTGGCACCGCTCTTCGTGTTGTTGGGCGACTGGCTGCCGCAACGCATCCTCGCCGAGGATGCGCGCGCAGTGGCTATGCACCTTGGGCGCGAGTTGCCACCGCAGCCCGAGCCGTTCAGTTTCGTGCCCGGCTTGCGCGGCCGCGAGAACCTCGAGCGGTTACCGTTCTTTGTCATCGCATCGTTGATCGCCTTTCTGCTGGGCGGTGCCGGACAGACGGGTCTGCTGGCTGGCATCTGGGTGCTGGGATTGGTCACCTTGCTCCGCATCGACCTGCAGTACCGGCTGTTACCCGATCTGATCACCCAGCCCATGCTCTGGTGTGGGCTGTTGTTGCAGATCCCGGAGTCGACGCGCACCGTCGGCCTGGAGGCGGCGATTGTCGGTGCCGTGGTCGGCTATCTGCCATTCCGTCTCATCAACGATGTGTACTTTGGCCTGCGTGGCCGCGATGGCATGGGGCAAGGCGACATGAAATTGCTGGCAGCGCTGGGGGCGATCTGGGGGCCGGGGTTCGTGGTCACCACTTACATCCTTGCGACCCTGCTGGCGCTGATGGGGCGGGGTGGGCTCGCGCTGATGCGGCAGACACGGCTGACGGACGCCTTTGCGTTCGGGCCGGCGATCGTGGTGGCAGCCATGATCATTGCTGTCGTGGAGAGCCCCGGCTTGCGCTAGATTGGTGGGCATGTCAGACGTCGGCACCACTCTCTATGACCTGATCGGCGGCGATGCGGGCATTCATGCATTGGCGGAGCGCTTCTATCGCCAGATGGATGACGACCCGGCCTTCGAGCGCATCCGCCACCTGCACCCGGCCGATCTTGCCCACAGCAAGGAGAAGCTCTACCTGTTCCTGTCCGGCTGGATGGGCGGCCCGCCCTTGTATGTGGAGAAGTACGGCCACCCCATGCTGCGCCGCCGCCACATGCCGTTCCCGATCGGGTCGATCGAACGCGATCAGTGGATGCAGTGCATGACGCGCGCCCTGCAGGACAGCCCGCTGGCGCCGGACCTGCGCGAGCGCCTGGTGGCCGCGTTCTTCAACACCGCCGACTTCATGCGCAACCGTGAAGAGCCCGGCGTGCCCGACCCCGGTTTTGGCATGATGGCGGGCCGTTCCATGCCTCCCGACGAGGAAACCCCATGATCGCTGCGTTCAACCAGGCGCCCGCTGCCGCCCGCATCCTCGCGCTCGGCGGCCTCATCCCGTTCTGGGCGCTGGCGCTGGCGCCGCGTTTTGGCATCAACCCGCCGCAGCTGCAGCAGGCGCTGATCGGCTACGCCGCGGTCATCCTGAGCTTTGTCGGCGCGCTGCACTGGGGCCTGGCCGCCGCCCGCGACAACACCTCGGCGCCGCTGCCGGCCTGGCGCAGCTATGGCTGGTCGGTGGTGCCCGCGCTGGTGGCGTGGGTGGCTCTGCTGTTGCCGTACCACGATGCGCTCATGCTGCTCAGCCTCAGCTTCATCGCCGCCATGGTGGTCGATCAGCGCTGGCTGGCTGGTCGGGGGCTGCCCGTGTGGTTCGTGCCGTTGCGCACGCTCATCAGCGTCCTCGTGATCATTGCGCTCTATCTCGCGCAGTTGTCGGCTTGACCGATACAATGGAAGGCTGTACCCGCTGGCTTGATCCCTCAGGCGCGCAAGCGCCTTTTTTATTGGTGGCCGGCCCTTTTTGGCGGCCCATGGCCACACCCTGATGCAAGAGCTGATCCGCAACTTCTCCATCATCGCCCACATCGACCACGGCAAGAGCACGCTGGCCGATCGCTTCATCCAGCAGTGCGGAGGCCTGGCCGATCGCGAGATGGAGGCGCAGGTGCTCGACTCCATGGACCTCGAGCGCGAGCGCGGCATCACCATCAAGGCGCAGACCGCCGCCTTGGCGTACAAGGCCCGTGATGGCAAGACCTACCGTCTCAACCTCATCGATACGCCGGGCCATGTCGACTTCTCTTACGAGGTGAGCCGCTCGCTGGCGGCTTGCGAAGGCGCGCTGTTGGTGGTTGACGCCAGCCAGGGCGTGGAGGCGCAGACGGTGGCCAATTGCTACACGGCGATCGAGCAGGGCGTCGAGGTGCTCACGGTGCTCAACAAGATCGACCTGCCCTCGGCCGAGCCGGAGCGCGTCATCGCTGAGGTCGAGGACATCATCGGCATACCGGCCACCGATGCAGTGCACTGCTCAGCCAAGACCGGCCTCGGCGTCGAGGACGTGCTGGAGGCGGTGGTCAAGCACGTGCCGCCACCGGGGGGCGATGCAGCCGCACCGCTCAAGGCGCTGGTC
Source organism: Klebsiella pneumoniae (assembly GCA_945897555.1). Classification (GTDB taxonomy): domain Bacteria; phylum Pseudomonadota; class Gammaproteobacteria; order Burkholderiales; family UBA3065; genus UBA3065. Next base: position 6,940 of record CAMDGF010000015.1, on the reverse strand, counting down.
ATCGATTCGTGGTTCGACGCGTATGTGGGCGTGGTCATGCTGGTGCGCGTGATGGACGGCACCGTGCGCCCCAAGGATCGCATCCGCCTGATGGCGGCTGGCGCCGATTATGGCTGCGAGCAGGTCGGTGTGTTCACGCCCAAGAGCCTGCCGCGCGAGAGCTTGTCGGCGGGTGAGGTGGGCTTCATCATCGCCGGCATCAAGGATCTCAAGCACGCCAAGGTGGGCGACACCATCACCCTGGCCGCCAACCCGGCCGCAGGGCCGCTGGAGGGCTTCAAGGAGATCCAGCCGCAGGTGTTTGCCGGCCTGTACCCGGTGGAGTCGCACGATTACGACTCCCTGCGCGACGCGCTCACCAAGCTGCAGCTGAACGACGCCAGCCTCAAGTTCGAGCCCGAGACCTCACAAGCGCTGGGCTTCGGCTTCCGCTGCGGCTTTCTCGGCCTGCTCCACCTCGACATCATCCAGGAGCGGCTCGAACGCGAATTCGACCAGGATCTCATCACCACCGCGCCGACGGTGGAATACGAGGTGGTGATGAAAGATGGCTCGACCATCATCGTCGAGAACCCCTCCAAGCTCCCTGAGACCACCAAGGTGGTGGAGATCCGCGAGCCGATCATCACCGCGACCATCCTCGTCCCGGATGAATACCTCGGCAATGTCATCACCTTGTGCAACCTCAAACGCGGTGCGCAGGTTGACATGAAGTACCTTGGCCGGCAGGTGATGCTCAAATACGATCTGCCCCTTAACGAAGTGGTGATGGACTTCTTCGACAAGCTCAAGTCGACCTCGCGTGGCTATGCCTCGCTCGACTACGAGTTCAAGGAGTTCCGCCCGGCCGACCTGATCAAGCTCGACATCCTGGTGAACAGCGAGAAGGTCGACGCGCTCTCGCTCATCGTGCACCGCGCCAGCAGCCAGTACCGCGGGCGCGAACTGGCCTCCAAGATGCGCGAGCTGATCCCGCGCCAGATGTTCGACATCGCCGTACAGGCGGCCATCGGCAGCCACATCATCGCCCGTGAGACCATCAAGGCGCTGCGCAAGAACGTGTTGGCCAAGTGTTACGGCGGCGACGTCTCGCGCAAACGCAAGCTGCTGGAAAAGCAGAAGGCCGGCAAGAAACGCATGAAGCAGGTCGGCAACGTGGAGATTCCGCAAGAGGCATTTCTTGCAATATTACAAGTGGATAGCAAATGAACTTCGCGTTGCTTCTCTTTGTGTTGCTGGTCGTCTGCTTTGCGGTCTGGCTGCTCGACCGGCTGTTCTTCAGGCACCTGCGGCAAGAGGGCCAGCCGGAGCCGTGGTGGATCGAGTATCCCAAGAGTTTTTTGCCGGTGATCCTTGCCGTGTTCGTGCTCCGCAGCTTCCTGTTTGAACCGTTCCGCATCCCTTCCGGGTCGATGATCCCGACCTTGCTGGTGGGGGATTTCATCCTCGTCAACAAGTTCGCCTACGGCATCCGCCTCCCCATCATCAACCGTAAGGTGATCGACGTAGAGGACCCGCAACGGGGCGATGTGATGGTGTTCCGTTACCCGGAGGACACCCGTGTCGACTACATCAAGCGCATCGTCGGCGTGCCGGGTGACGTCGTGACCTACCGCGACAAGCGGCTCACCATCAATGGCCAGGACGTGCCGATGCGCGAAAAGGGTGAGTACCTCGACATCGACGCCGGTGCCGATTTTGTGGCCTCACAACGCTATGCGTCGCAGACCGGCGACCACGCCCACGACATCCTCGTGCGCCCGCAGCAGCCCACCATCCTGTTGAGTCAGGTGCGCCAGTTCGAGTTCTTCGGCCAGTGCAAGTATCGCCACGATGGTTTCGAGTGCAAGGTGCCGGCCGACCATTACTTCATGATGGGCGACAACCGTGATGCCTCGAGCGACAGCCGCTACTGGGGCTTTGTGCCGGACGAGAACATCGTCGGCAAGGCCTTTATGATCTGGTGGAACTTTGGCCGCTTCGACCGCATCGGCCGGGCGGTGGACTGATGCAGGGCGGCGGGTGCCCGGTGTGGGACGCATGAACGCGCTCGACGGCTTGCAGCAACGACTTGGCCACACTTTCACCGAGCCGGACCTGTTGCGCCGGGCGCTGACCCATCGCAGCCACTCGGCCACCCACAACGAGCGTCTCGAGTTCCTGGGTGACGCCGTGCTCGACTGTGTGCTCTCGCCCTTGCTCATGGCGCGTCTGCCGGACGCATCCGAAGGTGATCTGCATCGCACCCGTGCCGATCTGGTCTGCCAAGCCTCGCTGCATGAGAAGGCATTGGCGCTCGGCATCCCGCCTTTGCTGCATCTGGGCACCGGCCTTGAGCGGGCGGGTGGCCGTGAGCAGTCTGCCTTGCTGGCCGACGCCTTCGAGGCCCTCATCGGCGCGGTGCACGAGGATGTTGGCTATGCGGCCGCCGCCCATGTGGTCACGAGATTGTTCGCCGACCAGCTCGCATCGCCGGCGCTGGGCACCGCGCAAAAAGATGCCAAGACCGCTCTCCAGGAGTTGCTGCAGCGCCACCGCCAGCCACCACCCGACTACACAGTGGCGGGCGAGGGCGGCTCGCCCCAGCAACCGGTGTTCACGGTGATGTGCCGGGTGCCCGCGCACGACCTGGCCGGCATGGGCAGTGGCCCGAGCCGCCGTGCCGCCGAACAGGCAGCCGCTGCTGTGGCGATGGCTGAACTGCTTGAGAAGACCGGCTGGACATGAGCATCCGTTGCGGTTTTGTCGCCATTGTCGGCCGGCCCAACGTGGGCAAATCCACGCTCATGAACCGCCTCATCGGGCAGAAGGTGTCCATCACTTCGCGCAAGCCGCAGACCACTCGCCATCGCATCACCGGCGTGCAGACACGCCTTGACGCGCAGTTCGTGTTCGTCGACACGCCGGGTTTCCAGACGCGCCATGGCGGTGCCCTCAATGCCAGCCTCAATCGTACGGTCAAAGCCGCGCTGGGCGAGGTTGATGCGGTGGTGTTCGTGGTCGAGGCCGGGCGCTTCGGCCCGGAGGACGAGCAGGTGCTGCGCCTGTTGCCGGCCGACCGGCCCGTGGTGCTGGCCATCAACAAGGTCGACCGCACACCGGACAAAGCGCGGCTGCTGCCGTTCGCCCAGGCCATGGCCGGGCGCTTCACGTTCGCCGACATCGTCCCGGTCTCGGCGCAGCAGGGCACGCAGACCGACACCTTGCTCGACGTGCTGGCGCCGCATCTGCCGAAGGGCGAGCCGATGTTCGGCCCCGACGACCTCACCGACCGCACGTCGCGCTTCCTGGTGGCGGAGCTGCTGCGCGAGAAGGTGTTCCGCATGACCGGCGACGAGGTGCCCTACGGCACCACGGTGGTCATCGAGAAGTACGAGGAGGCCGAGCATCTGGTGCGTGTCTACGCGGCCATCCTGGTCGATAAGCCCGCACACAAGGGCATGCTGATCGGCCGTAGTGGCGAGCACCTCAAGCAGATCGCCTCGGTGGCGCGGGCCGACATGGAGCGGCTGCTGGGCTGCAAGGTGTTCCTCGAGGTCTGGGTCAAGGTGCGCAGCGGCTGGGCAGATGACGCCGGGGCCCTGCGCCAGCTCGGGTTCGAGTAGTGCCGTGGCGGGCGTCAACCGCATCGACCAGGTGGAGGCTTACGTCCTCCATACCCTGCCTTTCCGCGAGACCAGCCTGCTGGTCGACGCTTTTACCGAGCGCCATGGCCGCGTGAGTCTGGCGGCGCGCGGCGCGCGACGGCCGGCGTCGGCGCTGCGCGGAGTCTTGCTGCCCTTCCAGCGAGTGAGCCTGTCGTGGTTCGGCAAGGGCGAGGTCAAGACCCTGCACAGCGCCGAGTGGCTGGCAATGACACCGGGGCTCAATGGTCGAGCATTGATCTGCGGTTTCTACCTCAACGAATTGCTGGTGCGCCTGCTGCCCCGCGAGGACCCCCACCCTGGCACCTTTGCCGCCTACGAGCGTGCGCTGGCTGCGCTACCTTGCGCAGCGCGCATCGACGCGGTGTTGCGTCCGTTCGAGCTGGCGCTGCTGGCCGACCTCGGCTACGCCATCGACCTCGCACGTGAGGCCGGGGGGGGCGCGCCGGTGACGGCCGAGGGTTGCTATCGATATCTGCCCGAGAGCGGTTTGGTGCGCGTGGCAGGGGCCGCCGGGGCAGGGCATCGCGACACGCGCGATGCCGAGGGCGGCCCAAGCACAGATGCGGGGGCGTCGATCGGTGCGCGAGTCAGCGGAACCACGCTGTTGGCCATGCAGGCCGGCGATTACGCCGAGATGGGTGTCCGCCGTGAGGCCTTGCGTCTTCTGCGCACCGCACTCGGCCATTACCTCGGCGACCGTCCGTTGCTGTCGCGCGACATGCTGGCGCCGTTCCAGGAGTGAGCCACAGCAGGGCACGCCGGTGCGGCGCAAGCTAAGATTGCCGCACCCTGCTCCAGTCCGGCAACCGCCTCGACCTCCCGACATGCTCCACAGCCCCATCCGCCTTGGTGTCAACATCGATCACGTCGCCACGCTCCGGCAGGCCCGCGGTACGGTGTACCCAAGCCCGGTCGAGGCGGCGCTGCTGTGCGAACAGGCCGGTGCCGACCTCATCACCCTGCATCTGCGCGAGGACCGCCGGCATATTCAGGACCACGATGTCTACGCGCTGCGGCCGCTGCTGCAGACGCGCATGAATCTGGAGATGGCGCTCACCGAGGAGATGATCGGCATCGCGCTCGATGTGTTGCCGCAAGACGTCTGCATCGTCCCCGAGCGGCGCGAAGAGCGCACCACCGAGGGTGGCCTCGAGGTGCTCGGACAACGCGATCGCGTCGCGTCGGCGGTGCGCCGACTCAGCGATGCCGGCATCCGTGTATCGCTGTTCATCGCGCCCGACCCTGCGCAGATCGATGTGGCGGCGGAGGTGGGCGCGCCGGTGATCGAGATCCACACCGGCCACTATGCGGATTCCACTGGCGCCGAGCGTGACGCGGAGCTGCAACGCATCATTCGCGCCACCCAACGCGGCGCTGCTCTCGGTCTTGCCGTCAATGCCGGACACGGCCTCAATCTCGGTAACGTGGCACCGATCGCTGCCATTGCGCAGATGGAGGAGCTCAACATCGGCCACGCTCTCATTGGCGATGCGGTGTTCGTCGGGCTCGACACGGCGGTGCGGCAGATGAAGGCCGCCATGCTCGCGGCGCGCGGGTCCTGACGGCCGCATCGGAGCACATGGCGTGATCTACGGCATCGGTCAGGACGTGGTCGAGATCGAGCGCATGGAACGCGCCTGGCAACGCTTCGGCGCACGTTTTGCGCGCCGCGTGCTGGCTGCGTCCGAGTGGGCCGAGTTCGAGGCCGCCGCGCAACCGCCGCGCTTTCTGGCCAAGCGTTTTGCTGCCAAGGAGGCGTTCGCCAAGGCGCTGGGCACCGGCATCCGCCCGCCGGCAACGCTGGGCAACATCGCCATCGACCACGACGAGTTCGGCCGGCCGTCGCTGCGGCTGGCGCCCGAGCTTGAGTCGTTCGTCGTCGGCCGCGGCGTGACCTCGCACCATCTGAGCATCAGCGACGAGCGCAGCATGGCGGTGTCGGTGTGTGTGCTGCAGAGGGCGCCATGAGTCGCTTGCAGCAGCCCCTCGGCCCACTCATGGCCGACGTTGCCGGTCTGCACCTCACGCTGACCGAGGCCGAGCGGCTGTGTCACCCGCTGGTGGGCGGCGTGATCCTGTTCCGCCGCAACTACGAGAGCCCGCAGCAGGTGGCGGCTCTGGTGGCGGCCATCCGCGCTCTGCGGGAACCACAACTGCTGATCGCCGTAGACCACGAGGGCGGGCGCGTGCAGCGCTTCCGTGAGGGTTTCACCCATATCCCGCCGATGCGTGCGCTCGGCCTGCGCTGGCTGGCGGACCCAGCCGCCGCCACGGCGCTGGCCTTCGACGCGGGTGTGGTGCTGGCCGCCGAGTTGCGCGCGGTCGGCGTCGACTTGAGCTTCACGCCGGTGCTGGACCTCGATTGGGGCCACTCCGAGATCATCGGAGACCGCAGCTTCGGCCGCGACCCGGCCTGCGTCATCGCGCTGGCAGCTGCGCTCATCCGCGGGCTGGCCGCGCGCGGCATGAGCAGTTGCGGCAAGCATTTTCCTGGGCACGGCTGGGCGGTGGCCGACAGCCATCACGCGCTGCCAGAGGATCCGCGCAGCTACGCGGAACTCGCTGCATACGATATGTTGCCTTTCGCGCGCCTGGCTGACCAAGGCTTGGCCTCGGTGATGCCGGCGCACCTGCTTTACACCGCGGTGGACCCGCTGCCCGCCGGTTTCTCGCCGTTCTGGCTGCAGACCGTGCTGCGTGAGCGGCTGGGCTTTGACGGTGCGGTGTTCAGCGACGACCTGTCGATGAAGGGCGCGCAGGGCGTGGGCGACATCGTCGAGCGCGCCGAGGCCGCCTACTGCGCTGGCTGCGACATGGTGCTGGTGTGCAACGACCCGGGCAGCGTCGATCAGGTGCTGGACGGCTGGCAGCCGGCGCTGCGCGCCGAATCGACGCGGCGCGTCGGTGCCATGGTGGCGCGCAGCCCGGCCCCCGGTGCCGCCGCGCTCGCGGGCGATCTGCAGTACCAGCTGGCGCTGGAGAGCCTGCAGCGGCTCGGTGCGGAGGCCTCGCAGTTCGCCGCCGGGCCGGCGGTGGGCGAAGCACCCTGAGGCGCGCCGCGGCCTCGTCACCATGACTGTCCCGCGCTTGCCCGACGTCGTCACAAGCACCGCTCACGCCGCCAGCCCGGCCATGGCGCGGGGGCGGCCGTTCGATGCCGGTTGCGCCGCCTGCCTGCGCTTGGCGGGTTTTCTGGCGCAGCAGCGGGCCACGCTGCCGAATTACTACAACGCGCCGGTGCCGGCCTTTGGCGCGGCCGATGCCCGCCTGCTGGTGGTGGGGCTGGCGCCCGG
>CAMDGF010000014.1 GCA_945897555.1 Klebsiella pneumoniae | reverse complement strand
TTGTAAACCTCCCCCCCGCCCTTCACAAACTCCACCGCCTTCACCTCCATCCCCTTCTTCAGCGCCTCTTCCTCCGCCAAGCCCTGGCTCGCAGCGTAGTCGCGCACGTCCTGCGTGATCTTCATCGAGCAGAAATGCGGCCCGCACATCGAGCAGAAGTGCGCCAGCTTGGCGCCCTCCTGCGGCAGAGTCTCGTCGTGGAATTCCTGCGCCTTCTCCGGATCCAGCGACAGGTTGAACTGGTCCGCCCAGCGGAATTCAAACCGCGCCTTGGAGAGCGCGTTGTCGCGGATCTGCGAGCCGGGGTGGCCCTTGGCCAGGTCGGCTGCGTGAGCGGCGATCTTGTAGGTCACGATGCCATCGCGCACGTCCTGCTTGTTCGGCAGGCCCAGATGCTCCTTGGGCGTCACGTAGCAGAGCATGGCGGTGCCATACCAGCCGATCATCGCCGCGCCGATGCCGCTGGTGATGTGGTCGTAGCCCGGCGCGATGTCGGTGGTGAGCGGGCCCAGCGTGTAGAAGGGCGCCTCGCCACAGTGCTGCAGCTGCAGCTCCATGTTCTCGCGGATCATGTGCATGGGCACGTGGCCCGGCCCCTCGATCATCACCTGCACATCGTGCTTCCATGCCGTCTGCGTCAGCTCGCCCAGCGTTTTGAGCTCGGAGAACTGCGCCTCGTCGTTGGCGTCCGCTACCGAGCCTGGCCGCAGGCCATCGCCCAGGCTGAAGCTCACGTCGTACGCTTTCATGATCTCGCAGACCTCCTCAAAGTGCGTGTAGAGGAAGCTCTCCTTGTGGTGCGCCAGGCACCACTTGGCCATGATCGACCCGCCACGGCTCACGATCCCCGTGGTCCGCTTGGCCGTCATCGGGATAAACGGCAGGCGCACGCCGGCGTGGATGGTGAAGTAGTCCACACCCTGCTCGGCTTGCTCGATCAGCGTGTCGCGGAAGATCTCCCAGGTCAGCTCCTCAGCCTTGCCGTCGACCTTCTCCAGCGCCTGGTAGATGGGCACTGTGCCGATAGGTACGGGCGAGTTGCGCAGGATCCACTCGCGCGTCTCGTGGATGTGCTTGCCGGTGGAGAGGTCCATCACCGTGTCGCCGCCCCAGCGGATCGACCACAGCATCTTCTCCACCTCCTCGGTGATGCTCGACGTCACCGCCGAGTTGCCCAGGTTGCAGTTGATCTTCACCAGGAAATTCCGCCCGATGATCATCGGCTCGGACTCCGGGTGGTTGATGTTGGCCGGGATGATGGCGCGGCCGCGTGCCACCTCGTCGCGCACGAACTCCGGCGTGATCACCTTGGGGATGCTCGCCCCAAAAGACTGCCCCGGGTGCTGCACCAGCAGGCCCGCGTCGGTGATGCCCTCCAGCCGCTGATTCTCGCGGATGGCGATGAACTCCATCTCCGGCGTGATGATGCCGCGCCGCGCGTAGTGCATCTGCGTCACGTTGGCGCCGGTCTTTGCCCGGCGCGGCGCGCGGATGTGGTCAAAGCGAAGGGACGCGGTCGCCGCGTCGTCCAGCCGCTCGCGGCCATACGCCGACGACGGGCCGGCCAGTTGCTCGGTGTCGCCGCGCTGCTCGATCCAGCCCGCGCGCAGCGCCGGCAGACCGCGGTTGAGGTCGCACGTGACGGCCGGGTCGGTGTAGGGGCCCGACACGTCATACACATGGATGTCCGGGTTGGCCACGTCGCCATCCTTGGTCCGCGTGGCCGTCTGGCTCACCTTGCGGAAGGGCACGCGGATATCCGGGCGGCTGCCCTGCACGTAGACCTTCTCGCTCGCCGCGAACGGCTTGATGGTGGCGTTGAGGGCCTCGGCGGCGAGGTGGACGTTTTGCGGGAGGTTCTTGTCGACAGCGTTCATTCGGGGGCTCCAAAAAATGGTTCCACCCGGCTGGGCTGCGGACAGCCGCGCTGGTCGGTCGCAGGCAGGGCAAGGATGCGCGCCCATCCGCGAGTCGGCTTCCCTACGCCGGTGCGAGCCGGATCAGGTTCCAGGGGTGCTTCTCAGCCCGCATGCGCGGGCGCCCCCAGCCAGTGGTGATGAGCCCAAGGTATGTCACACCCGCGCAAGATGCAAGCCGCTCGCCCGGTGTAGACTCACTCCATCACGCGGTCGATCCGCGGCAGACCCAACGAGACGCCTATGCAGCCCGCCGAACTCACCCCCGACGTGCCCAAGCGCTCCCCCATCGAGCAGGCCCGCTTCAACATGATCGAGCAGCAGATCCGCCCTTGGGATGTGCTCGACACCCGCGTGCTCGATCTGCTGGGGGCGACGCCACGCGAGCGCTACGTGCCCATCCGCTACCAAAAGCTCGCCTTTGTTGACACCGAGGTGCCTTTGGGCTTCGACCAGTTCATGTGGCCGCCGCGTGTCGAGGGCCGCTGCTTGCAGGCGCTGCAGTTGCAAGCGGGCGAGCATGTGCTCGAGGTCGGCAGTGGCTCCGGCTACCTCGCTGCGCTGATGGCCGGCGCCGGCGCGCATGTGACCAGTTACGAGATCCACGGCGAGCTGGCGCGTCGCGCGCGCAACGCCATCGTCAACCATGGTGTAGAGCACGTCGAAGTGCACAAGGGCTGCGGCATTGCCGCGCTGGATGCCGCCGCCGACAACTGGGACGCTATCGTCCTCACCGGTTCGGTGCCGTTCGTGCCGGACGCCTGGCTGCAGCAACTCAAAGACGGTGGCCGCTTGTTCGCGGTGGTCGGCGAGGGCCCGGCCATGCACGCGCGGCTCTACACCCGTCGGGCCGATGCTGTGACCCACGCCCACCTCTTCGAGACCAGCATGCCCGCGCTCGACAATGCGCCGCGTCGCAGCGCTTTTGTCTTTTGACCGTCCGTAGCAGATGACCGACATCACCCCCGAGCAAAAGGGGCTCGTCCTCGCTGAGGCGCTGCCCTACATCCGTCGTTTCCAAGACAAGACCATCGTCGTGAAATATGGCGGCAACGCCATGACCGACGAGGCGCTGAAGCGCTCCTTTGCTCAGGACGTGGTGCTGCTCAAGCTGGTCGGCATGAACCCGGTGGTGGTGCACGGCGGCGGCCCGCAGATCGATAGCCTGCTCAAGAAGGTCGGCAAGCAGGGTGAGTTCATCCAGGGCATGCGCGTGACCGACGAGGAGACCATGGACATCGTCGAGATGGTGCTCGGCGGCCAGGTCAACAAGGAGATCGTCAACCTGATCAACCAGGCTGGCGGCAAGGCAGTGGGCCTGACCGGCCAGGACGGCATGTTCATCCGTGCCCGCAAGCTGCTGATGCAGGCGCTGGACGACCCCGAGCGCATGATCGACATCGGCCAGGTCGGCGAGATCACCAGCATCGACCCGAGCATCATCAACTTCCTCGACACGGGTGATTTCATTCCGGTGATCGCCCCCATCGGGGTCGGCAACGACGGCGACACTTACAACATCAACGCCGACGTGGTCGCTGGCAAGCTGGCCGAGGTGCTGCGCGCTGAGAAACTCGTGCTGCTCACCAACACGCCTGGCGTGCTAGACAAGAACGGCGACTTGCTCACCGGCCTCACCCCGCGCGACATCGACGAGATGGTGGCCGACGGTACCCTCTCGGGGGGCATGCTGCCCAAGATCTCATCGGCGGTCGATGCGGCACGTTCTGGTGTGAAATCGGTGCACATCATCGATGGCCGCGTAGAGCACTGCCTGTTGTTGGAGATCCTGACCGATCAGGGTGTAGGCACGCTGATCAAAGGCTACTGAGGTCGCGGCGCATGGTCAGACAAGCGGGACAACGCCGCGAAGAGATCCTGCAGGCGCTGGCCAATATGCTGGAGGCGCCTGACAGCGGCAAGATCACCACCGCCGCGCTCGCCAGCCGGCTCGAGGTGTCCGAGGCCGCCCTCTATCGCCACTTCCCGAGCAAGGCGCGCATGTACGAAGGGCTCATCGAGTTCATCGAGGCCACCCTGTTCAGCCTCGTCAACAAGGTGCAGGCTGAGCACTCCGCAGACCGTCAGGTCGAGCAGATCATCGCCTTGCTGCTGGGCTTTGCCAGCCGCAACCGCGGCATGGCGCGCATCCTCATCGGCGATGCCTTGCTGCATGAGGATCCGCGCCTGCAGCAGCGCGTCAACCAGCTGCTCGATCGGCTCGAGGCCAGCCTGCGGCAGTCGCTGCGCATGGCCCGCCCCGGCGCCAGCGACAGCGGCGAACGCGCCAACGCGCTGGTCTGCTTCGTGCTGGGCCGCTGGCAGCAGCTGGTCCGCTCTGGCTTCAGCCGCGACCCGCTCGATGGCTGGGCGCGCGTGGCGCCCATGCTGCTGGCCTAGGCCTAGGCTCCCGGTGGCCTAGATGGGTCTGCTGCCGGCGCGCGACCGGCACACCGGGCATTCAGGGTCGGCAGGCAGCTCGAGCGTGCGCAACTCGAGATTCAGCGCGTTCACCAGCAGCAGCCTGCCGTGCAAGGTCCGCCCCGCACCTGCCAGCAGCTTGAGCACCTCGCCGGCCTGCAGCGTGCCCACCACCCCCACCAGCGGCGCGAACACGCCCATCACCGCGCAGCGCGTCTCCTCAGCTTGCAGATCCTCGGGGAACAGGCACCGGTAACAAGGGCCGTCGGCATGGCGGAAGTCGAACACTGCCAGTTGCCCGTCAAAGCCCACGCCCGAGCCACTCACCAGCGCCTTGCGGGCTGCGGCACAGGCGGCGTTGAGGGCGTAGCGGGTGGCAAAGTTGTCGCTGCAGTCGAGCACCACATCCGCGCGAGCTACTGCGGCGGCCAGCGCGTCGCCGGCCAGCCGCTCACCGATGCACTCGATGCCCACATCCGGGTTGAGCGCGCGCAGCGTCTCCGCCGCCGACTCCACTTTGGTGCGCCCGATCGACGCCTCGCGGTGGACGATCTGCCGTTGCAGGTTGGTGGCGTCCACCGTGTCGCCATCGGCCAGCATCAGCCGCCCGATGCCGGCGCTGGCCAGATAGAGCGCGGCCGGCGAGCCGAGCCCGCCCAGCCCGACGATGAGGGCGGTCGCGCGCTGCCATGCGGCCTGCGCCTCGACGCCGAGCTCGTCGAGCAGGATGTGGCGGCTGTAACGAGTGAGTTGCGCGTCGTCCATCGTCAAATAAAAAGGGCCGGATCGGCTCCGGCCCTTAGTACATCACGTTCCCGAGAAACTTGGCGAGGATGGTCAGCTGCGAGACAGGTGGCGCGCAGCGCCCGAGACATACCCGAGGGTAGGCGAGGAAGCGAGCACCGAGCGACGCAGCAGATGACTACCGCAGTGGTTTTTTCAACGCTCCGTCAAGGCTTGATGATGGCGACGCCCTTCAGCAGGTTGACCGCCTGACTGGTGAGCGTATCCCCCGGCGAGCCGAACTCGACCGGAGCCTGCGCTGGCGGCTGTCCGAGCGGGTTGGCCGGTGCCGCGGGCTTGGCCGGGTCAGACGGCTTGGCGGCTTCGGTGGGCTTGGCGGGCTCCGACTTCTTCTCCTCCTCGCCGTTGGGATTGCCGAGGTGGCGTTGAAGATCGGCCTCGCGCACACGCCCGGAGCCTTCGCCGGCAGGGTCGTCGACGAGGATATCCGGCGTGATGCCCTTGGCCTGGATCGAGCGGCCGTTCGGCGTGAAATAGCGCGCGGTGGTGAGCTTGATGGCGCTGTTGCTGCCCAGCGGCAGAATGGTCTGCACCGAACCCTTGCCAAAGCTCTGCGTGCCCATCACTGCAGCGCGCTTGTGGTCTTGCAGGGCGCCGGCCACGATCTCCGACGCCGAAGCCGAGCCCGCATTGATGAGCACCACCATCGGCACGTTCTTGATGCCGGCTGGCAAGTCGGCCAGGTAGTCGGCCCCGCCGCGGACGTAGCTCTCCGGAACGCTGTAGAGCTTCATCTTGGAATCATCGGTCCGGCCGTCGGTGTAGACGACTAGGCTGTTCTTGGGCAGGAAGGCACCCGATACACCCACTGCGGCGTTGAGCAGGCCACCCGGGTCGTTGCGCAGGTCGAGCACCAAGCCCTTGAGATCGGCCTTGTTCTCGGTGTAGAGCTTGCGAATGGACTTGGCCAGATCTTCGCCGGTGTGCTCTTGGAACTGCGTGATGCGGATAAAGCCATAACCCGGCTCCAGCAGCTTGGCCTTGACGCTCTGCGTCTTGATCACCGCGCGCGTGAGCTTGACCGGGAAAGGCTTGGGTTCGCCCTTGCGCAGGATGGTGATGGTGATGTCGGTGTCGGGCTTGCCGCGCATGCGTTTGACCGCATCGTTGATGCTCATGCCCTTCACCGGCGTGTCGTCGAGCTTGATGATGAGGTCGCCCGGCTTGAGGCCGGCGCGCGAGGCGGGGGAGTCCTCGATCGGCGACACCACCTTGACGAAGCCGTCTTCCATACCGACCTCGATGCCGAGGCCGCCAAACTCACCTTGGGTGCCCGCCTGCAGATCCTTGAAGCTGTCCGGGTCGAGGTAGGCCGAGTGCGGATCGAGACCCTGCAGCATGCCGTTGATGGCCTCGTTGATGAGCTTTTTGTCGTCCACAGGCTCGACGTAGTCGCTCTTGATGCGGCCGAAGACCTCGGTGAATGCGCGCAGCTCGTCGATCGGCAGCGGAGCCGCCGGCGCTTTGTTGGCTTCTGCCGAGAAATTGAGGCTGAGCGCGACGCCGACGATGGCGCCGAGGGCTAGCAGCCCCAGTTGGGAGATGCGATCACGCATTGTCATGAGTCTCCGGTGGTGTGACCGGCTGAGCCGGTGCGGTCATTGTATGGCAGCGCTTTGAGGGGCCATTGCGAAGAAGGTTGCAGCGCGCTGCGTTTCGTAGGGGTCCTGCGCTCACCGGGCCACCCATGCCAACGGGTCGATCGGTGCGCCGGCCTTGCGCAACTCGAAGTACAGCGCCGTGCCGTCGCTGCCGCCTCCCGAGTTGCCCACACGTGCCACGGCATCGCCTGAGGACACGGTCTCGCCGGGTTGCTTGAGCAGGCTCTCGTTGTAGCCGTAGAGGCTCATGTAGCCGTCGCCGTGATCGATGATGATGAGGTTACCGAAGCCGCGCAGCCAGTCGGCATAAGCGACCCGGCCCGGCGCCACTGCCAGAACCGGTGCGCCCTCGTCGGCGCGGATGAGCAGGCCCTTCCACGCCAGGCCGGTGTCGGCGCGAGGGCTGCCGAAGCGGTTCACCACATCGCCGCGTACCGGCAGCCGCAAGCGTCCGCGGAGCGCCGCAAAATCGCCCTGAAAACCGCGCTCTGGCACGGCTTCGTTGGCGAGGGGGGCTGGCCCCTTCTTGCCGTCGGCGCCCGGCACCTTGGGCTTGGCAGGTCGCGGTGGCGGCGGCTTGAGCGCTGCCAGCCGTTCGATCAGTTGGGTGAGGCGTGCCTCGTCGCGCTTGAGTGTCGCGATCTGGCGTCGCCGTGCCTCGATGTCCTTGCCAAGCTTGGAGAGATCCTTCGCGTACTGCGTCTTTTGCTGCAGGAGCTGCTTCGCCTGGACCTGCTCCTCGCGCTGCACCGATTGCAGCTCGACGCGCCTCTCGTCCATCTCTTTGCGCAGTTCCACCAGCCGTTGCAGTTGGCCCTCGAGGCGATCGATCTGTTGTTTGCGTGCCTCCAGGATGCGCCGGTAAGCCAACAGGTCGCGCTGCATCTCCGCAGGGTTGCTGCCTTTGAGCATGAGCCGCAGCGCGTCGTCATCGCCGCGTTCGTATTGGCGCTGCAGCAGGTTGGCGATGCGCTCACGCTGTGCGTCGATCTGCGCCTGGGCGGCGTCGGCCTCGCGGCTGAGCGCGTCGAGCCGCTGGTTGATGCGCCTGCGCTCGTTCTCGAGCTGATTCAGCCGACGCTGTGTGGCCGAGATCGCCTGTTCCGACTCGCGCAGTGCGTCGGTCACCTCAGCGCGCGAGCCCTCCGCCTCCTCCAGCGATCTCTGCAAAGACTCGATCTGCTCGCGAACCGAAGCGAGGTCTTCCTTGGGCGCGGCGGACTTGGCCGCCGGGTTTGCGGCTGTCGGCACCGCGAGGGCCAGCAGGCAGCCCAACAGAACCCCTTGCGCCTGGCGCTGTAGCGGGAGGAGCCGGCGTTTGGCCGGTCGGGGCGGCGAGGTCACGGTGTCGGCGGCCGTTGCATCAGCGGCTGCTCCAGGGCACCGCCGAGTCGAAGTCGATCAGCGGTCGGCCAGTCATCTCGGCAGGTTGCGGCAGGCCCATCATGGCCAGCAGGGTGGGCGCGATATCGGCCAGACGGCCGCCACCGATCATGCGTGCCGGGCGCCCCATGTAGACCAGCGGCACCGGGTTGAGGGTATGCGCGGTGTGCGGCTGCCCCGAGGTCTCGTCGAACATGTCCTCGGCGTTGCCGTGGTCGGCGGTGAGCAACACTTCGCCACCGCAGGCGAGCATGGTGGGGATGACGCGCGCCAGGCAGGCATCCAGTGCCTCCACTGCGCGCACCGCCGCCTCGAGGTTGCCGGTGTGGCCAACCATGTCGCCGTTGGCGAAGTTGCACACCAGCAGCTGATAGCGCCGCGACTCGATGGCGTCGATCAGCGCATCGGTCACCGCCGGCGCGCTCATCTCCGGTTGCAGGTCGTAGGTGTCGACCTGAGGGCTGGGCACCAGCTGGCGCACCTCGTGGGCGAAGGGTTGCTCGTTGCCACCATTGAAGAAATACGTCACGTGCGCATATTTCTCGGTCTCGGCGATGCGGAACTGCGCCAGCCCGAGGCCGGAGAGGTATTCGCCGAGCCCGTTGCACAGCGTCTGCGGCGGGTAGGCCACCGGCAGGTCGAGCGATTCGTCGTAGCGTGTCATGCAGACGAACTGCCCCAGGGTGGGCTGCCCGGGGCGCTCGAACTCGGCGAAGTCGGGCGTCGCCAGCACCCGTGTGAGTTCCCGCGCACGGTCCGAACGGAAGTTGAGGAACACCACCACATCGCCATCCTGCATGCGCACCGGCTCGCCGCCAGGCGGCACGATCAGCGTGGGCTGGATGAACTCGTCGGTCTCGCCGCGAGCGTAAGCGGCATCCAGCGCCTCGTTGGTATTGGCGGCGGTGAAGTCGCCCTCGCCACGCACAAACAGACGCCAGGCCCGCTCGACGCGCTTCCAGCGGCGGTCGCGGTCCATGGCGAAGTAGCGGCCGATGAGTGAGACCACGCGGCCGCGGCCGGTCTGCCGGCAGAACGCCTCCAGTCGGTCAAGGTACAGGTGAGCGCTCTGCGGCGGCGTATCGCGGCCGTCGGCGATGGCGTGCACATAGAGCTTGTCGATGCCGCGTGCGGCAGCCATGCGCAGCATCGCCTGCAGATGCTGCTCGCTGGCGTGTACCCCGCCATCCGACACCAGCGCCAAAAGGTGCAGTGCCTTGCCGGTGTCGGCGGCACGATCCACCGCGGCAACGAGGGCCGGGTTGCGGTCGAATTCGCCGGTGGCGATCTCATGGTCGATGCGGGTGACGTCTTGGTAGACGATGCGACCCGAACCGATGTTCATGTGACCGACCTCACTGTTGCCCATCTGCCCGGCTGGCAGTCCGACATGGCCCTCGGAGGCTTCGATGCGGGTGTGTGGCCAGGTGCCGAAGAGACGGTCGATGTAGGGGGTGCGAGCGAGTGCCACCGCGTTGTGGTCGCGCGCCTCGCGGCAGCCGAAGCCGTCGAGGATGATCAGCAGGGCCGGCGTGACGCTGCTGCGGGGGGTGGCGGACCTTTCCGGTATCATCAGCTTGGGCTGGTTCTGGCGCGGTGATCCGTGCGGGGCTGGCGTCTGCAAAACACCAACCGATGGTACCACCGCAGCCGATACGGTCGGCTGCCGGATGGCTCGGCTGGCACACGGCCGATCTCTACAGGACGTTCATGGATTTCCTCGTCGACAACTGGATGCTGGTCGCCATCGCGCTGCTCGCCGCTGGCGCGCTGCTATGGGACATCGTTGGCGAGCGCCTTGCCGGCATGCCCCGGCTCACGCCGGCGCAGACGGTGCAACTCATCAACCGCGAGAACGCAGCTGTGGTCGACCTGCGCAGCACCGAGGTGTTCGCGCGCGGGCACATCACCGGTGCCGTCAACCTGCCGGCCGCGCAGCTGGGCGAGGCCGCGTCGCGGCTCGGCAAGGTCGCTGGGCGGCCACTGGTGTTGGTATGCGATGGCCATGCGGCCGCCGTGGCGGCTGGCCGTCGTCTCCGCGAGTCGGGTAGTCAGCGCCTCTACCTGCTGGCCGGCGGCATGGGCGCCTGGCGCGAGGCCGGCCTGCCGGTACGCTCATGAGCCGCCGATGAGTGCCCGGGTGCAGATGTACACCACCGCCAGCTGTCCTTACTGCGTGCGTGCCGAGCAGCTGCTGCGTGCGCGCGGCATCGCCGACATCGATTTCGTGCGTGTCGACCTCGAGCCCGAGCGCCGCATGGAGATGATGGCGCGCACCGGCCGGCGCACCGTGCCGCAGATCTACATCGGCGATACACACGTGGGCGGCTACGACGATCTCCGCGCGCTCGACGTGGCTGGCCGCCTCGCGGCCCTGCTCGCCCTTCCTCCCGGCTGACCGCCGCCGGTCTCGGCGGATCGGCGGCCATCGGCTACAATTCGGCGCTTTGTAGCGCCCCCGACAACCCTTTCCGTCGTGCACACGACGATCCGGAGCATCCCGATGGCTGAAAAGAACACCCCCGCCCCCGAACAGACCGCAGAGGCCACGCAATCCAGCGGTCCGCAGTTCGCGATCGAGAAGCTCTACGTGAAGGACCTCTCGCTCGAGGTGCCCAACGCGCCGCAGATCTTCCTCGACCGCGAGCCGCCGCAGATCGGCATCGAGCTGCAGACCAACGTCAACTCGCTCGGCGACAACATGTACGACGTGTCGCTCAAGGTCACCGTTACCGCCAAGGCTGGCGAGAAGACGGTGTTCCTCGTCGAAGTGGCCCAAGCTGGCGTGTTCGGTGTCACCGGCGTGCCCGATGATCAACTGCAGCCGATCCTCATGATCGCCTGCCCGAACATCCTCTTTCCCTACGCCCGCGAGACCATCTCGACCACCGTGACGCGTGCCGGCTTCCTGCCGGTGCTGCTCAATCCGGTGAACTTCGAGGCGCTCTACGCGCAGCAGCAGGCTGCCAAGCAGCAACAGCAGGTCCAGTAAGCAAGGACCCGTGGGGCAGTCCGGTGCCGCTGACAAGCCGACTGCCATGACCACCGTGTCGGCCCCCACCTTCGCAGTGCTGGGTGGTGGAGCCTGGGGCACTGCGATGGCAGTGGCGCTGTCGGCGCGCGGCACGGTCCGTCTCTGGTGCCGCGATCCCGCGCAGGCTGTCGCCATGCAGTCCGCGCGTGAGAATCAGCGCCTGCTGCCCGGAGTCACCTTGCCGGCACCGGTCCAGGTCACGTCTGACCTTGCCACCGCGTTGGCCGGGGCGCCGCGGGTGGCGCTGGCAGTGCCAGTCAATGCAGTGCGCGAGACCTGCCGCAGATTGCGCGATCCGGCTGCCTGTCTGGCGCCCGGAGCTGCGGTCTTTCTGCTCTGCAAAGGGTTCGAACTGGCGACCGGTGAACTGCCGCACCGCGTGGTCGAGACTGAGTTGCCCGGGCATCCGGTCTTCGTGGTCTCAGGGCCGAGTTTTGCGGCCGAGGTGGGGCGCGGCTTGCCAACGGCGCTCACACTCTCCGGCGCCCGGCTTGAGGCGGCACGCGCTCAGGTCGAGGCGGTGCATACGCCGCGTTTGCGCGTCTACGCCAGCGATGACCGTATCGGTGTCGAGGTCGGTGGGGCTGTCAAGAACGTCATCGCCATCGCTGCTGGCGTGAGTGACGCCTTGGGCTTCGGCCACAACGCCCGCGCAGCGCTGGTGACCCGCGGACTCGCCGAGATCGCGCGCCTCGGTCTGGCACTGGGCGGGCAGCCGCAGACCTTCTACGGCTTGGCCGGCCTGGGTGACCTGATCCTCACCACCACTTCCGACCTGTCACGCAACCGCCGGCTCGGTCTTGCGGTGGGCGGGGGCGAGACCGTCGCGGTGGCCTCGGCGGCGCTCGGGCAGGTGGCCGAGGGCGTCAAGTCGGCGCAGGCGGTGGTGCAATTGGGTCGCGAGCTCGGCGTCGACCTGCCTATCGCCGAGGCGGTCCACAGCGTGTTGTTCGAGCAGGTGCCGGCGCAGCAGGCGGTGATGGCACTGCTGGCGCGGGAGCCGCGTGCTGAGTTCGGCACCTAGCCACGCGTCGCCAGGGTGTGGCTCGCGGTGGGTCGCGGCTGCCCCTAGAGGCCCTCGTCAAAACCGTTCTGTCGCCAGGCCTCGTAGACCAGCACAGCGCCCGAGTTGGCGAGATTCAGGCTGCGCTGGCCGGCCCGCATGGGGATGCGGATGCGTTGTGACGGCGCAAAGGTTGCGAGCACCCGGTCGGGCAGGCCGCGCGATTCGGGTCCGAGCAGGAAAGCATCCCCGGCTCGATAGACCACCGAATCGTAACGCATCGAATTGCGGGTGCTGGCCGCAAAGATGCGTGACCCCGCCAGAGCTGCCTGGCAAGCCAGCCAATCGGCGTGCACCTTGAGCGTCGACCACTCGTGATAGTCGAGTCCGGCACGCTTGAGGTCGCGGTCGTCCAGCCGGAAGCCGAGCGGCTCGACCAGGTGCAACTGCGTGCCGGTATTGGCGCACAGCCGAATGAGATTGCCGGTGTTCGGCGGGATCTCGGGCTCGAACAGGATGAGGTGGAACATGGCGCGGATGTTAAGGCTTGATGCCACGTCGCTGTGGCGCTCAGTGGCTGGCACGTGCCATGGCTGCAGCGGCCACCGAAGCCGCACCCGCCGCACGCGCCGCCTTGGCCAGTTCGAGCAGACTGGCGCCAGTGGTGAGCACGTCGTCTACCAGCAGCACGCGCTGGCCATCGAGCCCCGTTTCGAAGCGGTAAGCACCGGCCACATTGGCAAGCCGACCAGCGCGGTCAAGACCCTGCTGCCGCGCGGTCGGGCGTGTCTTGATGGCCCGCAACAGGCGGGGACGAGCCGGCAGCTTTCGGCACAGTTCACGCGCCATCACCTCGGCCGGGTTCTCGCCGCGCTCAGCCAAGCGCAAAGGATGCATAGGCATGGGGACGACCGCATCCACCCGCGGAAGGTGCGCGGCCACCTGCTGCGCCCACAGCCTGGCCACACCGGCATGGCCGCCATACTTGAAACCCAGCACCACGCGATCAGCCGGGTCCGCATAGCGCCATAGCGCATGCGCTACGACATGTGGCGCAGCAACGCAGTCTGCCCGCGAGGGCTCGCCCGCTGCGGGTATCGCCACAGCTAGGGTCTCGTCCGCTGGTGTCTGCTGTGGCAGATCGGCGATGCAGGGCGGACAGAGTGCGGCCTCACTCGCTGCGCCGCACAGCATGCACTCGCCAGCCAACCCAGATTGCTCAATGATTGAGCAGATCGTCTGACCCAGCGACGATGAGATTGACATTGCCCGAGCCCATGCCGACACTCCGCCTCCAACCGCCATTCGCTCGCCTCCCATGAACACTGTCTTCGATGCCCTTGCCCCCGATGTCAGCCTTCCCTCGAGCTCAGGCGTGGCGGGTACTGTTTGGACCCGGGAGGCAGTGCTGGGTCTGCTCGACCTGCCGTTCGCCGACCTGCTCTATCGGGCGCAGACGGTGCACCGCCAACACTTCGATGCCAACAGCGTTCAACTCTCGCAACTGCTGTCGATCAAGACCGGTGGCTGCCCCGAAGATTGCGGCTACTGCCCCCAAGCGGCGCGCTACCACGGTGGTGTCGAGGCCACGCCGCTGATGCCGCTGACCGAGGTGGTGGCCGCGGCCACGGCCGCCCGCGCCGCTGGTGCTACACGTTTTTGCATGGGTGCAGCATGGCGCAGCCCGAAGGATCGCGACATCGACCAAGTGACCGAGATGGTGCGCGCAGTGGCCGATCTCGGCCTTGAGACCTGCGTCACACTGGGCATGCTGCGCGAGGGCCAGGCCGAGCGGCTGCGGGCAGCCGGCCTCGATTACTACAACCACAATCTCGACACCGCGCCCGAGTTCTACGGCGAGGTGATCACCACCCGCGACTATCAGGACCGACTCGACACCCTCGAGCGCGTCCGCGAGGCCGGCATCCATGTGTGCTGCGGCGGCATTCTCGGCATGGGGGAGAGCCGTGCCCAGCGCGCTGGCCTCATCAGCCAGTTGGCCGCGCTCGACCCGCAGCCGGAATCGGTGCCGATCAACAATCTGGTGCGCGTCGAGGGCACGCCCTTGGCCGGGCTTGATGCGCTCGATCCGTTCGAGTTCGTGCGCACGGTGGCCGCCGCACGCATCACCATGCCGCGCAGCCGGGTGCGTCTGTCGGCTGGCCGCGAGCAGATGAGCGATGAGATGCAGGCGCTCTGTTTTCTTGCCGGTGCCAACTCGGTGTTCTACGGTGACCGTCTGTTGACCACCTCCAACCCGCAAGCCGACCTTGACCGTGAACTCTTTGCGCGCCTCGGCATGACCCTCGATGCAGGTCACTGACCTTCCGCCACAGGCTCGGCTGCCGGATTGGTTGCGTGCGGCCACAGCGCCGCCGCCGACCGCCAGCCTCCGCCAGCGTGTCACCGTGGATGCCATCGACGGGGTGTCGGTGCATGTGGCCGGCGAGACGCTGCTCAATTTTGCCGGCAACGATTACCTCGGCCTCGCTGGCGACCCGGCATTGCGCGCGGCGGCCAGTGCAGGCATCGGCCGCTGGGGCGTGGGCGGTACCGCGTCCCACCTTTTGAGTGGCCACACCCGCGCCCATGAGGCGGTCGAGGCGCGGGCGGCGGCATGGCTCGGCTTTGAACAGGCGCTGCTGTTCTCGAGCGGCTACATGGCCAACCTTGCTGCGGTCACCGCGCTCGCCGGGCGCGGTGCCACGCTCTACGCCGATCGGCTCAATCACGCCTGCCTCAACGATGCGGCGCGGCTGTCCGGGGCACGCCTGCGTCGCTTCCGCCATGCGGATCTTGACCAGCTCGAGCAGTGGCTCGCAACCGACGATGCGCCGCAGAAGTGGGTGCTCACAGACGCCGTATTCAGCATGGACGGTGACATCGCCCGCATCGATCGCCTGCTCGGACTGTGCCGCAGCTTTGACGCCATGCTGCTGGTCGACGACGCGCACGGCTTCGGTGTGCTGGGCGGTGGGCGCGGCACGCTGCACGAGGCGGCCTTTGCGGCTGAGGTGTTCGCTGCCGGGATGGCCGATCAGCGGGTCATCCTCATGGTCACCTTGGGCAAGGCTGCTGGTGTGGCAGGCGCCTTGCTCCTGGGTGCTGCCCCGGTCATCGAAGCGGTCTTGCAGCGCGGCCGCTCGTACATCTACACCACTGCCTTGCCACCGTTGCTGGCCGAGGCTGCGCTCGTTGCCATGGAGCGTCTCGCCGATGACGATTGCGCCGCCCGGCGGCGGTCGTTGCTGGCCAATGCCATCGAAGTGCGGCAGGCGCTGGGCGGCGCAGGTGCCGGACTTTTGACGGCTGAGGCGGTTCCACTGTCGGCCGAACTGCCGGCCACGCCCATCGTGCCGGTGCTGTTGGGTGACGACACGCGGGCCGTGGCGGCCATGGCGTCGCTGCGTCGTGCAGGCCTGTGGGTGCCGGCCATCCGCCCGCCTACCGTCCCCGCTGGAACCGCGCGGCTGCGCGCGAGTCTGTCTGCAGGGCACTGCAAGCAAGACATCGATCGACTCATCACTGCATTGAAGGAGCTGTTCTGTAATGGCTAACGCCTTGCCCACCTGGGTCTTTTTGCATGGCTGGGGGAGTAGTTCCGTGGTCTGGCGCCCGGTCGTCGAGCGACTCACGCGCACACACCATGTGCAGACGCCCGACCTATTTGAACTGGCACCCGACGCCGGCCTCGACAACATGGTCGCCGCCCTGCGTGAGCGCTTTCCCGGGCCGGTCGCGGTCTGTGGCTGGTCCTTGGGTGGCATCTATGCGCAGGCTTGGGCCTTGGCGGCGCCCGAGCAGGTGCGGCGTCTGGTGCTGACCGCCACTACGCCGAGCTTCCTGCGTCGCGACGGCTGGAGCCATGGCATGGCGCGACACGAGCTCGACACCTTCACCCAGTTCTTTGAGCAGGATCCGCGCGAGACGCTCAAGCGCTTTGCAGCGCTGGGTGTCATGAGCGGCCGCGAGACCTCGCCAGCCGCCGGCGAGTTGTTGCGTGAGGCCGGGCGCGTCGCGATGCAGCACCAAGGCTTTCTGCGCGCGGGCCTGCGCACGCTCGCCGAGGCCGATTTCCGGGCGCAGATCCCCGACCTCAACTGCCCCGTCGATGTGGTGCACGGTGGCCTTGACCGCATCGTGCCGGTGGAGGTGGGCGAGTGGCTCGCCAACCACCTGCCGCGTGGCTGCTTGACGCGCTGGGATGACGCCTCGCACGTGCCTTTCCTCGCCCGGCCGGAAGCCTTTGCGCTGCTGGTCGACGCTTACGGCGACGATCGCGATGTCTGACACGGCTGGCGTGCGGCGCGCTTTTGGGCGCGCTGCACGCAGCTACGACGCGGCCGCGGTGCTGCAGCGCGAGATCGGCGGCCGCATGCTGGAGCGTCTCGACTACATCCGGCTGGACCCGTCTGGCATCCTCGACCTCGGTTGTGGCACCGGCGCCTGGTTGGGGCCGCTGGGTCGGCGCTACAGCGGCGCTCGCCTCTTTGGCATCGATCTGGCGTTGCCGATGCTGCGCACCGCCGCGGCCCGTGACACTTTTTTGCGGCGGCTGATCGGCCGACCCACCGCCGGCTTGGTGTGCGCCGAGGCCACTGCCCTGCCGCTGGCCGATGCCAGCGTCGACCTCGTCTGGAGCAACCTCATGCTGCAGTGGCTCCCCGATCCCGAACCGGCGCTGGCCGAGGTCTGGCGTGTGTTGCGCCCGGGTGGACTGATCATGTTCAGCAGCTTCGGGCCCGATACGCTCATGGAGTTGCGCCATGCCTTTGCCGGTGAGCGCCACAGCGCCGTCAACCGTTTTGTCGACATGCACGACATCGGCGATGCACTGGTCCGCCTGCGGTATGCCGACCCGGTGATCGACATGGAGCGCCTCCAATTGACCTACGCCGACCTCGAAGGCGTGGTGGGTGATCTGCGCGCCATCGGCGCCACGCACCTGCAGGGTGGGCGCAGTCGGGGGCTCGGCGGGCGCGGTCGCTGGGCCAGAGCGCGCGAGCGCTACGAGGGTTTTCGTCGCGCCGATGGCCGCCTGCCAGCCACCTATGAGACCGTCTACGGGCACGCTTGGAAGCCGTCGGCGGTGCGCTCCCCTGGGGTCTCGGTGGTGCAGTTCCGCGAGCGCCCGCGGTCGGCATGAGCGCAACCGCCGGGCCGGACACCGCGTCCACCGGGCCGGTGCTGCGTACGGACGCTGTTGGGGGCTTCTGCGCCCCCCACGGGGGTTGTTTTGTGGTGGGCACCGATACCGGGGTTGGCAAGACACTCGTTGCCTGCGCGCTGATCCATGCCATGCGCGCTGCCGGCCTCGCGCCGGTGCCTTTCAAGCCGGTCGCCAGCGGCAGCGAGGTGGGCTCCGGTGGCCTCGTCCACGACGACACGCGTCGGCTCATTGCCGCCAGCGGGCGCCCGCTGACGCAGGACGAGGTCTCGCCGTGCCGTTATGAACCGGCGATCGCGCCCCATGTCGCCGCGGCCGAGTCGGCCCGGCCGATCAAGCTCGATCGTCTCTTGCATCAGGCCGAGCAAATGGCGCGGCACGGCCCGCTCTTGGTCGAGGGCGCCGGCGGCTTCATGGTGCCGGTCGATGGCCAGCACACGCTCGCCGATCTGGCAGTGCTGTTGGGCCTGCCCGTGGTGCTGGTGGTGGGCATGCGGCTGGGCTGTCTCAACCACGCCCTGCTCACTGCCGAGGCCATCGCTGCGCGCGGCCTGACGCTGGCAGGTTGGGTCGCCAATGCCATCGATCCGGCGTTTGCCCGTGCCGAAGAGAACCGCGAGACGCTGCAGCTGCGCCTCAAGGCGCCACTGCTCGCCGATTTCCGCTGGTCACCGGACCCGGATCCCGGCAGCTTGGCCATACGCATCCCGCCGCTGCTCGCCGATCGCGCGTCGGCCTGAGCACGCCGCAACGGCACCGTCTAGACTCTCGTCGTTCCCCACGAATGCCTCAGGCGCCGATGTCCAGCCATATCAGTCGTGTCGTGTGCCGGTTCCTGCTCTGTCTGCTTCTGCCGGCCTTATCGGCGTGTACGCCGCAAGCAAGGGTCTTCAACGCCACCGACATCACCGGTGCGACATTCGCTCGCGATTTCAAGCTCACCGACCACACCGGGCAGGATCGCGCACTCGTCGACTACCGCGGCAAGGTGGTGCTGCTGTTCTTTGGCTACACCTTCTGCCCGGACGTCTGCCCCACCACCATGGGCGAGGCGGCTGCCGCACTCAGGCTGCTTGGGGCCGACGCGGATCGCGTGCAAGTGTTGTTCGCCACGCTCGACCCGGAGCGCGACACGCAAGAGCTGCTGTCGAGGTATGTACCTGGCTTCGACCCGGGCTTTGTCGGCTTGCGCGGCGATCGCGCAGCCACGGATGCCGTCGTCAAGGAATACCGGATCGTCGCCAGAAAGGTGGGCGAGGGGGCCAACTACACCCTCGACCATACCGCTGGCAGCTATCTCTACGACGCCGATGGCCGCATCCGCTTGTTCGCGGGCTACGGCATCGGGCCGCAAAAGCTGGCTGCCGACCTGCGCAGCCTGCTCGACGGCAGCTAGGTCGTCAGTCTGGGGCGTTGCCCTGCGCCTCGAGCGCGGTGCGCAGCCGCTTGAGTGCCTGCACCTCGATCTGACGGATGCGTTCGGCTGATACGCCGTACTCGGCGGCGAGCGCATGCAGTGTCGGGCCGCCGTCGTCGCTCAGCCAACGGGACTCTACGATGCGCCGGCTCCGCGCATCGAGGGTGGCGAGCGCGCCCTGCAGGCCCTCACCAGCCAAGTGGTCGCGGCGGGCGGTGTCGATCAGCGCATCCGGGCTGCTGGAGTCGTCGGCCAGGTAGCGGATCGGCGCGTGCAGCGTATCGTCGGCGTCGTCGCTGGGGTCGAGCTGGACATCACCACCGCTCAGCCGCAGGTCCATGTCTAGGACGTCCTCGGGGCGCACTCCCAGCTGCTGCGCAATGATTTCGGCGTCGGCACCGGTGACTGCGCGGTGGTCGGTCTTGAGGCTGCGCAGATTGAAGAACAACTTGCGCTGCGCCTTAGTGGTGGCCACTTTGACCAGGCGCCAGTTGCGAAGGATGTATTCATGCATCTCGGCGCGGATCCAGTGCAAAGCGAACGACACCAGACGTACGCCGCGCTCGGGATCGAACCGGCGCACCGCCTTCATCAGGCCGATGTTGCCCTCTTGCACAAGGTCGGGTTGTGGCAGGCCGTAGCCCGCGTAGTTGCGAGCTACGCTGACCACCACGCGCAGGTGCGACAACACCAGTTGGCGGGCCGCTTCCAGATCGTTGTGGTCGCGCAAGGCACGCGCCAGGCGGGTCTCGTCATCTGCGCTCAGCATCGGTAGGTGGTTCACCGTCGCTACATAAGCGTCGAAACTACCCAGCGCACCGGGCATCGGCATCGGCAGAGTGGCTTGCATCGGCATCTCCTTGCGTACTCGTGGGGGCGACCGGCAGGCGGCGCATCCAGATTGAGAATTTAGCACTCTCTGGGGGCGAGTGCTAAGTCATGGACGAGCCTACACGCTGCGGGTTCCGTGACCCCTGACTACGATCAGCTCCGGTGCGAAGACTGCTAGCGGCGGTCGGTCGCCGACAGATGGCGCGCCACACCCAGCCAGGCGGTGAGCCAGCCCAGTAGCAACGCCACCAGCAGGGCACCAAGGCCGGTCGGCAGGGGCACTGCGGCCGGCGGTGGGGGCAGTGTCCAAGCAGCGGTGAGCGGCCCGATCCAGCCGTGGACGAGGTGCACCATGGTCTCGGCCAGGCCCCAGCCAAGCGCGGCCCCGGTGAACGCCAGCAAGGTGCCGCGGGCGACGAAGGGACGCCGCACAAAAGCCGCTGGCGCGCCGAGCAGGCGGATCAGTTCGATCTCCTGCTGCCGACCAGCCAACTGCAGGCGTATGGTGTTGAAAACCACCACCGCACCACTCACGAGCAGCAGCGCAACGATCGCTTGCGCAAGCAGCCGGGCGGTCCCGGCAATGCGTTGCAGACGCTCGGTCAGTTCACGGTCGGCGAGAATCTCCTCCACTTCGACCCGCGAGCGCCATCCAGTCACCAGCGCGTTGGTACGGGCCTCAGAGAGGCCTGATGCCAGCGTGACCACCAGTGCGTCCGGCAGTGGGTTCTTGCCAAGCCCATCGAGCAGCCGGTCATCGCCGAGGTCCTTGGCCAGACGCCGTAGCGCAGCATCGCGGCCGATGAAGCGGACATCCCTCACGCCCGGCGCGCTGCGCAGGGTCTTCTCGAGCGCCTCCCGCGAGGCTTCGGTGACATTGCCACGCAGCACCAGCGTGACCTGGGGCGACAGGTTGCGGCCTTCGGTGTCACCGATGCCAAGGCTGGTCTCGCCCAGCCAGACGACAGCAGCGAGTGCCAAACCCGACGCGCAGGCCAGTGCCACCAGGTTGAACAGGCTCGCCACCGGCTCGCGCAGAAGTTGCAGGCCGGCGTTGCCATAAGCACGCAGCCACACCCCTGGCGCACTCATCGCACTTCCCCACGGCGAGCGATCGAGGTTTCGATGCCGCGCACGGCGCCGCCCTCGACGTGTAGCGCACGGCCCTGCAGGCGGTCGCGGAACACCGGATCGTGGGTGGCCACCACCACGGTGGTGCCCACCGCATGAAAGGCGCGCAGCATATCGGCGATGCTTGCTGCCTGCCCGGCGTCGAGGTTTCCGGTGGGCTCGTCGGCGAGGATCAGCGCCGGCCGCGACACCACGGCGCGAGCGATGCACAGACGTTGCTGTTCGCCACCCGACAAGCTTGCCGGCCGCATCTTCTCGCGCGCGCCGAGCCCCACCTTTTCGAGTGCGGCGCGGCCTCGGCGCCGTGCCTCGGCGAGGGCATAGCCGGCGATCTCGAGCGGCAAGACCACATTCTCCAGCGCGCTGCGGTCGCTGAGCAGCTTGAAATCTTCGAAGATGAGGCCGATCTGTTGGCGCACCAAGGCCAGCCGGCCGGGGTCGAGCCGCGCCGTGTCCTGGCCAAAGATCTCCACGGCGCCGGCCGAAGGCCCCTCGATGCCGCCCATCAGTTTGAGCAGCGTGCTCTTGCCGGCACCCGACGGACCCAGTAGCACCACCATCTCTCCACCGGCGATCTGCAGGTCGACGCCGGCCAGCACATCGCTCCCACCGGGATAGCGCTTGCTCACGCCTTGCAGGCTGATCATGGCAGGAGGGCCTCGACAAAATCCCGCGCGGAGAAGGGTTGCAGATCGTCCAGCCCTTCGCCGACACCGATGAAGCGCACGGGCAGCGGTCGTGCGCTGCAGGCCAGGGCCACGAGGACGCCAGCCTTGGCGGTGCCATCGAGCTTGGTCACCACCAGTCCGGTCACGCCGACCGCTTTATCGAAAGCGGCGATCTGCGCCAGCGAGTTCTGGCCGATGTGGGCATCGATCACCAGCAGCACCTCGTGCGGCCCGCTGGCGTCAGCTTTGGCGATGACGCGCCGCACCTTGGCCAGTTCGTCCATCAGGTGCAGCTGCGTCGGCAGGCGGCCGGCGGTGTCGGCGATCACCACGTCAGCGCCGCGCGCCCGGCCGGCGTTGATGGCGTCGAACACCACTGCGGCCGGGTCGCCACTGTCCTGCGCGATGACGTCGATGCCGTTGCGCTGGCCCCAGATCTTGAGCTGCTCGCGCGCGGCGGCGCGAAAGGTGTCGCCTGCAGCCAGCAAGGGCTTTTTGCCTTGGGTCTGGAACCAGCGTGCCAACTTGCCGATGGAGGTGGTCTTGCCGCTGCCGTTGACACCGGCGACCATGACGATGAAGGGCCGGTGCGCCGAGGTGTCGAGTGGCTGCTCGAGCACCTGCAGGCGCTGCAGCAGAGCGTCGCGCAGCGCTTCGCGCAGCGCGTCGACGTCCTGCAGCGCATCGCGCGCCACCGTCTTGCGCAGCGCCTCGAGCAAGTCCTGCGTGGCACCGATGCCGACATCGGCGGCCAACAGCGCGGCTTCGAGGTCGTCGTAGACCGTGCTGTCGATCGTCCTGCGGCCATGCACCACACTGCCGAGCGCTTCGCCCAGCGCACCGCTGACGCGGCTCAGTCCAGCGCGCAGGCGGTCGCGCCAACCGCCCGTGGCGGGCGCCGGCGCGGTGTCGACAGCCCCCGGGGCTGGCGGTGCAGAAGACTTGCCAAAGAAACTAACCATGCGCGGGGGGGTCGGAGGGGACTCGTCAGATCATCGGATTGTAGCTCTCCACCATGCCCAGCCGGATGCCGCTCATGCCGACGTGCCTCGCGCTCGTCTTGTTCCTCGCCACCGCCATCGGCGCTGTGCCTCCCGCAACCGCCGCCCCCGACACACGGGAGATCACCCTGCGCAATGGCATGAAGGTCATTGTCCGGCCAGATCGCCGGGCGCCGGTGGTGCTCAGCCAGGTCTGGTATCGCATCGGTAGTGTCGACGAGACCAACGGCATCACCGGTATCTCACATGTTCTCGAGCACATGATGTTCAAGGGCACCAAGAAGGTGCCGAGCGGCGAGTTCTCGCGCCGCGTGGCTGCCGCGGGTGGCAAGGAGAATGCGTTCACCAGCCGTGATCACACCGTCTACCACCAGCAGCTTGCGGCGCGCCATCTGCCGCTGGTGCTCGAACTCGAAGCCGACCGCATGCGCAACCTGATCCTCGACGAGGCAGAGTTCAAGAAGGAGATCCAGGTGGTCATGGAGGAGCGGCGCTGGCGTATCGAGGATCAACCGGGCAGCCTCGTTTACGAGACGCTGGTCGGCACTGCCCTGCAGGCCCATCCCTACCGCCTCCCCGTGATCGGTTACATGGACGACCTCCGGAACCTCACCGTCGATGACGTGCGCGCCTGGTACAAGCGCTGGTATGCCCCCAACAACGCCACGCTCGTGGTGGTGGGCGACGTCGAGCCAGAGGCCGTCTTCAAGCTGGCCGAGAAGTTCTTTGGCCCGCTCAAACCGTCGCTGCTGCAAGCGCGCAAGCCGCAGACTGAACCACCGCAAAACGGCATCCGCCGGGTGCGGGTCAAGGCGGTTGCCGAGGAGCCGACGCTGACCATGGCCTGGCGCGCTCCGACCCTCACCGATCCCGAGCGGGAGTGGGTGCCTTACGCACTCGATGTCCTCTCCGGTGTGCTCCATGGCTACCCTGGCGCACGTCTGCACACCCGTCTGGTGCGCGAGCAGCGCATCGCTGTCGAGATCGACGCCGGCTACGACGGCATCGGCCGTGGCCCCAGCCTATTCATGATGGGCGGGGCGCCGGCCCCGGGGCATACGGTGGAAGACCTCGAGTCGGCCTTCCGTGACCAGATCCGGCTGATCGCCCAGGAGGGCATCCGTCCGGAGGAGCTGGTGCGCGCACGGACCCAGGTCATCGCCTCACAGGTGTTCGCTCGCGACAGCATCAGCCATCAGGCGGGCATGATCGGCCAACTCGAATCGGCCGGCCTCGGCTACCGCACCGAAGCGGTCCTGCTGGAGCGCATGCGGGAGGTCACGGCCGAGCAGGTTCAGCAGGTGGCAAGAGAGCTTCTGCTCGACGACACCCTCACTGTGGCGGTGCTCGACCCGCAGCCGATGAGCGCCGATGCGCGGCCCAAGCGCCCGCCCAGCGGCGTCCGGCACTGATCCTCGCTTTGAACGACACCGAAACCCCCAGGAACCCCATGCGTCTGCTCTTCGCTCTGTGCGCCCTGCTGCTCACCCACCTGGCCCACGCGGGTCTGCCCATCCAACACTGGCAGACCAGCGCCGGTGCGCGCGTCTACCTGGTTGAGAACCACGCTCTGCCGATGCTCGACATCAGTGTCCAGTTCCGCGCGGGCCATGCATGGGAGGGCGGGCGACCAGCCGGTACAGCGCGCCTCACCTCACACCTTTTTTCGGCAGGCACAGCCGATCTGAGCGAGCAGCAGATCTCCGACCGGCTCGCCGACACCGGTGCGCAACTTACGCCGACCGTCGATGATGACCTCGCCGGATTCAGCCTGCGGACTTTGAGCAGCTCAGCCGAGCGGGATACCGCCGTCGGTCTGCTGGCAACCTTGCTGGCCACGCCGCAGTTCCCGGACGCCATCCTTGAGCGCGAGAAGGCACGCACCATCAGCGGTCTCAAGGAGGCCGAGACGAAGCCCGAGACCTTGGCGGAGCGGGCCTTCAGCACCGCCGTGTTCGGCCAGCATCCGTATGCGCGCGACGCCGACCCGGCGTCGGTGGCCAGCGTCACGCGCGACGACCTGGTGGCGTACTACCGTGAGCGCTACCGGGTCGGTGGTGCGGTGTTGGTGATGGTCGGCGACGTCGACCGTGCCACTGCGGAGGCCCTCGCCGAGCGGCTCACGGCGGGCTTGCCGCGCGGCGAGCCGGACCCGGCCGAACTCGAGCCGGTGGCGCCACTGGCGGCGGCCAGCGAGATCCGCATCGCGCATCCGGCCACCCAAGCGCACATCCAGGTCGGGCAGCCTGGCATGCGGCGCGGCGACCCCGACTATTTCCCGCTGTTCGTCGGCAACTACATTCTCGGTGGCGGTGGCTTTGTCTCGCGGATGACCGACGAGGTCCGCCAGAAGCGCGGTCTGGCCTACAGCGTCTACAGCTATTTCCTCCCGCGACTGGCCTATGGCCCCTTCATGATCGGTCTGCAGACCAAGCGGGAAAACGCCGGTGAGGCGCTCGCCGTGGTGCGCGACACGCTTTCACGTTTTGTCGCCGGGGGGCCGACCAGCGCGGAACTCAAGGCGGCCAAGTCGAACCTCATCGACGGCTTCCCGCTGCGGGTCGAGAACAACAAGAAGATCCTCGATTACGTGGCCATGGTCGCTTTCTATCGACTGCCGCTCACCTACATCGACGATTTCACGCGTGCCATCGATGCGGTGACCATCGAGCAGATCCGCGATGCTTTCCGCCGGCGGGTCGATCCGTCGCGCATGGCAACGGTGATCGTGGCAGGTGACGACGCGCCGCAGTGACCGCTCAGCCACCGTCGCTGCGCCCGCTCGCGGCGGCGCGCCTGGTGCGTTGCGCATCATCGGTGGCGAATGGCGACGCCGGGTGCTGCCGGTGGCGGCGGTGGAGGGTCTGCGGCCGACGCCCGATCGGGTCCGCGAGACGCTCTTCAACTGGCTCGGTCAATATCTCGATGGTCTGCATTGCCTCGACCTTTTCGCCGGCAGCGGTGCGCTTGGGCTGGAGGCTGCATCGCGCGGCGCGGCGCAGGTGACGCTGGTGGAATCGCACCCACTGGCCGTGCGTCAGTTGCACGCTCACTGCGAGACTCTGGGCGCTGGCTCGCGCGTGCGGCTGCAGCGCGGCGATGCGCTACACTTTGTGCGTGAAGCGCAGCCGGAGAGCGCATTCGACGTGGTGTTTCTCGACCCGCCCTACCGCCTCGGCCTGCTGCCGCAGTGCCTCGAGAGTCTGCCGCGCCTGCTCGCGCCGGGCGCCCGCGTCTACGTCGAAGACGATGCAAGACTGGTTGCGCCGTCGGGCTGGCAGGTGCTTCGCGAAGATCGTGCCGGGCGTGTCCACTACGCCCTCTTGATGCAGGCTCACTGATATGCAATCGCCACGACAACGGGTCGTCTATCCGGGTACTTTCGATCCGCTCACGCGCGGCCACGAAGACCTCGTCCGTCGTGCCAGCCGCATGTTTGGCGAGGTGGTGGTGGCGGTGGCTGGTAGCAGTGGCAAGTCACCCATGTTCACGCTCGATGAACGGGTCGCCTTGGCTGGAGAGGCCTTGGCCGGTACACCCAACGTGCGGGTGGTGGGTTTCGAGGGCCTGCTCATCGATCTGCTCGAGCACGAGGGAGCCAACTTCCTGCTGCGCGGTCTGCGAGCGGTGTCTGATTTCGAGTACGAGTTCCAGCTCGCCGGCATGAACCGGCGCATGCGGCCCGAGATCGAAACGGTGTTCCTGACGCCGTCGGAGCAATACATGTTCCTGTCAGGGACCATCGTGCGCGAGATCGCTCGACTCGGCGGTGATGTCAGCCAGTTCGTCCACCCCTGTGTGGTGGAGGCGCTGGAGGCCAAGCGCGCCCTTGCCCGCCGAGCCTAGCGATCGATGCGACCCTCGCTTCGACGCGCATTTGTAACGTATGCGTCATAGACTCGTCACTCTTTCGATGCGAGGATCCTCAGCGACATGGCACTCCTGATCACCGACGACTGCATCAACTGCGACGTCTGCGAACCGGCGTGTCCGAATTCGGCCATCTCGCAGGGACAGGACATCTATGAGATCGCGCCGCAGCGCTGCACCGAGTGCGTCGGTCACTTTGACGAGCCACAGTGCGTCGAGGTGTGTCCGGTGAGCTGCATCATCCTCGACCCGCAACGTCGCGAGACCGTCGAGCAGCTGGAGGTCAAGTATCAGCAGCTGATGGCGAGCGCCTGAGCCTCGTCAGCGGCCGTAGTGTGACGCGTGGCTGACGCCACCGCGCGTCGCCGTCGGGGCTGCTAGCGCTGTCCGTCAGCAACAAAAGGGTTCTCGTCGCGTTCGTCACCGAACGTCGACATCGGGCCGTGGCCTGGCACAAAAGCCACCTCGCGGCCCAGCGGCCACAGCTTCTCGCGGATCGATGCCAGCAGTTGAGCGTGGTTGCCGCGGGGGAAATCGGTGCGCCCGATCGAGCCACGGAACAGCACATCACCCACTTGCGCCCAGCCGGCCTGCCGGTTGAAGAAGACGACATGGCCTGGGGTGTGGCCCGGGGTGTGGTAGACCTCGAACGTCAGGTCCCCCAGTGTCACCGTGTCGCCGTCGTCGAGCCAGCGATCGGGGGCGAAGGCGCGCGGGCTGCCGAAGCCGAATATCTGCGCCTGCTGCGCCATGGCGTCGATCCAGAATGCATCTTCGCGCTGCGGCCCGATGATCGGCACACCGGTGCGTTCACGCAGTTCCAGCGAGCCACCGCAGTGATCGAGATGGCCGTGCGTGAGCCAGACCGCCTGCAAGTCGAGCTCACGCGCCTGCACGGCGGCCAGCAGGCGGTCGACCTCACCGCCGGGGTCGATGAAGGCGGCTGCGTGCGTTCGGCCACACCAGACCAGCGTAGTGTTCTGCGCGAACGGCGTGACCGGGATGATCTCGAACTCGAGCATGGGTCGATGCTAAGCCAGCCGCGCTGAAAGGTGTGGAGCAAGCGCAGGCGCCCCTGCAGGGCAAAAGTGCACCAAGGCGAGGCGAGAGGGCTCAATTTGCACCAAATTGGCGCAAGCAGGCCCGTTGGGGAGGCGGCGCTGATACGTTTTGGTGCGCCTAAGCCCTTATTTGCACAGAGCGTTGCACCAGCGCGGTGAGCTGGGGCGCTCTTGTGGCGCGCTTCTTGCTGGGTCGTCCCGCCCCCAATTTGTTTCCCGTTCGACTCCGCTCCTGCAAGAGCTCACTCAAGAAATCCAAACCCTATGGAATCGTTCAAGACCTCCTCCGACGTCCTCTTTATCTTGCTCGGCGCCATCATGGTGCTGGCCATGCACGCAGGCTTCGCTTTTCTCGAGGTCGGCACAGTGCGAAAGAAGAACCAGGTCAACGCGCTGGTCAAGATCCTGGTCGATTTCTCCGTCTCCACCATCGCCTATTTCTTTCTGGGTTACGGCGTGGCCTACGGGGTGGGATTCATGGTGGGGGCCGAGACGCTCGCGGCAGGTGGCGGTTACGACCTCGTCAAGTTCTTTTTCCTGCTCACCTTTGCCGCGGCGATCCCGGCGATCGTGTCGGGCGGCATCGCTGAGCGTGCGCGTTTTGGCCCGCAGCTTGCAGCCACGGCGATCATCGTCGGCCTCGTCTACCCGTTCTTCGAGGGCATCGTCTGGAATGGCAACCTTGGCCTTCAGGAGTGGCTTGAGGCTCAGTACGGTGTGCCGTTCCATGACTTCGCCGGCAGTGTGGTGGTGCATGCGGTAGGTGGCTGGATCGCGTTGGGTGCGGTGCTGCTGCTCGGGCCGCGGCGCGGCCGCTACAACCGTGACGGTGGCATGGCAGCGCACCCGCCGTCGTCCATCCCGTTCCTTGCGCTCGGAGCATGGATCCTCTCGGTGGGCTGGTTCGGCTTCAACGTCATGAGCGCGCAGAAGCTCGACGTGGTCAACGGCCTGGTGGCGCTCAACTCGCTGATGGCCATGGTGGGTGGCACGCTGGCGGCATTGGTGGCCGGCCGCAACGACCCGGGCTTTGTGCACAACGGGCCACTCGCCGGCCTGGTGGCGGTGTGCGCCGGCTCCGATGTGATGCACCCGGTGGGCGCGTTGGCCACCGGGGTGTTCGCCGGCTTCCTCTTCGTCTACTTGTTCACGCTCACGCAGAACCGCTGGAAGATCGATGATGTGCTTGGCGTGTGGCCGCTGCATGGCCTGTGTGGCGCTTGGGGCGGCATCGCCGCGGGCATCTTCGGCAGCGTCGCGCTCGGCGGGCTGGGTGGCGTGGCGCTGGTTCCACAACTGCTCGGCACGCTGGCGGGTGTGGCGGTGGCGCTGGGCGGTGGCGTGTTGGTGTACGGCGCGATCCGTGCCATCACACCGCTGCGCCTCGACGCCGAGCAGGAATACGAGGGTGCCGACCTCACCATCCACAAGATCAGTGCCTCCCCCGACCGTGAGTCGAGCTGGTAGGTCTCAAGCTCCGGCGTGGCGGCGTGCCAGCTTGATGTAGTGCGCGGCCAGCAGCGGGAAGTAAGCCATCTCCTCGGCGGTGAGGGTGCGCATCAGCTTGGCCGGGCGGCCCATGTAGAGGTGTCCGCTCTCCAGCACCTTGCCCTCCGGCACCAGGCTGCCAGCGCCGACGATGACGTGCGACTGTACCTCGGCGTGGTCCATGATGAGGCTGCCCATGCCGATCAGCACCTCGTCGTGCAGGGTGCAGCCGTGCAGGATGCACTGGTGGCCCACCGACACACGCTCGCCGATGTTCAGCTGCGCGCCGTCTGGCTTGCGGGGTGGGTTGGGTGTGCTCACATGCAGCATGCAGAGATCCTGGATGTTACTGCCGGCGCCGATGCGCACGCGGTTCACGTCGCCACGGATCACTGAGTTGCACCACACCGAGACGTCCGGGCCGATCTCGACCTGGCCGATGACCACCGCGCTGGCATCGATCCAGGCGCGGCCATCGATGCGCGGCGTGTGCTGCTCGAATGACCGGATGCCTGGGGCCGAACTCATGAATCCTCGCAGGGAGCCTCTAGAGGCTTGCAAGTATAATGCGGCAGTGCAGCAAACACTTTGCGGAACGCCCGGCAGTCGACCGGCTCCAAGCTGCGAGTCTCTGAGTCTGCCGGCCCGCGTCCGACCCGGACCCGCAGCCGCCCCACCTCCCAACGGAAACCTCAATGAGCCAGACAGACAGCAACCCCCTCCGTCACCCCCGTGGCCTGCCGGCGTTCGACCTCATCACCCACGCGCACGTTGTGCCCGCGGTAGAGGCGCTGCTGGATGAATCGCGCACGGCGGTGGAGGCAGCCGCCAAGGTCGAGTCGCCGACCTGGCAGAACCTGGTCGAACCGATGGAAGAAGCACTCGAGCGACTGGGCCGCAGCTGGGGTGTGGTGGCGCACTTGAACGCCGTGATGAACAGCCCTGAGCTGCGCGAGGCCTACAACGCCGTACTGCCCAAGGTCAGCGCGTTCTACGCCAGCCTTGGCCAGGACGAGCGCCTGCACCAGCGCTACAAGGCGATGCGTGAGGGCCCCGAGTGGGCGCGCCTCACGCCGCCGCGCCGCAAGATCCTCGAGAACGAGTTGCGCGACTTTCGCTTGGGCGGCGCCGAGTTGCCCGCCGACCAGAAGACGCGTTTTGCCGCCATCCAGGAAGAGCTGGCGAGTCTCTCGGCCAAGTTCGAGGAGAACCTGCTCGATGCCACCAACGACTTCGGCTGGTTCACCGAAGACGCGGCGCAACTGGCCGGCCTGCCGGATGACGTGATCAGCGCCGCGCGCGCCGCCGCCGAGCGTGACGGCAAGCCGGGCTACAAGATCACGCTGCATGCGCCGAGCTACCTCCCAGTGATGCAGTACGCCGACAACCGCGAGCTGCGCGCCACCATCTACCGCGCCTACGCCACCCGCGCGAGCGAGTTCGGCAAGCCCGAGTGGGACAACACCGACCTCATCCGTCGCATCGTCGCGCTGCGTCACGAGGAGGCGCAGCTGCTCGGCTTCGGCAACTACGCCGAGGTCTCGCTCGAGCCCAAGATGGCCGAGAGCCCGGCGCAGGTGGCGGGCTTTCTGCGCGACCTGGCGGCCCGCGCCAAGCCCTACGGCGAGCGCGACATGGATGAGCTGCGCGAATTCGCGGCTGCCTCGCTGGGCATCGATGCCATCGAGGCGTGGGACGTGGCCTACGCCGCCGAGAAGCTGCGCGTGGCGCGCTATGCGTTCTCCGACCAGGAGATCAAGCAGTACTTCCCCGAGCACAAGGTTCTGGAGGGATTGTTTGGCGTGATCGAGGGGCTCTACGGCTTGTTCGTGATGCCAGACACCGCACCGGTGTGGCACCCGGACGTGCGCTTCTATAAGCTCACCGATCGCGATGGCACGCTCGTCGGCCAGTTCTATCTGGACTTGTACGCGCGGCCGAGCAAGCGCGGTGGCGCCTGGATGGACGACGCCATCTCGCGGCGTCGTGCCGGCCCCGGCATCCAGACGCCGGTGACCTACCTCACCTGCAACTTCTCCGGCCCAGTCGATGGCAAGCCGGCGCTGTTCACGCACGACGAGGTCATCACGCTGTTCCACGAGTTCGGCCACGGCTTGCACCACCTGCTCACGCAAGTCGAGGACCTCGGCGTGTCGGGCATCCATGGTGTGGAGTGGGATGCCGTGGAACTGCCAAGCCAGTTCATGGAGAACTTCTGCTGGGAGTGGGGGGTGTTGCAGGGCATGACCGCGCATGTCGAGACGGGCGAACCACTGCCGCGCGTGCTCTACGACAAGATGGTCGCCGCCAAGAACTTCCAGAGCGGCATGATGACCCTGCGCCAGATCGAGTTCGCGCTGTTCGACATGCAGCTGCATGGCGAGACGCCGGGCCGCAGCGCGATGGACATCCTGCGCGAGATCCGCGCCGAGGTGGCGGTGGTGCATCCGCCTGAGTTCAATCGCTTTCCCAACAACTTCAGCCACATCTTTGCGGGTGGCTACGCGGCGGGCTACTACAGCTACAAGTGGGCCGAGGTGCTGTCGGCCGATGCCTATGCGGCGTTCGAGGAGGCCGGCGGGCTCAACGCCGAGGTGGGTCAGCGCTTCTGGCGCGAGATCCTCGCGGTGGGCGGTTCGCGCCCGGCCATCGAGTCGTTCAAGGCCTTCCGCGGCCGCGAGCCGAGTCTTGAGCCCTTGTTGCGGCACAACGGCATGACCGGCCAGGCATGACGGGCGCGGCGTGACCCGCGCCGGGTGGCCGTGCGATCCGCTGCGTCGCGATTGATCGAGAGGCCTGTCGAGGCATGAAGCTTGCAGCATGGAATGTGAACTCACTCAAGGTGAGGCTGGATCAGGTCCTCGACTGGCTCGGCCAGCACAAGCCGGATGCACTGTGCCTGCAGGAGACCAAGCTCGAGGACGCCAACTTCCCGGTCGAGGCCTTCCGCGAGGGCGGCTGGCAGGTCGCTCATGCCGGCCAGAAGACCTATAACGGCGTCGCCATCGTCAGCCCGCACGCCATTGACGATGTGCAGATGGGCATCCCCGGGTTCGCCGACGAGCAGAAGCGGCTGATCGCCGGCACGGTGAACGGTGTGCGCGTGATCTGCGCCTACATGCCCAATGGTCAGGCCGTCGGCAGTGAAAAGTACGCCTACAAGCTGGCCTGGCTTGAAGCGCTGCATGATTGGCTCAAGGGCGAAGTGTGCACTCATGCCCCGCTGGCTCTCTTAGGTGATTACAACATCGCTCCCGAGGATCGTGACGTCCACGACCCGGCACTGTGGGCGGGGCAGGTGCTCTGCTCGGAGCCTGAGCGTGCCGCTTTTCGCGGCTTTCAGGCGCTCGGTCTGATCGACAGCTACCGCCTGTTCGAACAGCCGCCGGCGACCTTCTCCTGGTGGGATTACCGTCAAGGTGGCTTTCGCCGCAACCTCGGTCTGCGCATCGATCACGTGCTGCTCAGTCCGGCGCTGGCATCGCGATGCACGGCGGCTGGCATCGACACGGCGCCGCGCAAGCACGAGCGGCCATCGGATCACGCGCCGGTGTGGGCGGAGATCGGTCCCGCAGTCTGAGCGGCCACGGTTGAGCCGCATGGGGCCTTGGCGGCGTGAGCGTGGTCTGGGGGGCGGGCCGAAGCCGACCGGGTGGGGCTGGTCAGTTGGTCCGAACGCGCGTCCACACGGGAAGCTCTCGCTGCAGTGCGCGGATCTGCCGCGTCTGCTGGCGCCAGTCGGGTTGGTGGCGCGTCACTTCGGCCCAGAACGCGGGTGAATGGTTCATGTGCAGCGTGTGGCAGAGCTCGTGCACCAGTACGTAGCGCACCGCATCGGGTGGCAGCATCAGCAGCTTTGCGTTGAGGCTGATGGTGCCGCTGTTGCTGCAGCTGCCCCAGCGGCCGCGCTGTAAGCGCACGCTGACCCGGTTGTAACGATGGCCGGTGTCTTTGGCCACCAATGCCAGCCAGTCGGGCAGATGCCGTCGGGCCTCGGCCTTGAGCCAGTGTTGCAAGCTGCCGATGGCTTCGAGCGCCCGCGGGTGGCCCAGCGTGATGCGGCCATCGGCCCGCGCATGTTCAAGCACCGCCGCCGCGCCCGGTCGCCACTCGACGACCCATGCGCGATCGACGGCCGGCAGCTCGATGCGAGTTGGCAGCAACTGGGCGCTGGCGTCCTGGATGCCAGCGCGGATGATCCAGTCGAACATGCCCATCAGACGGTGTTCCCGTCCCGTTCGGGGTCTTCTGACCAGCGTGCCGCCGCCACATCGTCACTGGCGCGTGCCTCGACCCAGCGGCTGCCGACGGGCGTCTCTTCCTTCTTCCAGAACGGTGCGCGGGTCTTGAGGTAGTCCATGATGAATCCGCAGGCGGCGAAGGCCTCTTCACGATGCGCTGAGGCAGCCAGTACCAAGACGATCGGCTCGCCCGGAACCAGCCTCCCGATACGATGGACCACGGTCACCGCTTGCAGTGCCCAGCGCGCGCGGGCGGCTGTGACAATTTCCACAAGTGCCGATTCGGTCATGCCTGGGTAGTGCTCGAGCGTCATTGCAAGCACTGCATCGCCCTCGTTGTGGTTGCGCATCAGACCAGTAAAGCTGGTGATGGCGCCGATGCCTTGATCCAGTGCAGCAATGCGCGCGTGCTCGGCACCGATGTCAAAGGTTTCCACCTGCACGTGGATGCGGTCGGCTGGGTGGGGGGTGACAGATCCGTCGTTCATCTTCAGCCGCCAGTGACCGGCGGAAAGAGGGCCACTTCGTCGGCGGCGGCGATCAGCGTATCGGCGTTGGCGATGCGCTGGTTCACCGCCACACGGTAGGCGCGCCCGGGCGCCAATTCCAGTGCCCACGGGCCGCCGCGTGCGCGGAGTGCATCGAGCAGACCGGCCACCGTCGCCGGCGAGGGCAGGGGCGCATCCTCACGTTCGACACCGAAGGTCTCGCGCAGGCGGGCGAAATAGAGCAGGGTGGGCATGCGCTTCAGGCGGTGAGCGTGGGCGAGCCGTGGGCGGCGGCGACGACGAAGTCGGCCACCGCCTGCGGCGCGTTGAGCTCGACCTGGGGCAGCGTTGAATCCACCGGCGCATCGCAGGCGATACCGACGATTTGCGGGTCCTGCGCTGCCAGCAGCGGGTGCCCGAGCGACGGTCGATGAACCTCAAGCTTGGGGATGGCGTCGT
Organism: Klebsiella pneumoniae; assembly: GCA_945897555.1. GTDB lineage: Bacteria > Pseudomonadota > Gammaproteobacteria > Burkholderiales > UBA3065 > UBA3065. The sequence goes on along the minus strand of CAMDGF010000014.1, from coordinate 3,892 downwards.
GCTTGAAGCCCTCAACGAGGACCAGATCGCAGGCACAAAGGTGGGTCAGCAGCTCGGCGAGGCCCGGCTCCGCCTCGTCGCGCAGCTCATGCATCAGTGCCCAGCGCTTGCCGCCGCTCACCAGCACCTCGGTTGCGCCCGCCTGCCGGTGACGGTGGCTGTCCTTGCCCGGCTTGTCGATGTCGAAGTCGTGATGGGCGTGCTTGACCAGCGACACGCGCAGGCCGCGCGCTACCAGCAGCGGGATGACTCGCTCGATGAGCGTGGTCTTGCCGCTGCCCGAGAAGCCGGCGAAGCCGAACACGGGCACATGGGTCATGAACGACATGGTAGCAGGGCCTATACTGTATTAAATGACAGCACCCGCCTATGCCGAGCTGGTCTCTGCCTCGGCCTTCAGTTTCCTGCGCGGTAGCGCGCAGCCGGCCGAACTCGTGCAACGTGCCCGCGAGTTCGGCTACAGCGCATTGGCGCTCACCGACCTCTGCTCGGTCGGCGGTGTGGTGCGCGCCTGGCAGGCGGCACGTGCGGTGGGTCTACCGCTCGTCACCGGTGCGCGCTTCGTGTTGGCAGACGAGTTGCACCTGGTGCTGCTGGCGCAAGACCGCGTCGGCTACGCTTCGTTGTGCCGGCTCATCAGTCGCGTACGCATGGCCGGCGACAAGGACAGCCACAGCATCGCGTGGGCCGATCTCGAGGACGGTGCACCGGGTTGCCTGACGGTCGTCTTTGCCGACACGCCGGTGCTGGGCGAGGCCGCTGCGCCGCTGGCGCGGCAGATGCCGGGGCGCGTCTGGCTCGGAGTTCGGCGCCTGCTATGGGCCGACGAGGTGGATTGGCTGCCGCAGTGGGACGCGCTGGGTGAGCGGCTCGGCATGCCGCGCGTAGCCATCGGTGATGTCGCCATGCTCGAGCGCCGCGACAAGCCGCTGCACGACACCCTCACCGCCATCCGCATCGGTTGTCGTGTCGACGAGGCCGGCTTTGCGCTCGAACCCAATGCTGAGCGCCACCTGCGCCGCCGTGAGCGCTTGGCCGGCCTGTTCCCGGTGGCATGGCTGGCGGAGAGCGTGCGCATCGCCGGGCTGTGCAGCTTCGACCCCGGCAGCCTGCGCTACGAATACCCGGAGGAGCTGGTGCCCGCGGGGTTGACTGCGGATGGGCATCTGCGCGCGCTGACCGAGGCGGGTTTTGCTGAGCGTTTCGGCGTGCCTTTGGTCGTGTCCGGCCCCGTCTTGACCGGCGTCTTGTCGGCAAAGGTCACGGAGACAAATGCGCATGCGGATAAAAGCCCCACGCCCGGTGAGCCCTCTTTGGGCATCCCATCTGCTTGCAAGGCCATCCACACCATCCGCCATCAGGTCGAGGCCGAACTGCGCCTCATCAGTGAGCTCGGCTACGCCCACTTCTTTCTCACCGTCGAGGACATCGTCCGCTTCGCGCGCGGCCGCGGCATCCTCTGCCAGGGTCGCGGCTCGGCGGCCAATTCGGCGGTCTGCTATTGCCTCGGCATCACCGCCGTCGACCCGACACGCGGCAATCTGCTGTTCGAGCGCTTCATCTCGAAGGAGCGCGACGAGCCGCCCGACATCGACGTCGATTTTGAGCATCAGCGGCGTGACGAGGTCATCGCTTATATCTACGACAAGTACGGCCGGGACAGGGCGGCATTGGCCGCTACCGTGATCCGCTACCGCCGCCGCAGCGCCCTGCGCGACGCTGGGCGCGCGCTCGGCATCGACGCCGCTGCAGTGGACCGCGTTTGCGCCGGACTGGCGCGCTGGGACCACGACCTGGTGCCGGCAGAGGCGGTCGCCGAGGCCGGGCTGGACGCCGCTGACCAACGGGTCGGCCTGTGGTTGCGCATCGCTGGGCGACTCATCGGCCTGCCGCGGCACCTTTCGCAGCACGTCGGTGGCTTCGTCATCTCGCGCGGGCCGCTGCACGAGCTGGTGCCGGTGGAGAACGCGCGCATGCCCGGGCGCTCGGTGATCCAGTGGGACAAGGACGACCTCGAGGCGCTCGGTCTGCTCAAGGTCGACGTGCTGGCGTTGGGCATGCTCTCGGCGCTGCGGCGCGGCCTCGACCTGCTCCGCGCCCACCCGGACTGGCGCGGCCGCGAGCCGGCGCTGCACAGCATCCCGCCGGAGGACCCGGCCACCTATGCCATGTTGCAGCGGGGCGAGAGTCTCGGCGTGTTCCAGGTCGAATCGCGAGCGCAGATGAACATGCTGCCGCGCCTCAAGCCGGCGACCTTCTACGATCTCGTCATCGAGGTGGCGATCGTCCGCCCGGGGCCGATCCAGGGTGGCATGGTGCACCCTTACCTGCGCCGCAAGCAGGGGCTGGAGCGGGTGAGCTACCCGTCGCCAGACGTGCAGCACGTGCTCGAACGCACCCTTGGCGTGCCGATCTTTCAGGAGCAGGTGATGCAGCTGGCCATGGTGGCAGCCGGATTCACCGCCGGCGAGGCCGATCAGCTGCGCCGGGCGATGGCGGCGTGGAAGGCGCGCGGTGGGCTGGGCCACTTCGAACAGCGCCTGAAGGCGGGCATGGCCCAGCGCGGTTACGACCCGGGCTTTGCCGACCGCCTGTTCGAGCAGATCAAGGGGTTTGGCAGCTATGGCTTCCCCGAGAGCCACGCGGCGAGCTTCGCGCTGCTGGTCTATGCCTCGGCTTGGCTCAAGTGCCACCATCCCGCAGTGTTTGCTGCGGCGCTGCTCGACAGCCAACCGCTCGGCTTCTACAGCCCAGCGCAGATCGTCGATGCCGCGCAGCGGCAGGGTGTCACCGTGCTGCCGGTCGATGTGCAGGTAAGCGATACGCGCTGCAGCCTCGAGCCGCCGGATGCTGCACAGCCAGCGCTGCGGCTCGGGCTCAACCGCGTACACGGGCTGACCGTGGAGGCTGCCGATCGCCTGGTGGCCGCACGCGCAGCGGCGGCCTTCGCCAGTGTCGATGATCTGGCGCAACGCGCCGCGCTCGACCGCCGCGACCTTGGCGCCTTGGCCGCCGCCGGGGCGCTGGCCGGCCTCAGCCGCGACCGCCACCACGCGCGCTGGCTGGTGGCTGGCGTGGAGGCGCCTACGGCCCTGTTCGCGCCGCCCGGCGACCGCCAGGTGCCGCTGCTGCCACCACCCACCGAAGGCAGCGAGATCGTCGCCAGCTATCACCACACGGGCGTCAACCTGGGCCGCCACCCGCTGGCGTTGCTGCGGCCCGGCTTGCAGCGTGGCCGCTGGGGCACCGCCGCTGACCTGTTGCACGCACGCTCGGGAGCGGTCTGTCGCGTGGCCGGCCTGGTCACCTGCCGGCAGCGGCCCGGCACGGCCAGTGGTGTCGTCTTTGTCACCCTCGAGGACGAGACCGGCACCGCCAACGTCATCGTCCGCGCCAGCACCGCCGAGCAGCAGCGCGCACCGTTGCTGCACGCCCGGTTGCTCGGCGTGACCGGCACCGTCGAGCGCGCCGGGCCGCTGCTGCACGTGCTCGCCGGTCGCCTCACCGACCTGAGCGAGCGCCTTGGCGGGCTGGTGGTGGCAACACGAGATTTCCACTGACACTCCGGCGCCGCGTTCGATCGAACTGGTGGTGGGCGGGTCTTCCATCGGGGTGGTGGGCGGGGCTTTCCGTCCGGTGGTGAGCGGGCCCTTCTCGGGTCGACTCTTCTCGCTCCCGCTCGCTGGCGCTCGGAGGTCGCAGCGAAGAGCTTTCCCGATGCGCCCCGCCAGCGGCGCTCAGCGGAGCACCGCAAACCGTCAACGGGCGGCCCCCGTCCGGTGGTCTTTCCGAAGCGACTTCCGAGCGCAGCGAGAGGAGCGAGGAAAGTCACCACCGGAGGCAGTGGGCCGCCCCGTACGCCCGGAGGCAGTGGGCCGCCCCAACACTTTCG